>JBOGHK010000151.1:0-40356 GCA_050744325.1 Acidimicrobiales bacterium
TCACGAACCTGCCCCCGAAATCGCGGCCGTGATCGCGATTTCGGGGGCAGGTTCGTGATGGCGGGCAGTGACTAGCCTGCCGACATGGCGGGTGACACGGTGAGCGACGCGGCGGGCGGGTTGGGCGGGACGACGGTCCTCGCTCCCGCGGGCATGGTGGCTTCGGCGGATCAACTGGCATCGACAGCCGGCGTGGGGATCCTCCGGTCGGGAGGCACCGCGGCCGACGCCGCTATCGCGACGGCGGCGGTGATGGCGATCACCGGGCCCCACTTCTGCGGGATGGGCGGCGACCTGTTCGCGCTGGTCCACCGCCCCGGCGAGCCGGTAGCGGCACTGTGCGCCGCCGGGCGGGCGGGATCGGGTGCCGACGCGCTCCAGATGAGGGTCGAAGGCCTCGAAGGGATCCCGCCCCAGGGGGACATCCGCGCGGTGACCGTGCCCGGCTGCGTCGACGGCTGGCTCGAGCTGCATCGTCGGTTCGGCCGGCTGCCGCTCGCCCAGATCCTGGAGCCGGCGATCACCTACGCCGCCGCCGGGTTCCCGGCCTCGCCGCTGCTCGCGGCGACCGTCGGCCCGATCATCCACCTGCGCGGCGCCCGCGACTTCCGTGAGCCGGCGATGGCGACCGGCGGACGTCTGCATGCGGGCTCGCTGATCCGCCGGCCCGGCTGTGCCCAGGCGCTCAACCTGATCGCCTCGTCCGGTCGCACCGGGTTCTACCAGGGCGCGTTCGGCGACGGGCTGATCGAGCTGGGCAACGGCCTGTTCAGCCGCGGCGACCTCGCACAGACACAGGCCGAGTGGGCCGAGCCGCTGCACGTGCGGGCGTGGGGCTCCGACCTGTGGGTGCCGCCGCCGCCGTCGCAGGCCTACCTGATCCTTGCGGGTGCGGCCGTCGCCGCGGAGTTGGCCCTCCCTGACGATCCTGACGACCCCGCATGGCCCCACCTGCTGAGCGAGGCGTCCCGCCACATCGGTTGCGACCGCCTCCAGATGCTGTTCGACGGGGCGGACGGGCAGGCCCTCCTCGCACCGGACCGGCTGGCCGAGCGGCGCGCCGCCGTCGACCCCGACCGGCGCAGCGAGACCCCGGTCCGGGCGCTGCCCGGCGACACCACGGCGCTCTGCGCCGTCGACCGTGAGCGGATGGGCGTGACGCTGGTGCAATCCAACGCCACCGGCTGGGGGGCGAACATCATCGAGCCGAACACCGGGATCAACCTCCACAGCCGGGGCCTCGGGTTCTCCCTCGAGGCCGGCCATCCCGCCGAGTACCAGCCTGGTCGGCGCCCACCCCACACCCTCTCCCCCGTCCTCGCCACCCGGCCGGACGGCGGTCTGCGGGCCGTTCTCGGCACCATGGGAGGCGACAGCCAGCCGCAGATCCTCCTGCAGGTCCTCGCGCGGCTGCTCGCGGCCGGTGCAGCCCCCGGGGATGCGCTTGGTGCCGCCCGCTGGACCTTGGGCGTGGGCGGGTTCAGCACCTGGGACGAACCGGGGCCCGAGAGCATCTCCATCGAGGAGGACGCCCCCTATGGATGGGCCGCGGGCCTCGCCGAGCGCGGCCACCGGGTGGTGCGCAGCAGGACGACGCCTGACCACAGCTTCGGCCATGCCCACGTCATCGAAGCTGACGACGGCATCGTCCGTGGGGCGGCCGACCCGCGGGCCTTGATCGGCGCAGCCATCGGGTACTGAGGGTGTCGCCGTCGAAGGCGACCTTCGACGGCCCACCCGCGGAGACCATGGTGGACACCTCAGAGACTCAGCTTCCAGACGATCGTCCCGTGCCCGTGCTGCCGGAAGGCGTCGGGCTCGACGACGCCGAGGTGGCCGATCTCGCTCGGCGGGGGCTCTCCAATCGGGCATCCACGCAGACCAGCCGGTCGTTTGGCGCGATCGTGCGGGCGAACGTCTTCACCCGGTTCAATGCCATCCTTGGCGCGCTGCTCGCCGTGATCCTCACGGTCGGCCCCATCCAGGACGCGCTGTTCGGCTTCGTGCTGGTGATCAACGTGGCCATCGGCATCGTCCAGGAGTGGCGGGCCAAGCGGACCCTCGACCAGCTCTCGCTGCTGAACGCGCCAGCGGCGGCGGTGTTGCGCAGCGGCCAGCGGCGCCAGGTCGCGGTGGACGACATCGTCCTGGGCGACGTCGTCGAGCTGACACCCGGCGGCCAGGTCGTCGCCGACGGCGCGGTCGTCGCGGCGGACGCGCTCGAGGTGGACGAGTCGCTGCTCACCGGCGAGTCCTACCCCGAAGCGAAGGCGCCGGGCGACCAGGTGCTGTCGGGCAGCTTCGTCACCGCTGGCCGAGGCTGGTACCGCGCCGACAAGGTGGGCCCCGAGGCGTACGCCAACAAGCTGGCGTCGGCAGCACGGCACTTCACGCTGGTCCCGTCCGATCTGCGGCAGGGCACCGACTTCATCCTCCGATTGGTGACCTGGCTGATCGTGCCGACAGCCGCCCTGCTGATCGCCAGTCAGTGGCAGGTCGACCACGAGTCGCTGGCCGACGCCATCCAGGGCACGGTCGCGGGTGTCGGCAGCATGATCCCCGAGGGCCTGGTCCTGCTGACCAGCGTGGCCTTCGCCGCTGGCGTGGTGCGCCTCGGGCAGCGCAAGGTGCTGGTCCAGGAGCTCGCGGCCATCGAGGGGCTGGCCCGGGTCGACGTGGTGTGCATCGACAAGACCGGCACGATCACCGAGCCGCTGCTCGAGATGGTCGCGCTCGACACCGTAGGCGACGGGCTGACCCACAACCAGGCGGCGCAGGCGCTGGGCGCCCTGGCCTGGACCGACCCGGAGCCCAACGCCAGCATGAGCGCGATCGCGGTCCGCTGCCCTTCGCCGGGGTGGACGACCACCTGGCGGGCCGCGTTCTCGTCGGCCCGGCGGTTCTCGGGTGCCGGGTTCGAGGACCACGGCCACTGGCTGCTGGGCGCGCCGGACGTCCTGCTGGCCAGCACCGACGACCAGGTGACGGCGTCCGCAGCCGCCGACCTGGTCGACGCCCACTCGCGGCAGGGTCGCCGGGTGCTGCTGCTGGCACGGATCGACGGCGAGCCGGACGGCCGTCTACCCGACCCCACCCTGCCGACCTCTGAGGCGGCGGCGTCGCCGCGACTGCCACACGGACAGACCGCGCCACCCAACCGTCCCACGGCGGTGCTCGCCCTGGAGGAGCGGATCCGCGCGGACGCCGCCGACACCCTCGCCTACTTCGACCAGCAGGGCGTGGCGATCCGTGTGCTCTCGGGCGACGACCCCCGCACGGTCGGCGCCGTCGCCGCCCGGGCCGGGATACCCCCCGACGGGCCACCACGCGACGCGCGTGAGCTGCCGGGCGCAGCGGAGGGCGACGAGGTCGACGCCGCCGGCCTGGCCGCGCTGGCCGAGGCGCTCGAGTCCACGGCCGTCTTCGGCCGGGTCGCCCCCCACCAGAAGCAGGCGATGGTGCGGGCGCTGCAGGCCGGTGGGCACACCGTCGCGATGACCGGCGACGGGGTCAACGACGTCCTCGCGCTCAAGGAGGCCGACCTCGGCGTCGCCATGGGCTCGGGCAGCGCCGCCAGCAGAGCGGTGGCCCCCGTCGTCCTGCTGGACTCGGCGTTCGCGAGCCTCCCGCCGGTGCTCGCGGAGGGCCGCAGGGTCATCGCCAACGTCGAACGGGTCGCGAACCTGTTCCTCACCAAGACGGTGTACGCCACCCTGCTGGCCTTGGCGGTCGGTGTGGCGCAGCTTCCGTTCCCGTTCCTGCCTCGGCATCTGACCATCGTCAGCAGCCTGACCATCGGCGTTCCGGCGTTCTTCCTCGCCCTGGCCCCCAACGACCAGCGCTACCGACCGGGGTTCGTCGGCCGGGTGCTGCGCTTCGCGGTTCCCGCCGGGGCGGTCGCGGCGACCGCGACCATGGCGGGCTACGCGCTCGCCCGCGACACCGACGGGGTCAACCAGACCGAGGCCCGTACCGTCGCGACGATCACGCTGTTCCTGGTCGCACTGTGGGTGCTGGCGATCCTGGCTCGTCCGGCGTCGGTGTGGCGGGCCGGACTGGTCGCGGCGATGGCTGTGGTCTTCGTGGTGGTCCTGGCGATCCCGGTGCTACGCGAGCTCTTCGACCTGGAGCTGCCGTCGCGGTTGATGATCCTGGCCTCGATCGGCATCGCCGCGATCGGCGGCGTGGCCCTGGAGCTCGGCTGGCAGGCCAGCGGCTGGCTGCACAACGACGGCGGCGAGGCCGACGCAGGGCTCGCCTCGGAGCAGCCGGCGAGCACATAGCATCCTGGTCGTGGAGCTGGGGGTCGTCGGGGCGGGGTACGGGCGCATGGGCACGCTCTCGTTCAAGCTCGCCCTCGAACACCTCGGGCTCGGGCCCTGCTATCACCAGCTCGAGGCGTGGACCCGACCAGAGCACCGTCGAACCTGGACCCGGGCCGTCGACGGCGACGACGTCGACTGGCGGCGCCTGTTCGCCGACTTCGGCGCCACATCCGACTGGCCGGCCTGCTCGTTCTGGCGGCCGATCAAGGCCGCACACCCCGGCGCAAGGGTCGTGTTGCTCCGGCGGGATCCCGACGCGTGGTACACGAGCATCTCACGGACGATCCTCGAGATGCTCGATCAGGCACCAGACGGACCGGACGGCCAGGACGGTCAGGAGCGGGCCACGTGGCAGGCCACCATGCGCAACCTCATCATCGGCCAGGACTTCGGAGGGCGCACAGATCGAGCCGGTGCGATCGCCGCGCTCCGGGCATACGAGGACGACGTGGTGTCGTCGGTGTCGACCGAAGAGCTGCTGGTCTACGAAGTCGCACAGGGCTGGGAGCCGCTCTGTGCGTTCCTCGAGGTCGAGGTGCCCGACGCGGCGTTCCCGCGGACCAACTCGACCCGCGAGTTCCGGAGCATGTTCGGGCTCGAACGGCCACACCAGGACGTCTCGTTGAAAGGGAAAGGCGAGTGAACTTCGAGGAGTTCGTCACCCGGGTAGGGGTGTTGCTGCGAATCGAGATCCCCCAACCGGTCAACCCGTACGACAGCCTGTACGACGACCTAGGGCTGGATTCCTTCCAGGCGTTCGAGCTGATGATCATCGTCGAGGCTCTCGCCGAGAGCATGGTGCCGCCGTTCGACATGCCCGAGCTGTACACGCTGGCCGACGCCTTCGACTACTACGAACAGCTGCGGGCAGCGGAGCTCGCGGACACGGAGTGATGACCCGCACGGCGCGAGGTCGGCGCATCCTGGTCGCTGTGTTCGGGTCGGCGGGCGACCTGTTCCCGCTGATGCCCGTGGTCGCGTCGCTCCGTGAGCAGGGTCACGACGTGCGTTGCGCCGTGCCGCGATCGCTCGGGGTCTATCTGCGGTCCGCCCGGCTGCCGATGTACGCGCTCGGCGACGGTTCGGAGATGCGCGTCTTCGACGACCCGAGGATCGTCACCACCCGGTTCGGCGGCTGGGCGTCGTGGCAGCAGACGGCCGTCCGCTACGTGGCACCTCACCTGGCAGCCGAGACAGCAGCCTTGGATCGGGTGGTCGAGGGGTGGATGCCGCACGTCGTGGCGGCGACGAGCTTCGCGGCACCGGCCCGGCTGGTCGCGGCGAAGCGGCGCCTCCCGCTGGTGGGGCTGAGCATCTATCCGCAGCACCAGCGCCAGCTCCCGACCACCAGAGCGTTCGGCCTCGGGTTGCGGCGCGCCGTGGCCGAGACTGCAGGCCTCGACGTCGCGGACGCCCGCGTGACCCGTCTGGCCTGGGGCGTCGACGACACGACGCTCGTACTGCACGATCCGGCGCTGGTCGACCGCGTCGAGCTGCCCGGCGCCGGTGGCGAGGTCGTCGGCTTCCCCTACTGGGACGACGGACCAGGCCGCCCCGGCGACTCGGCAAGGGTCGAGGAGTGGCTCGGGGCGTCGGACGATCCGACGGTGTTGATCACGCTGGGATCGTTCCTTGGCGCCCGCCAGCGCGCCGTCTGGGCCGAGACGGCGAAGGTCGCCGCGGCCCTGGGGGTCCGGGCGCTGTTCGTCGGGCCACGGCGACCTGACGACGACGGCCTGCTCCAGAACCGATCCGGGGCTCTTGCCGTCGGGTTCGTGCCGCTGTCGCGGGTGGCGCACCAGGTCGACGCGGTCGTCCACCACGGCGGCCTCGGCACCACGTTCGCCGCCCTGCGCGCCGGCCGCCCCGCAGCGGTGGTTCCTCAGGCCTTCGACCAGTCCCACAACGCCCGGCTGGTCGAGCGGACCGGTGTCGGTGTCGACGCCCAACGGGGCCCACTGGGCGCGGCCGTCGAGCGACTGCTCGCCGAGCGCTCGTTGGCCGCTCGGGCAGCCGAGATCGCCGCCCGGCTGGTCCCCCGCGACGTCGCGACAGCCCGGATCGTGGACCGGATCCTCGAGGTCGCGGGCTAGCGGATGACGGCGGTGCTGGGGTTGAAACCGGGGCACGACGGCGCGGCAGCCCTGATCGTCGACGGCGATCTCGTGTACTCGCTCGAAGCGGAGAAGGACTCGTTCGAGCGCTACAGCCCGCTGACCGCCCAGGTGCTGGTGGAGGCACTGGTCGAGGCGCCCGTCTTTCCCGACGCGGTCGCGGTCGGCGGCTGGTACAAGGCGCTCCCCGGCCCGCTGGCGAGCATCGCCGCGGGCTATCACGGCGTCGAGCCCGGCGAGCTGCGTGACGTCAGGATGCTCGGGCAGGCGACCTCGCTGTACTCGTCGTCGCATGAGCGCTCGCACCTCTACGGCGGGGTGGCGATGTCGCCGTTCGATCCGCACGGCGATCTGGTCGTGCTGGTCTGGGAAGGCGTGCTCGGCGCCTTCTACCGGTGGCGCGGCCCCCGTGAGCCGGTCGAGCGGTTCGAGGTGCTCGACCAGCCCGGTGGCCGCTACGCGGCGCTGTACTCCCTCGCCGACCCCGAGTTCGCCGAGCGCGGCCAGATGTCCCAGGGCGAGCACTCGGGCAAGCTGATGGCCCTCGCCGGCTTCGCCGACGACCGGCCACCGACGACCGACTCGGTCGACGTGGTCGAGTCGCTGTTCAAGCTGCGCAACCTGTATCCCTTCGACAAGGCCCGCTACCGCCAGTCGCCACTGCACAACTGTGGAGTCACCGACCCCGAGCTGTGCCGAGCCGCCCGTTACCTGACCGACCGGCTGTTCGAGATCTACCACCAGGCGGCGCAACGCCTGTTCGAGCCCGGCCTGCCACTGGTGATCACCGGTGGCTGCGGTCTGAACTGTGACTGGAACAGCCTCTGGCGTGCGTCGGCGGTCTTCGGCGACGTGTTCGTCCCTCCGGTGGCCAACGACTCCGGCTCGGCGATCGGCACCGCCATGGACGCCTACGTCCAGCTCGGCGGGGACTGCAAGCTGACCTGGGACGTCTACCGCGGCGCCCGGTTCGTCGCCGACGCCGAGCCCGAAGACCTCGGCTGGAGGAGTGACGTCCTCGACGTCGTCCGGCTCAGCGAGGTGCTCGACCGGGGCGAGGTGGTGGCCTGGGTCCAGGGGCGCTGCGAGATCGGGCCTCGGGCGCTGGGCAACCGCTCGTTGCTCGCCTCCGCGTCGGACCCGCTCAGCCATGAGCGCCTGAACACGATCAAGGAGCGTGCGTCCTATCGCCCGATTGCGCCCGTGTGCCTGGAGGAGGACCTGGGCCGGTGGTTCGACAGCGACCATCCCGACCCCTACATGCTGTACTTCCGTCGGGTCCGCCACCGGGAACGGATCCCGGCCGTCACCCACGTCGACGGCAGCGCCCGCGCCCAATCGGTCACCGCGTCGTCCCACCCCCGGCTCCACGAGCTGCTGGTCGCCCACCGGGCCGGGACCGGCGTCGGCGTCCTTTGCAACACGTCGCTCAACTTCAGCGGGACCGGCTTCGTCAACCGGGCCACCGACCTGTTCCGCTATTGCGACCACACCGGCATCGACCACGTGGTGGTCGAGGACCGCTGGTACACCCGATGAGCCCCACCCTCTCCGCGCTGGTCGACGAAGCCGCCGACGCCGCCCGGCTGGTCTTCGGGATCGACGGCGCACCCATCCCGGCGGCGGCATTGATCGACGCCGGGTCGAGGTCGTTCAGTCCCGACGCGACGGCGGACGCCGTCGGGGTGGTGATGACCAACGACCAGCCGACCGTCGAGGTGCTGTTCGGAGCGATCGCGACCGGGGCGACGCTGGTCTCGCTGCCCGTGCCCGGCCGGGGCGCTGACCTGGTCGCCTACGCCGAGCTCCTGCGGGAAGTCTGCGACCGGCAGGCATTGCGCGAGGTCGTCGCTGCCGACGACGTGGCCGCCCTGCTGGACGGGCTCGGTGTCCCCACGCGCCGACACTCGGACCTGTGGCGGGCACCGCTCGCCGCACCTGACGGGTCGGGCTTCCGGCTGGTGCAGTTCAGCTCGGGATCCACCCACCGGCCCAAGCCGGTGCTGCTGGACGACGTTGCGCTCGGCGCCAACGTCGACGCGATCCTCGAGGTGCTCGCGGTCAGGGACGGCGACGGGGCTGCGGTTTCCTGGCTGCCTCTCTCGCATGACATGGGGTTGGTCGGCATGTTGCTCGCCGGCATGGCCACCACCATGGGCCCAGGCCCCGGCCGGACTGGCCACGGCCATGTCGTCCTCCTCGACCCTAGCCAGTTCCTGCGGCGCCCCGCGCTCTGGATGGAGGCCGTCAGCCGGTGGCGGGGCACGTTCACGGCCGCGCCCGACTTCGGCTACCGGATGGCAGCGCTCCGGACACCGGCGACGACAGCGCTCGACCTCGCCTCGCTCCGGGTGGCGATCGTCGGCGGCGAGATCGTCCGTGCCGACACCATGACGGCCTTCACCGAGGCGTTCAGCCGCCACGACCTCCCGCCCACGGCCCTGTGCCCCGCGTACGGCCTGGCGGAAGCGGCGCTCGCGGTCACCTTCACCCCACCGGACGATCACTGGCGCCGTCGGACGGTCGACATCGCGGCGCTCGCCGCCGAGCGCCTGGCACCGCCGACCACGGAGGATGCCGCGACGACCCTGGTGGCCAGCGGACCGCCGCTGTCGACGTTCGCCGTGCGCTGCGACGCCGGCCGCGACACGAGCGGGCCGATCGCCGTCCGCGGCCCGTCGATCGGTACCGACGCGACCACCGGCGGGCCACTCGCCGACGCCGACGGCTGGTACCCCACCGGCGACGGCGGGTTCCTCGACGACGGCTGGCTCTACGTCTGTGGTCGGGTCGACGACTACCTCGTCGCCCACGGACGGAACGTCTACGCGCCTGCGGTCGAGGACGCGGTCGGTGCCGTCGACGGCGTGCGTCCCGGCCGGGTCACCGCGGTCGGGCTGCCGACCGGCGACTGGTGCATCGTCGTGGAGCCCGCGAGCCGTCGACCACCGGCCCCGGCCGACATCGACCGGCTGCGCAACGACATCCGTCGGGTAGCGGTCCGGGTCACCGCCGCGCAACCCGACGACGTCCTGGTGGTCGACCGAGGAGCCCTGCCGCTCACATCGAGCGGCAAGCTGCAGCGCCATGAGGTGCGAGCCCGCATCCTCCGGGGCGAGCTGGCGTCGTGACCGGACAACCCCGACCACCGTCCACCCAGCGTCGGCCCCGAGACCTAGGATCCGCCGGATGCCGGTGACGGTCCGCGCTGTGGCTTCAGCCGACGATCTCCAGTCGTTCCTCCAGCTCACCTCCCGGCTGCACCGGAAGGAGCCGTGCTGGATCCCGCCGATCCCCGAGATGTACGCGCGGGTCCTCAGCCGGGAAGCCAACCCGTACTTCCAGCACGCCGACGCCGAGTGCTTCATCGCCTGGCAGGACGGCGAGGCGGTCGGCCACATCGTCGCCCACATCGACCACGCCCTCAACGAGTACCAGCGCAACCGCTGGGGGCTGTTCGGGTTCTTCGAAGCCGCCGACGACCAGGCGGTGGCGACCGCCCTGGTCGATGCCGCCGCGGGCTGGCTGGGCGACCGTGGTCGCGACCGGATGGTGGGGCCGCTGCAGTTCTCCACCAAGGAGGACCCCGGGCTCCTGATCGAGGGCTGCGACCGCCGCCCGGTCGTGCTCCAACCCTGGCACCCCCACCACTACCGCCGGCTGCTCGAAGGTGCCGGGCTCACCAAGGCGAAGGACGTCCTGTGGCGCGAGGTGGTCGTCGACGGCCTGCCGCCCGAGGTGCTGGCCCGGGCCTCGCTGTGGGCGCCGCCGATCACCACCCGCCAGGGCGTGACCATCCGGTCGCCGGGCACGGAGACCATGGCCGACGACCTCGAACGGGTCCTGCGCTTCATGCCCTCGATGTTCGGCTCGGACTGGGGCTACGTCCCGTGGACCGACGCCGAGCTCGCCGGCGGCCTCGGGATGGCGATGAGCCTGGCCGGTCCGGGGACGCTGCTCGCCGAGCTCGACCGCGAGCTGATCGGGGCGAGCATGCTGGTCCCCGACCTCCGCCAGACGCTCCACAACGACGACGGACGGCTGGCCCGATCCGACGGCCCGATCGACCAGGCACGCCTGATGTTCATGGCGGTCTCGCCCGAGCATCGCAGGCTGGGGATCATGCCCGCCCTGATGTCGCTGCACCTGGCCGACGCCCGGCGTCGTGGCCTCCGGCGGATGGTGATCGGCTGGAGCTACGAGGACAACGAGCTGGTGAACGCGGGCATGGCACGGCTCGGCATCGAGGTGGCGCTGCGCCACCGCATCTACGAGAAGGTGCTGTCCCCGTCCGCACCGTCCGAGCCGTCCGAGCCGGCGCCTGCCGATCCGACCGCCAGCGCGTACACCACCGACTCGTTGACGCCGTCGAGGCCCAGGTAGTCGTCGACCCGGCGGTCCCAGATCCCGCCGTAGGGCACGGCGTGCACCCCCAGCGCCTCGGCCGTCAACAGCACGTTCTGGCCGACGTGCCCGGCCTCGATCAGCACCCACCGGTAGCCGCGCAGGCCGTACTTGAACCGCGTCCGCCAGAACACGCCGGCCACGAACACCACGACGCCACAGGTGGCCGCGAGGTCGGGCACGCCCGGCAGCGGAATGATCAGATCGCCCAGGTGAGCGGCCGTGTCCTCCTCGCGCACGGTCTCCAGCAGCTGGCGCGTCGGGTCGAAGTGGTACAGGCCGGATGCGACGCCGTCGACGTTGCGGACCACCGGGTAGATCGCCAGCGGGTAGAGAGCGCCCCCGGACGGAACGCTGCGCAGATGATGGGTGCCGTGGGCGGTCTCGAGCTCCTCGGTCACGCCGTAGGCGGCATGCAGCAGCGTCGAGAGCTCGGGCATGGTCAGCGGGGCCGACCCGAAGTGGCGCCGCGACCGCCGCTGGCCGAGCAGGTGTCCAAGGTCGGCGCGGGGATAGCGGGGCTCGGGCAGCGCCACGGTCGGCCGGGCGAGGTGCCGCGGGACCGGCCGGATGATCGTCGCCTGCGCCTGCGGGTCCGTGTCGAGCACGGCGGCGGCAGCGGACGCCACGGGCATGACGCTGGGCAGGTTCTTGGACGCCTCGTGGTAGGCCTCGGCGGGGTCGTCGAGGTCGGGACGACCGTGCTCGCCCCAGCCGAGGAACGCCGTCCACCGTGCGGTCGAGGCCCGCTCCTGGTCGTCGGCTGGGTGTCCGGCGCTCACGGGAACGGGTGCGGGTCGGGGTTGAGGTCGGCGGGCGTCAGCGGCCGCTCGCACATCCCGGCGGCGTAGGCGGCGTCGTAGAGCCGCCGGCCGCCGAGGAAGCGGTGCCGGTGCGGGAAGTCGACCGGCTGCAGCTCCGGGCTGAGGACGTGGACCACGTGGAGCCCGGCGTCGGCGAGGTCGGGCGGTGTGATGTCGACGGCGTACGCGGACGCGCCATGGGCTGCCAGGCAGCGCGCGACGGCATCGATCCAGGTGGGCGGGTCGTGGCCGTCGATGGCCGGTACCGCGGCGATGTCGCGGGTGTGGTCCGAGCCGACCAGGAACGCCAGCTTGGCCTGGTTCTCGGCGCGGGCGTAGTACCAGACGTGGTCCTCGGGGTCCTCGACCTGCGCGGCGTCGAGCAGGCAGCGCTCGGGACGCGCGAGCAGGTCCACCCGCAGCGAGGAACGGGTCTGGAAGCACTCGCGCAGCGCCTTGTCCCAGGCCTCGGCCATGGTCGGCGCGCTCGCGGCCCCGATCCCCCACAGCACCGGCTCGACGCCCGTCCACCCCGCGGGGAGCACACCCGTCTCGAGCATGAGCGCCAGCGCCGTCGGCACACCCAGTAGACCGCTCGCGTCGAGGACGTGGTAGGTCAACCCGGTCGGAGCGAAGTGGCGGCGCTCCCGAGCCACCAGGTCTGCGGTGCCGCTCCAGTCGAGCCGCCGATGGACCAGGCGGCACGCCCAGGTGAGCATCACCGCGTCGCGCTCCACCAGCTCCAGGAGGCCGCGGAGCACCGCTTCGTCACGATCGAAGGCCAGCGCCATCCCGCTGCTCGACCCGTTCGCGATCCGCCCCTCCCCCGGCAGGTGACGGTCGAGCGCCACCATGTAGGCCAGCTGTAGGGGGACGTACACCGGCGCGCCGTCCGGGACCGACCAGCCCTCGACCCAACGCAACCGGGTCTGGTCGGTGAACGGCTCGAAGGTGAACCCATCCTCGGCGTACTGCTGCTCGCTGAACAACGTCCACCGCGCCGGGGCCACCGCCTGCGGCCCGAGCTCGGCGGCGGTCGCTTCCACCACGCCCGACCGCGGCAGGCAGGTGCCGGCGTAGCGCTCGAGCGCTTCGCCGATCGCCGCGGCGACCGCCTGGTCGCGCCGGTAGTGGGTACCGGCTGCGGTGAGGTCGAAGGTGCTGGCAGTGGTCGGCTCGCCGGACGCGGTGCGGCACCCGACCAGGGCCAGCCGTGCGTCGTCCGGCGCGCGCAAGGTCTCGTAGACCCCGCGGACGATGCCGGTGTACGGCGAGACGAAGCTCTCGAGTCGGGCCAGGCCCTCGTCGGCCGTCAGTCGTGCCACGGCGACGGAGTCCCCTGGTCGTCGGGGAAGCACACCGGGCAGCGCGGGACGCGGTGGAGCCGGTGGGTGCTGTGCTGCAGCGTCCCGCTCCAGGCGAGCGCGTGCATGGTCGCCGGCACCGCGCTCTGCCCCGGCCCGACTGCCCGATCGCTCAGCCACTGCAGCGCGAGCATGGCCCCCAGACCCACCACCATCATCCGCAGCGGTGGCGGGCACGGATAGGCCGCAGGCACGTCCTGCAACGCCCGATAGTCGGCGCTCGGGTAGCTGACGTTCGCCGACCGACGCAGGCCGAAGCACTCGTAGCAGCCGGTCTCGCCGGGAACGTACAGCGGACCGACCGCGGCGATCCGTCCGTCGTAGGGCAGCACCTGGAGCCACGGCGTCCCCGTGTCGAGCGCCTGGCGATTCCATGTGGTGATCTCGGAGAGCTCCTCGGGCTCGGGTGCGGCGATCGCGAGGTCCACGGCATCGGGCGGCACCACGGCGGCCCAGTCCACCACCTCGACCTTGGCGACCCCCGCCCCGCCCAGCTGGGCGGCGATGTCCCGGGCGCAGGGCCCGGTACCGACGACCACGACCTGGGCTCGCCCGAGCATCTCCTCGCAGGACGCGAGGCTCGGAGCATGGCTGGCCGCCGCGAAGAAGTGCACGGTGTCGGCGACCGATGCCGCCAGCTCGGCTCCGAGCGACGGGCCGTCGAGCAGCAAGCCTCGGTCGGCCAGGACGGTGAGCGCGTGCCGCACCGCGGGCGCCACCGCCTCGCCCAGTGCGCGGTCGATGTCGTCGAGCGTGCGCGTGCCGTCGAGCAACGGCATCAGGTGCGGCATCAACCGGGCGACTGCCCGGCCCTCCAAGACCACGGTCGACTGGCCGTACTCGAGGACCAGCCGACCGCCGGCTTCAGTATGTCGATACCACGGCTTCAGGTAGGGCCGGTCGGGCACCGGGGACGACAAGCGTCCAGCTCCGCCCAGCCCAGCGATACGCCCCCAGGTCCTAGTCGCAGCAGCCGCAGCCGCCGTAGCAGCACAGGCAGACGCCACAGGTGGGGTCACCGGTCGGCGTGTCCGCGTTGTCCGCGGTGTACTCGCTCGCTTCCAGGTCGAAGAACTCTTCCAACTGCTCGCGCGTCAGACCGTCGAACACGTTGTGTACCCCCCAAATCCGGACCAGCAGACGAGGGCATCATAAGGCGACGCCCCCGGGGGGGTCAACGCGCTGACAGATCAGTCAGCTCGGGGCCGGGTTGGCGTAGACCGGGTCGCGCTTCTCGAAGTAGGAGGTGACCGCCTCGACCTGGTTCGGGGTGCCGATCAGGCTGCCGATCGTGGCGCGCTCGGCCGCGTACTGCTCGGCCAGCGTCGCCTGGCCCGACTGCTCGAGCAGCCGCTTGGCACCCCGGATGGCGTGAGGGCTCTTCGTGGCGATCCCGCGGGCCAGCTCGAGAGCGTCGGCCAGCGGGTCGTCACTCACCCTTGTGGCCAGCCCGAGCTCGTGGGCCTCGATGCCGCTGATCGTCCGGCCGGTCCACGTCAGCTCCTTGGCCACGTCGAGGCCGACCAGCCGCGGCAGATGCGCTGTGATCGTCATGTCGGGGGTCAGCCCCCAACGGACCTCGAGCACCGAGAGCTTCGCCTCGGGGTGCACGATCCGCAGGTCGGCACCGGCGGCGATCTGCAGCCCGCCGCCGAGGCAGTGGCCCCAGACGGCGGCGATCACCGGCACCGGCAGCTCGGACCAGCAATGGGCCACCTGCTGGCCCAGATGGGTGATGCCGCCGCCGGTGCGCCCGATCTCGGCGATACCGCCTCCCCGGTCGGCACTGTCGGCACTGTCGCCACCGCCCGCGTCGTCACCTTGGCCCGCCATCGCGAGGAAGCCGGAGAAGTCGAGGCCGGCGCAGAACGCCCTCCCCTCACCCGACAGGACCACCGCACGCACCGCGGGGTCAGCCGCCACCGTGGCAGCCGCATCGACGATCGCCACGAACATCGCGTTGTCGAGGGCGTTGAGCTTGTCCGGGCGGTTCAGCCGCACGTCGGCGACGCCGTCGGTGATGGTGATGGTCACGCGCTCGGCCATGGCGGCCAACCTAAACGAACCCGTTCCGGCGTTCGAATGTCGCGACTGCCGCAAAGACACAGCATGTGGACGCCGGGGCCCACGCCGAAGCGCAGGTACCTTTGCGGGCGATGACCGATGTGCGCTCCCTCACCGTCACCCCCGACCTCCGGGACTACGCCGTCGCCCACGGCTCGTGGCCGGTCGACGACGTCCTGGCCGACCTGCAGGCCGAGACCGCGAAGCTCGGCTGGGCCGCCAACATGCAGGTCGGCGCCGACCAGGGCCAGCTGCTCACGTTCCTGGCCCGCATGGCCGGTGCGCGCCAGGCCGTCGAGGTCGGCACGTTCACCGGCTACTCGAGCCTGTGCATCGCCCGTGCACTGCCCGCCGACGGGCGCCTGATCTGCTGCGACATCAGCGAGGAGTGGACCAGCATCGGCCAGCGGGCGTGGAAGCGCGCCGGGGTGGCCGACCGCATCGAGCTGCGGCTCGGCCGGGGGCTGGACACGGTCCGCGACCTGCCCACCCACGAGCACCTCGACCTGGTGTTCATCGACGCGGACAAGGGCGGCTACGTGTCCTACTGGAACGAGCTGGTCCCCCGGGTTCGGCCCGGTGGTCTGCTCCTCGCCGACAACGTGCTGTGGTCCGGGCGGATCGTCGAGGACGATCCCGACGACCCCGACACGCAGGCACTGAGGGCGTTCAACGACCTGGCCGTAGGTGACCAACGGGTCGACGTGGTGATCCTCCCCGCCTTCGACGGCTTGCTCCTGGCCCGGAAAAAGCCAGGTACATAACGATCGCTATGCGCTAGTTGACAATCGTCCAACGAGCGCCCTACCTTGCCCCCGGCTGGGACGGCGTGACGGGCGTCACTACGACGTGAGCACGTCGCAGCCAGCCCCAACATGCCGACCGACAAGGGGGTACCCGGTGGGAAACGCTTCGACAGCGGGTTCACGAGGAATCCGGCGTTTCGTCCTACTGCTTGTCTTCGCCCTGCTCGCCGGCGCGTGCGCCAGCGGTGAGAGTGGCGGCGAGGAAGGCTCTGATTCCGACAACGACACGAGCACCGACGAGGAGGCCGGTCCGGCTCAGTCGGGTGGAAGCATGGTCTACGGCCTCGAAGCCGAGACCGAGAACGGCTGGTGCCTACCGTCCGCGCGGCTGGCCATCGCCGGCATCCAGGTCGCTCGATCGATCTACGACACGCTGACCATGCCTGACGGCGAGGGCGGGTTCGAGCCCCACCTGGCCCAGTCCGTCGAGCCGAACGAGGACTTCACGCAGTGGACCATCGAGCTCCGTGAAGGCGTCACCTTCCACGACGGCAGCGAGCTCACCGCAGACGTGGTGAAGAACAACCTCGACGCCTACCGGGGCGAGAACCCCGACATCGCCGTCGACCTGTTCCTGTTCGTGTTCCAGGACGTCACCGCCGTGGAGGCCACCGGACCGATGACGGTCACCGTGACCACTGCCCGGCCCTGGGTGGCGTTCCCGTCCTTCCTCTACAGCAGTGGCCGGCTCGGGATGATGGCCCAGGCCCAGATGGACGACGCGGCGAACTGCAGCGACAACATGATCGGCACTGGGCCGTTCCAGCTCGAAGAGTGGCAGCTCAACAACCACCTGACCGTTGTGCGCAACGAGAGCTACTGGCGCACCGACAGCGAGGGCAACCAGCTGCCCTACCTCGACGAGATCGAGTACCGGCCGATCACCGAGTCCCAGCAGCGCCTCAACGCCCTGCAGTCCGGCGAGATCGACGCCTTCCACGCCTCGAGCAACACCGAGTCGCTGACGCTCACCGAGCTCCAGAGCCTCGCGGAAGACGGCGAGATCAACCTGACGATCTCCAACGACTTCGCCGAGGTCGGCAACCTCATGCTGAACACCACGGAGCCACCCTTCGACAATCCCATCGCCCGTGAGGCCGCGGGCCTGGCGATCGACCGCGAGACCATCAACGAGACCCTGGCCAACGGCTACCCCGAGCTGGCCAACGGGCCGTTCCCACCCGGGACGCTCGGCTACCTCGAGGACACCGGCTACGGCGCCTATGACCCCGAGGAGGCGGCCTCCCTCGTCGAGCAGTACCAGGCCGAGACCGGCCAGCCGCTCGAGGTGCAGATCTCGTCGACGCCGAGCCCCGAGCTGCGCCAGCTGGTCGACGCGGTGAGCGGCTACTGGGAGGACGCAGGGATGGTCGTCAACACGACCACGTTCGACCAGTCCCAGCTCATCACCACCGCGGTCAACCGCGACTACCAGGCGATCACCTGGCGGAACTACCCGCAGCTCGACCCCGACAACCTGTACGTCTGGTGGTACGGCGCCGGGAACCCCGTCAACTTCATGGGCTTCGACGACCCCGAGGTCAACGACCTGTTGGACCGCGGCAGGGCTGCCACCGACGAGGCCGAGCGTGAGGAGATCTACCAGGACCTCAACCGTGAGCTGGCCAGCGAGCACTACATGTTGTGGACCAGCTGGACCGACTGGGCCATCCCCCACGACTCCGACCTCCACGGCGTGGTCGGCGCCCGACCCGTCGACACCGACGGCGACGCCGACTACACCGGACTGGCCCTGGGCCACGACCCTGCCCTCATGTGGCGGGAGCAATAGCCCATGCCACTGGCACGAGAGTTGGGCAAGCGCCTTCTGGCGCTTGCCCTCGTGCTGTTCCTGGTCACGCTGTTCACGGCCGCGCTCTTGAGCTTGGTCCCCGGTGATCCTGTCGACACCCTCGTCCCGATCGCCGACACCGACCCCCGAGCGCAGCAGCTGAAGGACGAGGTACGCGAGGACCTCCACCTCGACGAGCCGTTCCATGTCCGCTACATCACCTGGCTGGGCGACTTCGTCACCGGCGACCTGGGCGACTACTACCGGGTCAACGACACCGATCCCGTCCGCGACCGGGTCGCCAGCGACCTGCCGGTGTCGCTGCAGCTGATGGTGTACGCCCAGGTGCTCGCACTGGTGGTCGCGATCCCCCTCGGAGTCCTGACCGCCTACCGCGCGGGCAGCCTGTTCGACCGGAGCACCAACACCGGCGCCTTCGCCCTGCTGTCGGTGCCGAACTTCGTGCTGGGCCTGATCCTCGCGTACTACGTCGGCGTGTTCCTCGGCTGGCTGCCGCCGCAGGGCTACGAGCGCTTTAGCGAGGACCCGGTGGAGCACATCCGCCGCATGATCCTGCCGACAGTGTCGCTGGCCGCGGCCCAGGTGGCCGTGTACATGCGGCTGCTGCGCAGCGACATGGTGCAGACCCTGCAGGAGGACTTCATCCAGATGGCCCGATCCAAGGGCATCTCGGACCGCCGGGTCCTCTGGCGCCACGCGCTGCGGCCCTCCAGCATCACCCTGCTCACGGTGTCGGGCCTCAACGTCGGGACGCTCATCGGCGGCGCCCTGGTGATCGAGCGGCTGTTCTCGATCCCCGGGCTGGGCCAGGCGATCTTCGAGGCCATCAACAGCCGGCAGTACGTCGCACTGCAGGGCTTCGTCGCGGTTCTCGCCATCCTGTTCGTCCTGGTCAACTTCACCGTGGATGTTCTCTACACCATCCTCGACCCACGGATCCGCCATGTCCGAGCCCGTACTTGAACCGATCCGCGACGCCGCGGTGCTAGGCGTGGGGACAGCCCCCGTGGCCGAGGCGATCGAGTCCGCACCAACCCGCCGACTGGGGTTTCTCGGCTGGTTCTCGATCGTCTGGATGGTGCTGATCATCGCCGTCGCGCTGCTGGCGCCGATCCTGCCCCTGGACGACCCCGACCAGACCTTCGCCGGCCTGCAGCGCGAACCTCCGGTCCAGCCCAGCCACGTGCTCGGGGGCGACGCCGGCGGCCACGACATGCTGTCGCGGGTGATCTTCGGAGCACGGACCTCGCTGCTCATCGCCTTCGGCGCGGTGGCGCTGGGTTGGGTGGTCGGCGGGTTCCTCGGCCTCATCGCCGGCTACTTCCGGGGCCGGACCGACGCCGTGCTGAGCACGTTGTTCAACGTGCTGCTCTCGATCCCCGCGCTGGTGCTGGCGCTGTCGCTGGTGGCGGTGTTCGCGAGCAGCGACGAGAACGCCTCCAATGCCCGCCGGATCACGGTCCTGATCATCGCCCTGGGCATCGTCAGCGTGCCGATCCTGGGCCGCATCACCCGCGCGAGCACTCTGACCTGGTCCGAGCGCGAGTTCGTCAAGGCGGCCCAGGTCTCGGGCGCGAAACCCATGCGGATCATCTTCCGCGAGGTACTGCCCAACGTGCTCCCGGCGATGATGTCGATCGCTCTGCTGGGCGTGGCGGTGGTGATCGTCGCCGAAGGCGGCCTCTCCCTGCTCGGTGTCGGCGTCCGCGGCACAGCGACCTGGGGGAACATGATCGACGACGGTCGCGCCGGCCTGCGCACGGCACCCCATATGGTGTTCATCCCGTCGGCGGCGATCTTCTTCACCGTGCTGTCGCTGAACTACCTCGGTGACGTGGTACGGGCGCGGTTCGACGTCCGGGAGAGCATTCTGTGAGCGGGTCCGGGAACAACGTCGAGGCGCGCGTGCACGACACCGACGGCCACCGCGAGCGGGCCGCCGGCCCCTCGCGACGCCTGCTCGAGGTCGACGACCTCCACACCCAGTTCCGCACGCATCGGGGCATGGTGCGCGCGGTCGACGGCGTCAGCTTCACCCTCGAGCGCGGGCGCACGCTCGGCATCGTCGGCGAGTCGGGCTCAGGCAAGACCGTGCTGGCCCGCTCGATCATGGGGCTGCTCCCCAAACGCAACGTCGTGCGCACCGGTGCGGTGCGCTACGAGGGGATCAACCTGCTCAGCGCCTCGCCCGAACAGGTACGCGACCTGTGGGGCACCGAGATGGCGATGATCTTCCAGGACCCGATGACCTCGCTCAACCCGGTCCAGCGGGTCGGCAACCAGATCACCGAGGGCATGCGCCACCACCTCGGGATGGATCGCAAGACGGCGGCCGCCACCGCGCTGGCACTGCTGCGCGAGGTCGGGATCCCCGAACCGAAGCGCCGGTACAAGCAGTACCCGCACGAGATGTCCGGCGGCATGCGCCAGCGGATCATGATCGCCGTCGCGCTGGCCTGTGGCCCCAAGCTGCTGTTCGCCGACGAGCCCACCACCGCGCTGGACGTGACCGTGCAGGCGCAGATCCTCAACCTGCTCCAGCGCGAGCAGCGCGACCGTGACATGGCGATGATCCTGGTCACCCACGACCTGGGCGTGGTCGCCGGGCGGGCCGACGAGATCGCGGTGATGTACGCGGGCCAGTTGGTCGAGAAGGCGCCCACCGCTGCGTTGTTCGCCAATGTCCGGATGCCCTACACCGAGGCGCTGCTCCGCTCGATCCCCGTGCTCGAGGCTCCGAGCCACACCCGGCTGCAGGCCATCCCCGGTCGTCCACCAGACCTGGTGAACCCGCCGGCGGCGTGTCGCTTCGCCGACCGGTGCCCGTACGTGCGTGACCGCTGCCGAGCCGAGGCCCCGCCACTGCTCGAAGGTGAGCCGGGTCACTTCTATCGCTGTTGGTATCCCGTTGGTCTCAGCACGCCTGTCAACGTGCGCGAAGGGGTGAAGTGATGGCCGGCACCGGTACCGCCCACCTCCGGGCACCCGAGGACGCCCTGCTGCGGGTCCAGGACCTGGTCGTCAACTTCAAGACCCGGCAAGGAACGGTCCACGCCGTCTCGGGGATCTCGCTCGACATCCTGCCCGGCGAGACCGTCGGGCTGGTCGGCGAGTCGGGCTGCGGGAAGTCGACCACGGGCCGGGCCATCATCCAGCTGCCGCCGCCGAATGCCGGATCGGTCTACTTCGAGGGCACCGACCTCACGCGGATCAAGGGCGACGCCCTGCGCCGCCTGCGGACAAGGCTCCAGTTGATCTTCCAGGATCCGATCTCGTCGCTGAACCCGCGGCGGCGGGTGCGCGACATCCTCGCCGAGCCCATGAAGATCTGGAAGCGGGGCACCCCCGACGACCGGCAACAGGTGATCTGCGAGACGCTCGATGCCGTCGGCCTCGACCCCGAGTCGTCCATGGACCGCCGCCCTCACCAGTTCTCGGGCGGGCAGTGCCAGCGGATCTCGATCGCGCGGGCGCTGGTGACCGAGCCCCAGCTCCTCATCTGCGACGAGCCCGTATCGGCGCTCGACGTGTCGGTGCAGGCCCAGATCCTGAACCTCCTCCAGGACCTCAAGGCCCAGTTCGGGCTGACGATGGTGTTCATCGCCCACGACCTGGCCGTGGTGAAGAACGTCTCCGACCGGGTCGTCGTGATGTACCTGGGCAAGATCTGCGAGGTCGCGAATCCCGACCGGCTGTACGCGCATCCGGCCCATCCCTACACCGAGGCGCTGCTGCGAGCGATCCCCGTGCCCAACCCCGGGGTGCGACCGGACCAGCAGCCAGCGCTGTCGGGCGAGCTGCCGTCGCCGGTCGATCCCCCGAGCGGTTGCCGCTTCCGTACCCGCTGCCCGTACGCCCAGGAACGGTGCGTCCACGAGGAGCCCCAGCTCCGCGAGATCGCGCCGAGCCAGTACGTGGCGTGCCATTTCCCACTCGGTGGCGTCCACGACACGTCGGTGCAGGTCGAGGCGGCGGCAGGCGCACCAGTGTGAGGCGACGGGACGTGAGCTGAATGGCCCGGGTGCGACTCGACCCGGAGGCCCGCCGGGCGCAACTGGTCGCGATCGCGTACCGGTTGCTCGACGAGCGGGGGCTCGACAGCGTCTCGGTCGAGGACGTCGCCGACGCGGCGGGCGTGTCGCGGTCGCTGGTCTATGCCTACTTCGGTGACCGGGACGGGCTGGTGGCCGATGTGTACCTTCGGGTGCTGACCAGCCTCGACGACCGGTTGACCCCACCGCTGCCTGAGGACCGGGCGACGCTGGCCCAGGTGATCGCGGCGTGCATGCGCTTCGCGCGGGAACAGCCGATGGCCTGGCAGCTGCTCGCCACCGACAGCGTGCGGCGGCATCCGACCGTGATGCAGGCGCGGGGCGACCGGGTGCACGGCTTGGCTGGCACCAACGGGGACGGGTCGGGCGACCGACTCGTCGGCGACGCGATCCTCGGTCTGCTCGAGGCGGGCGTGTGGCACTGGGTCGAGCAGTCCGACCTGCCGGTCGACGAAGCCGCCAGGCTCCTTGCCGACATCCTGTGGTCGGGCCTACGGGGACTCCGTTCTTCGCCGTCGAAGGAGACCTTCGACGGCGAGTTTTGAGGTGCCGCCGCGCCTAGAAACCTAGGCGGGCGGCGGCTAGCGCGGCTTTGGCCTCGTCGTCGCCGGTCACCCCTACCTCGGCAGCGTCGCGGCGGCCGCTGAGGAACAGCACCAGCTCCTGGGGGCCGCCCTGGACCGTTGCCTTCGGCTCACGGTTACGCACCGTCCGGGTGCCATAGCCGGCTGCCACCAGCTCGAGGCCGGCATCCTTCAGGCCCCGCACCATGAACCGGGCGCGGCCGAGACTGGCCCACAGCTCGGCCTCGAGCACGGCGACGTCCACCCGGGGCTCCTGCCCGTTGGCGCGACGAACGTCCTCGTGGTGGACGAACCACTCGTTCAGGTTGAGCAGGCCACGCAGTCCCGGGATGCGCCAGGGAACCAGAGGCGGCCCACCCCGGAGGCGCTCCACCAGGGCGTCGAGGCCCCGGCTGCGCGCCCGGTCCATCAAGCGCTGCTCGAGCTCGGCGAACCGGTCGCCGCCGAGAATGGCGGGACCGGCACGGGGATCGGTCTCGCGGACCACGAGATGGGCTGCGAGGTCCAAGGTCGACCATCCGTCGCACAGCGTCGGTGCCTCCGGCCCGAGCTGGAGGAAGAGGTCACAGAGCTGCTCGCGTTCGATGGCATCGAGTGAGGTGGCCGCCATGGCGCCAGTCTTACTCCCCGGGCGGTGGTCAACGCCTGTGGTGCTGTTCGCTACGGTGGCCGGATGGCTACGCCACCCGCCCACCAGATCGACGACACAGCGACCTACCGGGTCGACATCGCCACCGACAAGGGCACGATCGTGCTCGAGCTCGACCCTCAGCTGGCGCCGAAAACGGTGAACAACTTCGTCAGCCTGGCACGGGACGGCTACTACGACGGTCTCTCGTTCCATCGCGTCGTGCCCGAGTTCGTGATCCAGGGCGGCTGCCCCGAGGGCACCGGCCGCGGTGGTCCGGGCTACCGCTTCGCCGACGAGCCCGTGAAGGGCGACTACACGCTGGGCGCCGTGGCGATGGCCAACGCCGGGCCCGACACCAACGGCTCGCAGTTCTTCGTGTGCATCGACGATTGCACGAGCAAGCTCGACAAGGCCTACAACCTGTTCGGCTACGTCACCGACGGCATCGAGGTCACCAAGCAGGTCCAGCCCGGCGACGTCATGCGGTCGGTCACCATCACCGAGCAGAGCCGCAACTGAGCGTCGGTTCGGGCCGGCTCCGTTCCGGCGTTCGGACGTCGCGAGCACTGCACACGCACGCCGATTCGGGCCAGCTCGGGGCCCGTCCCGCTCCCGGACGGCCGAACCGAGGCGCTCGGTAGGCTCGCCCGGATGTCACCGGTCGGCGACCACAACGTCGCGGCGCTGCACGAGGCGATCGCGGCGAGGGTCCCCGACCGACCGTGCATCGTGTCTCCGGAGCGGCGGCTGAGCTGGGCCGACGTCACCGACCGCAGCCGTCGGCTCGCGGCGGTCCTGGACCAGGCAGGGCTCGGTCTGCGGACCGATCCAGGCTCGGTCCAGCCATGGGAGTCGCCCCACGACCATGTGGCGCTGTACCTCACCAACAGCGCCGAGTACCTCGAGGGCATGCTCGGCGCGTGGAAGGCGCGGGCGGCACCGGTCAACGTCAACTACCGCTACGTCGCCGGCGAGCTGACCTACGTGCTGCGCGACTGCCGGGCCAGGGCGATCGTCGTCGGCGGGCGCTTCGCGGCAACGCTGTCCACGGTGCTGCCCGACCTACCGGACCTGGAGCTGGTGCTCCAGGTCGACGACGGTTCTGGCGAACCGCTGGTCCCGGGCGCGGTGGCGTACGACACCGCTCTGGCCCAAGCACGTCCCAGGCCGCTCGGGAGCCTGTCACCGGACGATCGCTACGTCCTCTACACCGGCGGCCACGACGGGGCTGCCGAAAGGCGTGCTGTGGCGGCAGGGCGACTTCCTCGCGTCCTGCCTCGGGGTCTCCGGAACGGCCGAGGAGCTGGTCGCGGTCGCAGCGGGCCGACGCGGGTTGCGGGTCCTGCCCTCGGCACCGTTCATGCACGGCGCTGCACACTGGAACGCCGTCTCGGCGTGGGTGTCCGGCGGCACGATCGTGCTCCCGGAGGACCCGACCCGCCTCGACGCCGCCGACATCCTGCGCACCTGCGAACGCGAACAGGTCAGCTCGCTGCAGATCGTCGGTGACGCGTTCGCCCGTCCGCTGCTCGACGAGCTCCGACGGGCCAACTACGACCTGAGTGGGCTGCGGGTGCTGCTGTCCGGGGGCGCTGTGCTGTCGGCGCCGGTGAAGGCCGCACTGGTCGACGCCATGCCGGGGCTGCGGATCGTCGACGTGCTCGGCTCCTCGGAGACCGGCCGGCAGGCCGTCTCGGGCGCCGAGGCCCCGACCGCGTCGTTCACCCCGTCGGACACCACCGCCGTCGTGTCCCGGGACCGCGCCAGAGTGCTGCCCCCGACCAGTGACGAGATCGGGTGGCTGGCCCAGAAGGGACGGGTGCCGCTCGGCTACCTCGGGGACCGCGGCAAGACCGAGGCGACGTTCCCGACGCTCGACGGCGTGCGCTACGCGGTCGCCGGCGACCACGTCCGGTGGCTCCCGGACGGGCAGCTCGAGCTGCTCGGCCGCGACTCGGTGACCATCAACACCGGCGGCGAGAAGGTCTACGCCGAGGAGGTGGAGCAGGCGCTGACCTCCCACCCCGCGGTCGACGACGCGCTCGTCGTGGGCCGGCCGCATCCCCGTTGGGGTCAGGAGGTCGTCGCGGTCCTCGCCATGCGGGCCCATGGACACGTCCGGCCGGACGACGACCAGCTCCGCTCCCACTGCCGGACCCTGATCGCCGGCTACAAGGTGCCCAAGGCGTTCACCTGGGTCGACCACGTGCAGCGCTCGCCCTCCGGCAAGCCCGACTATGCCTGGGCCCGCGCCGTCGTCGCCTGAACCGTGGTCACCTCGGTCAGTCGCGCAGGACGGTCTCGGTGGTGTAGCGCCACGCCCGGGCGTCGGTCGCCCACGGCTCGTCCCACTGGGCCTTGCGGACCAGTTCGCGCACGAAGTCGGCGGGCTCGGTGATCTTGGCCCACACGTCCGGCAGGAAGGTCGCCCGGCGCGCGCCAGCCGCGAGCAGCAGGCCGTCGACCCCCGGCCGCAACGCGTCGACCACGAGGTCGGCGGTCACCGCGGGGATCTCCTCCAGTGGCGACAGCAGCGACACCTCGATGCTCACGCCTGCCCGGTCGTTCGACTCCAGCGCGGGAAACCGCGGGTCGTCGAACGCCGCTCCCCGCGCGTTGTGGGCGACGTCGCGCCACAAGGGCCGACGACGGTCCAGCGAGCCGATGCAGCCGAGCAGCTTCTGGCCCTGCTGCAGGGTCACGAACGAGGCACCGGGCGCCCGCAACGGGTCGGGGACGTCGGCGTCGAGCAGCGGATAGGGCTCGCCGTGGGCCAGCTCGTGGTCGATCGCCCTCGCCGCGAGCTCGACCAGCCACTGCCGCTCGTCCTCGCCCAGCACCAGTGGTGGCAACAGCGCGAACCCGCCGTAGCCGACCACCCGTGACGGGTCGCCGGCGGTATCCGCCGACGTGGACAGGTCGAGCAGCTGAGGGGCCAGCCCGTGCCCGACGGCAGCGCTCAGCAGCCCACCGACCGGCAGGAAGCCACACGCGTCGTAGGGCCCGATGTCGCTGGCCCGGCACTCCAGGATCGCGAGCGCGGTCGCCCGGTCGCGGCTGCGGGCGGTGTCGTCGTCCAGGTAGTGGCTGAGGTCCGACGACACGACGATCGCCGTCTCGTCGCCACCCCAGACCGCGTCGAGGGTCCGGGCGACGGCGCGCACCGACGCCCGACCGACCACCAGCGGTACCACCGGGACGTCGCCGAGCACCTCCTGGACGAACGGCAGGTGGACCTCGACGCTGTGCTCCGGCATGTGGGCGGCGTCGGCCTCGACCACGCCCGCAAGGTCGGCCAGCTCGCGGCACGCGTCCTGGTCGACCTCGGTCTCACCCAGCGGAGTCGCCCAGCGCTCGGCGGTGCTGATGCCGACCCCGTCGAGCCGCACCCGATGCGCCGGCCCCATGATCACCACCCGCTCCACCGTGCCTCGCCGGGCTGCCAACGCCTGGTAGGCCCGGCCAGCCGTCGGACCCGAGTAGCGGTAGCCCGCGTGGGGAGCGATGACCGCCTTGGCCGGTGGGGTCTCGGACGCCGCCTCACGTGCCCCGCTGAGATACCCGGCCACCTCGGCGCGCAACGCGTCGCGGTCGTCCGGGTAGAACTGGCCCGCGACGGCAGCCGGTCGCACTCCCCCAGCCTCCGCCGCCGCCATCGTCGCCCCCGCTCCCTATCCGCCTCGCACGTTCAGCCGTACCGGCACCCGGCGCCGCCCCCATTTCCCGGGAGCGCCCCCATAACGCCCCGGAACTGCTGTACCGCAGGTGCGGCAGTGGCCCTCGTCGGTGAGATGCCAGCGGCCGAGCTCGTGCCAGTCGCGCTCGACCACCAAACAGCCGCAGCCCGGGCAGTAGGTGCTGGACCCCTCGGTGTCGTGGACGTTGCCTACGTAGACGTAGTGCAGCCCGTTGCGCTGACCCCACTCCCGCGCCCGGCGCAGCGTGGCCGGCGGGGTGGACGGGACGTCCATCATCTTGAAGTCGGGGTGGAACGCAGTGAAGTGCAGTGGGACATCAGGGCCGAGGTGCTCGGCGACCCAGCTGGTGAGCTCGTCGAGCTCCTGGTCGGAGTCGTTGCGTTCGGGGATCAGCAGCGTGGTGATCTCGAACCAGACGTCGGTCTCGTGGCGCAGGTACTCGAGCGACTCCAGCACCGGGTCGAGGTGGCCGATGCAGACGTGCTTGTAGAACTCCTCGGTGAACCCCTTCAGGTCGACGTTCGCCGCGTCGAGGTGGGCGTAGAGGTCACGCCGCGCCTCGGCGTTGATGTAGCCGGCCGTGACCGCCACGGTCCTGACCCCGACCTCGCGGCACGCGTCGGCGACGTCGATGGCGTACTCCAGGAAGATCGTGGGGTCGTTGTAGGTGAACGCGACGCTGTCGCAGCCCAGCGACTGCGCCGCGGCGGCGATCTGCTCGGGCGAGGCCGCATCGGCCAGCGTGTCCATCTCCTTCGACTTGGAGATGTCCCAGTTCTGGCAGAACCGGCAGGCCAGGTTGCAGCCCGCGGTCCCGAAGGACAGCACCGACGTGCCGGGAAAGAAGTGGTTCAGTGGCTTCTTCTCGATGGGGTCGATGCAGTAGCCCGAGGATCGGCCGTAGGTCAGCAACGCCACCTCGTCGTCCACCCGCCCGCGCACGAAGCAGAGGCCGCGCTGGCCCTCGCGCATCTTGCAGGCCCGCGGACAGACGTCGCACTGCACTCGCCCATCAGGGAGGCGGTGCCAGTACTTCGTCGGGAAGGTGGCCGGCGCCTCGCCGTTCACCCCTACAACGTAGCCCTCTGCGTCGGAGGCGGCGACACCCGCGACGCGGTTTCAGTCGTCCTTGAGGGCCACCGCGTTGGGGGTGACGTTCATCTTCGGCTCGTAGGCCTCGGCTTCGACGGCGCGACCTTCCGTGCCGAGCGTGGCCCGCAGGTCGTCACGGCAGGCCGCGCACGGCCCGTAGAACGGCTGCTCGACGGTCAACCCGCACCGGGGGCACTCCATGCCGGCCGAAGCTAGTGGACCGTGCCCACCGCACCCGGTGATGGGGGTTATCCACAGGGAACCGACGCGGACCCCTCAATTCACAGGGTTGCCCCCCTCGTAGCCCACAACGGACCCGTCGTACGGTGCACGTATGCCGACGTTCGAGGTGATGCTGCACGACCGGTCGGTCGAACTGGTGGATGGCGCTGATGCGTACCAGCAGGAAGGGCCGATGACGACGTTCTTTCGTCGAGGCGATGGCCGCGACGTCGTCGACGCCTGGAGCGTGCGGGTCGCCAGCTTCCGCACCGCCGACCTCCGCGTCGTCCGCCGCCGCGAGCCCGTCACTGCCTCGGCAGCGGCTCCCCTCCGAGCGGTCGGCAGCTAATACGTCAGGGCACATGCGCACGCCTGACCCTGCGCTCTGCCCGCGCCCTGGCCGGTGATGCGTGCTCGGTGCGGGCAGAGCGTCAGGTAACCGTAGCCGGCCGTCTCCGGCCGAAGACCCAGTGGCGGAGGAGGACGAACCGGGCGAGCGCCGCCGTCGCGTTCGCCAAGGTGAGCCACAGGATCTGCACCGGCCGGCTGTTCACGTCAGCCAGCCTCAGAACCCCCAGGGTGACGAGCGTGACCGACAGGGGCACCAGGTTGAGCACCAGGCCGTGCGCGAAGTGACGGACGCGATCGGTGCGGCCCCGCAGCGCGAACGTGACCCGACGGTTGGCGGCGGTGTTGGCCACACCGCACACCGCCATCGCCACGATCGCCCCGGGGAACAGCCCGAACGGGTCGGCCAACAGGGCGAACAGCACGGCGAACAGCACCGTGCTCACCACGCCGACCGACGCGAACCGCACGACCTGGCCGGCGATGCTCGGCTCGACCGAGTGTCGCGACGGGAAGCTCCGTGACGGCAGCGAGGCGTGGCCGCGGGACATCCGCCGCAGCATCCGCCAGATGCCGAGGAGGTCGGCGTGCGCGGTCTTGACGACGTCGACGCGTGAGTCGGGGTCGTCGACCCAGTCCACCGGCACCTCGTGGATGCGCAGGCCGTTGTGCTCGGCCAACACCAGCAGCTCGGTGTCGAAGAACCAGGCCTCGTCCTCGACCAGCGGCAGCAGGTCGCGGGCGACGTCGGTACGGATTGCCTTGAAGCCGCACTGGGCGTCCGAGAAGCCGGTGCGCAGCGCGGCCTTCAGCAACAGGTTGTACGCGCGGGAGATCAGCTCGCGCTTGGGGCCTCGCTCCACCCGGGATCCCAGCGCGAGCCTGGTGCCGATGGCGACCTCGCTGTGCCCGGACACCAGAGGCGCGACCAGCGGCAGCAGGGCGTCGAGCCGGGTGGAGAGGTCGACGTCCATGTAGGCGACGACCGGGGCGTCGCTCGCCAGCCACGCCGCCCGCAGCGCACGACCCCGGCCCTTCTGGTCGAGGTGGAACGCATGGACGTCGTCGAACTCCTTGTCGAGCCGGCACGCGATGTTCCACGTGTCGTCGGTGCTCGCGTTGTCGGCGATGGTCACCTGCCACGACAGCGGGAACTGCTCGCCCAGGAAGGCGTGCAGCCGCCGGATCGACCGCTCGAGGTCGGCCTCCTCGTTGTAGACCGGCACGACGAGGTCGACGGTTGGCGCCACGTCAGCCCACCGCCGGCACCCAGGTCATGTTGGCTGGCTCGTAGTAGGCGCCCTCGTCGGCCGAGATCAGCGGCAGCGTCGAGCCGCCTTCGCCGAGCGCGCTGACGAGCTGCTCACACTGCTGGTCGAAGGTCACGTACTGCGACCTCCACACCACGAAGACGCCGCGGCCCGGGTGGTCGCTGCGGATCTGGGCCGCGATCTGCACCGGATCGGCGGCCCCGTTGCGCTCGGCGTAGTCGACCCAGTCGACGAGCTGTGGCGCCTCGAGGGTCGGGTAGACCACCTCGACCAGGCCGTCGGGCATCTCGCGAGAGAACGCCGGGCCGAGCTGGTCGGGGCAGTAGACCACCACGTCGCCCGGGTTAGCGCGCTCGGCCACCGCCGCCGCGACCGGCTCGGACTGGGTGCGTTGGTAGTACTCGACCCAGGCGATGCCGCCGATCGCGAGCGCGACCGTGACGGCACCCGCGACCGCCTGCGCCACGCCCGGGATCCTGGTCAGGCCAACCGCCGCGGCCAGGAGCACCAAGGGCACGAACATCGCGGCGTAGCGGGCCTGGTAGGTCGAGCTGCTCAGATAGCCCATCACGCAGCCGACCGCCATGGTCAGGGCCACGACGCTCAGCTCGGTGCGCACGGTGGGCGCCGTGCGGACGTCGAGCACCATCGCGCGCCCGGCGGACCGCACGGTGAACAACGCGACCAGGCACAGGATCAGCAGGACGGCGCCACCGAGCTTGCCCTCGGCGACCTCGCCGCCCCCGAGGTCCTGCAGCGTCAGCTCCAGCAGCATCGTCGGACGGACCGGCCCGGACCACGGCGTCCCGGTGTGGGCGGCCTGGTACAGGAAGCCCGGCAGCCACGGCAGGAACAGCACGCCCCCCGCTACGACCGCCACCGTCACCCGCAGCGTCTTCGCCCGCTCGTCCGGCATCTGCCGCCAGCGCCACGCCAACAGCAGGATCACGGCAGCGAGCAGCCAGAACGCCCAGTAGTGGGTCAGCAGCAGCAGCCCGGAGAGCAGGGTGAGCGTGCCGAGCCGCAGCCAGGTCGGCGCCCGCAGGGCATCGGTGAGCACGAGGTAGCCACCGAGCACGATCAGCATGACCAGCGAGTACATGCGGGTCTCGGTCGAGTACCGGATGCAGTACGGCGACAGCGCCGCCAGGGCGAGCGCCCACCGTGCGCCCGGCAGGCCACCCAGCCGGCGGCCGGCGATCCACGCCAGCGGCAGCGCTGCGACCCCGAAGACCGCGGACAGCAGACGAACCGCGGTGTCGCCCTCGCCGAAGGCCTCCATCCAGTAGTGGAGCACCAGGTAGTAGAGCGGCGGGTGGCCGTCGTGGCGCAGCGCCTCCAGCAGGTCGCCCACCGGCAGCCGCGCGATGTTGACGCTCAGCGCCTCGTCCAGCCACAGCGGCGACCGGGAGTACAGGCGCAGGACCACCCCGGCGACGACGGCGCCGACGAGCGACACCGTCAACAGCCAGCCAGGGACCCAGGGCACGCGGGTGGCCCTGGTGGCCGAAGGTTCCTCCTGGTCACCGGCGGGCCCGACGGCCTCGTCGTCCTCGCTCACCAGCGTACGCATGAAGGTGTGACACTAGTCCGGCCCGCCATCCGACCACCGAGACCCACGGATCGGGCCAGCCTCGAGGTGGTTCGGTACAGTGACCCGCCGGCCGACCGCTGAGAGGGAGCCACCGAGCTCGTGACCGACCGACCTTCCGTCCACTCGACCAGCGCGCCTGATCGATCGCACGTCGATCCCAACCAGATCGTGATCATCGGCGCCGGCCCCGCCGGCCTCACCGCCGCCTACCAGCTCGGCAAGGCGGGCCACACGTCGACCGTGCTCGAGGCTGACGACGTCGTCGGTGGCATCAGTCGCACGGTCCTGCGCGACGGCTGGCGCTTCGACCTGGGCGGTCACCGGTTCTTCACCAAGGTGCGGCCGGTCGACGACCTGTGGCACGAGATCCTCCGCGACGACGAGTTCCTGCTCCGCCCCCGCAAGAGCCGCATGTACTACCGGGGCAAGTTCTACGACTACCCGCTCAAGCCGCTGAAGGCCGTGCGGAACCTCGGTGTGCTCGAGGCCGTCCGCTGCGGTCTGTCATTCCTCTGGGTGCGGGTGCGACCGCCCAAGGATCAGTCGACGCTCGAGGGCTACATCGTCGCCAACTACGGCTGGCGGCTCTACGGACACTTCTTCAAGACCTACACCGAGAAGGTCTGGGCGGCACCGGCGTCCGAGATCTCGGCCGACTGGGGTGCGCAGCGCATCAAGGGGATGTCGCTGATCCAGGCCGTGTGGGAACCTGTCCGTGCCCGCCTGCTGGGGCGGCGCGAGGGTGGCGACCAGGTCACCAGCCTGATCGAGGAGTTCAACTACCCTCGGTACGGCCCGGGCATGATGTGGGAGCGGTGCCGCGAGCTGGTCGAGGCCGCGGGCACCAAGGTCATCATGGAGACCCCGGTGACCCGCATCCGCCACGAGGACGGCCGGGCGCTCAGCGTCGTCGCCGAGTCCGACGGCGTGACCACCGAGTACCCCGTCGACCACGTGATCTCGTCGATGCCGTTCTCGCTGCTGCTCAAGGCGATGGACCCGCCAGTGCCGCCCGACGTGCAGCGTGCCGCCGACGACCTGCGGTTCCGCGACTTCCTGACCGTGGCTCTGGTGGTCCCGGCCGACAAGGTGCCGTGGGACGACACCTGGATCTACATCCACTCCGACGTGAAGACCATGCGCATCCAGAACTTCCGCTCGTGGTCGCCGTACATGGTCAAGGACGGCTACAACGTCCTCGGCCTGGAGTACACGGTGGCCGAGGGCGACGAGTCGTGGGCCGCGTCCGACGACGAGCTGATCGAGCGCGGTAAGCAGGAGCTGCAGCAGATCAACCTGGTCGAAGCGGCGGACGTCGAGGCCGGATACGTGGTCCGGACCCCCAAGGCGTACCCCGTCTACGACGAGGAGTACAAGGAGAACGTCGAGATCCTTCGCTCGTGGCTCGAGGACCATGCCACCAACGTCCACCCCATCGGGCGCTATGGCATGCACCGCTACAACAACCAGGACCACTCGATGTACACGGCCATGCTGACCGTCGAGAACATCGTCGACGACGCCAACCACGACATCTGGGCCGTCAACGTCGAAGAGGAGTACCACGAGGAGTCGTCCTCGTCCTCGCCTTCGTCGGGCACGGGCCGCGACGCACCCGTGCTCCCCCGTCAGTGACCTCGCCGAACGCCAGGCCGGCTCAACGCCGGGTTGAGACACCCCACTAGCACTTGAGGTACAGCTCGTAGATGGGTCGGAGCGGGTCCGACCCGGTCAGCGTCCCGTAGGTGTCGTGCAGGCAGTACTCGTCGCGCAGCACCTGGTTGGGGGCGTCGGAGCCGGCGTCGGCCGAGGTGTTCGGCTCGACCCAGTCGTCGTACACCGTCGACAGGATCACCACGTCGGCCGCTCGCAGCTCGTCGTCCAGGCCCGAGTCCTCGGCGTTCGCGATGCCGGGGTCCATCTCGACGTACTGGGTGCCTGGCTCGAGCTGCGGCAGCAGGAAGTAGAGGTACGCCTCGCTGTACGCCGTCCGCCGCAGGTCGCCGGTCCCCACGATGAGGCGGTCGCCCGGCTCGGCGACCCCCTCGACGTCGGCGATCACCCGGCGGGCCGCCACCGACACCTCGGCGTTGCCGTAGTAGAAGGTGCGGCCGCGGTTGGTGATCGGGTTGCCGTCCTGGCGGTAGCCGAAGGTCTGGCCGACGTAATCGGCGTACCAGCGGACGGTGTAGTGCGGGATCACCGCCACCATCAGCGCCAGCGGGGCCAGCGCGGCGACGGCCCGGATCCGGAAGCTGCCGCCCCGCAACCGGATCCATTCGCTCACCGCCCCCGGGACCAGGGCGAACGGGACACAGCTCACCCAGTCCATATGGGTGGTGTCGGCGCGCTGCACGGCCTGGGGCAGGATGCCGATGCACAGCAGGGACAGGGCGAGCAGCCGCCAGCCCTCGGGGCTACCGGCACGCCGGGCGACGATCGCGACCGCCAGCAGCCCTGCACACACCGCGAACAGGACGAACACCCAGACGAACAGCTGCTTCGGTTCGCTGAGAGCGGGAAACGGCCACGACCAGTCGCGCCAGATGAAGGCGCGGTTCAGGAACCCGTCGAGCCTCTCGGTGCTGGGCGGGAACGGCAGCCGCCGCCCGTCCCGCAGCTCGAACACCGGGTCCAACACGATGCCGGTCACCGCGTTGCCGGGACCGGCCATGACCAGGTGCAGCAGGTACGGGCTGACGCCGGCGAGCAGGCCGATCAGCAGTTGGCGCCGCTGACCACGGTCGAAGCCCCAGATCCACATCGCCCCGAGCGGGAGGCCGAGCGCCAGCACCAGGTCGGGCCGGTAGAGCAGCGCCGCGCCACCCAGCAAGCCGGCGTACAGCAGGGTCCGACGATGACGGACGCTCGCCTCCCGAGGATGGTCGTCCGCGCCGGCACCGGCAGCGTCGCTAGCGGTGCCGACGCTAGCGGTGCCGTCGGCTGGCTCGGCGGCGGAGCTGGCGTCGAACACCCGCACGGCGACGATCACAGCCCACAGCGCCAGGGCGAGCCCCCCCACCCAGGCCAGGGCGGTGAACTGGATGGGCGGCATGATCATGATCGCGGTGATCAAGCCGGCCAGCACCGCCGTGTAGCGACCCCAGCGGTAACCGACCACCGTCGTGCCGGCCACCAGGCCGAGGATCTGCAGGAAGCCCACCAGCCGCTCGACCCACAGGTCGACGCCGAACACCTTGAAGAAGCCCGCCAGCACCCAGAGGCTGCCCGGGCCGTAGAGGTGGAGGAAGTCGCGGTTCGGGACGTCGCCGGCCAGCACCCGCTCGGGGAAGACCAGCATGAAGCCCTCCTCCATCGGCGGGCCGGGCGCCACCCACAGGCCACGGAACGGCACGGCCATGACCAGCCCGACCAGGACGGCGGGCACGAGCCACGGTGCACGCCAGAGGCGGGCGAGACGGCCCTCGCCGGTGCTGGTCTCGGCGGCCTCGTCCTTCGGGCCGGCCGACCTGGTGGTCACGGCAGTCGCCGCAGCCGACTCGGTGGAAGGCACCTCTTGCTGGCTGGTCATCCGTCCTCCTCGAGCGGCTCGACGAACACCGCCACAACGAGGCGATCGGCCTGGTCCTGAAGCTCGCGGTAACGCTCGAGGACCGTGGACCAGCGCTCCGAGACGTCGAGCCGGTCCGACCTCACAAGGTAGACGAGCTTGCGCACGTACCCGGTCGATTCGGTCCCCCAGGCGAACAGGTAGTCGGGATCGCGGAGCTGGGCGTCGGAGACCCCGCCGGCGATGACGTCCTCGCTCGGCGCCGCCTGCGCCTCGGCCGCCGCCTGGTCGGTGAGCTGCAGACCACCACTCGTGATGAACGGCGTGAGCTCTTCCTGGATGGCCGCGAGCTCGGTCGAGTCCTCGTCCGAGAGCTGGCCCTCGGCGAACGCGACACGACGGGCACCAGGCGGCGCCTCGCGAGCGCGACTGCCCTCGCGGATGAACAGTCGCACCGACGCCCCACCGGGCCAGGCGCGCTCGCCACCCATCTGCCGCAAGGTCACGGCATCGTCCGCATACCACGGCACACCGAGCCGCTGGAGCTCGGACATCACGGCTCCGGTGTACGGCTCGGCGAAGCGGACGTCGGTGAGGTCGAAGAACACGCCGCTCTCGTCGCTCAGCGATGCGAGTTGGGGCTGAAGCTCGCGGATGACCGGCATCGAGTCCGCCACGGAGGTCAGGCCGACGTGGGGGTTCATCGAGGGCAGGTTGAGCGCGCTCAAGGTCACCGTGGCCAGGACCAGCGCGACCACTCCGATCCGGGCGCCCCGCCGGCGTCCCAGCGCCTCGACGGCGACCAGCCCGAGGACGGCGGTCACGAACAACGACACCGGCCACAACCAACGCAGGTGGTGGGCAGCGACACCGAAGTAGCCGATCGGCATCGTCGCCACCGCAACCACCGAGGCCACGACGGCGACCACGCCGGTCGCCGCCGCGATGGCCGCCGTTGGGCTCCGCCGTCGGACGATCGTCACCGCTCCGGCCAGCAGCCCGATCACGGCCAGCAACCCGACGACGGCAACGGGCCGCGACGGCATCGCACCACGCGCCGACACGGACCCGAAGGATTCGCTGACCGACGGCCGACTCCACCAGGGTGGGACCGCCATGATCTCGGCCACGAAGCGAGGGGCTTCAGCGAAGCCCACGCGCGCCTGGTCGACCCGCGAGCTCGAGGCCAGCAAGGACAGGTTGCCCCGCCCCGGACCGAAGAGCTGCTCGTAGAGGGGCTGCGACCATCCGAGCACAGCAACGGCCGCTCCGACGCCGACACAGCGCAAGGCCTGGTGCAGCTGAGCCCGCCACCGATCGGGGTCGCCGCGTCTCAGCTGCCACAAACGGGCACCGGCGACGCCCACGCCCCATGCGACGAGCAACGGCACGACCAAGGCGTAGCCGACGTGGGTCTGCAGGATGAACGTGGCCACGCCCACGAGCCACGGAAGCATCACGAGATCCCCGGTGGCCAACGCCCACACCAAGGTCAACAAGCACAGGAACGGCAGCATGAGGCTGTGCGGCTGCCACGGGTCGAACAGCAGCTCGCTGCCCATCGCCCACGCCAGCCCGCTCGCGGCCAGCATCACCGCGACCACGCCCCGGGCGCCGGCGACACGCCGTGCCACCAGCGCCATCCCGACCACGGCGGCGACGTTGATCATCGCCACACCGACCACCAGCCCGGCATCACCGGCGACCTTGACCGGCAGCGCCAAGACGTCGAAGTAGAGCGGCCCCGGGTGGTTCATGTTGGCGTCCGTGGTGATCGAGGCTGACGTCCACGCCCCGATCAAGGGGTGGTGGTCGGTCAGGACGTCGCGGGACCGGATCACGAAGTAAGCGTTCTCGCCGACCGCCACCCAGTCGTCGACGATCGCTCGGATCGCCGCCACGACGATCGGCACGATGGCTGCGACCACAGACACCACCGCCAGCCGGTCGACCCACCGGGGCTCCGCCGGCGGGCTGGCCTCCCGCGACTCCGTCGGGGTGCTCGTCGTGGTCGACACCAGCACGTCGTCACCATCGGCTCCGCCGGTATCACCGACCGAGACGGGTTCGCCCGGCGGGGGGCGTACGGAGTCGGTCACCTGGTTCATAGCGGCTCGACGACGACGGCGACCGTCAGGCGATCGGCACGCTGCTGCAGCTCGGCATACCGCTCCAGGGGCCGAGCCCAGCGGTCGGGCACGTCGAGGAGGTTGCCGTCCACCAGGTGTACCAGCCTGCGCTGGAAGTCGAACGCAGCGTCGGTCGCGAACAGGCTCTCGGGGTCACGCAGCTGCGCATCGGTCACCAGCGCCGGCACCTGGTCGGCCGCTTCGGCGGTGAGCCGGAGGCCCCCGGCGGTGATGAACGGTTCCAGCTGGTCCTCGAGCGCCGCGAGCTCGGCGTCCTCGTCCTCGCCGAGCCCGTCGGCGAAGGCGATCCGCTCGGCGCCCGCTGGCACCTCGTGGGCCGCTGGGCCTTCGCGGAGCGACAATCGCACTGAGGCCTCACCCGGCCACTCCCGGTCATCGCCGAGCTGGCGGACGAACCCCGTGTTGGTCACATACCAGGGCACCCCTAGCCGTTGAAGCTCGGCCATCAAAGCCATGCTGTAGGGTTCGGCGAAGCGCTGCCCGGTGAGGTCGAAGAGGACGCCCTGCTCGTCGCGGAGCGGCGCGAGCTGGGGCAACAGGTCGCGGAGCGGCACCATCGAGTCGGCGTCCGCCGACGGGCCCACCCTGGCATTGTGCGCCGGCAGGGCGAGGACGCCCAGGGCGATCGTCGCCGCGGTCACGGCCACCAGGCTGACACCGACCGCTCTGCCACGCCCGGAACCTCCGCCGAGCAGCGCCAGGACCACCGCGAAGGTCAGGAACACCGCCAACGGCCAGAGCCAGCGGAAGTGGTGAGCCGCGACGCCGTAGTCGGCCACCGGGATCGTGCTGACCGCGAGCAGCGCAAAGCCGGTGAGCGCGAGGCCCATGACGGCGGCCGTCGACGCCGGCGCGTCGCTGCGCCACCGGGCCAGCACCGTGGCACCGCACAGCAGAACTCCCACCACGGCCAGCGCGGCGATCGACATGGCGAGGGTGGGCAGCGCGCTACGCACCCCCACCGCTTCGCTGATCGACGGTCGGCCCCACCACGGAGCCAACGCCACGACGTCCGCGACGAACCGAGGCGCGTCCCGCACACCGACACGGGTCTGGCCGCTGCCCTGGCTGGAGGCCAACCGGCTCAGGTTCCCTTCCCCGGCGCCGAACAGCTGCTCGTACAACGGTTGTGCCCAACACGCCAGGGTGACCACCACCGCGATCGTCGCGTCGCGCCGCAAGCTGCGTCGCTGTGCGGGCCACGCGTCCGGGTCGCGGGACCGCGTGCGCCAGGCGCGGACCGCCAGGGCACCGACCCCCCAGGCCGTGAGGGCAGGGATCACCACCGCATAGCCGATGTGGGTCTGCAGGACGAGGCTCGCAACCGAGGCGGCCCAGGGAAGGAACACGGTGTCGCCGTTGACGAGACCCCACACCAGCACCACGAAGCACAGGAACGGCAGCACCATGCTGTGCGGCTGCCACGGGTCGAACAGCAGCTCGCTGCCCATCGCCCACACCAGTCCGGCGGCCGCCAGCATGATGGCGACCACACCCCGCGGCCCGGCCAACCGCCGGGCGACCAACGCCATGCCCGCGATCGCGGCGATGTTGAGCAACCCGACGCCGACCGCGAGTCCTGCGTCGCCACCCAGCCGCACCGGGACGGCGAGGAGGTCGAAGTACAGCGGCCCGGGGTGGTTCATGTCGGTTCCGGCGTCGATCGACGCGGAGGTCCACAGCCCGAGCAACGGGTGGTGGCCGGTGAGGACGTCGCGGGCGCGGATCGTGAACAGGGCGTTGTCGCCCACGGCCATCCAGTCGTCGGCCACGGCTCGCACCGCCGCCACCACGACGGGGACCACGGCGGCCAGGAAGCCGGCGAATGCCAGCCGGTTCGCCCGGCGATCCTCGACCGCTGGCGGCTCTCGGTCCGGGGGCTGGGCGGCTGCCGTGCCATCGGAGGTGACGCCGTCGCTGATCACCGAGCCGCCCTCCCCGTCGGCCTGCTCGACCTGCTCGGCGTCCACGGCGTCCACGGCGTCGGTGAATCTGCTCACAAAGCTGCGTCCGATGGGGTCACGAAGACCGCCGTCGGTTGGCCGAGCACGAGCATCCGGGCCGTCCACTCCTCCGCCTGGTCGGATATCCGCTCGTCGATCGACAGACCGAACAGGTTGGTATCGAGCCGCGGCACCAGGTCGTCGAGGCCGTTCGCACGCAGATCGTCGATCACCGCGGCGTGGAGCTCCTCGAACTCGGCCAACTCCTCGACGTCACGGGGTTCGACGTAGGCCACCTCCACCGCCTCAGGCACGTCACGCCACTCCTCGACGTACAAGCCCGTCGCGAGGTGGACTGCGGCGGTCGCCTCGCCGGGATCGACGACCCGGTGGTCGGTGATCGGCACGTGCCAGGTCGCGGTGGTGCCGGCGTCCAGCCCGGCCCGCTCGAGCTCGCTGACCAGCCCGTAGCCCGGGGAGCCGAAGTAGTACGCGTCGTCCCACATGACGACGTAGGTGCCGTCGCTTCCGGTGGCGGCGCCCTCGCCCCGCTGCAGGGCGGCCACCGTGTCGGGCACGACCTCCCCGAGCGTCTCGGACAGGTGCGGTTCCGGCGGATCGACGTCCACCGCCGCGACCACCAGTGCCGCCGAGGACGCCACGGCCACGGCGCCGAGCACCGCCGTGGCGCCGTCGGTGAGCCGGCGACGACCGTTCGCATCGCCGAGCCGGGCGCGCGCGACCACCAGCAGGCTCCAGCCGACGGCCAGCACCAGCAGGGCGAGCACCACCCAGGCCCACAGCATCAGGTAATACCACTCCTTGCCCAGGATGCGCGCCATCGCGACCAGCCCGAGCACCAACGCCGCGGCCACCACCGCATGCAACCGCACCAGGGCACGGGGACCGTGGCGCACAGCTACCGCCGCAGCCAACGCCCAGACGGCGAGGACCATCAGGCCGGGCAGCAGCGAGCCGTCCGGGTCGGACGACGCGTCGAGCAGCTCGCCGTCCGCCTGCGGTGCCCCCGCGCCCAGCCGGGAGACGTCGAGGTGCGCCACCGCAAGCCGGACGCCGCGTCCGAAGCCAACCGGTTCGTCGCCCGCCGCGGGGCTCGCCAGGTGGTCGTAGATCGCCCGCAGGTTGCCCGGGTCGTTGGTCGCCTGGTCGACCAGCGGAGGGACCCAGAGCGCCGCGCCGAGGACCACCCCCGCGATCCCCCACCGGGCGATCCGTCGTCGCTGGTCGGACACCGCGTCACCCTCGCCTGCTGCCTCGCGGCCGGCACGCCACCACGCCAGGGCCATCACCCCGATCACCACCACACCAAGGCCGCCCACCAGGCCCAGGTAGGGAACGTGGGTCTGCGCACAGAAAGACCCCGCGGCGACCGCCACAGGCAGCATCGCGACGTCGTCGCAGAGCACCGACCACACCGCTAGGAGGAAGACCACCCACCACAGCAACGGGAGGTAGGGGTTCCACGGCTGGGTCAGCACCGTGAGCCCGTAGCCGGCGACCAGCAGCGACAGCAGTGCCGACACCGCCACGACCAGGCGCGTCCCCC
>JBOGHK010000152.1:0-7947 GCA_050744325.1 Acidimicrobiales bacterium
GCTCACCGCCTACGGGCTGACCGAGGCCACCGGGTTCGTCAGCTCGTGCCGGGCCGACGACGAGGCCGCGACGATCGCCGAGACCTCGGGGCGGGCCATCCCCGGCGTCGAGGTCCGCATCGTCGACGACGACGGCGTCGAGCAGAAGCCCGGCGATGCCGGCGAGATCGTGGTCCGGGGCTACAACGTCATGCCCGGTTACTTCGAGGACCCCACCCAGACCGCCGAGACCGTCGACGGCGACGGCTGGCTCCACACCGGCGACATCGGCTGGATGGACGAGCGGGGCTACATCAAGATCACCGACCGCAAGAAGGACATGTACATCGTCGGCGGGTTCAACGCCTATCCCGCCGAGATCGAGAACCTGCTGCTGGCGCACCCCGACCTCGGTCAGGTCGCCGTGGTGGGCACACCCGACCAGCGGCTGGGGGAGGTCGGGCTGGCGTTCGTGATCCCCAAGCCCGGCCACACCGTGGATCCCGACCAGGTGGTGGCCTGGGCACGCGACCACATGGCCAACTACAAGGTGCCGCGGGAGGTCAGGGTGGTCGACGCCTTCCCGCTCAACGCGATCGGCAAGGTGCTGAAGTACGAGCTGCGCGAGATGGCCGCCGAGGGCGGAGAGGGCGGGGAGGACGCGGGATGAGGTTCTGCCAGTCGATGATGTACGCCGATCCTGCGCAGTGGGTCGAGCTGGCGCGGCACGCCGAGGCGTTGGGCTTCGACCAGCTGGCGCTGTCGGACCACGTCTTCTACCCCGAGAAGCTCACGTCGTCGTACCCCTACAGCCCGAACGGCCGCCCGGTGTTCGAGCCCGACACCCCGTGGCCCGACGTCTGGGTGATGGTCGGGGCGATGGCAGCGGTGACCCGCCAGATCGAGTTCACCACCAACGTGTACGTGCTCCCGGCCCGGAACCCATTCGTGGTGGCCAAGGCGGTCGGGACAGCGGCCTGGCTGTCGGGAGACCGCGTGAGCCTGGGCGTCGGGGCCGGCTGGATGCGCGAGGAGTTCGACTGTCTGGAACAGCCCTTCGAACGGCGTGGCGCCCGCCTGGAGGAGCAGATCGCGGTGCTGCGGGCGCTGTGGCAGGGCGGGATGGTCGAGCATCACGGCGAGTTCTACGACTTCGACCGACTGCAGACCGCCCCGGTGCCCGACCGTCCGGTGCCGGTGCTGATCGGTGGTCACAGCGAGCGTGCGTTGCAGCGGGCGGCCCGGATCGGCGACGGCTGGGTCGGCGTGCAGTACGCACGGGCGGAGCTCTGGCCGTACCTCGAGCGGCTGCGCGAGCTGCGGGCCGAGCACGGCACCGAGGGCCGTCCGTTCGAGGTGGTCGCGGCGATCAACGACGCCCTTCCGACACCGGACGTGTGCGCCGAGCTGGTCGAGATGGGCGTCGACACGCTGATCACGTCGGCCTGGCTGATCCAGGGCAAGGTCAACGCGACCCTCGGCGAGAACAAGCACGCCCTCGACGCCTTCGCCGAGCGCTTCATCGCCCCGTTGCGCGCCTGACCGAGGGGATGTCGTTCCCTGACGGGGCGTCAGATCCAGCTAGCCTGTCCGGTCATGCCCGACGCGGTCCCCACCGACGACCTGGTGGACGACGCCACGGGACCGCGTGCAGCCGACGGCCGCACCCCGGGCCGGCGGGGGCTCGCCACCCGGCGCAGGCTGTTGGACCGCACGGCCGAGATGCTGCGGTCCACCTCCTACCGCGACCTCAAGGTGATCGACATCGCACGCGACGCAGGCACGTCGCCAGCGACCTTCTACCAGTACTTCGGCGACGTCGAGGCCGCGATCCTGGTGCTGGGCGAGGAGATGGCCCACGACAGCGAGCGCCTGGTCGGGATGGTCGAACAGGGCAACTGGCGCGGCAAGGCCGGCTACCAGACCGCCCTCGACTTCGCCGACACGTTCATCGAGTTCTGGGACGAGCACCGCCCGGTCCTGCGGGTGGTCGACCTCAGCACCGACGAGGGCGACCGCCGGTTTCGCAACATCCGCGTCCGCTGGCTCAACAACCTCACCAAGGCGTTCGCCGCGATCACCGAGTCGTTCCAGGCCGAGGGCAAGAACCGGGGCTTCGACGCGATGGCCAACGGCGGGGTGCTGGTGACGATGATCGCCAACGTCGCCGCGCACCACTACGGCTTCGAGTTCTGGGGGATCAAGACGGCCGACGTGCGGGTGGCGCTGGCGCGGCACATCTGCTGGGGCCTTACCGGCCAGAGGCCACCGACCGACGAGTAGCAGCGCGTGCACCATCCCAGCGCTGCGTTCAGCACCAGACCGGTCAGCACATTCACCGGTCGCAGGTGCCGGGGAGCCCGGCTGGTCCCGAACGCCTTCGCGAGATCCGCCGGATACGCCGAACCGTCGAGGAGCTCCACCAGGATCCGTCGCCGGGTGGAGTCCGCGAAACCGACAGAGTGACAGGTGTCATGGTCCTTGTGTGTCGGATGGCGCTGTTCCGGCGCGGGATCGGGCGAATGATCTCCTGGAATCGGAAGGAGACCACTATGCCTACGTACAAGGACGATCCGGTCATCAGCCGGAACCAGACCGGACACCCGGACTTCGACGGTGGTGTGTACGGCGAGAGCAACGTGTTCAACGGCGTGCGTGGCATCACGTACGCACCGGGTCACGGGGCCGTCGTCGGCGTCAGCGAGGTGCCGGTTCCCGATCCGCCCGATCCAGCCAAGAACCCGGGGCCGGGGGTGTTCGGGCAGAGCAATGGTGCCGGGGTCGTCGGCGAGGGCAAGACCTGGCACGGCGTCTTCGGCCACAGCGAGTCGACGACCGGCGGTCACGGCGTGGCCGGCGACGGCCCCACCGGCGTCTCGGGGGTGGGGCACACCTGGATCGGCGTCTATGGCGAGACCCACGCTGACGTAGCTGCCGGCTCGTCCGGCGTGCTGGGCGAGGGCCTGAACGGCGGGGTCGGCGTCAAGGGTCATGCCCGGGCGCCAGGGATGGCCGGTGTCGCCGGATACCAGCTGGCCCACCAGGGTCCCGGCGTCTACGGGGAGGGAGCACCTGCCGGCTACTTCAAGGGTGACGTGGTGGTGACCGGCGACCTGCTCCTCGAGGGTGCCGACTACGCCGAGGCGCTCACCGTGGCCGAATCGACCGTGACCCCCGGCATGGTGGTCGTCCTCGACGACGAGGGACGGATCCAGCCCTGCACGGAGGACTACGACCAACGGGTCGCCGGGGTGGTCTCCGGCGCCGGAGGTGTCCGGCCGGCGCTGGTGCTCGACCGCCACGACGGTGGCGCTCCGGTCGCCCTCATGGGCAAGCTCTGGGTGCTGGCCGACGCCTCCGGGGCGTCGATCCGCTGCGGCGACCTGCTGACCACCTCGTCCACGCCTGGGCACGCCCGTCGGGTCACCGAGCGCGAGCGCGCCTTCGGGGCGGTCGTCGGCAAGGCCCTCACGGAGCTGCCGACCGGGACCGGCATGATCCGCGTGCTCGTGAGCGCCAGCTGAGGAGCCCGCCATGTCTCGCATACGCATGGCGGTGGAGATCCGCAACGAATCCTCGGTCCCCCTGGTGTGGGAGCGGGACGAGCTGCCCTGGGGCGAGTGGACCGATCCTTGGTATCCGTCGGCCCGCAGCCCCATCGCTCCGGGGACCACCGCCGAGTGGCGGGCCGAGGGCGACCTTTTCCTCGCGCCCACCACCGGCACCGAGGGCCGCGTCTGGTACCGGGTCGACGGCGATCCCAACCGGCACCTGTACATCCACTTCAACAGCCCGCTCGTCGAGTCGCAGTACGGGAACACCTTCCACGTCTGGGCGCCACCCGGGTTCGAGGCGGCATACAACGGCGGCCAGGGCCACAGCGCCCGGCTGACGGTCCGCTTCCGGGACACCACCCGGCGCGAGGTCCGGGGCTTCACCCCGTCGGTCAACGGGTTCCCGTTCGCCAACTCGTGGAGCCCGGACCTGCCGGCCATGACCGTCGGCTTCCTGTGGAACCGCCTGCTCGACGAGCTGGGGAGCGCCGCGGGGCCGCTGGGCATCGCCCGGGTGGACGACAACTGGCTGCCCTTGACCCACGCGGACGCCGGGCTGTGCGGTGGCATGGTGTTCGCGGCGATGGACTACTACGCCGCGGGCGAGCGCCCTCCCCCCACCACATCGGCGCCGACCTCCACGTCCGACCCGATGTTCCAGTTCATCCGGGATCGGCTGCTGGACAGCTTCGACATCGGAGGCTCCGGCCATCGCTGGCTCGGGTACTCGTCGCCCCACTACCCCAACGGCGACGAGGGCTTCATCCAGGTCGCTGGACTGGCGAGGGGCCGTGCCTGGGTCACCTACCGGGAGGAGTGGCCCCGGATCCGGGACGACATCGACGCCGGCAGGCTGTCGCCGATCGGACTGATCCAGACCGACGCGCTCGACGTCGGCCGCAATCACCAGGTCCTGGGCTACGCCTACTCGCAGAGCGGCCAGGTGGTGCAGTTGTCGATCTATGACCCCAACCATCCGGGTCGCGATGACCTGATCCTCGAGCTCGACATCACCGACACAGCCGGAGAGGTCCACGTCCGCCGGCTCAACCACTCGTCCGACAAGCGGATCTTCTGCATCATGCGTACCGACGGCTACAACCCCCACTCGCCTCCGGGTGGGCGTCCGTTGACCGTCCGCCAGGCGCTCCGGCGCACCACGGGCCGGTCGAACGGCAGGATTCCCGATGACGTGGGGCTGGCCCGACCAGCTTCGCTCCGGGGGTGGCTGGCGAGCATCTGATTAAGCACCTGTCGATCACCGAGGCCCGGTACTTCGGCGACGTGTTCGGGCTCCCGTTCCCTGAAATCTGACGTCATGTCAGAAACAGGTAGCCTGACGGCGCAGTCCACGGTCCGGGGGAGCCGATGAGCGCGATCGAGTTCGGGTACCAGCTGCCGATCCAGTCGCAGTCCACGATCTACGTGGAGCCCTGGGAGGCCGACGCGACGACCGCCGAGCTGACCACCGTCGCGCTGGCGGCCGAGGAGGCGGGCTTCGCGTACGTCGCGGTCTGCGACCACGTCGCCATCCCGCGCGACCGGGCGACCGCGATGGGTACGGCCTGGTGGGACACGGTGGCGACCCTCGCGTACCTGGCCGCGGTCACCGAGCGCGTGCGGCTCCTGAGCCACATCGCCGTCGTGACCTTCCGCCATCCGCTGCAGACCGCCAAGCAGTGGCTGACCCTCGACCAGCTCTCGGATGGCCGGGCCGTCCTCGGGGTGGGCGCGGGCCATGTCGAAGGCGAGTTCGCTGCCCTCGGCGCCGACTTCCACCGTCGGGGCGGGCTGCTCGACGAGGCGATCGACGGGCTGCGGGCCGCGTTCGCCGACGAGTTCAGCTCCCACGAGGGACCGGCCTGGTCGTGGAAGGAGATGGGCCAGCGTCCCCGGGCGGTCCAGGGCCAGATCCCGATCTGGGTGGCTGGCTCGTCAGATGCCGCGATCCGCCGGGCCGCGACGCGGGGCGACGGTTGGCTGCCGCAGGGACCGCCCGAGATGGGGGTGGCGGCCGCGATCTCGTGGCTGCACGAGCTGCGGGCCGAGGCCGGCCGGACGGATCAACCGTTCGCGGTCGGCGGGCTCTCCGGGCCGGTGTACGTCGGCGAGCCAGGCTGGGACCTTGGTCGCCGGGGCGTCGTCGGCTCGCCCGAGCGGGTAGCGGCCTACCTGCGCACGCTCACCGACGCAGGGGTCGGCCAGTTGCAGGTGGCGTTCCGCAGCCGTGACCACCACGAGCTGTGCGACCAGCTCCGGGCCTTCGGCGCAGAGGTCGCGCCACTGGTCGCGGCGTAGGACGGGGAGCAGGCGGAGTCGAGCAGGGAGATGTCCATGTTGCTGGAGGGCAAGGTCGCCATCGTCGCTGGGGTCGGGCCGGGCCTGGGGCGCGAGATCGCTCTGTTGTTCGCCCGCCACGGCGCCGACCTGGTGGTGGGGGCGCGGCGGCGCGAGCAGTGCGACGACGTCGCCGGGCAGGTGCGGGCCATAGGCCGCAAGGCCGAGGTCGTCGCGCTCGACATCTGCGACCTCGAGGCATGCGAGGCCGCGGTCGCACGGGCGGTCGAAAGCTATGGACGGCTGGACGTCCTGGTCAACAACGCCTTCGACTGGGGGGACGCCACGGGGTTCGAGGCCGCCGACATGGACCGCTGGCGCCGGACCATGGACGTCAACCTGTGGGGCACACTGCAGATGACCCGGACAGCGGTCCCGGCGATGAAGCAACAGGGCGGTGGCCGGGTGGTGATGGTCAACAGCATGTCGGCCTGGCGCATCCAGCCGAACACCGGGGCCTACACGATCTCCAAGACCGCTCTGGAGGGCGCGACCAGGGTGCTGGCGGTCGAGCTGGGGCCGTACGGCATCCGGGTCAACGCCGTGCACCCCGGCTACATCTACGGTCCGTCGGTGAAGGTGTACCTCAAAATGCTCGCCGATCCGCGGGGCATCACCCCCGACGAGGTCTACGACGAGATCGCAGCCGAGACCTGCCTCAAGTACCTGCCGCCGCCGGAGGAGATCGCCGGCTCGGTGCTGTTCCTGGCCTCGGACCTGGCGAGCCCGGTGACCGGTCAGAGCCTGGGAGTCAACGCCGGGCATTGGCTGCGGTGATCGCGAGTAGGTGGGACGGGCAGGACCGGCGGGACCGGTACGGCGGCGTAAACCAGGGAGGGCATCCATGATCCGTTTGACCGCACTTCTACGACGCAACCCGACACTGAGTCCCACCGTGTTCGCGTCGCACTGGCGCACCACCCACGCCCAGCTGATTCGCTCGCTGCCGCGCATCGACGACTGGGTCGTCCGCTACGAGCAGCACCCGCGACTTCAGGCGCCCGGGCACTGGACGGGCACCGAGGACGTCGACGGTGTGGCCATGCAGTGGTTCCGCGACCTCGACAGCTTGGCGGCGCTGATCAAGGATCCCGACTATCGGCACCTGGTGGCGCCGGACGAGCAGTATCTCCTGGACATGGAGCGCTCGGTGTTCGTGGTGACCGAGGAGCCGCGGGTGATCATCGATGGGTAGTGGGCTGCTCGGCACCGGGGCCGGTGTGCTCGGGGAAGGAGGCGTGTCCGGTGGACCATGAGCTCGAGGGGCGGGTTGCGCTCGTCACCGGGGGTGGGTCGGGGATCGGTCGCGCCACCGTGCAGTTGCTGGCAACTGCCGGTGCGCGTGTCGTCGTCGCCGACATCGACGTTGTCCAGGCCAAGGAGACCGCCGACGCGCTGGGCGACGAGGCGTCTCTAGCTGTCGAGGCCGACGTGACCTCGCCTGAGGCCGTGGGTGCCATGGTCGGCGCTGCGGTCGATGCGTTCGGGGGGCTCGACGTCGCCGTGAACGCCGCCGGGATCTCCGGGGTTTACGCTCACCTCGCGGACCAGGCCGTCGCGGACTGGCAGCGGATCGTTGACGTCAACCTGACCTCGGTGTTCCTGTGCCTCCGGGCCCAGATTCCCGCGATGCTGGCCAGCGGCGGCGGTGCGATCGTCAACGTCGCCTCGGCCGCCGGGGCCATGGGGGTGCCCGGCATGGCGCCCTACTCGGCGACAAAGCACGGCGTGATCGGTCTGACCAAGAGCGCCGCCCTCGAGAGTGCCCGGTCGGGTTTGCGGGTCAACGCCGTGCTGCCGGGACCGGTCCGCACGCCGATGCTCCAGCGCTTCGCCGGCGGTGACGAAGGCGTCGACGGGATGGGCTCGGCGATGCCGATCGGCCGGGCCGGCGAGCCGGACGAGATCGCAGAGGCCATCGTCTGGCTGTGCAGCGACGCCGCGTCGTACGTCACCGGCCACTGCTTCGCCGTCGACGGCGGCGCCCTCGCCACCTGAGTTTCGCCTCCGCCTCGGAAGCGGAGGCCCTCCGCCCTGCTCCGGTCATGCGCGTGTTGGGTCCGGGGGCGGTTCCGCC
>JBOGHK010000153.1:0-24610 GCA_050744325.1 Acidimicrobiales bacterium
AGTCGCTGTTCATCGACGAACGCAGCAACGTCTACCTCTACTCCCGAGTCTTCGAACACCTCTCCAAAGTGGCCCTCCACCCCGAGGAATCAATCAACCTGCTACGTACAGTGGCCAACAACACGAAGGGCTGACAGCGGGTCTCCCAAAGAAGTCCGCGCGACACGATCGGAATGTCGGTGGCCAGGAACCGGGCCAGGACGGCGCGCCCAAGCCGCTCAGCCAGGGCGGCATACCGCCTCGGCGGTGGGGGTCGGGTTGATGGCGGCGGTGCCTTGGCCGTCGGGGTGGATCTCCCAGTGGAGGTGGGGTGGGGTGCCGGCGGCGTTCCCGCTGGTGCCGACGTAGCCGATCGTGGTGCCGGCGGTGACGTGGCCGGCGCCTTGGTTCTCCTCGGCGGAGAGGTGGGTGCCGTAGTAGTAGGTGCCGTCGTCGCCAAACAGTCGGTAGGAGAGGCCGCCGAGCTGGTTGTTGTAGTGCTCGACGGTGCCATCGGCGGGGGCGACGACGGGGGTGCCGGTGGGGGCGAATATGTCGACGCCTTGGTGGCGGCGGCCGCCGGAGCGAGGGGCGCCGTAGGTGTCGGTGAACTCGACGGTTCCGGTCACTGGGCAGATGCTGGCGCTTCCCGATCCGGCGGAGCCGGCCGGGGCGGTGCTGGCGTCCAGGATGCGTCGCTGCTCTTGGGCCAGGCGGTCGGCGTAGGCGGGGTCGCCGGGGTTGTAGATCCTGGAGACATCGTCGGGGCCGTCGACGGTTCCGCTGGCGGCTGAGCAGATGTAGGCCGCGGCAGTCGCTGCGGCGTCGTCGAGGTCGTGAGGGTTGGTGGCGCCGTCGCCGTCGGCGTTGACGGCGTGGGCCGCGAAGGTGGCGGGCAGGAACTGCATCGGACCGACGGCCTGGAGCCAGGGGCCGGTGAGGCCCCACCATCCCGCCCACCGGTCGATGGGCATGGCCGCGGTGTTGTTGGTGCCGTCGAGCTTTGGGCCGAAGATCCAGGGCTGGGCCTCGCCGGTCTGGGGATCGAGGTGTGATCCGTTGGCCTGGCCGTGGCGGGTCTCGACGGCGCCGACGGCGGCCAGGAGGGTCCAGTCGAGGCCGGGGCAGCGACCGGCGGCGCGCTGGTAGGCCGTGGCGGCGGGCTCGGGGAGGAGGCCCGGGGCGGTGGCCGCCGATGCCTGCTGCTGGGGTGCCGATGCCCCGAACAAGACGATGGCGATGACCCCGAGCACCGGCGCCGCGAGCAGTGCGGTGCCGCAGATCATGGCGACGAGGGTCCGAGGGGGACGCGTGACGGCCATACGCCTCTAAAGCGGAGATCAGGCCGCTTTTTCTCATCTTCGTGAGAGAGATCGGCCGATTTCTTGCTTTAGAGGCCGCGCGGATAGGTGATAGGGCCTCTGAGCAGGGTGTTTACGCGGATGTAGGCCATCCACCGGTCGCTGGGTTGTCCCGACTGTGATGTCGGGTGCGATCAAGCACCAACGACCGAGTGGAGGTCTGCCCCCATCATGCGCGCGTTCGACCCTGAAGTGTTCGATGCTGTCTGGGCGGCGATTGAACCGCTGGTCCCGGTGCCGGCCGAGACCCACCCGCTCGGGTGTCATCGGCCCCGGTGTTCGGACCGGGACTGCTTCGAGGTGATGTTGGTACGGCTCGTGACTGGCTGTTCGTGGGAAGACGCGGAGCGGCTCTGCCACAACAAGGTCTCGGACACGACCGTGCGCGAACGACGCGACGAGTGGGTTGCTGCGGGGGTCTTCGACACCGTTGCCGCGGAAGCGATCGGCAGTTACGACCGTGTCATCGGCCTTGCTCTGGGCGATGTCGCCGTCGACGGCAGCCTGCACAAAAGCCCTGGTGGTGGGGAGGGAACCGGCCCTAACCCCACCGATCGAGCCAAGTTGGGCTGGAAGTGGTCTGTGCTCACCGACCAGGCAGGGATCCCCTTCGGGTGGACTACCGACGGCGCCAACCGCAACGACTCGATCCTGTTGGCTCCAACCCTCGATGACGCCGCCCGCCGCGGGCTGCTTGGCGACATCGAGACACTCTGGCTCGACCGCGGCTACGACTCCGACGCCACCCGGCAACGCCTCGCTGACCGCCAGATCGGCGACGCCGTCATCGCCAAGAAGCGCAAACGAGGCACCGCCGCCCAGGGCACCAAGAAGCTCCCGATGGGCCTGCGCTGGCCCGTCGAGCGGACCAACTCGTGGCTGTCGAACTTCGGCCAACTCCGCCGCAACACCGACCGGCGCAGCGTCCACCGCCTCGCCCAGCTCGCCCTCGCCGTCGTCTTCCTGCTCACCGCCAAACTCATCGACTGGCGAAACCGCTGGTCACCAGACCCGGCACCTATCCGCTGAGCCTCTTAGAGGGGTGTTGCACTCGTTCACCAAGGAGTAGCGCTGTGCTTTCGTTCCTCTATCGCGTTGGTGCTTTGTCCATCGTGCCATCGCCGCCTGGTGGTCCTGGGTGGGATCCGTCTGGGTCGTCGGATTCGCCGTCGCCGACGGTGGTGGTGAACCCGACGGGGTCGGGGGCGCCGGGCCGGGAGACGATCCAGGATCTGCTGGACTGGCTGGGCCAGTACTCGCTGTGGGCGTGCGTGGCGGCGATGGTGGCCGGTGGCGGGCTGTTCGCCTGGGCGCGCCGCACCGGTGGCCACGGGATGGCGGTGACCGGCACCGCGCTGGCGGGTGGTGGGGCTGTCGGGACGATCCTGGTCGGGTTGGCGCCCGAGATCGTCAACACCCTCTACCGGCACGCGGTCTGATGCGGCAGCAACCCAGGTCCTTGCGCCGGGTGGTCGCCTACCTGGTGACCGTGGTGGTGGGGGTGATGGTCGGCGTCGTCCTTGGTGGGTCCGGCGACCGGTCGTCACCGTCGAGCGGGACCGCCCGTCCAGCCGCGCCCGCAGAGGCCACGGCCACCACCGATGCCGCCACCTCCGACGAGCACCAGCCGACCGGTCCGGGTCCGTGGTCATCGGTGGCAGGGGTTGGGGTCAGGTTCGAGCAATCCGAGGCCGGAGCGACCGCCGCCGCGGTGAGCTATGCGGCGGCGGCGCAATCCTGGCTCTACCTGACCGACCAGGACCTGCAGCCGGCCGTGGAGGCGGTGATCGCCCCGACCGAACATGACCGCCTGGTCGACCGGGTGGTCGAGGACGTGCAGCTCCTCCAGGACCAGCTCCGGGAGGCATCGGGGACGGTCTGGTACGTGGTGGCACCGTTGGCGACGAGCTTGGACAGCTACACCGAAACCCGGGCGGTGGTTCGGGTCTGGGTTGCCCGGGTCCTGTCGGCCGACGGTGTCGCTGTCCCGCAGGTCGGCTGGGAGACGCTCACCTTGGACCTGGTGTGGGACGGCGACTGGCGGGTCGCGGACATCACCAAGACCGACGGCCCAGTGGCGCAGCTCGAATCGGGCCAACAACCGTGGTTATCGGCGGCGCTGGACGAGTCATTGGCCGGGTTCGTGCGGGTCGGTGTCCAGTGAGCCCGGTCCTGGCGTTCTCGTTCCCGAACCCGTTCGACCTGATCTGCGTGATCTGCGGGGCGCTGTTTGACCTCGGCGCCGGCCAGATCGTGAGCGGGGCGGTGTCCACGGTGATCGCGGGCCTGGCCCAGGCGGTGGTCGGAGCGCTGGTCGACCTGACGGCATCGGTACTGGCGTTCTTCTGGGACGCGGCCGAGCCCGAGCTGACCTCGGGATGGTTCTCGGGACCCGACGCCCCCTACTCGCAGATGGTGCTCATGGCGATGCCGTTGCTGGTGGTGTTCGTGCTGGTCGGGATCATCCAGGGGGTCATGCGGGGCGACACGGCGGGGATGCTGCGCATGGTGGCGCTGCGCCTGCCGGGGTCGGTCCTGGCCATGAGCATCGCCATCGCCGTGACGGACCTGTTGTTGGACGTGACCGACGACTTGAGCCGGTCGATGCTCGAGGAGTTCCGCGACGACGTCGACCAGGTCGCCGTCATCCTGGGGACGGTGGCAGTGCGGGGCGGCGGCCCGGGACAGTTCCTGGTGCTGGTGTTCGCCCTGGTCGGGCTGCTGGCCGCGGTGCTGCTGGTGGTGGAGCTGTTCGTCCGAGCCGGGTTGCTGTATCTGGTGGCAGCGTTCAGCCCACTGATCTTCGCTGCGGGGGTGTGGGAGCCGATGCGGGCCGGAGTCCGCAAGCTTGCCGAGACCGCCATGGCGTTGATCGTGAGCAAGCTGGCGATCGCGGTGGCGTTGGCGGTCTCCGCCGCCGCGCTGGCGGCGACCTGGCCGGGCACGAGCCAAGCGACCGAGATGACGACCCCCGAGCAGGCCGCGGCGCAGCTCGACCAGTCGGTGGCGCAGACCGTCGGGATCCTGGTCGGAGCGATCGTGATGTTCTGCGTCGCGGCGTTCATGCCGTTCGTGCTGATGCGGCTGCTGCCGGTCGCCGAGGGGGCCATGGTCGCCCAAGGGATCAAAGGAGGGCCGTTCCGCGCCGCCTACATGGGCCACCACGGGGCCAGCATGGCGCTCCACAACCCGGCGACGTCGATGCTGCGCTCCAAGGGCGGTGGCAGCGGCGTGGCCGGTGGTGGAGCCGGAGGGGCCGCCGCGTCTGCAGCACACCTCGCCGCGGCTGCGGCTATGGCGGGCGCGAAGGTGGCCAAGAAGGGCGTTGACACGGTCAAGGACAAGGCCACGCAGGCTGCCGGCCACCAGTCCAGCTCGCCGGGATCAACGTCGGAGCCGCCGACCGGAGGCGGCAGCGGCCGGGGCGGCCCCGCTGGTCGTGGGGGCCAGGCGGCCGATGGCTCGTCCCGCTCGGGCGCCGCGTCGAGCAGTGGCCGGAGCGGATCGGGCAGGACTCAGGGTTCGCATTCGGCCCGCCCGGACCCGAGCGGGAAGTCCTCGTCGTGACTGTCGGGCGGACCTATCGGCTTGTGGGCCGCGACGGGACCGGTGTGTTCCTGGGCCTGGGGGTCACCGAGATCGTCCTGGTCGGCTCCGGGTTCGCTGCCGCCGTGCTGGGTCGGCTGGCTGGTGCGCCGGCAGTCGCAGCTGCGGTCCCGCTCCTGGTGGGGTGCGGGCTGGCCAAGATGCGGATCGGTGGCCGGGCCGCCTACCAGTGGCTGCCGCTGTTGGCCGGGTGGGCAGCGGCGGCTGCGACCGGCCGTCGGCGGTGGCGGGCGTCGCTGCGCCTCGCGTCGCGGGGGGACGAGCCCGGCCCGGACCTGCCCGCAGCGTTGCGAGGACTCGAGATCGTCGACCTCGCCGGGGCGTCTCAGCCGTTCGCGGCGATCCAGGACCGGCGATCCGCACGCCTGACGGTGGTGCTGCCGGTTCGGGTCGAGCGGTTCGTCGGCGCCGAGCCATCGACGCAAGAGGCGCTGCTGTCGGCGTGGGGTGATGTGCTATCGGCGCAGGCGACGTCCGGTAGCCCGGTGGTGCAGCTCGGGTGGTCCCAGCAGACCCGCCCCGCCGGCCTCGCGGCTCACAGGACCTGGCTCGACGAGCTCGCTGGGAGCCCCGGGTCCTCGGCGGGGCGTCGTGGGTATTCGGCGCTGGTGGACGAGGTCGCCGCGCTCGCGGCCGAGCACGACACGGTCGTGTGGGCCACGGTGTCCGGCCGGGGGATCCCGGGGCGGGGCAGCCTCCTGTCACGTGCGATGGACCGCCTCCCTGCGGCAGTGGCGCCGATGGCCGCGGCGCTCGGCGACGCCAGTGTCGAGGTCGGTGCCGGTCTGACCGTAGGCCAGCTCTGGCGGCTGCTCGGCCTCCGGGCCGACCCGAACGCTGCCCCGTGCACCGGCGGGACGGCGTCCCTGGCGGCCCGGATGGGCCTTGCCGCTCCTACCTCCGGCGCGCCGCTGGCGATGGAGGTCCACTGGAGCGAGGTCCAGGTCGACGGGTCGTGGCACCGCATCTACTGGGTCGAGAGCTGGCCCCGCCGGCCCGTGCCCACCGACTGGCTCGTCGGGTTCCTCTCCGAGGGCGAGCCGGTCACGACCACCGTCGCGTATCACCCGATCGACCCCGCCCGGTCACAGCGCCGCATCGACGGCCAGTTGGTGAAGCTGGGCGCTCACCGGGCGCGCCAGGAGAACAAGGCGCGGCGGGTCAGCGAGATCGAGCACCGGACCGAACAGGCCGTCCACGACCTGGAGGCCGAGCTGGCTTCGGGGTACGCCGAGGTCCTGTACCTGGGCCTGGTCTGTGTCACCGGTCGGTCGTTCGACGACCTGGAGGCGCGATGCCAGGCCGTGGAGCAGGCCGCCCGCACGGCACAGCTCGGGTTGCGGGTCCTGCATGGGCGCCAGGACGTCGCCTGGGCTGCCACCCTGCCGTTCGGGCTCATCGAGCCGGGCCTGGTCGAGGTGACCGGGCTGTGAGCCGGCCCCGTCCTCGGCTGCGCCTGTCGTGGGAGCGCGGATCGACCGCCCAGGTGTGCGCCCTCTACCCGTTCTCCGTCCACCACCCCCTCAGCCACGAAGGCGTGCTGGTCGGCGTCGACCTGCTCTCCGGCGACGGGTTCTGCTGGGACCCATTCCAGGCCTACGCCCAGGGCCACGTCTCCAACCCCAACGTGGCGGTCTTCGGTCAACCCGGCCAGCGCAAGAGCACCCTGGTCAAGACCTACCTGTCCCGGATGTTCGCCCTGTGGGGCCAGCAACGCTGGGTCGCCGTCGTCGACCCCAAAGGCGAGTACAGCGGGCTCGCCGACCACCTCGGCCTCACCGTCGTCCGGCTCCAGCCGGGTGGCGCCACCAGGATCAACCCCCTCGCCCCTGGTCCCGCCGCGGGACACGAGGACCAGGCCAAGACCGCGCTGCGGCGGGCCGACACCGTCCATGACCTGATGGCAGCGGTCCTCCGCCGAGACCTCAGCCCCGGCGAGGAAGCCATCGTCTATGCCGCGGTCGACGTCCTCACTGGCGGGCGGGCCGCCGAGCCCACCCTCACCGACCTCGCCGGGCTCCTCACCCGACCCACGGCCGAGATGGCCGCCCGGGTGCAGCTGAGCGCCGACCAGGTCGGCGATGCCGGCCGGGACCTGTACCACGCTCTGTCCAGCCTCCTGGGCCAGTCGCTGCGGGGCATGTTCGACGGCACCAGCACCGTCAACCTCGCCGACGACGGCATCGGCCTTGTCGTTGACCTGTCTGGCCTGGACCCCGGGTCGCGGGCCATGCCCCTGGTGATGATGGCCGCCACCGGGTGGCTCCAGGAGTTCCTGGTCTGCCCCGGGCCACAGCGCCTCCAGGTGGTCGACGAGTTGTGGATCGGCGCCGGTGACCGCCACTTCGTGCGCCACATGCAGCGCTGCCAGAAGCTCGGCCGCACCTACGGGACCGCCAACATCCACATCGCCCACAAGGTCACCGACGCCGCCGCCCAAGCCGATGACGGACGCGCCGAGTCCAAGATGGCAGCCGGCCTTCTCGCCGACTGCGACACCAAGATCATCCTGCGCCAAGACCCCGAGCAGCTCGACGCCGCCCAACGGGCCTTCGGTCTCACCAACACCGAACGCCACTGGGTCGGGTCGCTCGTCCGGGGCCGCGCCCTGTGGATCGTCGGCGGCCACCGCTCCGTCGTCCAACACCATCTCGTCGAGGGCACCGAGGCCCTGATGGTGGATACCGACCAGCGCCTCCGCTCGAACCAGCGACGCCAGCCCGCCGATCCGTACACCACCGGCCAAGGGGAGGACCAGTGACCGCCGACAACGCCGACCACGTCACGCCCGATCCCATCGACCACTCCAAGGCCAAGCCCGACGACGAGATCTGGCGTAGCTACAACAACGCCATCAGCTCCCGCGTCGGCTGGTGCCGCGACTCGCTCGACCGGATCAACGACTCCCTCGCCGACCTCGGGTCCACCGACCGCCAGACGTTCCGGGACCAGGTCCGCCAGCTCCTTCGCGGGACTCGGGACCTGCTGGACCGTTGCGATCGCTTCGAGCGGGCCTTCACGGCCTGCGCCCAACAAGTCGGCGATCGCACCGGCGGGCTGGGGACAGAACCATGCCGTCGACCCCGCGGCCATTCCGGAGGCTGCAACCCGATCTCCGGGGAGACCGTCGTCGAGGAGGTCGAAGGCGCCGTCCGCGAGTTCGCGCGCCAAGCCGACGAGACCAAGCTTGGCCTGGTCGAGATCGCCACGCGGGCCGAACAGGCACACGAGGCCGGCCGAGAGCTGTCCTTTGGGGACGAGGACACCCTGCTGATGCTGTCTCACCGCCTGGAGAGCCTCTCGCTGCGAGCCTCGTCACTCGCAGTCGACTTCAAAGCGTTGACCTACCACCACCTTCCCGACCAGGTCCGCGCCCGCAAGGCCACGGCACGCCTCGACACCCTGGCCACACCGACCACACCCCCTGGCCCCGAGCCACCCAGCCTGTGACCGCCCACTACGACCGGAACCAGGTCCTGGCCCGCGTCGACCTCACCACCCTCGCCGACGACCTCCTCGGACCCCGACACCCCCGGCTCCGCACCTGGCCTTGCCCCAACCGGGACCACGCCCAGACCGGGCGCACCCCACCGGTGTCGACCTTCACCGACCGGCAAGGCGGGCAGCGCTGGCACTGCCACGGCTGCGGTGACGGCGGCACCGCCATCGACCTTGTCCTGCGCACCGGCCGAGCCGGGGATTTCCCTGAGGCGCTCGACTGGCTCGCCCGGTGGGCGCGGGTCAGCCCCACCACCGAGATGCCAACGAGGAGGCCACCGGTAGCGGCCCGGCGGGCACCTACGCCGCCAGCACCAGGGCGTGCTGCTCGACGAGTCTTGGATTCGTACGTCCAGGGCTGTGTCCAGCACCTTCACAGCCCCGAGGGCCGCGAGGTCCTGGACTGGCTGACCCACACACGGCGGATCCCGGCCCGGGTCCTCGAACACGTCGGCGTCGGCGCCGACCCCGGCTTCTGGAAGCTCCCTCGCCCCGACGGCGTCCCCCAGATCTCCCCGGCCGCCGTGTTCCCGGTCTGGGAAGGCGACGAGGTGGTCTACACGCTGTCGCGCGCCATCCGTCCGTTCCGGGACCGGCCCCGCTGGGTCAACACCGCCAACAGCATCGCCCGCAACCCCCGGCTCGCCCTCCTCACGCCGCCCGGACCCACGATCGGTGGCCCTGTCGTCGTCACCGAAGGCCTCCTCGATGCCCTCTCCGTCCTCGCCGCAGGTCGGACCGCGGCCGCTCTCCTCGGCACCGGCATCGTCGATGACAGCACCGCCGACCGGCTCGCCCAGCTCCGACGCCCGTTGCTCGTCGCCACCGACAACGACGCCGCGGGGCGCCGTGCCCGCGACCGCCTCTCCGAGTTGCTGGCCGACCGAGCCACGCCAACCGCCCAGCTGGCGATCCCCGGGACCTTCAACGACCTCAACGACTGGCACGTCGCCACCGGCGACCGCTGGCCCGGCGTGCTCGCCGCGGCGGTCCGCCTATGCGCGACGGCACGTGGCAGCCAACTGGCGCCGCCAGAAGTGGCCTGAGCGAGGGCGGCTACGTGTGTTGGCGACCTGTCCGCTGTGCCCAGCTCTCGACCTCGGAGCGCAGCCACAGCAGGCACCGGCCGGCGCCGAGGTTCACGACCGGCTGGGGAAAGTCCTCGTAGCGGGTGCGGTAGACCCGGACGCTGTTGCGGTGGCTCAACCCGAGCAGAACGGCGACACCGGCGGCGTCGATGAGATCGTCGAGATCGACCGTGTGGCCCATGTCGCTATCCTAGTTGCGATGCGTAGACAATGGCGCTAGTCTACGCATCGCAACAGAAGAGTGCCCCTGGCAGTGCGGGAACACCCCAGGGGCTGGACACGACCTACAGAGGAGGTCATGCCGTGACCGACGATACGCGCCCCGACATGGTGCGAGTGCGGTTCCTGACCGCCGCCGACCGCCAGGCAGCCGCCCGTGAAACCTACGAGCGACGCCTGATCGAGGGCAGCCACCTGACCGGCGCCGCCCTCGGCGAGATCTTCGAGCGCTCGGCACGCTGGGGCCAAGACCGCATCGCCGAGGTCCTCCGGGACCATGGCATCCACACCAACGGCAACCGGCCCGTGCGGACTGCCGGCGACGACGACCAGGAGGACCCGGTGAACGGCACCCCCCGTCCGGCATCGCCCGCCGTCACCCCCGCCATCCGCCGGATCACCACCCTGTCGGTCCTGGCGGTGGCCGCCGTGGCCGCGGTCGCCAGCTACGACCACCAGCGTCAGCTCGCCGAGCTGGCCGGCGAGGGGTGGCGGTCCTGGCTCCTGCCGATCTCGGTCGACGGCCTGATCGTGGCGGCGTCGATGACCCTCCTGGTCCGCCGCCGCGCCAGCCAACCCACCAGCGCCCTGGCCTGGGCCGCCCTGCTCCTGGGAGGTGCCGCCTCGGTGGTGGCCAACGTTGCCGCAGCAGACCCCACCCTCGCCGGCCGCCTCGTCGCCGCCTGGCCCCCCGTCGCCCTCCTGGTCAGCTACGAACTCCTCCTCAGCGTCAGCCACCGGGACACCCCGGCACCGACCTGTGCGGTATCGGTTGACGCCGACGATGCTCGAATCTGAGGGAACCTGCTGGCCAAGGCGGACCTGCGGAGGAGGAAAGGGAGACCTTCCCCTCCCTCGGTTGGTTCCCCATACGGGTGCGGCTCAGGGCGTCAGGCAGACCGGCAGCCGGCACCGTGCCCGTGAACCTACCCGTACCGCCAGTCGAACTGACAGGACTGCTCGTCCTCGCGGCTGGCCGGGACGGCACCACAGCCGAAGGGACGAACAGGCCAAAGGCGACGGCGGCAGGGCGTTGGCGGGTGCCGTGTTGCCTTGGCCTTGGGATCGCCCTGCGTAGGCTCGCCGGGGTGCAGGTGCGCGTGACCGGAGTCCTGATCGAGCCCGACCGGGTCCTGCTGCTCGACCAGGACACCGACAATGGCCGGAGTTGGTCGTTGCCGGGCGGCAAGGTCGAGGACGGCGAGACCCTCGATGCAACGCTGGTGAGGGAGATGCGCGAGGAGACCGGCCTGGACGTGACCGTTGGAAGGTTGCTGTACGTCTGCGACTACCACGGCGAACAGGGCCAGATGGTCCACATCACCTTCGAGGTCGGCCGTTCCGGCGGCGAGCTGGGCGACGTCGTCGCTGGGATCGATGCCAAGCCGATCCGCAGGGTCGAGTTCGTCCCGGTTGCCGAGCTGGGCACGAAGGGTTTCAGCGACCGCTTCGGGCAGCTCGCTGCGGGCCGGTTCCCGCAAGCCGGCAGCTACATGGGCGCCAAGAGCAACATCGGGCTCTGACCGCCGGACCGGCGACGTGGTCGTGGCAGCTCTCTGGCGCGCCTCGTGGCTCATGGCGGCTGTGGAGGGGGGCGGTTGATCAGCATGGCTCGGCCTCAGTCGCTCGGCGCCGCCAACGGGCTTGCCACGGCGATGTGATGGATTTCGTGAGAGAGATCGGCCGATTTCTTGCTTTAGAGGGGTATGCGAGATGACGGCCTGGTTGGACGGATGGTGCTCCTCGGCGTGGCGGTGTTCGGGAGCGTGGGGTTGGTGGTGTGGTGCGGCGCCTGGCTCGCCGCCCTGCTGACCGGCGGTGGTGGGCTCGATGCCGGTCTCGGCGACGGGGTCGCGGCCGGGTTTCGGCTGCCCAGCTATCTGGGCGACCCTGCGGCGGCGTGGCCGGCCGAGGTAGCGGTCAGCTTGCCTGGACCCTTCGTCTACTGGCTGGCGACGGCGTTCGTGGCCACCGGGTTCGCGGTGCTGGTGGCTGGTGGGCTGTGGGTGTGGCAGCGGGTGCAGCGGGCAGGGACCGTGCATCGTCGGCGCCTCGGGGTGGATGCTCGTGCGTGGTTGGCTCGCCGCCGGGATGTGGGGACGCTGGTGGTGGACGGTCCGGTTCCGGGGCGGTTCGTGTTGGGGCGGCTGGGTCGTCGCCTGGTGGCCACCGAGTGTCGGGCGACGACGGAGCCGGCGAAGCGCTCGGCGGTACGTCGCCGGCAGGGGGATACGGGGGCGGTGGCGCTGGTGGGGCCGTCAAGGTCGGGCAAGACGGTGGCGGCAGTGGCGGGGATCTTGGAGTGGGAAGGGCCGGCGATCTTGTCGTCGGTGAAGACCGACCTGATGGCGGCGACGATCGGGTGGCGGGCGCAGCGGGGCGAGGTCCGGATCTACGACCCACTGGGGCTCACACCGTTCGCCGGGGCGGGCTGGTCGCCGTTGGCGCAGGCGTCCACGATCACCGGCGCCCGTCGCGCGGCGCGGAACCTCCTGGAGGCGATCAACGACGACGGCACCGACAACTTGGGAATGTGGAAGAACCTGGCCGAGTACCTCATGGCCGGGCTGTTCTGGGTGGCGGCGGTGACGGGCCGGGACATGGCCACGGTCGTGGAGTGGGTGTTGTCCCAGGATCGGCCGCGACCGGATGCTCCCAGCGAGCTGGACTGGATCCTGAGGGAGTTGCTGGGGTCCGATGACCCGGCGGTCGCTGGGGTGGCGCCGATCGCGGTCGGCTACCTGACCTCGACCTGGGAGCAGGACGAGCGGCCCCGGTCCAGCGTGTACATCACCGCCCAGGCGGCGCTGAGCGCGTTCTCCGATCCCTTGGTGTCGGCGGCGGCGGCGACCAGCGAGATCGACATCGACTGGTTGATGAGCGGCGAGAACACGGTCTATGTGTGCTCGCCGCTCAAGGACCAGGTGCGGCTGGCCCCGGCGTTCGGGGGCCTGCTGAACGACCTGATGGGCCAGGTCTACGAGCGGGCCAACCTGTCGGCCGACGGCCGTTTGGAGGCGCCGCTGCTGGTGGTGCTCGACGAGGCCGGGAACCAGCGACTCGACCAGCTCCCCGAGTACGCCTCGACCGTGGCCGGGCTCGGGGTGCAGCTGGTGACAATCTGGCAGAGCCTCGCCCAGATCAACCGGGCCTACGGCCGAGGCGCGGGGATCGTGTTGACCAACCACCTGTCCAAGCTGTTCTACGCCGGCCTTTCGGATCAGGACTCGCTGGAGTACGTGGCCCGGGTGGTGGGCGAGGAGGAGGTCGACTCGCTCGACCTGTCCGGTGACTGGCTGGACCTGGTCCGCCCGCACGTGATGGAGCGCACCAACCGGGTGGGGCTGGTCCAGCCGCACTGCCTGCGCCAGATGGTCCCGGGTGAAGCGCTGCTGTTGCACGGGACCCTTCCGCCGGCCCACATTCGCGCCCGACGCTGGTACGAGGAGCGGGAGCTGCGAGTGCGGGCGGAGTGGGCCCCACCGGAGCGCCTGCGGCGTCGTCGGGATGGCGGTTCGTCGACTCTGGCGGCGCCGGTGCCGCCCGGGGACCACGGCCCGGGAGATCCCGGCGGGCGGCCGGGACACGGTGGACCGGTCTGGCCTGCGGCCTGAGCGCCTGACGTCCCGTTCCGACAACTTCTGGGAGGTAGCCCGTGGCTGGTCTTGACGAGTCGATCGTGTTCATCCGCGACCCGGGATCGACCGATCCGGTGCCCGACGGCTGGGAAGCGGCGCCGTTGTCGTGGCGGGGCCGGGCCATGGAGGTGGTGTTCGACCCGGCGAGGGTCCAGGTCGCCTCGGTGACCAGCCGGTCGCTGAACGACGACCATCGCCGCCGCCTGCCCGAGGTCGGGTGGCGCCAGGCCGCCGTCGACGGGCACGGCATCGAGCTGTGGCTGACCGATCGGGCGCGGGCGCAGGTCGCCCGCCTTGACCGCTTGGCCGCCGGCAGCCCGGTGGCGGCTCCCGACGCCCTGGCTGCCGGGCTCACCTGACTCCGCTGACTGTTTCGCGACTCCGCCCGCCTCCCGTTGCGCCGTTCAGAAGTGGCTAATATATAATGAAATCCAAGAAGAGTTCGAGCGGGCAGTTGTCCCTGTTTGGAGAGGATCATGGAGACGATGAACATTTGGGGCGTAGCGGCCCAGGACCATTGGCGCCGGCACCGGCCGCGGAGCTTGGAGGCGCTGGAGGACCCGGAGCGGTTCTTCACCGAGCTGGGCCAGGACGCGGCAGCGCGGTACCTGGTGATCCGGGACGGCCTGCTGGAGGGGGTGAACCCCAACGACGGGTCGATGGGCTGGGCGGAGTTCCAGGAGCGGACGGCCCAGGCGGACCAGACGGCCCGAGAGATCGTGGAGACGGAGATGATCTACTTGCCGCCTGGCGAGATGGATCAGACAGCAGGCGACGAGTAGCCGAACCGTCCGAGCCGCCGCCGCGGTGGCGGCCACCGTCACCGGGCGCGTTCGCGCCGTCGGGGTTGCGGGCCAAGGCGAAGGCGAACATCGAGGCGCTGCGGGTGCTGCGGGACCTCGATGCCGCTGGTCGTCCGGCCACCGAGGGCGAGCAGGAGGTCCTGGCACGCTGGTCGGGGTGGGGTGCGCTGCCCAACGTCTTCGACGGGGACGACGAGCAGTGGGCCGACGTTCGCGCCGAGCTACGTGGCCTGGTGGACGAGGCGGGGTGGGCCGAGGCGCAGCGGTCGATCCTCAACGCCCACTACACCGACCCCAGCGTGGTGATGGCCATGTGGGGCGCGGTGCGGGACCTGGGTTTCGAGGCGGGCCGGGTGCTCGAGCCGGGTTGCGGGTCGGGGAACTTCATGGCCTACGCCCCCGACGGCGCCTCGATGGTGGGGGTGGAGCGAGACCGCACCACCGCCGCCGTCGCCCAGGCTTTGTACCCCGATGCCGAGGTTCACGCGGCGCGGTTCCAGGACTTCGACGTCCACACGCCCTTCGACGCCGCGATCGGCAACGTCCCGTTCGCCAAGACCACCCCGGTCGATGCCCGCTACAACCGGGGCCGGCTGACGCTGCACAACTACTTCCTGGCCAAGTCGCTGCGCCTGGTGCGGCCCGGCGGCCTGGTGCTGGGGTTGACGAGCCGTTACACGCTGGACGCCCGTAACCCGGCGGCGCGGCGGGAACTGGCCCGCTACGGCGAGCTGGTCGGTGCGCTGCGGCTGCCGTCGGGGGCGATGCGGCGGATCGCGGGCACCGACGCCATCTTGGACCTGCTGGTCCTGCGGCGCCGTGGTCCCGGCGGCGAGCCTGCGGGCGTGGCCGGCTGGGACCAGACTGTCGAGGTCGACTTGCGGGACGAGTCGACTGGCGACAACGGCCGGGTGCGGATGAACCGCTACCTGGCCGAGAACCCGGACCGGGTGCTGGGCGAACCGGTCCTGGGCCAGGCGATGTACCGGGCTGGTGACCTGCTGGTGCGTGGCGACCTCGCCGACCTGGCGGCCCAGGTGAGTGAGGCCTTGGCGGTGATGGTCGAGTCAAGCGATCTGCGCTACGAGGCGGCCCCGCCCACGACCAGCATCACCGTGCCCGCCTTCGGGCGGGTCGGGGACGTCGATGTGCGCGGCGACCGTCGGGTTCCGTTGCGGCAGGGCAGCTTCGCCGTGGCCGAGAGCGGGGTGGTGTACCAGCACCAGCACGGCGAGCTGGTCTCGGCGGGCCTGGGGCGGGGCACCGCGGCCGAGGTGAAGGCGCTGGTGGAGCTGCGGGACACGACCGTGAACCTGCTGGCACTCGAAGCTGATGACGCCCCGGACCCTGAGATCGACTCGACCCGTCGGCGCCTGGCCGAGGGCTACCAGCGCTATGTGTCCCGGTGGGGTCCGCTTAACCGGGTGACCTGGCAGCGCACCGGCCGCGTCGATGCGGCCACCGGCGCTGAGCAGCGGCGCCGGGTGGCGGCCCGGCTTGGCGGGTTCCGCCACGACCCCGAGTGGCCGACGCTGTCGGCGATCGAGGTCTACGACGAGGAGACCGGCGTCGCGACCCCGGCGGCGATCCAGGGACAGCGGATGATCCATCCTCCCGTCGAGCGGCTCGGCGCCGAGACCGCGGACGAGGCGCTGGCCATCAGCCTCGTCGAGACGGGACGGGTCGACCTCGACCGCATTGCCGAGCTGCTCGGCGTCGACCCCGAGGCTGCCGAGGCCGAGATCGCCGCGCGGGTCTATGAGGACCCGGCCAGCGGTGAGCTGGTGCCCGCCGAGGACTACCTGTCCGGCGACGTTCGCCAGAAGCTGGCTGCGGCCAGGGCCGCAGCCGAACGCGAGCCCCGGTTCCTGGGCAACGTCGACGTTCTCGTCGGTGTGCAGCCCCCGCAGCTTGCCCCCGGCGACATCGTGGCCCGGCCAGGCGTGCCCTGGATCCCGGACACGGACGTCACCGCCTTCGCCCTTGAGGCGCTCGACATCGAGCGGGCGAAGGTCACTTACAGCCGCAGCCTCGGAACCTGGGAAGTGAGCGGATGGAGCCGGTACGGCAACGAGTTCGGGACGATGCGGGCCGAGCCCCACGAGCTGTTGCAGGCCTGCTTGAACCAGCGAATGGTGCGGATCTACGACCCTCCGGAACACCGGGGTGACCGCCCGGTCCTCAACGTCGCCGAGACCACCGCCGCCCGGGAGAAGCAGGAGGTCATCGCCGAGCGGTTCGCCGCCTGGGTGTGGGAGGACACCGAGCGGGCCGCCCGACTCGCCGAGCGCTACAACGCCCTGTTCAACAGCTACGTCGCCCCCAACTGCATCGGCGAGCACCTGACTCTGCCCGGCCTGACCACCACCTTCGTGCCCCACGCCCACCAGCGGGCCGCAGTCGCCCGCATCCTGCGGGAAGGCCGGGCACTGCTCGGCCACGCCGTCGGCGCCGGCAAGACCGCCACCATGGTCATCGCCGGCATGGAGCTGCGCCGCCTGGGCATCGCCAACCGGCCGGCGTACGTGGTGCCCAACCACATGCTCGAACAGTTCGGCCGGGAGTACCTCCAGCTCTATCCCCAGGCCCGGCTGCTGGTCGCGACCCGCAACCTCACCGGGCCGACGGGCCGCAAGGAGTTCGTCGCCCGCGCCGCGACCAGCGACTGGGACGCGGTGATCATCACGCATTCGGCATTCGAGCGCCTGCCTCTGCGCGCCGAGACCCTCAAGGGCTACATCGCCCACCACACCGACGACCTGCGTGACGCCCTCGACGCGGCGAAGGCCGCGGCGGAACTGGACGAGGGCATCGGAGAGAAGGAGTCCAGGAACCGGACCATCAAGCGCATGGAGAGGATGATCGAGGAGAAGGAGAACCAGCTCGAACGGCTCCTGGACAGGGCCAGCAAAGACGACGGGATCTGCTTTGAGGAGACGTCCATCGATCACCTGTTCGTGGACGAACTGCACTTGTTCAAGAACAAAGCCATAGTCAGCTCCATCGACGGCATCGGCCGCCAAGGCTCGCGGCGGGCCACCGACCTCGACTCCAAGCTCTGGTACCTCCACCGGGCCAACGGCGCCCGGTCACTGGTCGGCGCCACCGCGACCCCGATCGCCAACTCCATCAGCGAGGCGTGGGTGATGCAGACCTACCTGCAACCCGACGTGCTCGAACAAGCCGGCCTCGACCGGTTCGACGCCTGGGCGGCCACCTTCGCCCAACAGGTCAACGCCGTCGAGCTGGCCCCCGACGGCGGTTCCTACCGGCTCGCCACCCGCCTGGCCCGCTACCAGAACGTCCCCGAGCTGATCGGCCAGTTCCGCCGCACCGCCGACGTCAGGGTCCGCGACGACCTCGACCTCAAGCTCCCCACCCTTCGAGGGGGCGCGCCCCATGTCGTCGTCGTTCCCGCCTCCGAGGAGCTCCAGGACTACGTCGCCGGCCTCGTCGACCGGGCCGAAGCGGTGCGCGGCGGAGGGGTCGACCCCAAGGACGACAACATGTTGAAGATCACCAGCGACGGCCGCCACGCCGCGCTCGACATGCGGCTCGTCGGCCGACCCCCCGACCCCGCCGGGGGCAAGATCGCCGTAGCGGCCGACCGGATTACCCGCATCTACCAAGACACCCGCCACCTCACCTACCTCGACGCCTCCGCCAACCCCGCCCGCCGGCCCGGCGGATTCCAGTTCGTGTTCTGCGACCTGTCGACACCCAAAGACGACGGGACCTGGAGCGCCTACGAGGAGCTGAAGCGCCGGCTCGTCGCCAAGGGGCTGCCGGCCGACGAGATCGCGTTCATCCACGACGCCAAGAACGACGAGGCACGCGCCCAGCTCTTCGCCCGTTGCCGCGAAGGCCGAGTAGCCGTGCTCGTCGGGTCGACCGAGAAGATGGGGGTTGGGACCAACATCCACACGAGGGCTGTGGCTCTGCACCACATCGACTGCCCCTGGCGGCCCGCCGACATCGAACAGCGCGAAGGCCGGATCATCCGCCAGGGCAACCAGAACGAGCAGGTGCAGATCTTCCGGTACGCCACCGAGGGCAGCTTCGACGTCTACATGTGGCAGACCGTCGAACGCAAGGGCACGTTCATCTCCCAGCTCATGCGGGGCGACAACATCGGCCGCGACATCGACGATGTCGGCGACGCCGTCCTGTCTTACAGCGAGATCAAAGCTCTCGCCTCCGGCAACCCCCTCGTCATCGAACAAGCCGGCGTCCAGGCCGACCTCGCCAAGTACGAGCGCCTCGAGCACGCCCACCGGACCGAGCAGCAGAAGTTCCAGAATGAGGCCACGTGGCGCCGTCGGAGCGCGGCCGGCAGACAACTCGCTGCCGAGGACCTCCGGGCGGTCATCGCACGCCGCGTCGACACCACCGGCGACCGGTTCGCCATCGAGATCGACGGCGCCCGCTACACCAAGCGCGCCGACGCCAAGAAGAAGTTCGCCCAGGCGTTCCACGCCGCCTTCGATCAGCTCACCGCCGACCAGGACGACGACGAGAGTCACGCCACGCTCGACGACCGACACATCGCCTGCCTCGGCGCCTTCGACATCACCCTCAAAGGCGCCCGGTTGCACGACAGCATCGGCCTCCAGCTGGTGATCGACCTCGGAGAGAACCTGTTCGACAAGACCGTGTCGGTCAGGCCCGAGGACCTCGAAGACGACAAGTTCAACGTGATCGCTCGGCTGGAGCGACCGCTCCGACACCTTGACGACGACCTCTGCCAAACCCTGAACGACGCCGCCAGGTACGAGGAAGAAGCCGCCGCTTTCGAGGCCCGGCTCGGCCAGCCCTTCCCCCACAAAGAGCGGCTGGAGAAGCTCCGCGTCCGCCACCAGGACATCCTCGACCAGCTCGCCGCCCAAGCCGAAGAAGCCGCCCGCGCCGCCGAAGAAGCCAAACGACCCCGGCCCCCCGACCCCACCGGCCCAACGGACCCCACCACCCGGCTTGACAACCTCAAGAAGCCACCGGACGACCCCGAACCCCCCGACCCCGTTCCCGTCCCGTCGATCTAGCCGCTGCTAGCCAGGAACGGAGTAGACGATGACCTCACAGGACCGTCGGCAGCCGAAGCCGGTGCGGCGAGCCTCTACATTCCGCACCGGGAGCCCTCCGGATCACCCCCGCCGCTGGCAGATGGCGCTGCTCACCGAGAACAAAGGCCCGTCGGACGACATCGCTCGCATGATGACGCGGTTCTCCTTGGGACACCTCGGCTTCCGTGACCAGGCCGAGCTGTGGGGCTCGCTCCCCACCCCACTGCGAGACCGCACCGGGCGGGCCATCGGCAAGCTCGAACGTGCGTGGCGTCAACCGCGCCGCCGCTTCCTCAATGTCCCGAGCCCTCATGGCGGGGACACGCTCCCGGATGACCACACCCCGCCGCCGCAGGTTGGCCGACACCGTCGTGCGATGAACGCCGAACCTGGCAGCCAGTTGGGTGGCGTGAGGTCCAAGTCCGCCTCGTAGAGCCGCACCATCCCGTCCACCTCGTCGGGCTTGAGCTGCCGGAGCATCGGTCGTTGGTCTGTCTTCGGCCCCCCGAGGTGCATCGACCTTCCCGGCGTTGGACTCGATCAGGTGCCGAATGTCCTGCTCATCGAGCCGGCGGAAGGGGGACGAGGGGTTTGAAAGGTGTTCCGTCAGGAGCACGGGTGGTGGTCCGTAGGAGCGGGGGTAGGGCACGCCGATGTCGACCCGGCGCAGGCTGTCTCGTAGCGCCTTGCCAGCCCGGCAGACCGCACCGAGGCTCATTGCCGGCCTGTCCAGGGTTCGTGGGTGCCTGTTGGCCGGCTGCGGGTGGGGTTTGGGTCCTCGGACAGCGGGTGAAGTCGGGCCATGACTAGGGCGTCGATGTCGTCTTCGCTCAGGCCGGCGTCAGCGAGGATGGCTGCGGTGTCGTGGGGGTCTTGGGTGTTTCGGTATCGGTTGGCGAGGTCGTTGTCGAACGCGACGTTGACCTCGATGCAGGGCTCGGGGCCCACAGGGCTGGGACTGCGGATCGCCCGGAGAACGATCGCCGCGTTGGGTGCCACCTCGGCCAGGTTGGGAGCGAAGGTGACGGCGCGACGGTGGCCTGCGTGGCCTGGGATGGTGACCTCCCACTCGCCGCTGTTCCAGTGTGCTGTGACCACGATCTTGTCGCTGTCGGGTGGATGGGCGTGGTCGGTGGTCACTGGCCGGCTTCTCCTGCGTGTCTGAGGTTGGTGTCGCAGAGGTCGCAGCGGCCGCCGGGCTCGTAGACCGCGGCGGAGGTGCCTTGCGGGTTGATCTGCCAGGGGCGTGCTTTGTTGTCGACACAGGCTCGGCAGCAGGTCAACACGACGTGGCGGTCGAGCCACTGGACCGCCACCACGTTGGGCCGATCGGCCAGCCCGTGGGTGGCGATCTCGCTGTTGGGGATCAGCAGCGGCCGCCGCGGTCCGCCGCTCAGGTCCCGCTCGCCGACGATCGCCGCGATGTCATGGCCGCACACGTCGATCTGCCGCAGCGCCGTGATGGCGGCTTCGACGTCGTTGGCGCCCTGCGCGAAGTACGCCTCGGCGACCTCGAAGGCGTGTTCGATCTCTTTGGGCAGCTCCGGCTCGACCGACACCGCGAGGAGATCGGGGTCGCAGCCGAACCGGGCACCCAGCAACAGGGCGGCGTTCGGGGCCACTTGATCGAGGCGAGGCGCAGAGGTGTCGCCTCGATGCTGGTCGTTCCAGTCCTGGACCCGCACCTGCCACTGCTGGCCGTCCCAGGACGGGACGGCTATGTACGCAGCGCCGGCCTTCTTCATGACGGTCATGGCTTACGACCAGCTGCCGCCCACAACGGGTTCACCCAGGCGGGATCCAAGTCGTCGGGCATCCTCGGCTCGGCGTCGGGGCCGGGCGGGGAAGGACCGTCGTGGAGCCAGTCGTCGATCGGCGCCACCCCTGGCGCCACCAGGTCCAAGCCGGCGAAGAAGCGGGCGAACTCGTCCCGGGTGCGGTTGCAGAAGTTCTCGTGGGTCACGTTCGACAACCGGCTGACGGCCTCGTCCCATACCGGACCCACGAAGTCGGCGGTCAGATGCGAGGCCACCAACCAGCTGCCCGACGCCAACGCATCCACCAGCACCCGGTTGATCTGGTGCGGGTCGTCGCTGTCGGGAACCATGTGGTAGATCGCGACCAGCACCAACCCCACCGGCTGGTCGAGATCCAATAGCTCTGCGGCCTGTTCCACGATCTGGGTCGGGCAGCGCAAGTCCTCCTAGATGAACCGCACCGCCCCCGGAGCCGTGCTCCCGAGACAAGGCCAGCCTCGACATCTTCTGGCTGCGCGACGAGAGCCTCGAGGACACCGATAACCTCCCCGCGCCCGGCGTGATCGCCGCTGAGATCGTCGAAGACCTCCAAGCCGCCCTCGCCGAGTCTCTCCATTCCCTCGGTGTCGAAGTTGACCCAGCGGAGTAAGGCACCATGCACGTCACCGAGACGACCCTGCAACAGCTCATCGGCGGCCCGAAGCGGTTCCGCGTGCCTCTGTTCCAGCGGACCTATACCGGTGCTTCGCGTCTCAGCGGGGTGGACACACTCGGAGTCTCCGGTACGACGGTCGCGTTGGGCAGGTGCTTGGCCAGGCCGCGTCCTGCCTGTGGGCGGTCAAACGATGAGTCTCGGCGGTGACCGCGGTGTGCACGATCGGCAGGTTCTCGATGAGGCGCTGGGGGCCGGCGGTTGCTCGGTCGTCGGGCGCCGCATGTACGACGTGACCGGCGGCAGGGGCGGCAGTCACCGTTCGGGCCGTGCGTGGTGGTGACACAGGACCAGCCGGACCCGGCGACGGGGTTCGAGTTCGTGGACGGGTCGGCGCTGCCGTGGCCTGGGCCCGCCGGATCGCTGGTGACGGACCTACCGGTATTGGCGGTGGTGCCAGCGTCTCCCAGCAGGCGCTGCGGGCCGGGCTGGTGGACGAGCTGCACATCCACCTCGCGCCGGTCGTCCTGGGGGGCTGGCCGGCCCCTGTTCGGTGAGCTGGGCACCCGCCTGCGCCTCGAGCCCACCCGGGTTCTCGAGTCGCCCTGTGCCTCACCGATGGGGTGCCCCATTCTCGATCCACATCATGGAGCCGAACAGCCTGCTGCACGAGACCCATGGATGCGTGCCCGTCCACCGGGTTACTCAAGTTCGACCTGACCGAATGGTGCATAGATGGTGCATGGATGGGTCTTAGGTTGTCGCGAATGACTGCTGTGCGCGGGTTGTCAGGTGCCGTCGATGAGGAGGACGCGTGTGTGGCCGCTGTTTTGGCGTAGGTGGCGGATGGTTGTGTAGTCGGTCGAGTGGTACCAGCGGAGGGCGGCGTCGGCGTCGTCGAAGGCGATCAGGGCGACCATCGTGGGTGCGGGGTCGCCTTCGATGTGGTGGGTGACGGGGCCGACGGCGAGGAAGCGGCCGCCGTGTTGCTCGACGATCGGTCCGACTCGTCGGCCGTACTCTTCGAGCGGCTGGGGGTCGGTCACCTCGAGGGTTCCGATGACGTAGGTGGTCATGTGGTGCTCCTCCTGGCGGTTGCGTCGGAGATCCGGGCGGCGACGATCGGGGCGAAGGCGGCGAGGCTGACGAGGGCGCCGGTGGCGCGGACCGCGGTGCTGGGGCCGAACAGGAAGAGGACCCAGCCGAGTGGGAGGGCGACGACGGCCCAGCGGGGCAGGCGGCTCGCGCGCCAGAGGGCGACGGCGAGGATCGGGAGGCCGACGAGCGGGAGCAGGAACGACCCGACGATGGGGATCGGCATCATCCCCTTGCCCTCGTCGATGGCGGTGAAGGCGGGCGCCGCCGCGTCCTGGGCGCCGTCGGAGAGGCTCGCCCAGGCGGTGGGGCCGATGCCGATGGCGCCGATGTTCACCGCGAAGAGGACGAACCCGGTCGCGGCCACGGTGGCGCCCACACCGGCGAGCCGGCGACCGGTGGCGTCGACGGTGTGGCGGGTGGCGAGCACCGCGGGGACGAGCAGCATCATCCCGACCAGGAGGCAGGTGACGGTGAGGTTGTAGCGGCCGGAGTTGTGGAGGATGTCGGCGAGGCGTTCGGCCGAGGAGTCGTCGCTGCTGGTGTCGATGGGGCTGATGAGGTCGGCTGTGGCGACCAGGAGCGGCCCGGCCACCATGGCGACCGCGGCCAGGGCGGGAACCTGGGGGAGCGGGGTGCGGTCGGTGCCGTTCATCGGACCGTGAACTCCGCGACCATGCCGTGGGCGGCGTGGGGTGCGGCGCCGGCGGGAGGTTCGGACTCGAAGTCGGTGAGCCCGACCGGGACGAAGCAGAGGGCGATGTAGTCGCCGGGGTCGAGGTCGACGGCGCCTGTGGCGGTCTCCGACGGCAGCGCGGTGAACTGCTCGACGGTCGTGACGGGCGTGACGAGCTCGAGGACCTGATCGTCGGGGAGGGTCAGCAGCTCCTCCACGGGCTGGGTCGTGCCGTCGTTGCGGCGGTAGACGATCAGCTCGTGGACTTCCTGACCCTCGTTGACCAGCTCGAAGGTCGTCTCGCCGGCGTCGAGGGTGTCGGGCAGCCCGTCGAAGGAGTACTCGGCGGCGGTCACGGTGACCGTGCCGCTCGTCGCGCCGGGCCCGCCCGTGGTGCCGCCCGGGGAGGCATCGGTGTCGTCGTCGCTGCCGCAGCCGGCCGGTACGAGCGCGAGGGCGGCGGCGGCGAGCAGGGGTGGGATGGTGGTGAGTCGCATGAGCGGAACCTACGAAGGGTGCGGGCGGGCGGGAATCCGGCGGGGCGCAGACTTCGCGGGGTCGGTCCGCACTCCTCGGGGTGAGGCTGGCCCCACCCCGTTCGTGGGGCCTGGGCTGTGGACGTCGCCCCATCCCAGGCCCATGATTTGGTGGTGAGCATCTCCCCGGGGGGCCTGGCGCGGGCGTTGGCTGCGGCCACGGTCGCGCTGGGGCTCGGTTCCGCCGCGCTGAGCGAAGCCTCGCGGCGCGCCGGCGACGGCACCGGCGTCGAGCCCAGGGAGGACACCATCGCGTTCCTGATCCAGTTCCCGTGGCTGCCGCTCGTCGGCCTGCTGCTGGCGTCGAAGCGGCCCGCCAACCCGATCGGCTGGCTGTTCCTGGCCGCGGGGCTGGCGACCGGGTATGCGAGCTTCGCCGACACCTGGGGCGAGTACGCCCTGGTGGCGCGGCCCGGGGCGCTGCCCGCCGGAGAGTGGGTGCTGTGGACCGGCCAGATCGGCGCGGCCGGGTTCGTGCTGCCCGCCGTGTTCGTGGTGCTGCTGTTCCCCGACGGCCACCTGCCCTCGCCCCGCTGGCGGCCCGTGGGCTGGGTCGGGGCCGTCGGCGCGGTGGTCGCGGTCGGCGCGGCGGCGTTGCGGACAGGCCCGCTCCCCGAGTTCAGCGCCGCCGCCGTGCCGAAC
>JBOGHK010000154.1:0-4263 GCA_050744325.1 Acidimicrobiales bacterium
AGTCGCTGTTCATCGACGAACGCAGCAACGTCTACCTCTACTCCCGAGTCTTCGAACACCTCTCCAAAGTGGCCCTCCACCCCGAGGAATCAATCAACCTGCTACGTACAGTGGCCAACAACACGAAAGGGGCTGCACCCCATGGATGAAACCTACGAAACTCAGATCAGCGCGCAGCTCGTCGGGCCGTGGCGCAAGTCGACATTCAGCAACCAGGGCTCCTGCGTGGAAGCTGCTCCGATGAGCGGCGACCGTGTGGCCGTGCGGAACAGCAACGACCACAGCCAGGGCATCCTGGTCCTCGGTCCAACGGACTGGCGGGCATTCCTGGCAGGCTGCAAGAGCTGCGAGTTCGACCACCTGACCGTCCACTGAGTTCGGGTTCGGTCCGCGCGGTTAGAGCCGAGAATGGCGGAGCGCGACGCCTCCCCAATGTGGGGAGGCATTTGCGCTTTTTGCCCTCCGTTGTGTACCGGATTCACCACATTCCATGTCGGCGAAGGGTGAAGGGCAACCGCCTTCATCGACCGTTTCCAGTGGGGACACCTCGGCGGTTGGTCCGCCACAGGATTGTGCAGTCGTGCGGTTGTCAGGGGGTATTGCGATGTCACTCCTCGTCCGCTCGACCTGCCTCCTCGGTCAGCACGCCGTCGGCTGCGACAGCCGGATCAGTGGCCGCTCGGACGGTGATGTCTAGGCCTGATGTCCCTGCGACCTTGACCACGCGTGACCTGCGGTTGAGGAAGGCGCGGAAGTTCTCGCAGCCGTAGTTGCGCTCGTCGAAGGCGGGGTCGAGGCTGCCTGAGCATCCTGTTCTTTCAGCCAGCCGGCGGTGGGCTCGGGTCGAGTTGCCTGACTCATGGCGGCCCGCAGCAGATGCTCGACAGCAGCGATGTCGAAAGCGGCCTCCACTGCAGCACGTGCGCTCGGATCGACCTCGGCCACGAGGGTTCCCCAGTAGGCGTACTGCGAGCAGACCGAAACGAGCCGGTCACTGGCGCTCGCTTCGGTACCCACGCCGACCACCCACTTGCCGAACTCGCGAAGGCGCTGCACCAGGGGCGTGTAGTCACCACCACCGGCCACGAGCACGAAGACGTCGATGTTCGGGTGGGTGATGAGCGTCTCCATGGCGTCGACTGCCATGCGGACGTCAGCGGCATTCTTCTGGCGAACGCCGAAGCGGGAGATCTGGATGAGGTCGATGCGGTTGAGCGCGAGGTTCCGCTGGTGGGCGGCCGAAGGCCTGGTTAGCCCAGTCGGCGTAGGCGCGACGGATGGAGGCGTTGCCGTACTCCCGGCACAGGCGAGTGAGCGCGGCGGCAGGCACCGGATTCGCCTGCGACACGGGGTCATGTTCGGCGCCCAGGACGAGGTTCTCGAAGTCGAGGAACAACGCCACCTGCGCAGCGTCTCGCTGCTGCATCTCCGCCTCCTGGTGGCCCACAGCGACTGGTCGTCGAGCCGACACCCTGATGGTGGCACGCCGGACTGAGCGCTGCTCGCTGAGCTCACACCAGCGCTGGGAAGCGCGAATCCGGCTTAGGGCACGGCGTGCCGGCGATGCCCACTCGTTGTGTTGCTGGCCCCTTGTGCTTCTCATGAGAGATGCTAACCTGCTGAGGATAGCGGCTGCAATAGACCTTGCAATATGCAAGATACTCGGCAGAGGGAATCTCATGGCTCACCAGACCCCGACAGACCGTGAAGTCATGACGCCAACGTGGGAACCTCAGGCTGACCTGAATCGGGTGACTGGCGGACTGTTGGGAGCGATCGCCGGGGAAGCGTGGCAACGCGACCGGAGCCGCGGGCAGATCCCCGGCGATGCTGGCCCGGTAGCCGCCGCTCTCATCGACCTCGGACACGCCTATGTGGCACGTCGTGGTGCAGCCGTACCGGTCGAGGTCGCGACACGGCACCGCGGCGTACCCGGACCCGCGTGGATGTTGCCCGTGGCCATTGTTCGGTCCGACATCCCCGCGTTGGTGGGTAACACCCTCGAACTCGCGGTGGGCTCCGGCGTGCCTCGTCACCATCTGGGGCGTTGCGTCGCCTATGTGGAGCTGGCGGCTTGTCTGCTGGCTGGCTGGTCGGTCCAAGAGGCCATCCGCGTCGTCCACGCGATGGTCGGCGGCCCCGACCCTGGGGCCGCCGTCGACGTCCGACAGTTGCTCACTGGTGAGCCGATCATTGACGCTCTTCACGTTGGCATGTGGACGCTCGTGCAAGCGGCCGGGATCACCGATGTCGCCCCTGGACTGCCGACTCTGACCACGCCCGGCGTTGTTGCCGCTGCGGCGGGTCTGCTTGGTCTCCGCGACGGTGCCAGCCAGATACCGCCGGATTGGCATCCCCACCTCCGGCAGATCGTCGATTGCCAGGTGCTCGCCCCCGCGTTGGTGCGTGCTCAACAGGCGGGCCGGGTCGCCGACCACCTCGGTTCCGACGGCCAGGTTGGCTGGCCCGCCCGTCGGGCGCCGATCGACAGGCTTCGTCTTCGTCCGGTCGGTAGTCGTCCTCGTGTGTGGTCAGGAGGTATCCGATGACCTCCGCGACGCTCGTCGTGACCGCTCCCGGCTGGCGCAACCAGGCGCTATGTGCCCACGTGGCGTGCGACCTGTTCTTCGCTGAGAACGCGGTAGCTCGTGCCAAGGCCGTGTGCGCGCTCTGTCCGGTGTGGGCTGAGTGCCTGGCGTTTGGCCTCCATGAGGGCCATGGCATCTGGGGCGGTCTTACACGCTCAGAGCGGGCTCGGCTGCGTCGGCTCCGCAGCAGGCTGACCGACGCTCCCGCCGACCCCCAGAACAGCGAGGACCTCCGGCGGCTGGCTCTCCATAGCCTGTGGAACGTCGAACGTCTTGAGACCGCGCTGGGGTTCCTCGAGCAAGAGCGAGTGCCACGATGACTGGGGAGGCGGCGGAAGGGGCAACGGTGGATAGGCCAGCCTTGGCTGTCCGGGTGGAGCTGTGCGGTGGTCAGGCTGGCCCGGATGGCTGGGGACTCCGCGATTGGGCTGCAGGGGGCATCCGACGGGTCCGTCTCGATGAGCTGGTCGCTCTTGAGCAGGCGATGCGGGCCGACGGAGCCAGCGAATCCGCCGAACTTCTACGCGCTCAGGTCGACACGCTCGCCTCGATCGCGGAAGCCTGGCGTGAGCAGGTCGCCAGGAATGGGGTCGAGCGGTGACTGCCGAAGCGATCGGGGTTCGGGCCGCGCGGATGTTGAAGCCTGTTCACGAGGCGTACCGCCGTGAGCGTGTCGAAGCGAAGCCCCTCCCCACGTGGCGACTACGTGTCCGAGCACGGCGCTATCGGCGCCGTCAGTGGCCGGACCGGGAGGACCGGGCTCGGCACCGGGCGATCCGTGACGAGTTGCGCTCCCGAGGCAAGGAGCCGAAGCGGTGACTGGTGCCCTGGCGGTCGTCGGCGTGGCTGTGGTCCTAGGGACGCTGGCCCTGGTCGGGCGGCGTTTATGGGTCATCGATCGGGACCTGACGTCGTTGGACAAGGACTTCATGCGGTTCCAGGACGAGCTACGAGCCACATACCAACGGCATGCGCACAAGCTTGAGACGGACCTACAGCAGGTCGAGGCGACGACGACGGTCGTCCGGGGACGCTTGGAGTGGATCGAGTCGTGGGTGCGGTACTGGGCAGCGTCACAGGAGGGCGGGCGATGATCCGTCGCCCGCGACCACATGTGGCGGCGGCTCGGGCTTCGCTGGTGCTGCTCCGGCCTCGGTTGTCCGCCGGTCGCTCCAACGGACGGTCATCGTCGTGCGTGGCGTCTGGTTGGGGGTTGCGTCGGAGCTGCGCCCGTAGCAACGGGACGGTCGTGTGCCCGGTCTGCACGCAGCTCGTGGTGACGAGGCAGGATCAGAAGCTCGGCGACGGCATACGGCTGATCGCTGACCACGCTGGTGGGCACGATGATGTCGGGCAGGACATCGGGAGCTTGTGGTCAACACGAGTCGACGTACCGGTTGGGCCGGTAGCGCAGTAATGCCCAACCGCCGTGTGTGGAATGCCCTTGAGGCTGCTGGGCTGACGATCCCGGCGGCCGCTAAGCTAAGCAACGCCGATCATGGAAGCCTTCGCCGCGTCACAGGCGGACCCTCACCCCTCGTAAGCCATTAAGCCTCGATCCACCGATTGACCGTTGCCTTGGCGTTGGGGCGGGCCGTCAACGGTTGTGGTGATCGGCCTGGTGCTGTGTTCGGGTGGTGGGGCGCGTCGAACTGGGGGTTTCGAGCGGGTCGTG
>JBOGHK010000155.1:0-4030 GCA_050744325.1 Acidimicrobiales bacterium
GTGGCCCTGGCGGTCACCGTCGACGGCGAGCGCGACATCCTGGGCCTGTGGGCCGGCGCCGGCGGCGAGGGCGCCAAGTACTGGCTCCATGTCCTCACCGAGCTCCGCAACCGCGGCGTCGGCGATGTCCTGATCGTGGTGTGCGACGGCCTCAAGGGCCTGCCCGACGCCGTCACCCAGACCTGGCCCCAGACGGTGGTCCAGACCTGCATCGTCCACCTGCTCAGGAACTCGTTCCGCTACGCCTCTCGCAAGGACTGGCCGGCGATCGCCAAAGACCTGCGGCCCGTCTACCAGGCCGCCACCGAGCAAGCCGCCCTGGACGCGTTCGCGGAGTTCGCCAAGACCTGGGAGGGCCGCTACCCGGCCATCATCCGCCTGTGGGAGAACGCCTGGGCCGAGTTCGTGCCGTTCTTGGCCTTCGACCACGAGATCCGCACCATCATCTGCACCACCAACGCCATCGAGTCGCTCAACGCCCGATTCCGGCGGGCGGTCAAGGCCCGCGGCCACTTCCCCAGTGAGCAGGCCGCACTGAAGTGCCTCTACATGGTGATCCGCAGCCTGGACCCCACCGGCGCCGGCCGCCGACGCTGGACCAACCGCTGGAAGAAAACACTCAACGCGTTCGACATCACCTTCGACGGCCGGCTCAACGCCACCCGCCGATAACACCCAACAAGCCAGCTACACCGTTGGCTTGACAGACCCTTCTGATTCAGTGCCGCTGGATCGGGAGTCGGGTCGGGCTGCGGAAGGCCAGTGACGTCTTCCACTCGAGTAGCTCGTCGTCGATTGTGTAGTCGCCGAGCGTGTCGACGATGGCGGGGAGCGCAACACGGAGCTCGAGCCGGGCAAGAGCAGCGCCGACGCAGTGATGGATGCCGTGCCCGAAGGAGACAGGTGCTGGATCGTGTCGGTCGACGCGTAGTTGGTCGGCGTCGTCGAAGCGTGAGGTGTCGCGATTGGCGGCACCGAGCATGACCGTGACGTTCTGGCCTTTGCGGATCCTCTGGCCAGCGACTGTGACGTCCTCAAGCGCCTGCCGGGGGTCGGTTTGCACAACGGTGTCGTAGCGGAGGAGCTCTTCGACGGCGTTGGGCCACAGGTCGGGGTGATTGCGGAGTAGGTCACGCTGATCGGGGTTGCGTGCGAGCGCGACGACGGCGTTGCCGAGGGATCCGGTGGTGGTCTCGTGTCCGGCGAACAGGAGGATGGCGAGCAGGCTGAGGAGTTCGGCGCGATCGAGTTGGCCGTCGGCCTCGCTGCGGACGAGACTCGTCAGGAGGTCATCGGTCGGGTGCCCCGCTCGCTGGTCGGCCAGGTCGCCGTAGTACGCCGCGATCTGATCGCAGCTTCGGTCGACATCGGTCGGGTCGAGCGTGACGAAGGGGTCGACGACACGCCGGAGGACCGTCGAGGTCTCCGCAACCCAACTCCACCGCTCCTCTGGTACGCCGATCAGCTCGGCGACGACCTGAATGGGCAACGGCTCGGCGATCGCGGCCATCAGTTCCGGGGTCGGCTCCTCGACCACTGGCTGAAGCAGATGGTCCACGATCGAACGGACCCGTGGCTCGAGACGCTGCACCTGGCGGGGCGTGAACGCCCGGCTCACTGCCGCACGGAGACGGGTGTGCAGCGGCGGATCGGTGAACAGCAAGGCATTGAGGAACAGCGCCGTCGTCTCGTTCGACAACTCCGAGTAGGGCCGGGCGTCCATGAGCAGCTCCATCTGCCCGGCAACGCCGAAGCTCGGCGAGTTCAGCACCTCGCGTGCTGCGTCGTAGCCCACGACCGCCCACTGTTGGAGCAGAGGGCTGAAGGAGACCGGGCCGGACTTCCGCATCCGTTCGTAGATCGGGTACGGGTCGACGAAGCGGTCGGGGCCGAGGATGTTTCCCCAGCGGTCGAACCGGAAGACGACGTCGGCCAGTCGGGGCCGTCTCACCAGCCCGCGCACGACTCGAAGGGCGAGCTCCTCGCGACGGGCCATCAGCGAGCGATGAGGTCAACAGCGTCCATGAGCAAGTAAGATCTTACTTATGTCCGCTGATGCTCGCAATAGGATCCTCTCGGCGGCCGTCGAGTGCTTCGCGGCGAAGGGCTACGAAGCCACGAAGATCGCGGACATCGAGCGAGCCGCCGGGCTCAGCGTCGGTGCGGGCGGCACGTACCGGCACTTCGAGTCCAAGCGGGCGATCCTCGAAGCGGTCATCGACTCGGTCCTCGACGTCCCCGACGACGAGATCGCCCCGCCGGGCGACGATGTCGAGGCGATCGCCCACGAGATGCTCGACTACATACGCACCGACATGCTGCGCATCTACCTCCGCGACCTCGACGAGTTCCCGGATCAACGCCAGCGGATCAATCAGCGGACCATCCAAACCTCCTACCAAGTCGTCGCCGACCGGATCGCTGCGTCGAACCCGACCGTCGATGCGCAGGCCGTGGCCGCCGTGCTCCTCGGTTCGCTCATCAACTTCCGGATCAACGAAGCGCTCATCGGGCCAGATGCGAACGGCATCACGCGCGACCGCTTCATTCAGACCTGGGGGGCGATCTACCGATCGTTCCTCGACGACGCTTCTGCACATTCCTGACCCGGCCACGCATCCCAGAACACCGGGTTGGAGGCTCGGCCGCTGAGAGTCCGAGCGGCTAGCTGCCTGCTGCAAGCGGTCGGAGAACCCGACTCGAACGACGGCGTTGCGCTCGCCAACCGGTGTTCCCAGGCGCGCCAGATCGCGCGCCGTCCGGGGCGGAACAACCTGGCAGGAGCTCTCGGTCATTCTGGACAGCCCAGCGGGGCCAGGCGTCAACAGGAGGATGACGCGCTGCCTGTGGGCTTTCGTGGCGGCTTCCTGGGGATCAGATGGTCAGGTGGTGACAGCGACGGTGGATGTGTCGTCAGCGCCGATGGCGTGGCGTAGGGCCGTGGCGAGTTGCGGGGGCTGCGGGTAGCCCTTGACGTTGGTGACCCGGCTGACCGACGGCAGGGACGGCCCGCAAGCTCAGGGTTTGCGGGCTGTCACCACGCCGTTGGCGCCGGGTGCTTGGAAGGGGATGACGTGGGGGTCGACGAAGCCGATGTCGGTAAGCCAGTTGCTGTACTCGGCGGCGGTGTAGTTGCGGCCTTCGGTCTCGATGAGCATGTTGAGGCTCATGAGGGCGGCTGGGACGGGCCCGGTCTTGTCGTCGTCGACGAGCAGCTCGCAGATGAGCACCGCGCCGCCGCTGTCGAGCGCCTCGAACGACTTGCGCAGTAAGAGCTGGTCGCGTTCGGAGTTCCAGTCGTGCATGATCATCGAGAACAGGTGCAGGTCGTGGCCGGCGGGGAAGCTGGCGTCGGCGAAGAAGTCGCCGGGCGTCGCTGTGATGCGGTCGCTCAGACCGGCATCCTTCACGTTGCGCGCCGCGATGTCGGCCACGAAGTCCAGGTCGTAGACGGTGGCGCGGAGCTCCGGGTAGCGCTGGCACAACACGATGTCGAAGGCGGCGGAGCCACCACCGACGTCGAGCAGCCGGCGGAACCCGCCGACGTCGAACGCCTCCCCCAGGGCCCGCCCGGTCAGCGTGGACATGGCGTGCATGGCCTCCCAGAAGGTGGCCAGCATTTCGGGGTCGGCGTTGTCGAAGATGGACCGCTCACGGTGGGGGTCCCATGTGGTCGGCCGATTGGTCCGGATGGCCTCGCTGAGTTTGCCCCAGCCCGCATAGAGCCGCCGGTCGAACATGGTGACGAGGCCGCCGAAGTGGTTAGGTTTGCCCGGCACCAGGTACTCGTCGCTGAGCGCGCTGTTGACGTAGCGGCCGTCCTGCTTGTGCAGCAGCCCCAGCGCGGCGCAGCCGGTCAGCAGCATCTCGGCGGGGCGCGATGCGATCCCGAGGCGGTCAGCGAGCTCGCCAGCGGTGGTGCCCGACGTGCCCGACAACTGCTCGAACAACCCCAGCTCGTAGGCCGAAGCCAGGGTCTTGAACGACCAGAAACCAGTCGCCAACTCCATCAGGGGCAGTGGTGAGAGCG
>JBOGHK010000156.1:0-21701 GCA_050744325.1 Acidimicrobiales bacterium
AGCAGAAGCTGTCCGACGCGCTCACCGAGGCACTCCCGCCGCTGGACCAGGCGGTGGTCGCCGACGTCGCGGAGGCGTTCCGCAGCCTGGAGGAAGACCGCGACGAGCTGGCCGCGATGGTCGAGGCGCACGGCTCCGCACGAGGGTTCCTCGGCCACTACCGCCGCTACGCCGCCGTCGCCGCACGACGCCGGGCGCGGGCGGCACGGCATGCCGCACACGCGCGCTACGTGGCGCATCTCGACACGACGGCGCCGCCACCTCCCCCCTACCCGCTGCCGCCACCGCCGCCGCCCGAGGTCCACGACCCGTGGGCACCACCCGCAGCCGCCTCCGCCAACGGTGGAGCGGCGCCTGCTCCCCCGCCAGGCCCGACCGCGCCGACCCAGCCGTTCGAGTGGGCTGATCCCGCCGCACCTACCGCGTGGGCCGACCCCGCCGACCGGACCGAAACACCCGAGTGGGCCGACCCCGCCGACCCCGCCGCACCGACCGAGTGGGCTGATCCCGGCGCACCGACCCAGTGGCCCGACCCCGCCGTACCGACCGAACCGCTCGGCACAGAGCACCAGCCGGCCGCCGAGCCGACCGATCCCGGCCGGTCCCCGGGCCGCCGACCGGCACATCCGCTGGTTCGCGAACGGCAGACGGCTCAGCCCACCCGCCGACGCGACCGCCGACGGAGCCGGGCCCCGATCTCGCCCCGCCCGCCGATCGCCGGCCCGCCCCGGGCCGAGGCACCGTCGCAGGCGACTCAGGCGGCCGACGCACCCCCGCTGGCCGGTGGCGTGCCCCTCACCCCGCCGGCCTGGGTGCGCGTCCGGTCGGCTGTCGCGCTGGTGGCGATGATGGGATTCCTCGGGACGGTTGCGGCCGCGCTGGTCCTGGTGGGGGTGTTCGTCGTGGTCGAGGCGCTCTCCAACCTGTGACCGGACGGAGAGGATGCCGTGCGTCGCTCAGTCGGCCACCTGGCCGTACACCGCATGCAGCCACAGGTCGACCAGCATGTCGACCGCGGCATCGATGCTGCCGTCCTCGGGTACCGGCGGCTCGTTGAGCTCGACGTGCATGAACGCAAACCAGTCCACGAGCGCGGCGAGCGCATAGCCGGTCAGCACCGGATCGAGATCGCGGATCGTCCCGTCCGCCTGGCCGTCACGAAGTCGTGCAATCAACACGTCGACGATGGCACGGCGCAGCTGCAACCAGATCGTCTGCACCCGGGGGGACACCAACGATGCTTCGAGCACCGCTCGCCACATGCCGGTCCGCGGCACGTACGCCGCGAAGAACCCGCGGATCAGCACTTCGATCTGCTCGCGGAGCGAGGCGTTCGGGTCGGGCGCCTTGGCGCTGCCGGCCAGGTCGGCGATGGCCAACTCCATCGCCTGGCAGAACGCATCTTCCTTGTTCTTGAAGTACAGGTAGAACGTACCGTGGGCGGTGTTGGCCCGCGCGGTGATGGCGCCGACACTGGTCGACTGGAAGCCGCGCTCGTTGAACACCTCGCACGCGGCAGTCAAGAGATGGAGACGAGTCTCCTCCGCCTGTCGTTGTCGCACGTTCCCCTGCGACTGGGCCACCGATGTCCACTCCCAGAATTGGTCGATGAAGTTGTCCAGGAAATTACCTGACCTGGTCGGCCGCCGCCGCCATGTCGCGCTCGCGGGTCATCGGGGCGAGGTCGCGATAGTACGACGCTATCTGGATGATCCGGCATCCGAGGTACGGGCGACCGCGCTCGGGGCGCTGGCCCGGGTGGGCGACCTGCGGGCTCCGGACCTGGAGGCTGCCCTGGCGGACTCCGCGGCGGAGGTCCGTCGGCGGGCGGCGGAGTTGGCTGCGGGGCTGCCCGGGGACGCGCCACCCTGCCTGGTCCCAGTGCTCACCGACGTCGATCCGTCGGTGGTCGAAGCGGCGTCGTGGGCCTGCGGCGAGCGGGCCCCACCGGAGGACGGGGTCGTGGCTGCACTGGCGGCAGTGGCCTCGGGACACGACGATCCGCTGTGCCGCGAGGCGGCCGTGGCCGCTCTGGGAGCCGTCGGCGACCCGGCCGGGCTCCCGGCGATCATCGCCGCCACGACCGACCGTCCCGCCGTGCGGCGGCGAGCCGTGCTGGCCCTCGCGCCGTTCGACGGCACCGAGGTCGACACGGCGCTCCGCCGGGCGCTCGACGACCGCGACTGGCAGGTCCGCCAGGCCGCCGAGGACCTCCTCGGGTCCTAAACCCTGCCGTCCTGTGACGAGGAGGACCGCCCGCCACACCCGGCCCGTCAGATGCAGCGGCGGCAGTGGGCACTCCAACCCGTTGGTGTGACCTGAACCGTCAGACGCCAGCCGCAGGCGGTGCAGAACCGAGGCGGGTCGAGCGGCGGCAGGCACCCCGGGCAGGCGGCGGATCCGGTGCCCAGTGGTCGCCCACACCCCGCGCAGCGGACCGGAGTGTTCTGGGCCATGGGATCAGAGGACCTTGGACAGGCTGCCGATCGGCATCCGCAGCTCCTGGAGCATCGTCAGGTCCTCGGACGGTTGCCGCCCGAGCGTCGTCAGGTAGTTGCCGACGATCAGCGCGTTGATGCCGGCCTGCATGCCCAGAGCCTGGAGATCGCCCAGCGTGACCTCGCGCCCGCCTGCATAGCGCAGGATGACCTCGGGCAGCGCCAGGCGGAACAGAGCGATCCAACGGATGGCCTCCGGTGCTCCGACCAGTGGACTGTCGGCCAACGGCGTGCCTGGCCGCGGGTTCAGGAAGTTGATCGGCACCTCGGCCGGCTGGACCTCGCGGAGCTGGCCGATCAGCTCGATCCGCTGGGCGACCGACTCGCCCATGCCCAACAGCACGCCGCAGCAGAGCTCCAGTCCGTGCGTTCGCACCCTGCGACAGGTGTCGAACCGCTCCTGCCAGCTGTGGCTGGTGACGATCCGGGCGAAGTGCGAGCGGGCGGTCTCGAGGTTGTGGTTGTAACGGTGCGTACCGACCGCGGCGAGACGTCGGGACTGGTCGTCGTCGAGGATGCCCGCGGACACCGCCACCTGCAGCCCGGTCTCCGCCGCGACCAGAGGCACGACCTCCTCGAGGTGGGCCATCAGCCGTTCGTCGGGGCCGCGCACCGCGTACACCAGGCAGAACTCGCTGGCGCCCTCGACCTCGGCGGTCTCGCGGGCCGCGGCGAGCACCTCGTCCCGCCTCAACAGCGGCACGGCCTTGACCGGGGACTCGAAACGGGCCGACTGGGAGCAGAACGAGCAGTCCTCGGGGCAACCGCCGGTCTTGGCCGACAGGATGCCCTCGACCTCGACCGTGTCGCCGCACCGCGCCAGCCGCACCTCGTGGGCCGCCGCCGCCAACGCCGGGACGTCGCCGTCGCCCAGCGCGGCGAGCGTCGTCAGCTCGTCGAGAGTCAGCTGCCGTCCGTCGACCAGCAGCGCGCCACGGGCATCGTCGAGCGAGAATCCAGCCACCACGGGAGGCGACGCTACGCGTCCCCTCCTCACGGCCCAAAAGGGGTGCGGGTCAGTACTCGTCGAGGAAGACGGCCTTGAGTGCGGCAGCGTCTTCGAGGCAGTGCCCGGCCCCGAGCACCACGCACTCCAACGGGTTCTCGCCCAGCCGCACCGCGACCTCGATCTCGGACTCGATGCGGCGGTCGAGGCCCGGCAGCAGCCCGCCACCGCCGACCAGGACCATGCCCTGGTCGATCACGTCGTTGGCCAGCTCGGGTGGCGCGCTCGCGAGGCAGACCTTGACCGACTCGATGATCTCGCCCACGACGTCCTCGATCGCCGCCCGCAGCTCGGACGGCGTGAGGATCACGGTCTTGGCCAGCCCCGTGGCCAGGTCGCGGCCCCGAACCTCGGCCTTCACCTCCTCGTCGTCGACCGGCCAGGCCGACCCGATGGCCAGCTTGATCTCCTCGGCCGTGCGCTCGCCGACCGCCACGCGGTACTCGCGGCGCACATAGGACTGGATCGCCGCGTCGACGTCGAAGCTGCCCACCCGCACCGCGTCCATGGCAACGATGCTGCCCAGCGAGATCAGCGCGGTCTCGGTCGTGCCGCCGCCGACATCGATGACCAAGTTCGCGGTCGGCTCGCCGATCGGCAGGCCGCAGCCGATGGCCGCCGCCATCGGCTGCTCGATCAGATACGCCTCGGCGGCGCCGGCGGTGCGGGCCGCCTCGCGGACCGCCCGGCGCTCGACCTCGGTGATCGCCGACGGCACGCACAACACCACCCGCGGGCGCCCGAAGCGGCTGTGGCGCACCCGGGACAGCAGTAACCGCAACATCCGCTGCGTGACCTCGAAGTCGGTGATGGCCCCGTGGCGCAGGGGGCGCTCGGCGACGATGTCGTGAGGTGTCCGCCCCATCATCTGCCAGGCGTCGTGGCCGACGGCCAGCACCTCATGGGTGCGGTTGTTGAGCGCGATCACCGTCGGCTCGTTGAGGACGATGCCGCTGCCCTTCTCGTAGACCAACGTGTTGGCCGTGCCGAGGTCGATGGCCAGGTCGCGTCCCATCCCGATGCCGGCCCCTCAGCGTTTCCTCGCCCGATGCCGCGGCGCGGCGGGTCGGTCGGCGTCGGGCCCGGTCCGCGCGGCGAGGGCGTCCATCTCGCGCCTGAACGTGTCGATGCCCGACTCGACCGACGGGGCCGGCCGCTGCCGCAGGTACACCACCAGGCACCCGACCACCGAGATTGCCACCGCCAGCAGGAGGAAGAACGGGGCGGTCACCGCTCGACCAGCTCGTGGTCGTGCTCGTCGTGGTCGCTGTCGGGCTCGTGGTCGCAGCGGCCCCAGCTCGCGCCGCCCTCCCATAGCTCGCGCTTCCAGATCGGCGCCGTGCGCTTCACGGTGTCGATGCAGAAGCGGGCGGCGGCGAACGCCTCGGGACGGTGCGGCGCCGAGACAGCGACGACCACAGCGCTGTCGCCGATCGTCACCTCGCCCGTGCGGTGCAGCACCACGATGCGGCCCAACACCGGCCACCGCTGCCGCGCCTCGTCGGCCACCGAACGCAAGACCGGCACGACGTAGTCGTCGTAGGCCTCGTACTCCAGTCGGTACACCCCGGGTCGGCCGGGCGCATGGTCGCGGGCCGTGCCCGAGAACAACGCCAGCGCCCCGCAGTGCGGGCGCACGACCCAACCCGCCGCGACGTCGACCGGCAACGGCTCAGCCGAAACGCCAACCCAGGTGTCCTCGTCGTTCGGCGGGGCTGGTGGACGGCGAGGCACCTGTCCATCGTACGTGCTCACCGCGGTCTTACAGACCGGCACCAAACGCACCGAGGCGCATTCAGTGCCTTGGCCGCGCCACAGATGCGCGAGGCAAGGTTTATCCTCCGCCCGTGTCGTTCGATGACGACTCGGCCGACGATTCCGCCGGTTTCCGTCCACCACCACATCCCGATGATCGGCTCTGGCGCCATCCATCCGAGCTGCGTGGCGCGCGCCGCCGTCCACCACGACCCACGCCGACCTACAGTGCGTGGGGCACGGTGGCGGTCGCTGCCGCCGGTGTGACACTGGTCGCCGCAGGCGCGGGCGTCGTCGCCCTGGGCCTGCGTGACCGCGCGCCGGCGGGGGATCCTTTCGCCCAGGCGGCGCAGTCCGCACCGGACAGGGAGGTGGGAGCGCCGTCGGAGCACGCGTTCGCGAACCTCGACGACGCCGACGCCGGCCAGGTCGAGGTGGCCCACGAGATCGCGCCGAGCGTGGTCCGGGTCGACACCGGGGCCGCCCGCGGCTCGGGCGTGATCGTCAGGAGCGACGGCCTGGTGCTCACGAGCCTGGCGGTCGTCGGTGAGCAGCGCGAGGTCGCCGTCGCGCTCGGGAACGGCCAGCTGCTGAACGGCACGGTCGTCGGCACCGATCCCCTCACGGGCGTGGCCCTGGTCGACCTCCCGGGCGGCGGCTACGCCGCGACCGACCTGACCGGGGTGCCCTCCTCCGCCATCCTGGGCGAACCGGGCCTCGCGTTCGGGGTCGACGAGTTGGGCCGGCTGGTGCTCGGGGCGGGCGACATCGGGCCGATGCCGCTGCAGGCGATCCGACCGGGGCAGTCCGCGCTGGACGGCGTCCTGGTGGTCGAGACCGTGGTCGACCCGGTGGTGCAGGGCGGCCCACTGGTAGACGAGGTCGGCACCCTCGTCGGTCTGACGACCTGGACCGACGGCGGCCAGACCTACGCCGTCCCGGCGACCGCCCTGCGCAAGGTGGTCGACGACTTCCTCCGGGTGGGCTCCGTGCGGCACACCTGGCTCGGTATCAGCGGCACCAGCGCGACCGACAACGGGTGGCCGGCCGGGGTCCGGATCACGGATGTCGCTCCCGACGGGCCGTCCGCCGGGGTCCTGCGCGCCGAGGACGTGGTGGTCGCGATCGACCAGCAACTGGTCTCGCAGATGTCGGCACTGGTGGCCGAGCTCCGACACCACGATCCTGGCGACGTGGTGCATGTCAGCTACCGCCGCAACGGCCACGGCAGTGCGTTGACCCAGCCCGTGGTCCTCGGCCTCCGCCCCCAGTCGATCAGCCTCTGACCCGGGGCAGGAGCCACCGGCGCACGGCCAGCGCTCCCCCGGCGAGCCCCGCGACCAGGCCCGCGCCCGCGACACCGAGCGCGATCTCCTGACGTCGGCGCGGGCTCAACGTGGCCCAGGGACCCGCCTCGTGAGCTTCGACGCAGGCCTCCTCGTTGGTGACCTCGGCGCGCCAGCCCGCCGCCGCCCGCAGCCGATCGTTGGCCACCACCCACGGGAACAACGTGTAGGGCACCAGCTCGGGCGGGGTGAGCCCCAGCCCGGAACGGAAGCGCCACCGGGCGTACCGGGCCGCGAGCCGCTCGGGCAGCCGGACCTTGGGGCCCGCGCCGGTGAGCGAACGCACCTCGTCGCCGGGGACCGCGTCGTCGGGCGCGACGTTGAACACCCCGTCGAGCCGCGCACGGCACGCCAACGCCACCGCGGCGGCCAGGTCGTCGAGGTTGAGGAACTGCGCCGGCGGGTCGTCGGCAAGCTCGGGGACCGCTGGCGCGGGTCGGAGCGCCCTGACCAGCCAGTCGTGACGACCAGCCGTGCGGACCGGACGGAGGATGCCGAGAGTCGCCTGGGGATGGGCAGCCCGCCACTCGCCCGCGAGCCGCTCGATCTCGGCGCGCTCGACGGCCCAGGTGAACCCGGGGTTGGGGCGCAGCACGGCGTCCTCGGTGAGCGGGACGGGGTTGTTGGCCCACGCGCCGTACACCGTGGCGTCGGACAGCACGACGACGTGGTCGACGCTCGCCGAGCTCGCGGCCTCGAGCACCCAACGTGCCACCTCGACGTCGGCGGTACCCCCGGTCGGGGTGCTGGGCCGGCTGCTGGCCAGGTGGAGCAGGACGGCCGCGCCCTCGGTCTGCCGCTTCAGGTCGGCGAGCGCGGCGACATCGCCGGACGACGGGTGGGCGAGCGCCCGAACCTCCACCGGATCAGGTGACTCGGCCTCGAGCAGCTGACGCGTGAGCCGACCGAGCGGTGTCCCGGCTCCCGTCAGGGCGACGACTGTCATCCCCATAGTGGTACCACGCCGACGGAGGAGTCCTACCGGCGAGACCTAGCATGGTGGGGGTGACTCCGTCCGGTCCGTCCGACAATCCCTTCGAAGGCCTCCCGTTCTTCGGCGACCTCGCCAAGCTGTTGGGCCAGGGTGGCGGCATCCCCTGGGAAGCAGCCCGCAGCCTCGCCCTCGCCGTGGCGACCGACGGCAAGAGCGAACCGAACGTCGATCCTGTCGAGCGCATCCAGCTCGAACAGCTCGCCCGCGTCGCCGAGCTGCATGTCGCCGACGTGACCGGCCTGTCGACCAACCCGGGCGGACGCGAGCTGACCGTCATGCCGGTGAACCGGGCGGTCTGGGCGACCAAGACCCTCGACGCCTTCCGTCCGCTGCTCGAGAAGCTGGCCTCGGCACTCAGCGGCCCCAAGGGCGACCAGCCCGAGGGCCCGACGACGGGACTGCCCGACGATCTGACCTCCGACGACCAGATCACCGCGATGGTCGCCCCCATGCTCCAGGCCATGCAGCCCACCATGCTGGCGATGACGGCGGGATCGATGGTTGGGCACCTGGCGCGGCGGTCGTTCGGCCAGTACGACCTGCCCATCCCCCGCTCGAGCGGCGACGAGCTGCTGATCGTGGTGCCGAACCTGGTCGCGTTCGGCACGGGGTGGAGCCTGCCCGACGACGACCTCCGCCTGTGGATCTGCCTGCACGAGATCGCCCACCACGCCGTCCTCGGCGTGCCTCACCTGCGCAAGCGCCTCGACGACCTCATCGGCCAGTTCGCTACCGGGTTCCGCAACGACCCGCACGCACTCGAACAACACCTCCAGGGCATGGAGACCAGCGACGAGACCGACCTGCTGGGCCAGCTCCAGCAGCTGCTCGGTGAGCCGGGGGCGCTGCTCGGCGCCATCCAGTCCGACCAGCAGCGCGCCCTGCGTCCCCAGCTCGAGTCACTGGTCGCCGTGGTCGTCGGCGTCGTCGACCACGTGATGGACCAGGTGGGCGGCAAGCTCATCGGCAGCTACGGCATGCTGACCGAGGCGTTGCGCCGCCGCCGGGTCGAGACCTCGGACGCCGACCGGTTCGTCGAGCGGTTGCTCGGGTTGGAGCTGACCCAGGCCACCTACGACCGCGGCGCCGCGTTCGTCGAGGGCGTGGTCGAACGCGCCGGCGAGGACGGCCTGGCCCGCCTGTGGGAGAGCGAGCGGATGCTGCCCAGCCCGCCCGAGGTCGAGGCGCCCGGCCTGTGGCTGGCCCGCATCGACCTTCCCTCTTAGCGGCGGAAGGAGACTCCCCGCCAGCGCCCGCCAAGTGAGCGGGCCACATGCGAATAGGACTTCGGTTCCTCGCCGCGGGCGACCGCTCGGAGGCTCGCCAGGTAGGTGAGCAGCGCGAACGCCGCGCATCCGGCCACGGCCAGGAAACCGATCCAGGCCGGGATCGAGATCATCACCGGGATGAACGCTCCGATCACCCAGATCAGCTGGAACCGGGTCTCGAAGCGGGCGAACGACCGCCCCCGGTTGGCATCCGGGGCGTCGCGCTGGACGATCGCGTCGAACGCCAGCTTGCCGCTGCTGGCGGCGAGGCCCACGGTCGCAGCGAGCAGCGGCGGGCCGACGAGCGAACCGGCGAAGGCGCTGGCCACGCCGCTGACGACAGTCAGGCCGAGCACCACCTGCAGGATCCGCTCCTCGACGAGCCCTGCCTCGCGCATCCGCGGCGCGACCGCCGCCCCGGCCAGAGCGCCGACGGCGCTCGCTCCGAGGACCAGCCCGAACTTCCACGTCTCGGCGTCGTCACTGCGCAGTTCGAAGGCCAGCAGGAAGGTCATGAAGCCGACGATCCCCCGCAGCAGACCCATCGCGGACGCCGCGAGCACGATGCCGCCACCGCGCAGCTCACGCCGCTCGAGGGTGTCCTCGCGCTCGGGAGCCACCCGAGTCGCGGGGATCTTGGTGGCGAGGCCAGCCGCCAGCGCGAACGCCACGCAGGCCAGCACGAGCACCCCCTCGCTGTCGGCGACGAGAATCGCCACGCCGCCCGGGATCGCCGCCACCAGGCTCATGACGCCGGACAGCAGCGAGAGCCGGGAGTTGGCTGCGACCAACTCGTCGTCGTTGGCGACGACGGTCGGCACCAACGCCGACTTCGCGACGTGGTAGCTCTTGGACAGGACCAGCACGCCGAACGCCTCGGGGAACAGGTAGAGCCGGTCGAGGTCGCGGATCATCAGCAGGCAGATGCCCGCCCGCAGGGCGTTGGCGCCGACGGCGACCCACCGGCGGCCGCCGCGCACGCGGTCGAGCCACGGCCCGATCAGCGGAGCGACCAGCGAGAACGGCGCCATCGTCAGCGCCAGGTACAGCGCGACCTTCGACTTCGCCTGGCTGGGGTCGATGGAGAAGAACAGCGAACCCGCCAGCGCCATCGCGATCAGCGTGTCGCCCGCCACCGCGGTGGCGTGGGTGCGGGCCAGGCGCGCGAACGGCGTGACCACGAACGCGGCTGCCCCGGAACGCTTGGGCGTCAATTGTTGCCAACCGGTCTGCTCTAGCGCCGCCATCTCTCGTGCAGCGTAAGCGAATCCGCGCGCCCACCTGTTCCGCTGGTCTGGCTACCGGGGGGTGTCGTACTTGTAGCCCAGGCCGCGGATCGTCACGATCCGCGTCGGGCTCGACGGATCGTCCTCGACCTTGGCGCGCAACCGCTTGATGTGGACGTCCAGCGTCTTGGTGTCACCGACGTAGTCGGCGCCCCACACCCGGTCGATGAGCGTATCGCGCTGCAGCACCCGGCCCGCGTTGGCCAGCAGGATCTCGAGCAGCTCGAACTCCTTGAGCGGCAACCGCACCGGTGTGCCGCGGACCTCGACCTCGTGACGCTCGGAATCGAGTCGCACATCGCCCACCTCGAGCACGTCGCCGTTGCTGCGGTTCACGAGCGTCGCCTCGCTCGCCCGGCGGCGCAGGACCGCCCGCATCCTCGCCACCAGCTCACGGAGCCGGTAGGGCTTGGTGACGTAGTCGTCGGCGCCGACCTCCAGCCCGACGACGGTGTCGATCTCGGAGCCCTTGGCCGTGACCATGATGATCGGGACCTGCGAGCGGCGCCGCAGCTCGCGGCACACGTCGATCCCCGAGATCTTGGGCAGCATCACGTCGAGCAGAACCAGGTCCGGTCGTACGGCGTCGAACAGGTCGAGGGCCTCGGAACCGTCGTGCGCGACCTGGACCCGGAAACCCTCCCTCTTGAGGCCGACGGTCAGCGCCTCGACGAAGCTGTGCTCGTCCTCGACCAGGAGCACGGTGGCGGAGTTGTTGGTCACGGGTACTCCTCGTCCTCTGCCTCTTCAGGCTCTTCAAGCTTTTCGGCCTCTCGGTCTTCGCGTGCCGGCAGGCGCAGTGTGAAGCGCGAGCCTTCGCCCTCCCGGGATTCCACCCGCACCTCACCCTGGTGGTTCGACGCCACGTGGCGGACGATCGACAATCCGAGCCCGGTGCCCCCGGTCTCGCGGCTCCGCGCCCGGTCGACGCGATAGAACCGCTCGAAGATACGTTCGAGGTCGCGTTGCGGGATGCCGATGCCGTAGTCGCGGACCTCGACGTCGACCCAACGTCCTGCTGCCTCGAGCCGTGCCCGAAGCTCGACCCGGGTCGCCGAGTCGCTGTACTTGACCGCGTTGTCCAACAGGTTGGCCAGGGCCGAGACCAGCTGCCGTCGATCACCGCGCACCCCTAGGTGGCCGGGAATCTCCTCGACCTCCAGCGTGATTCCCCGACCGTCAGCCGCGGGCCTCACCCGATCGACGGCCTCGTCGACGAAGGTCGCCACCGCGAGCGGCTCGTCCGGCGGATTGGCCGACGCCTCGAGCCGCGACAGCTCCAGCAGGTCGTCGATGGTGTGCGCCACCCGGTAGGCCTCGCCGCCGATGCGGCCCGCGAGGCGGCGCATCACCTCGGGGTCGTCCTCGCCGACCAGGGTCTCGGCGAGCAGCGACAGGGCGCCGATCGGCGTCTTCAGCTCGTGGCTGATGTTGGCGACGAAGTCGCGCCGCACGTTCTCCAGCCGCCGCCGCGCGGACGCGTCCTCGACCACCACCAACGCCCCGGCTGGCGAGGACGCATCATCGAGGGGCACCGCCCGGAGGCTCAGCGTCCGGCGCGGCGGCCCGTACACCTCGAGCTCGTGACCGTGGGCCCGGCCCCGCAGCGCCGACCGGGCGAGCGAGGTGATCGCCTCCTCGACCAACACGTCGCCGTGGCGGGCGGACAGGAACGCGGCCGCGGAGTCGTTGCAGTAGACCACCTGTTCCTGCTGGTCGAAGATCACGACGCCGTGCTCGATCGCCGCGAGCGACAGCTTGAGCCTGCTGCGTTCGACCGAGGTCTCGGCCCGCTGCCGGATGGCACGATCGGCCGACGCTTCGAGAGCCTTCACCCGCACCTGGGCCGACCGCAGTCCGGCGGCCTGTCGCAGGGCCACGACCACGGCGGCAACCAGCAGCCCGCCGAGCAGGATTGGCAGGACGACGGTCACGGCGACACCTCGGCTACCCGCTTCCGATGGCGGCGAGCGCACTCCCCACGATGGGACCGACGTCGACGGGCTCGGTGGCCTGGACGCCGGTGATCGTGGTGATCGCCACATGACCGGCCATGACCAGGGCGGTGTCGGTGTCGGGTGGCAGTGCCTCGTTGGTGGGACGGAACTCCATCTGCAACCGCCCGCCCTCGACCGGTGCCTCGACGACCGCCGACCGCACGGTGCCGAACGATGCCAGGTTCCCCCAGCGGGCGCCGCGGATCTCGCCGAGCGACCGGTCCGGCACGTTGATGTTCACCACTGTGGTGGCCGGCGCCTCGACCAGCCATGGCAGTGCGGCGGCGGCGACCGTGGCCGCACTGCGCCAGTGCCGGCTGGGCTCGCCAACGTCTCGGTCGCTTACCGGACCGGCCACGTCGATGCTCACCGCAAGGCCGCGCAGCCCGAAGTTCGCGGCGGTCAGCGCCGCCCCGACCGTGCCGGAGTGGAGCACCGCTCGCCCGGTGTTGCATCCCGGGTTGATGCCGGAGACCACGACATCGGGCGACTCGCCGAACCCGCCCAACCGGGCCGCCAGCACGCACAGCCCGGGAGGCCCCGCGACCGCGAACGCCGGCACACCGTCTAGCCCGGGAAGATCGACCCGGTCGGCGTCGATGTGCTGATCGATGTGCAGCATGCCGATGCTCGCCCCAGCCCCGCTCATGTCGGTCGACGGAGCCACCACGGTCACCTCGTAGCCAGCGTCGATCACGCCCTGCACCAGCGCATGGAGCCCCGGGGAGGCAACACCGTCGTCGTTCGTCACCAGCACCTTCATGTCTGCCAGTAAACCGAATGCGGGTGGGTGGGCGTCGGAACCATCTCAGCGGACCTCCGCTGCGAGGTGGGCCGGCTCGCCGGTCAGCAGGTAGCGGAGCCGCGCCCCGATGATCGCCGCGTGGTCGGCGATGCGGTCGGCGGCCTGCCCCACCACGAACATCTCCATGGCCAGCCGCACGGTGTCGCGCGGGTCCTGCCCTGCCAGGTCGACCCGCCACAGCCGCTCGTGGAACGCCAGCAGCGACGGTGGGTCGTCAGCCAGCTGGCTGGCAAGCTCGAGATCCTGCGCGGACCACGCCCGCAGCGCCGTGCGGTACTGCTCGACCGCGGTGTCGACCAGCGTCAGCAGCACGTCCCACGGCTCGCCGGTCTGGGCCATCTCCTCGATCGACGGCGCCAGCTTCACGACCCGCAACGCCAGGTCGCCGACCCGCTCGAACTCCGACAGGATCCGCACCACGGAGACCACGAACCGCAGGTCCGACGCCACGGGCGCCTCGCGACCGAGGAGCTCGTAGCAGCGTTCCAGCAACGACAGGTGCATGGCGTCGATATCGTCGTCCGCCTCGAGCGCTACGTCGGCGACAGCCGCATCGCCGGTGTGGAGCACGTCGCGCATCCGTTCGAGGTTGTGGTCGACCCGCACACCCATCAGCTCGACCTGCAGCCGGATCTGTTCGAGCTCCTCGTGGAAGGCGGTGCGGAGTGGCCCAGGACGGTCCATGCGATCTGGCGTGCTACCCGAACCGGCCGGTGATGTAGTTCTCGGTTCGCTCGTCGGAGGGATTGGAGAAGATCTTCTCGGTGCGGTCGAACTCGACCAGCGTGCCCGTGCGGCGGTCGCCGACCTCGGACACCTCGGTGGTGAAGAACGCCGTTGCGTCGGACACCCGCGCCGCCTGTTGCATGTTGTGGGTGACGATCACGATCGTGAACTCGGTCTTGATCTCCTGCATCAGGTCCTCGATGCGGGCGGTCGCGATCGGGTCGAGCGCCGAGCAGGGCTCGTCCATCAACAGCACGTCGGGCCGGGTGGCGATGGCCCGGGCGATGCACAGCCGCTGCTGCTGGCCGCCCGACAGGCCCATCGCCGAGTCGCGCAGCCGGTCGTTCACCTCGTCCCACAGCGCCGCCTTGCGCAGCGACCTCTCGACGACGTCATCCAACGCCGACCTGCGCTTGGTGCCGAAAAGCCGGGGGCCGTAGGCGACGTTGTCGTAGATCGTCTTGGGGAACGGGTTGGGCTTCTGGAAGACCATGCCGATGTGCCGCCGGACCTCGACCGGATCGACCGTCGGACCGTACAGCGGCACCCCGTGGTAGTTCAGAGTGCCTTCGGTGCGGGCGCCGGGGATCAGGTCGTTCATGCGGTTGAAGCAGCGCAGCAGCGTCGACTTGCCGCAGCCGGACGGCCCGATGAAGGCCGTGATCTCGTTGTGCAGGATGTCGAAGGCGACGTCGCGGACCGCCCGGAAGTCGCCGTAGTAGGCGGCGAGGTCGCGGACCTCGAACACCAGCGCGGCCGGATCGGGAACCGGTGCGTCCTGGACGTCGTCGCCCGTCCTGGCCTCGGGCACCCGGATCGGTGCCACCTCGCGATCCTGCGTGTGGTCCTGGGGGGGCCCGTCGGGCTCGTGGCTCTCGGACTCGGTCATGACTCGTGGCACGCTAGGGGCTGGTTGGTCCATCACGACCTCTTCTTCTCGAATCGGTTGCGCAGCACGATCGCGATCGAGTTGATCATCAGCACGAAGACCAACATGGCGAGGATGGCGGCTGCCGAGTTGCTGACCCGGAACCCCTCCTCGGGCAGCTTCGTCCAGGTGGACACGATGGTGGGCAAGGCGACGAAGCGCTCTTCGAGCGCCTCGGGATCGAGCAGGTTCCCCGGCTCCAGGCCGGCGTTCTCGCTGAAGAACCCCGTGACCGCGCCCAGCACGATCAGCGGTGCGGCTTCCCCGATGGCCCGAGCGATCGAGAGCAGCGAGCCGGTGAGGATGCCCGGCGCCGCGTACGGCAGGACCTGGGTGCGGATGACCTCCCAGCGAGTGGCGCCGACACCGTAGGCGCCTTCGCGCAGCGCCTGGGGCACGGCGCGGATGGCCTCGGACGTGGTGATGATCATCACCGGTAGCACCAGAACCGCCAGGGTGACCCCGGCCGCCAGCAGCGTGCGCCCGTTCGTGCCCTCCTTGGCGACGAAGCCGTCGAAGTACCGTACGAAGATGCCCAGGCCGAGCAGGCCGTAGACCACCGAGGGCACGCCGGCCAGGTTGCGGACGTTCAGCTCGATGAACGAGGTGACCGCGTTCCTCGGGGCGTACTCCTCGAGGTAGATGGCAGCCCCGATGCCGAGCGGCATGGCGACCACCACCACGGTCACGGCGATCCACAGCGAGCCGACGATGCCCTGGGAGATGCCCGCCCGTGACTCGCGCTGGGACAGCGCCCCGTCGAGGAAGTCGAAGCCGCGGTCCTGGTACACGGGCAGCCCGTCGCTGATGACGGAGCGGAGCAAGGCGCCGAGCACCAGCAACGACACCAGCAGGCAAGCCAGCAGGGTGTATTCGAAGATGCGGCCGCGGAGGTCGGTGCGACGGCCCCCGATGGCTGCCGCTACCTGGGCCTGCACGGCGGCCGAGCTGTTGATCGTGGACAGTGCCATGGTCGCCCGACGCCCTTTCAGTAGGCCTGCCGCACTCGACGGACGAAGCGGTCGGCGACGACGTTCAGGAGGAGGGTGGTGAAGAACAGGACGATGCCCACGAAGTAGAGGCTGGCGACCGCCAGCCCCGAGCCGCGGACCCGGTCGGTGCCGGTGGCGAGGGATGCCATTGCCGCGGTCATCGTCAAGCTGCCCTCGCGTGGGTCCAAGGCGAGCGAGCCGGAGTCCGCGGCACCGCCCGCGATGAACACCACCATGGTCTCACCGACGGCGCGGGAGATGGCCAGGATCAGCGCGGCCACGATGCCCGAGATCGCCGCCGGCAGCACCACGCGCACGGTGGTGGAACGACGATGGGCGCCGAGGCCGGCGGATGCCTCGCGCAGGCTGCCCGGAACCGCACGCATGGCATCCTCGGACACCGACGCCATCAGCGGGATCGTGAGGATGCCCACACCGATGCCTGCGGCCAGCATGCTGCCCGTACGGCCGTGCTCCTCGCCGAAGAACCGGCCGACCACCTCGGGAGCGATCCACGTCAGCGCGAAGAAGCCCAGCACGACGGACGGGATGCCGGCCAGAACCTCGAGGATCGGCTTGAGGACCGATCGGAACCGGGGTGAGGCGTACTCGGACAGGTAGATCGCGGCCCCCAGGCCCAGCGGCCCGGCGACCACCATCGCGACCCCGGTCACGACCAGGCTGCCCACCAGCAGGGTCGAGATGCTGAAGGAGTCCTGCCGGGGGTTCCAGGTCTCGGTGAAGACCGTCGACCACGCGACGTTGCTCAGGAACTCCCAGCCGTTGCTGAGCAGCGCCACCACGATCATGATGCTCACCACCAACGACATCGCCGCGGCGGCGAAGAACACGATGTGCATCGCCCGCTCACGTTGATGACGGCCGGGATCGCCGGTGAGGTCGGGCGCACGCCCGACCCCACCGGTGCTACCGGTCAAGTGCTCCGGACCGGTGACAGGGCCCACGTCGTCAGCGACCATCCCAGGCGGCCGTAGTGGCCTCGGCGAGGTCGTCGGGCAGCGCCACGTAACCCGCATCCTCGACGAACCCGCCGAGGTCGGACAGGTAGAGGTCGACGTACGCCGCGACCGCCGGGTTGGACTCGGCGTTGGCCGCGTTGACGTAGATGTACAGCGACCGGGACAGCGGGTAGCTCTCGTCGGCGATGGTCTCGGCGGTGGGGGCCACGCACTCGCCGTCGGCGTCGGCCGAGACCTCGATCTCGCGCACCGTGTCGCTGGCGGCTTCGGCGAAGGCGAAGCCCACCCAGCCCAGCGAGGTGTCCGACGCCCCGATGTTCTCGATGATCAGGTTGTCGTTGTCCGAGGACTCGTAATCGCTACGGGTGGCGTCGTCGGCCTGGCCACGCTCGCCGGCGATGTCGGCCAAGGCGATCTCGATGAACGAGTCGTAGGTGCCGGACTCGGTGCCGGGACCGACGATGGTCAGCTCGGCGTCGGGAAACTCTGTGCTCGAGCCCAGTTCGCCCGCCACGGCGCTGGCCCCCGACCAGTTGGTGACGTCCTGGCCCTCAGGGCCGACGAGCGCGTAGAGATCGGCGAAGCTCAAACATTCGACGGACTCGTTGTTGGCGCTGGTCAGCACGGCGATGCCGTCGAAGCCGATCTGCAGCTCGACATACTCGATGCCGCCAGCCTCACATGCGGCGACCTCTTCCTCGTCGATCGGGCGGGAGGCGTCGGAGATGTCGGTCTCGCCGGCGCAGAACGCCTCGAAGCCGTCGCCCGTGCCTGGGCCTTCCACCGAGATCGTGACGCCCTCGTTCTCGAGACTGAACTCCTCGGCTACCAGGGACGAGATGGGCTCGACGGTCGAGGACCCGGAGATGTTGACCGAGCCGGAGAGGTCTTCTGTGGCCTCCTCACCGCCTTCGTCGGTGCCGGCGTCGTCGTCATCGTCGTCGCCGCAGGCGGCTGCCAGCAGGCTGAGGGAGAGGGGGAGTGCCAGCCAGGCGAGCCGGCGCTTGTTCGAACCTTGCACGGATGCCCTCCTTGGGCTGGACAAGGGGCTCAACGCCCGGTATCGCCCGCCGACGGTAAGCAGCCAAGGAAACAGACTCGGGGTGCCCACGTGAACCCGAGGTGAACGCCACGACAACCCTGGCTGAAGCATCCCGGCCGGCGCGAGCCGGACCGCTAGGAGATCACCTCACGTAGCGATCGCAACACGCTCCGGTCTCGGTCGTAGGTCACCATCTGCCGTGCCCGGCCCGCCTCGACCCAGAGCACCTGGTCGACCTCGTCGTCCGCCGAACGCTCGCGCTGCCGCTCGACCTGCATCGCCCAGTACCGCACGACCTTGGGCCGGCCCTTGCCGTTGGTGTAGGTGACCGACGCCAGCTCGCGCCCCAGACGACAGGTCAGCCCGGTCTCCTCGTCGACCTCGCGGCGGGCGGCGTCCTCGTCGGACTCACCCTGGTCGAGCTTGCCCTTGGGCAGCGTCCAGTCGTCGTAGGCCGGGCGGTGCACGAGCACGACCTCGACCTCACCGTCGTCGTTCCGACGCCAGACCACCCCACCTGCAGCCCGGACAGGGCCGTTGCTCACCCGGCAACCGCCCGGAGCTCGGGTCGCGAGCGGAGGTCGTCGATGCGGTCGAGCTGGCGGTCGAGCTGGCGGCGGCGGGTACCGGACAGGTCGTCCCACGAGCGCTGCACCGTGTCGAGGTGCTTGCCCACCTTGTCGAACGCGTCGGCGAAGCGGCGCCACTGGTCCTCGAAGTCAGCCAGACAGCGCAGGATGTCGTCGGAGGTGCGCTGCAACTGGGTCTGCTCGACCGCCTGGCGGATCACCGCCAGCACCGAGAACAGCGTGCACGGCGAGCACAGCACGACCTTCTGAGCCAAAGCCAGGTCGAGCAGCTCGCGGTCGTGGCTGTGGACGAAGCTGTAGACCGCCTCGTTGGGGATGAACAGCAGCACCTCGTCGAGCGTGCCGTCCGGGTCGATGTAGGAGCGACCCGACAACTCCTTCACCCGGGCCCGGACGTCGCGCAGGAACTGCACCCGGTAACGGTCGCGCTCGGCGTCGGTGTGCGCGTCGAGGTAGCGGAGGTAGTTGTCGACCGGGAACTTGACATCCATGTGGAGCTCACGCCCGCCGGGCAGGCTGAACGTGAAGTCGGGCACCGTGCCCGCGCGGGTGGCCGACTGCTTGCGGTAGCTGATGCCCTCGACCAGACCTGCAGCCCGCAGGACGTCGTCGGCCATGCGCTCACCCCACTGGCCCCGGGCCTTCGGGCTGGCCAACGCCTCGCGCAACGACTGGGTGGTGTCGGCCAGCTTGCCGCTGACCGCGACGACCTCGGCCAGGTGGCGCTCGACCCGGCCCTGCTGCTCGGACCGCTCGCGCTGCAGCGCGACCACCAGGTCGGTGACCCGCGCGAGGTCGCTGCGCAGCTCTCCCGTGCGCTGCTCGAAGCTCTGCTGACGGACCTGCAGATCGTGCCGTGCCGCCGCGTCGAGCTCGGACCGGACGCCGGCCTGGGCCTGGGTGACCGACGATGCCACCAACAGCGCCGTGCGTCGTGCCACGACGACGCCGACAGCCACCCCGGCACCAGCCCCGAGGAGCACCCCGACCACCACTGCGATCACCATGGCACCGACAGTAGAGAGCCGGTGTGACAGTTTCGGGGACCCACGCCACACCGCGCCTCAGCGGACGCGCCTCTGCCGCGTTCAGGTCAGGTCCAGATCGAGGAATTCCGCCACGCGTCGTCGGATTGAGTCTGGCGTCCGTGGCTCGTTCAGCGGAGCGACGAGGTGCTCATTGAATTTGGCGAGGAGGTCGTTGGGATCGAACTGGGCGAACCACTCGTCGTATGTCGTCAGCCGGACAAAGGCGACACCCCGATCGAAGGCGATCGGATCAGGCGCGGACGCGTCGATGGCGTGAGCGACATACGTCACGCGTACGTCCCATTGATCCGCGGCGGCCAGCTCGAATGATGCGCTTCGGCCAAGGTCCGTCTCGAAACCCTGTAAGTGCTGGTCGAGGTACGCCTGACGGAGAACTCCTCCATGAGCTTCGTAGGCGTCCACCCGTAGATCCTCCACGTGGGTGAACTCGCAGTCGCCTAGCTTGCGCCGGCTCCGGTTCGATGCGTTCACAGCGTCTCCCAGACCTCGACTCGCCCAGGTGGGTGTCGGGTGCGCGTATGCAGTCAAAGCGTCGACCACGCGCTGCTCCAGGATCCCCAGGGTCCGGGAATTGCCTTCGGGGATCTTCGTCAGCGCGCGAGTGACAAGTGCCAAGGAGAACGACGGCAGTTGAGTGGGCGATTCCCCGCATAGCAAAACCTGGCGCCAGCACCACTGACGAAGCAGAGCTGCGAGCTGCCGGCGGCCTGGATAGGGCAGGCCAGCAAGGCCGTCAAGGATTGCGACGAGGGCTGTGGCCGCCCCACGCCGGCCGCTGCTGACCTTTGAGTCAGCCCAGAAGGAGTCCAGGCGGTCGACGGACTTCGCGTTATTGAGGAACGGGCTGCTCTTGGGGTCGGCATTTGGCCGATACTTGGGCAGTAGGACCCTGATTGCCTTCTCACCGCGAGGTTCGAACTCGTACGCGAACTGAGGAGGGTGATCGAACCAGGCATCCGCGCTGACCGAGTAGTGAAGCATGAAGACGTACGACCAGATGGTCTCAGTGGTCCTGTCCGCCTCACCATCGTTCACGAGTGCCTGCAAGGACTCGGACAGGTCGCCGTCGAATCCGAGCCGCTGAGCGGCCTCAGCCACAATATGAGAGGCGTCTCCTTGCATCGCATCTGCGAACAACACCAGCTCTGCTTCGCGATCTTCAGCGATCTGAGCCTCGAAATCCGGCCTCATCACCTTGGGTTTGCGCTCGAACTCGCTGAGCAGCTGTTGCACTGCTCTCCAAGGAAAGCGCGATCCCTTACCGCGGGCCGCAAGGACCTCAGCGATCTGCGCACTCGACATCTGTTGCCTGCTGGCCAGCAGCCCGACGAGGTCGCCGTAACCCAGGAGCACCTTGGCCTGCTCGTGGGTCAAATCGCTTGATCGCCGCAGCTTTTCGTGGAGTCTGAAGTACTGGTTCGCGGTCCTGAGCCTCGTGCCGAAGAGCCATCCAGGACTGGTCGATGCCGCCCGCAGACCGACATGCACGGCCTTGTGAAGGAGCGCAGGCGGCACCCCATTGTCCCGCCAGGCCCACGCCGCCTCGCGTAGCAGCGAGGCACGGTTCAGCGGATCGCCTTCCACCTTCCCTAGATATCGCTCCATTGTGGCAGCAGCCACATCAAGCGCCCCCGGTGGCACCGGAAGCAGCAGTTCCTCAACCGCTCGCTTGAATTCCGCGCTCGGAAGGACGACGTCGTCACGAACGGCCAGGATCACGGCGTTCGATCCGACCGGGCGAGAAGGGCGTCTTCCACAATCGCTACGGCGTCACCAACGCCGACATGCTCCCAGATACGGACGACCTTCCATCCAGCGGCTGTCAATGCAGCCGTATCGTCGAGATCCCTCTGTTGATTGCGGGCCATCTTGGCTACCCAGTACTCACGGTTTGCGCCACCAGGGACCCGCCCGTGGCGAGGACAGCGGTGCCAGAAGCAACCGTCGACGAACACGGCCACTCGTTGCCGTGTGAAGACGACGTCCGGTCGGGGCTTTCGGCTCTCAGCCGGAATGGGAAGATCTACGCGAAAGCGCCTGCCCCGCTTGTGAAGGAGTGACCGGAGAGCCTGCTCAGGCCTGGTGTCTCGCCGCCGGTTCCCCTTCATCACGGCAGTCACTGCCGGCGATGAGGGATACGGGTACTGCTCGCCTGCCACTCCCCGAACGTAGCTGCTCAGGCCCGGCCAGTGAGGGACTCCACGACGTTGAGGGCCACCTGATACGCGAGCCGAGGCGGCACTGCGTTGCCAATCTGTCGGTACTGGGCGCTTTGGCGTCCAGCCCATTCCATCCCCAGAGGGAAGGTCTGGATCGTAACTATTCAGGTCGCTGGGATGGGCCAGGGGCCGGTGGTGAGGAGTTGGGTGAGGGCGGCGAGGGGGTTGTGGCCGTGTTTGCGTGCGGTGTCGATGTAGCTGCGGACATTGGCGAAGGTCT
>JBOGHK010000157.1:0-7461 GCA_050744325.1 Acidimicrobiales bacterium
TGGCGTTCGAGGACCACGAAGGCGGCGCCTTCGCCCATGACGAAGCCGTCGCGGTCGGCGTCGAAAGGCCGTGACGCCCCCGCCGGGTCCTCCACCCGCCGCGACAACGCCTGCAAGTTCGCAAAGCCAGCGAGGACGTAGGGGGTCAGGGTCGCCTCGGACCCGCCCGCGATGACGACGTCGACGCGGCCCGCCCGCAACAGCTCCAACCCCTCACCCACCGCGTTACCGCTGCTGGCACAAGCCGTGGAGATGTACAAGGTCGGACCGCGCCAGCCGAGGCGGGTCGCGATGCGGCTGCCGGCGTGCGGCATGACCTGTTGCATCGTCTCCGGAGCGACCGCGGCCGGACCGCCGGCGAGGTAGTTGCGGGTCTGCCTCTCGAGGCTGGCCTGACCCGCGACCCCGTTGCCGATGGCCACCGTCCCCCGCTCCGGGTCCGGGCTCGGCGACCCGGCGTCCTCGTACGCGGCCAGCGCCGCCGTGAGGGCATACAGCGCGTAGCTGTCCAGACCGTGGGTCTCCTCAGCTGTCAGCGTGTGGCCGGCCTCGAGCCCTCTGACCTGGCACCCGAAGCGGACGGGCAGGCCGTCGTAGGCGGCATCCGTGAACGTCGCCGCAGTCGATTCACCCGCGAGAAGTGCTGCCCATAGATCGTCCAGCGAGCATCCTGCGGGCGTGATGACGCCCATGCCTGTGACCACGATCGCTGTGTCAGCCATTCCGGAAATTTCTCGCGTATAGCCGTAAGTCTGTCAACAGCGGACCGAACATTTACCTATTTACCGAAAGATGCATACCGTTTGCAACGGTAGAGCGACTTGCGGATAGCTGGACGCGATATAGATAGCCACCGATGAGCGTCACACCTGAGGTTCGAGCCGTGCTCGCGGCCAGCCAGGCCGCCGTCCCGCTGAGCGAGCAGTCCCCTGCCGAGCTTCGGCGGGCGTTCTCCGCCCTCGTCGCGGTCGGCGCAAGGGCCGAGGTTGCCTCGGCCCGCGACCGGTGGATCCCGGGCCCTGGTGGCGACATCCCAGTGCGCATCTACGTCCCCGCGTCCGACCACCCCCACACCTGGGGGAGGCGGCGGGGCGCCCTCGTGTGGTTCCACGGCGGCGGTTGGATGGTCGGTGGCCTGGAACTGGCCGATGGCACCTCACGGGCCCTGGCCAACGCCGCCGGCGTCGTGGTGGTGTCCGTCGACTACCGCCTGGCGCCCGAGCACCCGTTCCCCGCAGCGCTGGAGGACGCGCTGGCGGCGGTCCGCTGGACGGCAGCGAACGCCGCCGACCTCGGCATCGCCCGTGACCGCATCGCCGTCGGCGGCGACTCCGCAGGCGGGAACCTGGCGGCTGTCGCGTGCCAGCAGCTGCGGGGCAGTGGGCCGTCCGTGCGCTTCCAGCTGCTGGTCTACCCGGTGACCGACGCGCGCCTGTCCAGCCGCTCGATGGACGAGAACGCCGAGGGCTATTTCCTCACCCGGGCCGCGATGGCCCGGTTCCTGGACCAGTACCTGGGGGGCGCGGACCGCGACGATCCCCGGGTCTCACCCCTGCGGGCACCTCACGAGGCGCTGATCGGGCTGCCACCCGGGCTGGTCGTCACCGCCGAGTACGACCCCCTGCGCGACGAGGGCGAGGCGTATGCCGAGCGATTGCAGGCCGCCGGCGTCGACTGCGCGGTGTCCCGCTACCGGCGGATGATCCACGGGTTCTTCTCCATGGGGGGTGTGGTGCCGGCGGGCAGCGTCGCCGTCGACCGGGCCGCCGCAGCACTCGTCGCGGCACTGGAGTGAGCCGCCTCGGCCGTCGACCTTGCGCAGACGTTGCCGGGGGCGGCGACGATGGGAGACCCGACCGCGCGCGAGGTCTCGAATGACCGTCCGATCCAGTCCCGGCTCGCCGAGGCGACGCGAGCCCTACGACGTGATCGTGGTCGGCGCACGTTGCGCCGGCTCGCCGACGGCCATGCTCCTGGCCCGCGAGGGGCTGCGGGTCCTGCTCCTGGACCGCGCCTCGTTCCCGAGCGACGTCGTCTCGTCGCACCTGGTCCACGACGGCGGGGCCGGATGCCTCGAGCGCTGGGGGCTGCTGGCCGCGGTACGTGCGATCCCCGTGCCGGCGATGTCGAAGGACACGTTCGACTTCGGTCTGTTCAGCCTCAGCGGTTCGCCCGCCACGGTGGACGGCCGGCCCGGGCCCGGCACCATCGCCCCGCCCCGGATACGACTCGACGCCCTGCTGCTGGCCGCGGCCGAGCAGGCGGGCGCCGAGGTCCGCCAGGACTGCCGGGTCACCGAGCTCCTCGTCGAGGACGGCCGCGTGGCCGGCGTCCGGTACCGCACCTCGGCCGGCACGGTCGGAGCCGAGCGCGCCGGCCTCGTCGTCGGAGCGGACGGCCGTCACTCGCTGGTCGCCCGCCAGGTCGGCGCCGAGACCTACGAAGCTGCGCCTTCGCTGACGTGTGCGAGCTACGCGTACTGGACCGGCCTGGACGTCGACCAGCTGGAGGCATCGTTCACCCCCGACCGGTTCGTCACCGCGTTCCCGACGGTCGACTCCCTGACCTGTGTCTACGTCGCCTTTCCCCACGACGAGCAGGCCGTGGTACGCACCGACCGGGGCGAGAGCTACCGCCGCGCGCTGCGCGAGGCCCCCGCATTCCGTGACCGGGTCGGTTCCGCAGAGCAGGTGACGCCGTGCCGGGGCAGCGCGGACCTCGGCACCTACTACCGGCGCACCTGGGGGCCGGGTTGGGTCCTGGTCGGTGACTCACGGCACTACCAGGACCCGATCCTCGCCCAGGGCATCGGCAACGCGTTCCGCGACGCGGAGGCCGTCGCCCGAGCGATCACCACCGGGCTCGACGGCGGCTCGCTGCGCCCCGAGCTGGAGGCCTACGAACGGGCCCGGACCCAGGAGACCGAGCCGGTCTACCGCTTCGGCCAGGAAGTGGGCGCCTTCCGGCCGACGCCGCGGCTGGCCCGGCTGATGCTCGCCCTGCAGGACGACCAGGACGCCACCGAGGCGTTCATCGGAGCGCTCGCCGGCACGATCCCCGCCGACGCGTTCTTCTCGGCCGAGAACACCGAGTCGATCATCGCCGGTGCGCTCGGGAGCGGAGAGACCCGCTAGCCGACGCGGACCGGGACCGTGCGCGGCCCGCGCACCTGGCCGCTCGACCAGCGGACGCCGCCGGGGTCGGCCAGGTGGAAGCGGGGGAACGCCTCGAGCCACACCTCCAGGGCGACGCGCAGCTCCATCCGGGCGAGATGCGAGCCCGCGCAGCGGTGGATGCCCACGCCGAAGGTGACGTGGCGGTTGACAGCCCGGTCGATGACCACCTTGTCGGCGTCGTCGAAGGCCTCGGGGTCGCGGTTGGCTGCGGCCCAGGACAGCAGGATCCACTCGTCGGCTCGCATCGGGCAGCCGTTCCACTCCACGTCCTCGGCCACCAGGCGGCCCATGCTGACCGGGGCGTACGCCCGGAGCAGCTCTTCGGTGGCGACGGGGAGCAGGTCGGGCTCGGCGACCAGGCGCTCACGGTCGGACGGATGGCCGGCGAGGTGCCACAGCGAGGCACCGATGGCGCTCCAGGTGGTGTCCACGCCCGCGATCAGCAGCAGCGCCATGGTCCCCAGGACATGGTCGAGCCCGATCTTGTCGCCGTCGAGCTCGGCGTCGAGCAGGTGTGAGGTGAGGTCGTCGCGCGGCTCGTCGATGTGCGCCTGGACCTGCGCGTGCAGGTAGTCGAGCAGGGCTGCACCGCTCCGGGCCCGCTGCTCGAGGGGCATGGTGACCTCCTCGAGCACCTGGTTGACGAAGCTCCGGAACTGCTCGGCGTCATCCTCCGGGAACCCCAGCAGACGCGCGATCACACGCACCGGGATGTGCTGGGCGTACTCCTCGGCGGCGTCGACCACCTCGCGGCCTCGCAGCGCCGTCACCAGCTCACGGCAGTAGGCGCGGGTCATGGGCTCGAGCCGGGCCACCGCCCGAGGGGCGAGCGGCGGCAGCAGCACGCGACGTGCGGCGTGGTGGAGGGGTGGCTGCGCCGACAGTGGCGGCACCCCGCCGAGCGGGCCGAGGTCGGGCGGACGGTCGTCGGCGATGACGTACCCCCGCGTGGTGAACTGCTCGTGGTCGTAGCCGATGGCCAGCACGTCCTCGTAGCGCGTGGGCAACCAGACGCCGCCGTAGCGCCCCGAGCGAGGCACCGGGCACCGGCCGCGCAGGTCGTCCCAGATCGGGAAGGGATCGGCCGCCCAGGCGTCGCCCGCGTGGTCGAGGTCGGTCACGCGGTCCGGGGCAGGGTCGGGACCGGTCACGTTGCCTTCTCGATCGCGATCGCCTGCTCGGGGCAGTTCGCGACCGCGAGCGTCGCCTGCTGCTCGACGCCGGGGGCCACCGTGCCCCTCCCGACCTCGTGCCCGTCACCGAGCTCGTCGGGCGCGAACAGGTCGGGCGCCAGCGCGTAGCACCGGCCGTGCCCCTGGCACCGAGCCGTGTCGACCCGGACCCTCACGACGCCGCCACGGCCCCGGGCGACGCGGCCTGCATCGACAGCGCCACCTCCGACATGCCGAGCGCGACCGCATGGTGGCCACCGTCCGCGTGGAGGATCTCGCCGGTGGTCGCCGGCAGGAGGTCGGACCACAGTGCGACGCACGCCCCCGCGACCGCGCCGGCGCCGCCGGCATCGGCGTCCCATCCGAGCGGCGCCCGCAGACCCCAGAGGTGGGTGGCCGCCTTGAAGCCGGGGATCGCACGGGCGGCCGTGCTGCGTATCGGGCCGGACGCCACCAGGTTCACGCGGACGCGCTTCCTGCCCAGCTCACAGGCCAGATAGCGGGCCGTCGACTCCAACGCCGACTTGGCCACGCCCATCCAGTCGTAGGCCGGCCAGGCGCGCTGGCTGTCGAAGTCCAGGCCCACGATCGACCCGCCGCCGGCCTTGTCCATCAACGGGCCCGCCATCTCGGCGAGCGCCTTCAACGAGAAGGCCGACACGTGCAACGCCGTCGCGACGTCGCCCCACGGGGTGCCGAGCAGCCCGCTGCCCATGCATGTGGGAGGGGCGAAGGCCACTGCGTGCAGCGCGCCGTCGAGCCCCTGCCAACGACGCTCGAGCTCGGCGCCGACATCCGCCCAGTGCCCCTCGTCGGTGACGTCGAGCTCCAGGACGTCCGGCACCGGGTCCAGCTGCCGGGCCGCTCGCTCGGTCAGCCGGCGGGCCTTGCCGAACGACGTCAGCACGGTCTCCGCACCGTGCTCGGCGGCGGCCCGCGCCGCCGCGAAGGCGATGCTGTGCGGCGTGAGCACGCCGGTGACCAGGATTCGCTTCCCCGTGAGGAGGGCCACGGCTCAGCTGCCCCACTCCAGCAGCGCCGCGCCCCAGGTCATCCCGGCGCCGAACCCGGCGAGCAGCACCCGGTGGCCGTCACGGACGACCCCGGCGTCGAGGGCCTCGCTGAGCGCGATGGGGATCGACGCGGCGGCGGTGTTGCCGTAGCGGTCGATGTTGCTGATCAGCCGTTCCTCCCCGAGGCCCGTGTGCTCGACCACCGACTGCATCATCCGGAGGTTGGCCTGGTGGGGCACCAGGTGGTCGACGTCGGTGGGCTCGATCTTGGCCGCCTCGAGGACCTTGCGGACCGAGCGCACCGTGTAGCGGATCGCGTTGACGTACACCTCGGTGGCACGCATGCGGACGTAATGGAGGCCGCCGTCGACGGTCTCCCGGCTCGCGGGTAGCCGGCTCCCCCCGGCTCGGATCTCGAGGCTCCGGGCGTGCGACCCGTCACAGCCCAGGTCCCAGTGGGCCAGCCAGGTCTCGGCCCGGGGCTCGATCACCACCGCACCTGCGCCGTCGCCCATCAGCACCCCGACGTCGCGGTCGGCGGGATCGACCTGGCGCGAGTGGGTATCCGCGCCGATCAACAGGACCGGTCCGGAACCGAGCGCGACCAGCCCGGCAGCGCTGACCAGCCCGTACACGAACCCCGAGCACTCGGCGTTGAGGTCGTGGGCACCGCCGGCCACCGCCAGTTCGTGCTGCACGAACGCCGCCGTCGCCGGCGAGGCCTGCTCCGGGGTGGCGCTGGCGACGACCAGATGGGCGATGTCCGCGCCGGTCAACCCCGCCCGCGCCAGGGCCCGCCGTCCGGCTTCGGTGGCCAGCGTGGCTGTCGAGTCGGTGGGGCCGGCGACGCGCCGTTCTCGGATCCCGGTCCGGCTGACGATCCACTCCTCGTCGACGCCATAGCGGCCGGCGAGCTCGGCGTTGGTGAGCGGGCGCTCGGGCACCGCGACGCCCCATCCGCTGATGCCGATGCCTCTCATCAGGCGGTCAGTGCGGTCGCGGTCTCCATGAGCCGCTCGTAGAGCATCCGGATCGTCGCGGTCTCGTCGAAGTCGTCGAAGACCGACTCGTCGATCGTGATCTGGTACTGCTCCTGGACGCTGTACACCAGCTCCATCAGGTCGAGCGAGTCGATGTCTTCGAGTTGAAGAATCGGAGTATCAGGATCGATCTCGTCGACCTCTGCAAGCTCTTTGAGCTGGTCGACAAGGTCGTCGAGCGTGGGGCTATTCACTAATGGCCTCCCTGCGGCTCACGTCGAGGTCCAATCACGGTGGCCCGCATTTATCACATGAGCCGCCCGAAGCCGTCAAGGAACTCGATTCACACCGTTTGCAAACTTGTCGGCACTTGCGCATCCCTTGCCCGCGCCGGGCCAGAACGTCGACCCATGGTTGCCAAGGAGCAGATCGTCGTGACCGGTATGGCCGTCGTCACGCCCGCCGGCTGCTCGTTGGACGAGCTCTGGACCGTGCTGTGCTCGGGCGAGTCCATGGTGACGCTCCTGCCGCCGTTCGACGACCACGGCGGCCGCCACCTCGGGAGCCGCGTCCGCGGGTTCGACGGTGGCAGGGCCGTGACCCGCAAGGACGCTCGCCGGATGGACCTGTTCGCCCAGTTCGGTGTGGCTGCCGCGCTCGCCGCCTACGAGGACGCCGGTTGCCCCACACCTGATCCCGACCGGGGCGCCATCGTCAGCAGCACCGTCTTCGCCGGCCAGGCCACCCACGAGACCGAGACCCGCCACTTCGTGGAGCGCGGACATACGGCGGTCAACCCGTTGATGGTGCCCATGACGATGCCGAATGCGGCGGTCGCCCGCGTCGCGATCCGGCTCGGCTGGCACGGACCGACGATGTCGACCACCGGCGACGTCGCGGTCGGTGAGGGGTTGGAGCTGTTGCGGGCGGGCCGCGTCGACGTCGTCATCGCGGGCGGCATGGAGGCAGCCATCACGCCGGTGATGCTGACCAGCTTTGCGAACTTGCAGGCGTTGTCGCGGCGGGTGGAGGACCCGGCGGGGGCGTCACGGCCTTTCGACGCCGACCGCGACGGCTTCGTCATGGGCGAAGGCGCCGCCTTCGTGGTCCTCGAACGCCA
>JBOGHK010000158.1:0-22068 GCA_050744325.1 Acidimicrobiales bacterium
GATCGGGCTCATCCGCCGGTCGTTGTCCACTCGTGGGTCTGCCACAGGCTCGTCTTCGTTCACCGCACCGCACATGCTACCCTTCTGTCAACACTGGCTGCAAAGAACGTTGCAATTGCAACCAGCACGTGCCGCTCCTGAGATGAAGGACCCCCCGAGTCAGGCGGCCTTACAGGCCGAAGGCGAACGGGAAGGCTGTCATCGCCAAGGCCGAGGCCAGGTAGCACGGTGACGCGGATCGACTCCGTCGGGCCGCAGAGCCTCATACGCCCACGGCGCTCCCCCGGAGGTCGCTCAGTGTCGTGGGGAGGCAGCGCCCCCAGCCCGCGTGGATGAGCCGGGGGCGCCACTCCCTGGTAGCCGCAAGCAGCCAGGCGGCTACCCATCTGCCCCGAGCCCGCCGCATGGGCGACCGGTTTAGGGCAGGTCCTTTTACGACCTGACGCCGGACGGCGCCGCGGGTCGCTGTCACGAAGATCAGCTCCCAGGCTTTGTTCCGGGTCCTTGTCGACGGTGCCGTGACTGGCAGCCCGTCCGTATGTACGGGTCACTGGGCCGCGCTGCGAGATCCCCCCATCCTCAATACGCTCGTCTATATGCGGGTGGGAACCCTCGACCGAGGATCGTTCGGGGGTCTGCTACGCCACCTGCGGCAACGCACCCAGCTGACTCAGGAGGAGCTCGCTGAACGGGCGGGCGTGAGTGTCCGGACTGTTCGCAACCTCGAGGCCGACCGGGTCGCGGCGCCGCGGTACTCCTCGCTGCGGTCGTTGGCCGACGGCCTCGGCCTCGTCGGAGGCGAACGGGAGCAGTTCGAGGTCGCGGGCCGGGCGAACGACCACGACGACGAGGCCCACGGCGTCGCGCCCGGAGGTGGGCGGATCCCGGTCCCCCTTCCCCGTTTCATCGGGCGCGAAGCAGAGCTGTCCGCACTCGTCACCACGCTGTGGAGCGGAACGGCTCGCTTGCTGACCCTCACCGGTCTGGCAGGTATCGGCAAGTCGCGGCTGGCGCTTGGCGCGACGGATGCCATTCAGCGGCGCGGACGGCAAGCATGGTGGATCCCGTTGTCCGCTATCAGCGAGTCGAGGTTCGTGCTCGACGCGGTCGCGGCTGCGATCGAATCACGGGGAGCGAACATCAGCTCGATCGCCAGGCGACTCCGCGACCGACCGACCCTCCTGGCAATCGACAACCTGGAGCACCTCGACGGGATCGGTGACTCGCTCTTGGACCTGCTCGGACACCTGCCAAGGCTCACGGTCTTGGCTACCAGCCGTGCGCCGATCGGCGTTCCAGGCGAGCACGAGTGGTCGGTGCAACCACTCGATCTGCCCGCCGACGACAGCGACGTCGAGGCGCTCGGATCGGTCGACTCGGTGGAGCTGCTGGTGGACCGCATACGTGAGACCTGTAGGTCCCTCGTGCTCACGTCCGAGAACGCTTCGTTCGTCGCGGGGGTGTGTCGACGGCTCGACGGCATCCCGCTCGCCCTTGAGCTGGCTGCACGCCAGTGGCGCGTGCGTGGTCCGAGCGATCTTCTCGATGCCATCCGGGAAGACCCTTTGGACCTGGCCGATGTTGGCGGCACGCGCCCTGCGGTGCACGCCTCGGTGCGGAGTGCCCTCGATGCCAGCTACGAGCTCCTGTCCGAGGACGGCCGACGCGTGCTGCACGATCTCTCGGTGTTCTCTGGCGGCTGGACGATCGAGGCGGCGCGTCACGTCGTGGTCGCCGGAGGAGTTCTCGACCACCTCGACCGGCTCGTGTCACTCGGTCTGATCGAGGTGATCGACACTGACACCGGCCGACGGTTCTCGATGCTGCCCATCGTTCATGCCTTCGCTTCGGAACGTGCCAGTGAGACCGACCGGACGCCTGCCGCCCAGCAGCGACATGCTCGCTACTTCCGCCAGTGGGCCGGCGGCTTTGAAGCTGCTCTGTTGAAAGGCAGCACCGGCGAGGTCATTCCTCAGCTCGATGCCGACCACCACAACGTGCGCACCGCACTCACGTGGCTCGACCGCCATGAACCCGAGGCCGGTTTGGCGCTGGCCGTCTCGCTGTACCGCTACTGGGTCTACCGAGCGACGTACGAGGAGGGTCTCGGTTGGCTCCGACTGCTTCTCGATCACACCGGACCGAGCGACCTGGAGCCGTCCGCTCAACTCATCGCAGCCAACCTCGCGCATGGGTGCAGCCAGACCGCGGTGACCCGTTCGTTCGGCGAGCAGGCGTACGACACGTTCCGGGCCCGGAACGACGCGGCCGGCTGTGTTCGGTCCCTTCTGACGCTCGGGCTCAGCCTCGAGCCCGGGTGCCTGAGGACCTCGTTACTGCACCTTCGACGCGCCGTCGCGCTAGCCGAGTCGATCGGCGAAGCGCCACTGGTCGAGTGGGCACTCGGTAACTGCGGGGCCACGTTGGTCGAGCTCGGCCACCTCGCCGAGGCCAGGGACGTTCTCGAACGTGCGCTGGCGATCTCGACAGATCTCGATGACGCCTACTTCGGTGTGACCGCGGTGCACAATCTGGCCACCGTGCTGCGGCTTGAAGGCGAGTTGTGTCGAGCCGACGAGCTGCTCGCTAGCGGAGCGTCGGCCCTGGAGGCTCTCGACCACGTCGATGTCCAGGCTCACTGGTATGCGAACTGGGCTGTCGTGGCATTGGACCTTGGTCACATGGGGCGAGCGGCGGATCTGGCTGCCCTGTCGATGGCGAGGGCCAAGGAAGCAGGTGATGGGTTCGCGCGCTGCGAAGCCCTGTGGGCCGACGGCGAAGTACGGCTCGCCTGCGGCGAGCCGTCGGACGAGGTCTTTCGAGAGGGGCTGGCGCATGCCCACGAGCACGGACGGTGCGGCCCGATGCGCCAGCTCGAGCTGCTGGCTGGGCTTGCGTTTGGCTGTGACCGGCTTGACGTCGCCGCCCGATGCGTCGCCGTGGCGAACGCCATCCTTGAGGCTGACATGATCGTCTTGCCATCCGGTGTCACGACCCGCCTCGAGGTTGTGCACGACCGTTCAACTGGGGTGGTGGGGACTGAGCGATGGGCGCAGCACATCGCCGACGCATCGACCCGACCGATCAATGAGCTGCTGAGCGCCCTGGCCAGGATCGTGAGTCCTTGAGACCACGCAGCAGTGGTTGGCGAGGCAAGGTTGCCGGCAAATTGCCTGACGTCTTCCTCGATCCTACCGGTGAAGTCCGAGCACCCTGAGACGGCCCGCGGCAGAACCAGCAGGCGAGCCACGGGAGAACAGTCCATTCGTCGACTGCTTACGGCCGGATCAAGGAGATCACTGGATATGCCACGTGCGAAGCCAACCATCCGAGGGACACTTGTCCTTCTCATCAGCCTCATCGGCTCTTCCTTGCTGACCGCCGCCCCTGTCGGTGCCAATGACGATGCGCTGCCCCGACGCGCGGACGGAGGCCGTGGTCGAGCCTCAGAGCCACGAGCACAGATTCACCGGTGTCAGTGGCCGGCTTAAGGGTGCGGTTCACTTCTCAGCTGGACACAACAGCTACTACACGCGGGTATCGTGGAGCATCTATATTCGAGACATCAAGGCCGATGGCTACTGTCCTTGGGCCAGGATAGTCATAGATAGAGCACAAGCTGACGATGATGAATACGAATCTCCCCCAGTCTGTGGCAATCAGAATTTGATTCACTGGCAGGATTCAAGAGAAGTCGGGCCCAATTGGGGAGTTGGTGTCCGGGGTGTGAGGGTCTACCTCTGTAGGGCAAGCTCCGGGGATCCCATCTGTCGCCACGCATGGACTGACGACAACTGACCGACACGCGAATGGGCCTGGTCACCGGTACGGTGGCCAGGCCCATTCGCGCGCAGCCCGGGTCCTTGTGCCAACGACCAGCGGACCATGCCGATGTGACCTCAACGAGGCGCACAGGGGAACCGTCGAGCGGGGGCGCGCCCATGGCGTCCGCGACGACGGGTGGCGCTTGGGGCCTGGTCGGATCGCAGGGGTGGTCTGGATCTTGCTGGCGTGTCGTCGATCCCTCGGTGGCGGCCACCACGGCGCGACGGGTCCGGCAAACGAGACGGAGGTGCATGAGCGGCGAAACCACCGTCGCTGAACCTACGAACCAGGAGTTCAGGAACAGCCGAGCAATCATGCACCGACGTAGAGATCTGGCGTCCTGCGACCGGTCTACACCGCTCCCAGCGAGCAGGCGGCCAAGGAGCTCCTCGGCGGGTTCCACGCCACCTGGGGCGAGGGCTAGCCAGGATTGCCCGCGCGCCTCGACCTGCGGGGGAGCCACCTCCGGGCGAGGGGTTTGCGATCGACCGCGGCTCATGTGACTCGGAACTTCACCGGCGCGTTCACCGCCGCTTCTCCCCGAACGAGGGCGTCCCCCGCCCACTCATCTGGGCTGGCGTCCCCTGCACCGAACGCCAAGGCCTACGCCGCATCGCCCGCGCCCTACCCCCCGACACGTGCTCTGGCGTCGGGTTCGCAGTAGGAGGTCTCGGCGACGGCGCAACCCAGCGCGAAGGCGGTGACCGCGCAGATGGCGCTGATCGCATCGTTGCGCGTCGGCCAACCGGGGGTGTCGCGTTCGAGCTGGGTGGCGACGAGTTCCAGCATCGGTAGGGGGAAGACCTGGATGCTCACCAGCACCGGTACGACGTTGGGATGCTCGCGGATGGCGCTGGGCCTTGCGGCGCCATTCGTCGGCGTCGATCACGTTCTGGAGTTCCACGGACAAGCGGAACGGCTTCATCTCTCGCCTGCGGCGGTGGGCCCCCAGGCGTGGCGATCCTGCGTTGCTGGCTTGCGGCCGAGTTTCCCGGTGGCGACTTGGACGGCGAGGCTGTCGAGGATGACCCGGCTGCTGAGGAGGGCTGTCTGCTCGGCCCAGTCGTAGGGCGGGGAGCATTCCACCACCTCGATGCCGGCCAGGCCCGGCTCGGACACCATCCGGACGAGGTTGAGGGCCTCGCGGGGGAGGAGCCCGCCGGGTTCGGGCCAGCCGGTGCCCGGCACGAAGCCGGCGTCGATCACGTCGATGTCGAAGGACAAATAGACGGCCTTGGCGTCCTTCCAGGCGGTCTCCAGGGCGACCTCGGCGACCTTGTCGATCCCGACCCGTTCGACGTCGCCGACGGTGATGATCGTCGTGCCCCGCTCCCGGCCGACCTTGACACCGGCCCGTGGCGCCTGCCACCCACCGATCCCGACCTGCACGAGGTTGGTAGCAGGGGCGTTGGCGATGTTGTTGGCGTGGAACCACGGGGTGGTGTGCATCCGCTCGTCGAGGTCGGTCTCCTGGGTGTCGACGTGGCGGTCGAAGTGGATGATGCCGATGTTGCCGTCCACGAACGGTGCCATGCCCCGGATCGTTGGGAACCCGATGGAGTGGTCCCCGCCCAGCACGACGGGCATGACCCCGCTCTGCACGACGTGGCCCATGGCTTGGCTGATCTGGTCGAAGGACTTCTCGATGTTGGCCGGGATCGTGAACACGTCGCCGATGTCGACCAGGTTGAGCTGCTCGCGGAGGTCGACCCCAAGCTCGTAGCAATAGGTGCCGAAGAGGTTGGTCGAGCGCCGGATCCCTTGCGGCCCGAAGCGGGTGCCCGGCCGATAGGTGGCGCCCGAGTCCAGCGGCACGCCGAAGATCGCCACCTCGGCGTCGCCGACGTCGTGCACGTCCTCGATGTAGGGGCACTTCAGGAACGTGCCCCGCTCGCCGGCGAAGTGCGGAAGCTCTCCCCGCGCGAAGGTCGGGATGGTGCGATCGGTCAACGTCGGTGACCCCGGCAGCCCGAAAGCAACCGAGCGCTCGATCTCCTCGCCGTGACGGAACAGCGACAGACGAGCCTCAGCCTCCTGGGCCCAGCGTCCCTGCTGGTTCACCGGCCCATGGCTGTGGCTGTGCGAGCGCCCGCCGCTGTGGCTATGGGAATCAGTCACCCTTGACCTCCATTGTCGGATTCCAATGCGTAGTACGATGCCAGAGACCGCAAACCGGTCGGACGCCGCGGGGGCGGCACGACTGGTTCTCCCAGCCATACGTCGACGCCTTCCTCGAGGCCGAGGCTGACAGCGTCGCGGCGTTTCGGACGCGACAGCGCGCCGCGTTCGGAGCCGAGAAGGAGCGCTGGCGGGCGTGCGGCGAGCTGTAGCGGAACGTTCGTCCGCGTCAAAGTGGCCCTTTGATTTCTGCACGAATCTCGCGTGGGGATGACCTGTTACCGTTTCGGTCCATGGGGATGCAGACCACTCGATTGCTGGGTATCCTGGCCGTTCTGGCGCTCGTCGTCGGGGCCTGCGGCGACGACGACGACGATGAGCGGGGATCGGCGACGGACGGTGCCGAGACCGATGACGGTGCCACCCAGGACAGCGGCGAGACGCTCACACTGGGGTATTCGGCGTGGCCTGGGTGGTTTCCCCTCGCTGTCGCCGAGGAGGTGGGGATCTTCGAGGAGCACGGGCTCAACGTGGAGTTGCGGTTCTTCGCCGACTACCTCGGTTCGCTCGACGCCATGGCGGGAGGACAGCTCGACGGCAACACCCAGACGTTGAACGACACGATGTTCGCTGTGGCGGCAGGCGACGAGCAGGTCGTTGTGGTCACCAACGACAACTCCAGCGGGAACGACGCCATCATCTGCGACCAGTCGGTGACTTCGATCGAGGATCTCGCCGGGCGCACCGTCGCCGCCGAGCAGGGCGTGGTCGACCACTTCCTGCTTCTCCAGGGTCTGGACTCGGTCGGGATGACCGAGGACGACATCGACTTCCGTGGAGTGCTCACCGACGCGGCCGCGGCGGGGTTCGCCGACGGCGAGTTCGACTGCGTCGGTGTCTTCGCACCCTTCACACTGACCGCACTCGAGCGGCCCGGCTCTCACGTGCTCTTCGACAGCTCCGATTTCCCGGGCACCATCTCCGATCACATCGTCATTGCCCCCGAGCTGATCGAGGAGCGTCCTGACGACGTCCAGGCGCTCGTCGACGCCTGGTACGCCACCCTGGACTACATCGACGCCAACCCCGAGGAGTCGCTCGAGATACTGGCGGAGGCGGCGGACATCACGACCGACGAGTACGAGAGCCTCGCCGATGGGACGACGATCTTCTCGGCCGAGGAGGCGCTGGCGTCGTTCGAGGACGGCGACGACACGACGTCACTCCTCTACACGGCTCGCCTCATCAACCCCTTCCTGGTGGAAGCCGGCCTGACCGAGGAGGAGGCGAGCCTCGACGGGCTGTTCGACCCGAGCTTCACCGAGGACTACATCGAACGGAACGGAGGGTGAGCATCGTCCCCGACGACGATCATCAGGCGGTCGTCATCGAGCCCACCGACTCTGTGCCCAGCGCACAGGTGACGACCGCCTCGTCCGTGACGTCCGCCACCGCTACCCGGACGCGGGGCCGGCGCCATCGGGCGCTCACGCGCCTGCGCGGGGACATTCCCCGCTCGATGTACCTGGGTCTGGGTGTGCTCGGCGTCCTCGGGCTGCTCGGTGGTTGGACCGTGCTCGCCGCGTCGATGGGCAGCGAATCGTTCCTGCTGCCGACACCGGCGGAGGCGTGGTCGGCCGGGCTGGAGCTGTACCGGTCCGGGGACCTCATGGCCGACCTCTCGGCCAGCGGGCGTCGCATGGCCATCGGCTACGGCATCAGCATCGTCATCGGGGTCGTGGTCGGCGTGCTGATCGGCAGCTTCCGCTCCGCCGCGGCCTTCGCCGAGCCGCAGATCGCGCTGCTGCGCTACATACCCGCGAGCGCCCTCACGCCGCTGTTCCTGCTATGGCTCGGCATCGACGAGGCACCGAAGATCGCGCTCATCGTCGTCGGAACCGTCTTCTACAACATCCTCATGATCGCCGATGTGGCGCGAGCCGCTCCCCAGGAGCTCGTCAACGCCTCGTACACGCTCGGCGCCGGCCGAATCACGATCCTCCGCCGTGTCCTCCTGCCCCACAGCTGGCCCGGGATCATCGACGTGGCGCGGGTGAACCTGGCCGCGGGATGGCTGATGCTGGTCGTCGCCGAGCTCCTCGCGGCCCAGGAGGGGCTGGCGTTTCGCGTGGTGCGCGCCCAGCGATTCCGCGACGTTGAGACGATGTTCGCCCTGCTCATCGTGTTCGCCGCCATCGGCCTGGTGAGCGACCTGCTGCTCCGAGCGCTGCGCAACCGCACTGCGCCTTGGTCGGAGGGAAGCTGGTGACGGGGGTCGTCGTCGACGCCGTGACCAAGTCCTTCCGGGTCGGGCGGGGCGTCGAACCCCTCGTCGCCCTCGATCGGCTCGACATGCAGGTCGACGTCGGTGAGCTCGTCTCCATCGTCGGCGTCTCGGGCTGTGGGAAGTCCTCGTTGTTGAACATCGTCGGGGGACTGGACACCGCGACGACCGGCGAGGTCCGCATCGATGGCGACCTCGTCGTCGGGCCCGGACCCGACCGCGGCATGGTGTTCCAGCGCTACTCGCTGTTCCCCTGGAAGTCGGTCACCCAGAACATCGCGTTCGGGCTTGAGTGTGCCCGCTGGCCCAAGGCTCGTCGCCAGGACCGGATCGACGAACTGCTCGGCGTCACAGGTCTCACCGAGTTCGCCCGCCATCGCCCGGATCAGCTCTCGGGCGGCATGCGACAGCGCGTCGCCATCGCCCGGGCGCTCGCCCCGGAGCCGGACGTGCTGCTGCTCGACGAGCCGTTCGGCTCGCTCGACGCCCAGACCTCCCGAGTCATGCAGGACTTCCTGTTGTCGGTCCAAGCGCACACGAGGGCCACGATCCTCCTGGTGACCCACGACATCAGCGAGGCGATCTACCTGGCGCAACGGGTCTACGTGATGACGCCACGACCCGGCCGCGTGCTCGAGGAGATCACTGTCCCCTTCGGGAGCCTCCGTGGCCCTACTGTGCGGCGCGATGCCCGGTTCCTCGACCTCCGTGATGAGATCGAGGATCTCCTGCATCCGCCCTCCCACTCCTCCGTCACGGCGGCGGCCGCAGCTCCAGAGTGATGCAGGTCCAAGCACCGACGTGGATCCGATCGCCCGGACGTACCCCCCGGGGGACGTTGGGGGTCAAGGGCTCGATCGACTCGTTGAGGTAGGTTCCGTTGGTCGAGCCGTGGTCGACCAACGTCCACGTGCCGTCATCGCCAGGGAGCAGCGAGGCGTGGGTGTGCGAGACGGCCGGATCCTCGGGCGGGACGGCCAGGTCGACGGCGGGCGCGGTGCCGAGGGTGCGGCTCCGACGGCCGATGGTGGCCGGTCCAGCCGGCAGTTCGATGTGGCGCGGCGGCGCCCCCACGGGGAACTGCACGTCACCCGCCTGTTGGCTGTCGTAGTAGGCGCGGTCGGCGGTGATGACGGCGATCAACTCGCTGGCCCCCTGAGCCCCCGGGATCCCCGACGGCACCGACGATGCCGACGCCGGTTGAGGCATGTCTGGTGCAGCCGTCTGCGCGGCGGGCAGCGGCGCCGGTGGCAGGAGGACGGGTTGGGGTACCGGGGCAGCCGGCAAGCTACCCGTTGTGGGGTCGTAGCCGCACACCTCACAGAAGCGAGCACCGGCCTCGAGCTCGGACGAGCAGTGAGGGCACTGGTTCCCACCGGCCATCGGCACGACCCCGCCGGAGCTTGCCCCGGCAGAGGGGGATCGTCCCGACGACCCCGGTATTCCCGACGGCGGCGCGGCTGCCTCCGGCGCCGCTGCCAGCCGCGGTGATGGCGTTGTTGGCGCCGAGTTGGGCGTCGCGGCCGGCGTTGAGGCGGTGGTCATGCCATTGCCCGACGCGTCGGGCGAACCGGCGATCTTCGCGCCGCACACTGAGCAGACGCCCTGGTCATCCGATATGTGACCACGTGGGCAGGCAACCTTCGACGCTGGTTCGCTCATACTGCTCCTCCCCCGGTGTCGGTGGCGCCGGTCCCGGGAGGCCTCGCCGGTTTGGCTCCCCCTACCCGGACGGTCCGGATGGAGCGGGTGTCGGGCCTCGCGGCCTGATCCTTGCTCACCCGGTCCACTCGGACTGTCCGGGTAGACCGGGTATCGAGCTCCATCTGGTCCGCCTTGGCGATGTGCCGACGGACGCGCACGGTGCCGGTCTTCTCGTCCTCCACGTCCACCACCTTCTTCAGCATCCGGACGGTACCGGTGTGTCCCGAGCTGGCGGCCAGGCGGGTGGCCTGACCGAGCCTCACGGTGGCGGTCCTCTCGTCGCCGGCCTGCAGCGCCCGCAGCCCCTGCTGGATGGCCATCGACAGTTCGGCCTGTTCGCTGTAGTGCGCGACCTCAGGGCTGACCCGCATGTCGCTACCGTCGTCAGTCCACACGATCCGCACCACGGCTGGTCCGACGACGGCATCGTTGACGACCAAGCTGAGCCGGGCGGCCTGCATCTCCACTCCTGTCTCGTTCGCCGGGACGGTGACCGAGAGGTGGTAGTCACGTGCTTCGGTCCCCCAGGTCCCCAACGGGTACTCCCGGGAACGGAGGTCGACCTGCGTTCCCCAGTGGGTGAGGTCCTCGACCTCGGGGGCAACCTGGCGGAAGAAGCTCACCGCCGCTCCCGTTGGGCACCACACCCGCAACGATGCCTGGGCAGTGCGGCTCATCGACGCTTCCATCAGCGCCTGGAGCTCGGCTTCCAACCCCTCCGACTCGCGGATGATGTCGACGGAACCGAGCAAGGCCGAGGCGATGGTGCGCAACTCGTCGACAACCCAGTCGGTGCCGACGCCCCGGCAGTCCGCCTGGAACATGCCTCGGCACTGCTCCAGGGCGGCCTCCAGGACCCCGGGCACCTCGTTGTTCTCGCCGTCGGTGAGAAGGATGGCATGCCGCCGGGGCATCGGGCTGGCCGCGAACAGGTCGCGCGCCGCCAGCAGCCACTTCGATATCGCGGTCCCGCCCGAAGGCTCCAGATGCCTGACCGCCTCGCGGGCTGCGGCCCGGGACGAGGGATCGGCGACCACCAACCCGGTGCCCCAGGGCGGGAAGACGATGGAGGCGTCGTGGTTGCCAGCCACGATCCCGAAGCGGACGCCGTCGCCTATGCGGTCGACGGCCAGGCCGGCCGCCTGGACGGCAGAGCGGATACGGCTGGGCGGCGAGTACATCGAGCCCGACGTGTCGATGATGAGAACCTCGGCCGCGTCGCTGGCTGCCACCGGCGCGGACCCACGACCAGTCACCGTGACAACGGCGTCCATCGTCGTGCCTTGGGCCGGAACATACTCGTTCTGGAAGACCTCGAGTGAGAAGTCGGTCATCGGCCCTCCTGTCCGTCGATGCTGTGAGGCCCGACGGCCACGGTGATGTTGTCGCGACCCCCGGAGGCATTGGCGAAAGCCACGAGGCGACGGGCTAGAGCGATGGTCGTCTCGGACCCGACCGGCCCGATCAGACGGGCCATGTCCTCGAGGTTGGGAGCGTAGGTCCACAACCCGTCGGACATCAGAACGACGAGGCCGGCTCCGGGCAGTTCTGTCGTGGTCACGGCCGGCTCGACCTCGGTCGAGTCGACGCCGAGCCACCCGGTGAGGGTATGGGCGCCAGGGCGATCCATGACCTGGGCCGCGGTGAGATTGCCCGAGGCCATCATCTCGGTCGCCAGCGAGTCGTCGTCGCCGATCTGCATCGCCCCGTGGGCGTCAACCCAGTAGGCACGGCTGTCACCCACGGAGGCGAAGGCGGCTCTGGCTCCCCGCACGGCAGCGGCCACAAAGGTGCAGGCGCCCGGCCCTACGTCGAGGGAGGGGTCGTAGGGCACGGCGGCGGCGGCTGCCTGCGCCGCCGCTGTGGCGACCGCCATCGCGGCACCGAGGTCGCCTCCCGCCGCCACCGCTCCGGTGAGCACGTGCAGCGCCGAGTCAACGGCGGCTCGTGACACCAGATGGGGATCCTGGCTGACCGAGACGCCGTCGCAGACGACCAGGACGAAGCCTGCGGGGTCGCCCTCGACCCACCGAACGCCGACCGCGTCCTCGTTGCGCCAGTGCGAGGAGCCCTGGTCGGTGACGGCCGCCACCGGGCCGTCGACCAGCTCACGGTGGTCGTGGACCTGTGCCGATCGCCCCGGGCAACGATCGCACCAGCCGTCGCCATCGACTATCGGCCTCCCGCAGTCGGGGCAGGTGCCGCGACCCGGGCCAGGCCCGTCGACCCAGCGATCGACTGTGACGTCGGTGGGGCCGGTGTCAGCTGGCGTGGCGGCATTGATCGGGCGCCAGGTGTCGCCGATGTCAGCGTCAGCGGTAGTAGTGGCCAAGGAGGGGGTCGAAAGGGCGGCGCCGCACACCTCGCACCAGCGATCGGCCGGGACCATGGGCTCACCGCAGACGGAGCACGCCAGGGGCGCATCGGCGCTGGCCTCGTAGCTCACAGCAGCGTTCGCGGTCGCACGAGGTTGGCCTGGTTGACCATATCGTTGCGTTCCCGGGCGGACGATGCGGTCCGGGCCATGTCGCGATAGGTCGACTCCAGTCCTACCCGCAAGGCGGTCTCGCTGAAGCGACACCCCAGAATCCGCCGACCGGAAGCCGAAGCGGCCGCGCCCCCGGCGAGCGCGGCCAGGCCGGCCTCGAACAGCTCACGTGCGAGCTGGGCATACTGCCGCGGGGGGAGCCACAGCTCGGCCAGGATCGTCGAAGATGTTTCGAGCTGCTCGGGGCTCGGCGGCCCGGCCTGAGGCCCGGCCGACGATGCGAGGGCACGCACGGCTGCGACACGGGCGGCGACGTGTGCACTCGAGGCAGCTGGCACCCGGCCCAGCGCGTCGACCGCGCCCTCGCGGTCGCCCAGAGCTACCCGCACTCGGGCCAGCCCGAAGGCCCCGAACACGTAGGCGGGGTCAGTGCGGCTGGCCACGTCGTAGAGGTCGGCGCTTCGACCCAGGTTTCCCTCGTGCTCGTGGGCCAACGCCAAAGCCAGCTTGGCTGGCACCTCGCCGGGGAGATCGGTGTAGACGGGGTCGAGCCAGTCGATGGCCTCGACGGCCACTCCCTGGGCCAGGGCCGTCAGTCCTCGGTGCCACCACAGGCGCCAGTCCCGATCGTCGCCGAGACGGTCGAGCGTGGCCGCTCCCGCCTCGGGCGTACCGGCGTAGAGGTGCGCCCGGACCAGGCAAAGCAGCGTCTCGGGGGTGGCTAACACCGACTCGGAGGACAGGGCCGCGGTGAGGTTGGCAACCACGGCGGCGGGCTCGCCGTCGGCGAGGCTGAGCACGACGCCCGCGCCGGGATCGAGCGGATCGACCTTGGGAGGCGGCAGGAGGCGCCAGTCCGGCCCCACCTCGTTGTGGGCGCCGGCGCCCACGGCGCCGCCGGGCTCGAACACCGTGCTCACCGCCGGATGCGCCTGGCCGTGGGCCGCTGCCTCCTCGCGCAGGATGCCGAGGAGCTGCTCGGTCATCTCCTCGGCGGACTCGAACCGGTCGACCGGGTCCGTGGCGGTCGCCTTGAGCAGGAAGCGGTAGAGCGACTCGTGCCGAGCCAGCAGCGGCTGCTCGTCGGGCCCGGGCAGCCTGTTGGCGTAGGTGGTCTGGTAACCGCGGAAATCCAGGAGCAAAGTCGCCAACATGCGCCCGACGGTGTAGAGGTCGGAAGCCACCGTCGGCCCGGACTCCGCGACCTCGGGCGCCTGGAACCCGATGGTGCCATAGATCGCGGCCTCTTCGTCGTCGATGCGGCGGACGCCGCCTACGTCGATGATCTTGAGCGAGTCGCCCGACAGCATGACGTTGTCGGGCTTCATGTCGCAGTACACCAGGCCCTGGGAGTGGAAGTAACCCACGGCAGGCAGGACGCCCAGGGTGTAGACGATCGCCCTGTCGACCGGCAAGGGGTCGATGCGGCCGCCATCGGCGTCGCGCCGGTCCTTGAGGATCGCCTTGAGGCTCTTGCCGCCGATGTACTCCATGACGATGTAGCCGGCACCCTCATGGGCGACGAAGTTGTGGATGCGGACGATGTTGGGGTGGTCGAGGGCGGCGAGGAACCGGCGCTCTGCCACCGCCGCCATGGCCGCCTCTTCGCTGGCGGTGTCGAGCAGACCCTTGAGCACCACCCAGCGGTCGGACACCGCCCGGTCACGCGCCAGGTAGATCCACCCCAGGCCGCCGTGGGCCAAGGCGCCGATCACCTGGTACTGGCCGCCGACCAGGTCGTTGGGACCGAGCCGGGGCGTAAAGGAGTACCGGGTCCGGCACTGGCGACAGAACCCCTCCGGCCGCCCCGGCCGCTCATCGCGGGAGCGCCCGACCGGGCTATTGCAGTTGGAGCAGAAGCGATCCTCTTCGAGGACCTCGGCGACCGGCATGACGGCCGCCAAGGGGTCACCCTCGGGGACAGCGGGCACGTCGACGAGGCCCTGTCCGAGTTGCCTTCCCCCGGTCCGGCGGCTGCGGACTCGGACGGATCCCCGGCGGGCAGCCGCCCCCCGGCCCGACGAGCCAGTGCGGGCCGACGACGGGCGCAGGCGAGGCCCGGAATGATGCCGCCCGTCGCCGGAGCCGTCGCCGCGGGCCGCAGGGGAAGGCGCCACGGGCGCGGGATCGGCGCTCGGCGGCATGCTGACGAAGGATCCAGGCGCCATGGGCACTCGGCCGCACGAGTGGCAGAAACCACCATCGACCGTCCCGTCACACCCCGCGAACGCGCAGGCGCTCGGCGGCTCCGCCAAGGGCAGCGCGGTCGGCGGGCCCGCCGGGGGAGGCGGGGCTGCCGGCGTCCAGACCTCCGGGTACGGCCGCTCGACCCACCCTTGCGGCGCTCCAGCCGCGGAGGGTGCGGCCAGGGGCACTCGGCCGCACGAGTGGCAGAAACCACCATCGACCGTCCCGTCACACCCCGCGAACGCGCACCGGCCAGTCTCGGTCACGTCGGTGCCCCCACTCGTCGGTCCGCTCTCGAGTCACCCAGGGGCGGGGACCGACGCTCGTCGATGGGATCGGGCGGCAGCATTGCGTCACCCACCGATCCGGCGGCATCGCCTGTCATGCCCGACGGGGGGGCCGGCTGCCGGAGACCCTCCAGGAACTTCTCGACGGCGGTCTCCGCTGCCGGGAGGTCGCAGGGGACGTCCAACAGACGCATCGCCCGGTCGGCCAGCTCGGTGACCAGCGTGTCCTCGGCCCGGCCCAGTGCTCCCGCCTTGACCCGGACCGCTCGTAGCAGGCCCTGGAGCTCTCGGCGTCGACGCCGGGGGCGGGCGTTGGCCTCGGCGACCTGGCGGGCCACCGCCAGGGTCTCGTCGGCGAGCGCCCGCCACCGCGCCAGCCCGGCCCCGGCTCGGGCCACGTCTCCCTCGGCGACGAGTCGCTCCAGGCGCGCCAGCCACGGTCGCAGGCCGGGCTGGTCGTGCAGCACCGCCGGGTCGACCGGCGCCAAGAGCCCCTCCGGGCTGGCGATCTCGGCCCGGCTGTGGTCGAAGGCGTCACGCCCTTCGGCCAACAAGCCCTCGAGCCCGGCGAGCATGCGAGTAGCGCCGGCGACTTCCTCGCTCAGGCGGGCAATCTCGGCCCGGGCGACCGCGACGCGCGCGAGGGTCGACTCCATCTGGGTGAGCTCGTCGGCGGCTCCCAACGGGTCCTCCATGATGCGATGGGGAAGGGTTTCGAGCGCAGCGACCGCCGCCGCCAGCGGCCGATAGCCCGGCAGCTCGGCCGCCAGGTGGTGGGCCTCGGTGCTCATCCGATCGAGGCGAGGGAGCAGCTCACGCCAGGCGGCGTCGACCTCGTCGACGACCTGGTGTGCCGCTGTGAGCGCACTCGCGAGGGTCGTGAGCAAGGCTTTGGGCGTCAGGGTGCGGCTCCTCGACGAGGCCGGAGACGCCAACTGGGGACGCGCATGGCCGTCCCCAGCGACAGGCGGTTCGGCCACGAGGGCGATGCTGGGGCCGTTGAGCCGGACCATGAGTTCAGGGGCATCGCGGTCGTCGACGTAGGGCTGGTTCAGCCATGCCCTGGTCTGAGACAACAGGTCGTCGAGCAGGCTCACACCGCGCCACAGATGCTCCACTTCGGTGAGTGCCGGCCGGGCCCGCTCCGCCGTCACTCCGGTGAGGCGGTCACCAGCCAGCAAGGCGTAGGTGGCGTCGGCTTCGAGGTCGCGGGATTCGGTGACCAAGGCTTGCAGCTCCGTCTGCAGGTCACGCAAGTTCCGGTCGAGGGCGTGGGCACCGAAGCTCACGCGCGATGACCTCGCCGTCGCCCGGACACGTTGCCCGGGCACGCCGACCCAGGCTGGCCGCGGTCCCCCCCATGTTGATCGTCAATCGAGGTCGTCCGAAGGTCGCTCATACCTCTTGCACCTCCCTCATCGGAGCCGTTGCTCCTATCGCGTGAGATCGCTGACATAGCTACCGTCGACCTTGGCCTCGTCGAGGGGGATGCCGGGATGGACGAGCACCAGCACGGAACCGATGGAGTCGATGCTCTGGAGGATCTGCGGCTTGTCGAGCGGGAAGATGGCTTCGTTCATGAAGGTGTTGGCTTCGCCCGTGCCGTACAGCTTGATCCCAGAGATCAACGTCCCCGCCGTCGCGATGTCGAGGCCGCCGTCCTCCGCGTAGAACCGCTCCAGTGCGTCCGGACGGGCCAGGAGGTCGTCCATCGTCGAGTAGAAGGAAGCCACGACCGCCTGCACGGCAGCGGGATCGCGCTGGATCAGCTGGTCGCTGGCCACGATCACATCCACGATGGAGTCGGGGACGTCAGCGCTGCTCAGCGCGACGGTGTGGCCGGCGGCCCGGGCCGCGCTGGTATCCGGCTCCCAGATGATCGCCAACTGGGCCTCGTCGGCCTGGAGCATCTCGAAGGCAGTGGCAGACTGGTCGACCGCCACCAGCTCGAAATCGGTGAGGCGAAGCTCGTCGGTGGTGTTGGCCAGCTCATTGAGCAACATCTCGGAGGGCGAGTTGCCGGTGTAGGCCAGGACCAGCTTGTCGCCCGCTTCAGCCCGTCGGGCGACCAGCCCGGGGACGTCGTCGATGCTGTCGAGCTCGGGGTGGCTGGCGGTGCCGAGGACGAGGGCGTCGGCTCCCACGCTCTGATCGATAACGCCCACCAGCGTGCCCTGGGGGTGCTGGAGCAGGTACTGGTCGAGGCTGGTCACGATGATGTCAGCCCGACCCTCGGTGAGGTCTGCCGCCCGCACATCCTGGCAGACCTGCTCGACGTAGAGGGCGGTGTACCCCGTGCCGTCGAGCAGCTCTTCGTCACGGAACGGGGCGTACCCTGACCAGGCGTCACCCTCGATGACCAGGGTGTTCTCCTCATGCTGGGGGATCACGCTCTGCGGACAGGCCGCGGACGACTCGCCCGAGCATCCGGCCACCATGCTGGCTCCGATGGCCAGCGCGGCCAGCATCCCCAGGGTCGACCGGCTTCGCCTCCCTGGGCGGCTCATGTCCGGTACTCCCTGAGACGCTGGAAGAGGCCGAGCAGGGCAAGCAGGAGGATCCCGGGCGCGGCGAGGAAGTTGAGCTCGTCGAGAGGCGCGGCGGCATCCCCAGCGGCATCGGCTGCCTCGTCGAACGTTTCCTGCTCGTTCGCCTGCACTGCCGTGATGGCCGCGTCCAGGCCGGTGTAGGCCCGGCCGTCCGTGTAGTTCTCCATGGCCGCTTCGGTTTGGTTCGTGGCCACGAGCCTCCGCATCGCGGCGTCCTCGGTCAGGAAGCCCCCGAAGGCGAGCACCACCTCGCGGGCGCCTTCCGGGTCGGAGCTCGGGGCGTCTGGACCGGCCACCCTGGCCAGATAGCCCGCCGCGCCCTCCGGGACCGTGCCGTTGACGGCCAGTTCGACCACATCCTCCCCCTCCATCCGGAGCAACCGGCTCACCTGACCCTCGAAGTCAACCTGGTCACCGTCCGCCGTGGCCGGATCGAGGAGGAACTGGCCCTGGGCCTGCCGGGCCGAGACCACCGTGGCGCGCGCTCGGGCCAGCACATGTACCGATTCGAAGGCCTGCTCACGGGCGTCGGCGAGGTGGGACGACGAGGCGTCGAGACGGTTCAGGGTGAAGGCGCCGGTGGCAAGGGCGATCACCGTGGCCAGCGCCAAGCCCAGGTTGATCAGCCGCCGGAACCTCCACACCACCAGGATCTGGACCAGGACCAGGAAGGCCAGCAGGGCGATCCACGACATCACGATCAGGCGCTCGGTAGATGCCGAACGCGCTGTCTGCCCGTCGTAGGTGTTGTTGAGCACGTAGCTGTTGGCCTTGTCGACGAAGTCGGCCTCGGGCAGCAGCGTCTCGGCCATCACCTGGTGAGCCTGACCGTAGGCTTCCAAGGCCCTGGTTCCGTCGCCGTCGCGCCTCGCCGCGAAGGCCGCCTGGACCAGGTCGTGGTAGTGGGACACGGCGTAGTCGATGTTGACCAGCGGCTGCTCGTACGCCGCACCGGACGACGACACGAGCGCAGCGAGCACCAGGCTCTCGTGCAGCTCAGCCCGCTTGGTGTTGTACTCGTCGGGGAAGCCGTTCTCGGTCAGAGGAGCATCGCTGAGGAGGCTGCGAACGACGACCTCGTCCAGCTCGGCCAGTTTGAGCTTGAGGGCCTGGGCAACGGTGATGCCGCGTGTCGCCTCGCTCCCCACGGTCGTGACCGTGCTCTCGTTGCGCTCGACACCCACGTGTACGGCAGTGGCGAACGCCAGGAGAGGCAAACACGCGAGCGCCATGCCCAGCCGGAGGAAGAACGGCCTGCCCGGTGCCCGGGAGCCGCCGACGCGTAGAATCCGCGACGCGCGGCGGACACGTCCGAGAGAAGGCCCTCCGGGTGGCGCTTCGTCGGAGTGACCCACGGCCGGCTCGGCCCCGATCGGGGCCGCCCGCACGTTCACCAATGCCGGGAGTGCGGGGGATGCCCCGCCCTCAGATGAGCTGAGCCCCGCCGACGGCGTGGCCGGTGCCGGCCCGTCAGTGGTGGTCATTCTGGCTCCCGTCAGCGTGTCTGGACGCCGACGCCAAGCATCGACGGCACCGGGCAACGAGGGCGGTCATGACGGGCTGGTTCGGGACCGATCGCGGTCCCGTCCACGCGTTGATCGATACTCCCCAGCATTCGTGCCACTCACCTGTTCGGATGACCTGACTCGCTGTGCATTACGGACAGCACAGCCGTGCCGAACTCGCCGCTAGCTAGCCTGCATGGACAGGTCGATACCCTTCAGGAGACCGACACCTGGCTAGCAATCGGCGGTCTAGCCGCAGCGGTGATGCCCCAAGCAGACCGACACGGTAGCAGGCGGAGCCACGCCGTCTCGTCACTCTGTGGACGCCTCGCAACAGGTCCGTCGGTTTGAGTCACTTAACCTCGATCCACCGATGAGGTGGTGCTGGGCGGGGCGCGTATCCGCGAAAGAGCCTCCCGTAGCTGGGACGATGACGGTGTCTAAGGCCAACACCGTGACCAGCTGGGGAGGCACTTTCTGTGAGTGGAGTATCGCGCGGGATCGACGGGATCGAGGTGACCTTCGACGACCCGAATCTGGTGGCTAACGCGGGGCTGATCATCCCGGCGACGTTGATGGCCCGGTTGGGTCTCGAAGCCCTGGTCAACGACATAGTGCGGCTCGTGGGCCGGGTGGGCGGTTCCCAGCCGGGCCGCAAGATCTGCACCCTGGTCGCGGCGATGTTGGCCGGTGGCAGCCATATTGATCACGCCGATGTGCTGCGCGCCGGCGCCACCGGGCGGGTGCTGGGGTTCCGGGTGATGGCGCCTTCGACGTTGGGGACGTTTCTGCGGGCGTTCAGTTTCGGGCATGTCCGGCAGTTGGACCGTGTGATCGCCGAGACGATCCGCCGGGCCTGGGCGCTGGGTGCGGGCCCGGGATCCGAGCCGCTGGTCATCGATATGGACTCCACGATCAGCGAGGTCTACGGCAACAAGAAGCACGGCGCCGCCTACGGCTACACCAAGGTGCTGGGCTATCACCCGCTGGTCGCCACCCGTGCCGACACCGGTGAGGTGCTGCATGCCCGGCTGCGTAAAGGATCGTCCCAGCGGGGCCACAAACGGTTCGCCGGAGAGCTCATCGCCCGGGTCCGCCGCGCCGGGGCCACCGGGGCCATGTGCCTGCGCGCCGATTCGGGGTTCTGGTCCCACGCCCTGATCGACACCCTCAAGCGGCTCGGGGTCGGCTGGTCGGTCACCGTCACGATCAACAAGTCCATCCGCAGGGCCATCGACGCCATCACGGAGGACGCGTGGACGCCGATCGTCTACCCCGACGGCGGCGTCGCGGAGGTCGCCGACACCACCTATGTCACCGGCAGGGGCCGGCAACGTCGCAGCTACCGGCTTGTCGTGCGCCGCACCCGCCTGACCGACCCCGCCCAACTGGCGATGTGGCCCAACTGGCGTCACCACGCCTTCGTCACCAGCTCGACCGCCGATGCGGTGACCGTAGACCGGTTCCACCGCGACCACGCCACGGTCGAGCTCGCCATCGGCGACCTCAAAGAAGGCGCCGGGCTCGCCCACTGCCCGTCGGGGCGGTTCCCCGCCAACGGCGCCTGGCTGGCCTGTGCCGTGCTGGCCCACAACCTGTTCCGCTGGACCAACCAGCTCGGCGGCATCCGCCACCTCGACGAGCTCACCGTCGCCGCCACCCAACGCACCCGGCTCATCGCCGTGCCCGGCAGGCTCGTCAACCGCTCCGGCACCCCCACCCTGCGGCTCCCCACCCACTGGCCCTGGGCAAGGCCCTTCAACCAGGCACTCAGCCGCCTCCGGACCCTGCGACCCGTCCCTGTCTAACCACCCAGACCGCGGCCCGGCGCACCGCAGCTGACCCCCGGCGCTGACAACACGACCCGCTCGAAACCCCCAGTTCGACGCGCCCCACCACCCGAACACAGCACCAGGCCGATCACCACAACCGTTGACGGCCCGCCCCAACGCCAAGGCAACGGTCAATCGGTGGATCGAGGCTAAGAGCAGCCTTCAGGGTAGCGACAGGGGTCCGCTGCCGATTCCGGTCTATGCGCATCTGGCATATCGCTATTCGGGGCCGGACTAGCGCATATGCCGACTCGGGTGCTCGTGGTTCGCTCGGATCCGTCCCCCGCATCCGGGGACACGACCGAAAGGGGCATCGCACATGCGAGGACACGTTCCCTCCAACGAGGTGACCGCCGAGGGCTATTCGCCGATCTACTACGACACCAAGGCCCGCCTGGAGGCAGCCTTCGGCGAACGGAACCCGCGGCACTGGCCGGCGGGCGAGCAGACGTGCTCGAACTGCTACAGCGTCACGCCCGCCATCGCCACGTCGGGGTCGTAGAGGAAGGAACTACGCGTGGGCCGGAGGGGCGCTCGTCCCTCCGGCCCACGCCGGCAAAGGGGATCGAGATGGAGAAGCGAACACTGGTGGCCGAACCGGGGTCGATCGTCGAGGCCTGTCTCACGGTCCGGCCGGACCTGGACGACGACCTGCGCAAGCGGCTCACGATGCTGGAGCAGTACGACCTCGCGTTCCTGCTGCTGGGGATGAGCCCCCGCCGGCTGCTGCGCGACGGTCGGCTGTTCGACAATGAGCAGGTGCTGCCCCTGCTGTTGTGGTTCGGGCAGTGGGACAAGCACTGCCGGCACTGGGCCAGCCAGGTGATGCAGCAATGGCTGGTGTTCAACCCGTCCCAAGGGGAGTTCGAAGGGGTCTCCGACGACAAGGCGGTCGAGTTCCGCGACTACTTCTTCGAGACGCATGCCATCCCGCTGATCGAGGAGTTCCGGCGTTACGTCGCGCTGTCGATGCTGTCCCCGGCCGAGCACAACGCCCCGTCCGGGCCGGTCGACATGGTGTGGCACGGGTTCCTGCTGAACACCGAGGAGTACCAAGAGTTCAGCAGCCGTGTCTGGGTCGGTGCCGAGCACATGCCGCCCGAGGTCCCCGAAGAGGACTACCGGTAGAGAGGCGGTGCCGGTGCGCCGCGGTGGTCAGGGCGGTGTTGAGCGACACGTTCGATGACGATCGGGCGGGGTTTGGGCGACGTTGATGGTGATGACGCGGTTGGTGGTGGCCGTGTTTGCGGTGTCGTTGGGGTGGCGACAGCGTGAGGGGCTTTGTTCGC
>JBOGHK010000159.1:0-12487 GCA_050744325.1 Acidimicrobiales bacterium
TCGCGGGCAAGCACAGCGCGAGGCGCGGTGACTTCCGGGTGATCTACGAGATCGACGACAACCGCCACCGTGTGACGGTCGTAGCGATCGACCACCGAAGCGATGTCTACCGGCCCCGATCATCACCCCCGTAAGTTGACCCAGCCAGAAGTGATTGGCCGCGGACGTGATGCCGGCTCGCCTGACGTGCCGCCACCATGGCGCCTCTCGCGCCCGTCCAGGCCCCCGACGAGTGCGCGAGATGCGACCGCCTGTTGCACCCGTTGTTCGACGGCAGGTCGCGCGCGCCCGGGATCTGCTGGGGTCGCGTTCGGTTGGGGTTGGCCCGGGTTCGGAGGCGCCCAACCTCTCCCCACCTCCGGACGGGGTTCAGGACGGGCGGGTCGGTCTGGTCGAGGTAGTGATCGAGCGACTGTGAGGCGTGGGTGTCAGAGGCACCCGCTCTCACTCGTCGGCAAGGGCAGTCCAGCTGAGGTCTAGCCGAACAGGGCGCGGACATCGTCCGCGTCTATGGCCCCGCTGAAGAGGTCGCCGTTGTCCATCACGCCCCGGAACAGCTCGGCCTTGCGCTGCTTGAGCGCCATGACCTTCTCCTCGATCGTGTCCCGGGCGATCAAGCGGTAGACCATGACGTTCTGGGTCTGGCCGATGCGGTGGGTGCGGTCGACGGCCTGGGCCTCGGTGGCGGGGTTCCACCATGGGTCCAGCAGGAAGCAGTAATCGGCCTCGGTGAGGTTGAGCCCGACCCCTCCGGCCTTGAGGCTGATCAGGAAGACCGGGTCGGTGCCGTCCTTGAACCGGCGGACCGCGGCGTCACGGTTGCGGGTCCGGCCGTCGAGGTAGCAGTAGCCGATGCCCTCGCGGTCGAGGCGTTCGCGCACCAACCCGAGGAACCCGGTGAACTGGCTGAACACCAACGCCCGGTGGCCGCTGGCGCCGATCTCGCCGAGCTGCTTGGCGAGCGTGTCCAGCTTGGCGCACGGCACCCTGGTCTTTGCCTTGTCGACCAGTGCCGGGTGAAGGCTCAGCTGACGGAGCCGGGTGATCGAACGCAGGATCGTGAACCGGTTGCGGTCGAAGTCGCCGAGCAGGCCCAGCACCTTCTGGCGTTCCCGCTGCAGGTGAGTCTGATAGAGCTTGCGGTGCTGGGGATGGAGCTCGACCTCCAACACCTGCTCCTGCTTGGGCGGGAGGTCCGCGGCGACGAACTCCTTGGTGCGCCGCTTCATCAGTGGCTTGATGCGCCGCCGGAGCTGGGCCAACAACTCGGTGTCGCCCTGGCGCTCGATCGGCCGGGCATACGCCTCGGCGAAACGGGTCGGGTTGGGGAACAGGCCGGGGGCTGCGATCGACAGCAGCGACCACAGCTCCATGAGGTTGTTCTCCATCGGGGTGCCGGTGATCGCCAGCCTGAAGGGCGCCGACACCCGGCGGATGCTCACGTAGGTCTTGGAGTGGTGGTTCTTGGCGTTCTGGGCCTCGTCGAGCACCATCCCGGCCCAGGGCACCGACCCGTAGACGTCGACCTCCAGCCGCAGCAGCGTATAGGTGGTCACCACGATGTGGGCACCGGCGACGGCCTCGTGGATGCTCCGGCCCGAGCGCTTCAGTGTGCCGGTGATGGTGGCCACTCGCAGGTCAGGGGCGAACCGCTCGGCCTCCGTGGCCCAGTTCGGCACCACGCTGGTGGGGGCGACGACCAGGAACGGCGGTAGGTCAGGGTCCGCCTGGCGGGCGTGGCACACGAGGGCCAGCGCCTGCAGGGTCTTGCCGAGGCCCATGTCATCGGCGAGGACGCCACCCAGGCCGTACTCCCACAGGAAGCGGAGCCAGCCGAAGCCCTCCCGCTGATAGGGACGAAGGTCGGCCTTCAGGACTTCCGGCAGGTCGGGGACATCGGCGTCGACAGACTGGATCGAGCGGAGCGCGGTCATCTGCCGCTCCCAGGCCTCGGCCTGGTGACGGACCACACCGAGCCCGCACAGCTCGTCCCACAGGTCGACCTGGTAGCGGCTGATCCGCAGCCCATCCGAGGGCTGGTCCTGCAGGCCCCGGGCCTCCTCGATCAGCCCCCGCAATGCATTCAGCTCTGGCTTGAGGAGGGAGAAGTACGCGCCGTCGTCCAGCAGCAGATAGGTTTCCCCTGCGGCGAGCGCGTGGAACACTTCCACGAAAGGCAGGTCCCGACCCTCGGCGCTGATGGTGACCCCAAGGTCGAACCAGTCGGTCTCGCCGGGCGCAGCATCGGTGGAGAGGCCGATGACCAGCGAATCGCTGACCTCGCGGAAGTCGGCGGGCTCGCCGACGACCTCCACCTCGACGTGCGGCTCGTCCTGGAGCAACGGCAACAGCTCGGTGGTGAAGCGCACGGTGCCCAGCCCGCTGAGCCGGACCGGCGACACCAGGCCGGTGGCCGTCGCCAACCCGGCCCGGCCGAGGCCGAGATCGGTCAGCGCGGCGACGAGCGACCCCTCGGCGTCGAGGTCGCGGTAGGCGGCGGCACCGGAGTCGACGTCGGTTGGCACCCGGTGCTCCGTCGCACCGACGGTGTAGGCCCACGCCGCGGTGACCTCGACCACGTGCCCCGCGCCATAGGTGGCGTGCAGCACCAGCCGGGGACCGTCGATCTCCGGCGGAGTGAACGAGCCGTCCGAAGAACCCACCGGGGCGACGTGCCGGAGGCGGGGCCACACCTCCTCGGCGAACCGCGCCTCCTCGCCGGCAGGAACGGTGACCCCACTACCGGTGAGCACCATCTCGCGCAACGGTGGCGGAGCGGGCGTGATCAGGCGGGCCAGCCCGAATCGGCAGCTCCTCGGGTCCGCGCCGACCGGCACCGCCGCCCGGTCGACAAGCACTACCCCGTGCCCGCCAGAACCGAGGAACGCCACCGGCTCGAGGTCGTGTTCGCGGCCTTCGACCAGCAGCCGGGGCTGGAGCACCAGGCCAGGACGTCCCTCAGGTTGGGTGACGTCGAACTCCAGCCGGGCCTGACCGCAGAGCTCCACCTCACCCAACGCCGCGTTGGCGTGGAGGAGACGCAGGCCTGCCCTGCCGGTCTCGTCGAGCAGTAGCCACAACGTACGGTCGAACGTCGTCAGGTCGATGGTCTTGACCGTGCCGCTGCTGTAGTAGGTGTGCCTGGGGCGCCCACCAGCGCTCTGGTACAGCGCGTACAGCTCGCGGAGAACCCGGACCTGGTTGGCCGGGTAGTCATCCCGTTCGACCTGCCAGCTGTCCAGCCCGTTCCAGCTCAGGCCACCATTGACCCAGCCGTTCCGGCCGCGGCGCATGATCCGCGCCATCAACTTCACCGGCCCGCCGAGATCCAGCCGGAGCTCGATCGCCAAGGGTGGCCCGCTCGCCGGCTCAGCCGCGCCGCGGTCGGAGCCGACGTCGAGCAGGGCCTGCAGCGACTGCTCCCATGTCGGCAAGGCAGGCTGGGGCGCCCGGAACGCGCTGACCCGCGCTGTGGCGGCCGTCGCCCTGACCGCCCGGACATCGGTGGGTGTCGCCTCCACGGCAGCCACGACCGCAGCGGCCACGTGTTTGCAGTTGAAACCCACGGGACAGCTGCACTCGCCCTCGAGGAAATCGAGGAACCCGTTGTCATCGGCTGCGAAGTGGGCCTCGGTCTCGTAGATGCCGCCCTGGCCGAGCACCCGGGCCACGAGGGTTTCGTCGCCCTCGTCCCAGGCGAGTTTCATCAGCCGGTTGCGGCGTGCGTAGTCAAGGCCACGGGTGTATGGCCGAGTGCCGACGGCGCCCCGCACCTGGTCCAGATCGACGTATTCGAACCCTGCGACCGCCACGCTGGTCGAACGTAATCGTCCGCCACACCCACCTCGCGGATGGCCCGTGACCTGCCCACTCTCGATCGGCGCCCTGACCTATCGGCCAGGCTGTCAGAGGACGACGAGGTAGGCGGGCCCAGTGGCGACGTGCCGGCGCGCGGGCCTGTGCGACGCGGGGAGCCGGATCGGCCCTGAGCCACGGCGATCAACCCCGGGCGGCTGTCCACCCCGAGCTTGCGGCGCAACGACACGATGTGGCTCTCGACGGTTCGCACCGAGATGAACAGCTCCCGGGCGATCTCAGCGTTCGTCAACCGCCGCTCGATCGCCGCGAGCACCTCCAACTCGCGGGGTGACAGCCCCTCGGCTGGGACGGCCACCGCGGCTGGATCGGGGCTCTCCGGTCGGGCGACGACCCCGGCGACGAACCGGTACCCCCGCCCGTGGATCGTCCGGATCACGACCTGGGCGCGTCCGTCGTCACCGACCGCCTTGCGAGCATCCTCGATGCGCGAGGTGAGCGCCGACTCGGTGACGAACCGGGTCCTCCACACCGCGTCCAACAGCTCCTCCTTGGAGACCACGCGGTCGGCGTGCTCAACCAGCAAGCGCAGCACTTCGAAGACCTGTGGCTCGACCGCAACGATCTCTCCGCCGCCGCCACGGCGAAGCTCGAACGAGCGCGTATCCAGCTCCGGATCGGCGAAGGAGTAGATCATCGGCCCGCACACGCTCCCCGAAGTCCGCCACGTCGAAGCTACCGGCATGCCCCATCAGAGGGCCCCGGCGCTTCGGGCGACGCGCGGCACGGAGCGATGCCGTGGAAGGTGGAGGTCGTACTCGGCCAGGTCAAGCAGAAAGCGCTGTGGCGGCCTGGGCGATCTTGTTGGCGCCGTTGGCGGTGAGCTGTTCGACGATGCCGACGAAGTTCGGGTGTTCGAGCCCTGAGACGAGGAAGGTCCACCGGTAGGAGCGCTGTTGGTGGGTGCGGATCTCGTCCCGTTCGGCGTCGGTGAAGGTCCGGCCCGTGGCTGCCTGCAAGGCATCGATGTCGAGCTCGGTCTGCTGGGCCAGGAGCCCGTCGACGGCGCCGCCCAGCCCGAGCAACTCGTCGATGGCCTTCTCGCGCTCGTCGGCCGTCAGCTCGGCGGCGACCTCGTCGATGAGGAGGGTGTCCAGGCGGGCGTGGCGGGACTCGTCGATCCAGTGGAAGCGCAGGATGTCGCGGAACAGCTCGTCGAGCTCGGCCCGGTCGCGGACGTGCTCGACGTAGTGGAGTTGGGTGAACCACTCGATCATGCTGGTCAGCAACAGTGCACTCAGGGGCGAGGTGGCGAGGACGGCGCCGGCGACGTCTTCGCGTCCGGGCACGAGACTGCAGCTGGTCCCGAACCCGGCCTCGAACTGGTCGCAGGCGCGGCGCAGCATCTCCTGGTGCTTGACCTCCTCCTCGGCGAAGCGCAGGAGGGTCCACAGGCGGGTCTCGTCGCCGTACACGTCGCGCCGGGCGTGGTCGACGACCATGGGCACGATGTACTCCTCGACGAAGGCGAAGATGTGGCAGTAGCTGTTGCCGCGAATCTGGTTCAGCATGCGCTTCTCGTCGTCGTCCAGGCAGCCAATGGCGTTCACTCCGGCGATCCGGTCGGGTAGGAACGGCTTGGCGAAGTCGAAGTCACGGCCTTGGAAGCAGTCGTCGACGGTCCAGGCGTTCTTCACGGAGCCGTCGAGGCAATTCTGGTAGCTGTAGGCGTGGGTCAACATGGCTCGATCCCTCCGTGGGGGCCGGGGTTCTAGTGCGGCTTGTTGGCGAGGAACGGGTGGCCGAAGACGTCGAAGCGGCGGGCGTTCGCCTCGCCTGGGGCGCCGCCGAAGGTGTCGACGGATGGGCCGACTTCGAGCGCGAGAAACCCGGTGTCGCGCGTGACCTGCTGCCAGCCGTCGCTGGAGAGGCCGCCGGCGATGCAGTCGGTCCACAGGTCGATGTTGCAGACCGCTTCGTCGGGCACGGGTCGACCGATGGCGATGTCGGCGAACTGCAGGTGACCGCCGGGGCGCAGGACCCGGAAGACCTCGGCGAAGGCCCGGCCCTTGTCGGCGACCAGGTTCAAGACGCCGTTGGAGATCACGACGTCGGCCCAACCGTCGTCGACGGGAAGGTCCTCGGCGAGGCCCTCGCGGAACTCGACGTGGTCGAGGTCCAGCAGCCGCGCCGTCTCACGTGACCTGGCGAGCATCTCAGGGGTCATGTCCACGCCGACGACCCGGCCGCCGGTACCGACGAGGTGCGCGGCGACGATCGAGTCGAACCCGCCGCCCGAACCAACCTCGACCACGCGTTCGCCCGGGCTGATCGCCCTCAGCGAGAACGGGTTCGCCACCCCGGCGAACGACTCGACCGCCCGGTCCGGCAAGGCGGCGACCAGCTCGGGGTCGTAACCGAGCAGCGCGGCGAGCGGCCGACCAGTGTGGAAGTGAAAGTCACCACCGGGGTGGACTGCCACCTCGCGGTACTTCTCACGAACCGAGGCCCGCAGCGCCTCTGGCTCTACCACCGGGTCGTTGGTCGTCGTCATCCCTGGTCCTCCTCGAGGTGCGTTGCACTTGGAAGGACGAGAGGCGGCTCAGCCGGATTGCCTTTCGGCGTCGATGCAATAAATCCCCGGCCCGGTCGTCAGGGGGCCGGTGCGACGAAGCAATCCAGGCAGACCAGCCGCAGCTTTCGGGGGCCTTGGCTCTCGATGGCGTGAGGCTCGTTGGGAGCGATCGAGAACACGTCGCCTGGGGAGAGCGGGGGGTCTCGGCCGGTCAGCTGCAGCAGGCCGGTGCCGCTCATGATGATCCCCAGGTGGGAGTGGCTGTGGGAGTGGACCGGTGTGGTGTGACCTGGCTCGATGTCCTTCACGGTGAGCTCGAGGTCGTCGACGTGCTTCAACGCTCGCACGGTGACTCCGCCGGCCTCGGTGGCGGCGCCGATGTCGTCCACGCTTTGCACCGATGTGGCGGTGGCGGCCCCGACAACCCGGGGTCGGTGCGGGCGTGCGGCGGGCTTGCGAGCGCGGGCGATCAGGCTGGCCGCGATGTGCTGCTGCGTGTCGTCATCGAGGAGCCGGCGCATCAGCGAGAGCACGGCGGGTGTGAACAGCGGGTACAGGGCCACATCGTCGACCGAGAGTGGGCTTCGCTCGCTCATCTCGATGTCGACCAGCCCAGCACGGTCGAGCTTGCGGACGAGGACATGCTCGGAGAGGGCACCGGCGATGCAGCCCGCCCACGCGGCTCCCGTCGTCAGGACCTCGGGCGGCAGGTCGTCGTTCACGACGAGGTCGGAGACGCAGAACCGGCCGCCAGGTCGTAGGACGCGGGTGATCTCGGCGAAGGCGCGGCTCTTGCGGGGCGACAGGTTGATGACTCCGTTGGAGATCACCACGTCGACCGACTCGTCGGGCAACGGGATGGCCTCCATCTCGCCTGCGCGCAGCTCACACCAGCTCGCCACACCCGCTTCCTGCACTGTCTTGCGGGCCCGCTCCACCATCTCAGGGAGCATGTCGAGGCCGACCACCTTGCCCGTCGGTCCGACACGTCGGGCGGCCAGCACCGTGTCCATCCCGCCGCCGGATCCAATGTCGAGCACCACCTCGCCCTCCGCGAGCTCGGCGTGGCGTACGGGGTTGCCGGTCCCCAACGCCCACGCGACGGCGTCCGCCGGCACCGAGCCCAGCTCCTCGTCGGAGTAGAAGCGTCGGGCCATGGGCCGGCCGGCCCCGGTGGTGATGGCGCCGTAGGCGGCGCGCACCAGCTCGTGGATCTCGTCCTGGAACATCAGGTCGTCGCTCATGCCATGCCACCTTCTGGGGCTGTCTCGGCGAGCTCGTCGATGAACCGGTCCAGCCGAACCCGCACCACAGCCGGTAGCTCACCGGCACCCTTCGTCGCCAGGAGGCGGCGGAGGTGCTTGGCGAACTCGAGCTCGCCACAGCAACGTCGACAGAACGCCAAGTGGGCCTCGACCGCCTGACGGTCGACCTCCTCCAGCTCGTGGTCCAGGAACGCCCAGAGCTGCTCGACGGCTGCGCCGCAGGTGATCAGCCGGTCCATGAGGGATGATCCTCTCGTCGGGCCGCCGTTCCGTTGATCGAGCCTGACTCGGTCGCGTAGTCCCAGAGCGCTCGCTCGAACAGCTTGCGGCCCCGGTGGAGCTGCGACAGGACCGTGCCGAGGGGCAGCTCCAGCAACCGGGCGATCTGCTTGGTCGGGAGCCCCTCCACGTAGCGCAGCACCAGCGGCGCCCGGTAGCGGGCGGGCAGTCGCTGCAGCACGGTGTGGATGTCGTCCTCCGAGAAGCTGCCCAGGAAGTCCAGGTGCAGCGTGTCCGAGTAGGGGAACGGGTCCTCGTCGACCAAGGTGCGATACAAAGAGAAACCCTCCGCGTCGTCCAGCGGCACCTCGGTCGGCTCGCGGCTGTCCTTGCGGAGACGGTCCCGCCACACGTTGGTCAGGATCACCCGCAGCCACTGACCTCCCGCCTGATGGTCGCGGAGCGAACCGAAGGAGCGGCACGCCCGCAGCAGTGCTTCCTGCACCAGATCCTCGGCGTCGCGACCGGCCAGCCGGCGGGCCAGCGCGTACAAGCCGGCCAGCTCGTCACTAGCGAGCTGCTGGAACGCCGCTCTGTCGCCGGTTTGCAGCACCGCGCCTGGCCGCCCTTGGTCGCCGTCCGTCGTCGTCTACCAGTGAGGACGAATCCGCCGGTACGAGCATTGCATCGACGGCGGACGCAATGTCGGCCGTTCGGCCCTCGTCCTACACCGGTGAAGACACGCAGCTGCAGAGGGATCGCGATGACATCGAGCTCCAGAGCGTTCGACCTGTGACCACGAGGTCGTGTTCGAGCTGCGGTCCGGACGCGCACACGAGCGGGGACGGCGTCGAGCTCGCGGGTCGGTTCTACGCAGTGGGCCAACAGGGAATCGCGCGTGAGGTCGAGCGGAGAACGCTCGGTTGCGACTTCGGTGCCAACGGCTACGCGACCCTGGCCGAGGTCGACGGGCTGGTGGGGATGCTGGGCCTCGGTCCTGGCCAGAGGCTCCTGGACATCGGCTGCGGCCAAGGCTGGCCTGGTCTGTATCTGTCGCGCGAGACCGGTTGCACCGTCGTGCTGTGCGATGTGCCCTTCGAGGGGCTTGCCACCGCGGCGCGCCGGGCTGCCGGAGAACGCCTCGGAGCCCGGGCCTTCGCCGTAGCGGCGCGAGGACAGGTGCTGCCGCTGCGACCGGCGACGTTCGACGCCGTGATCCACACCGACGTCCTGTGCTGCTTGGACCCCAAGCTCGCCACGCTGCGGGCCACGTTCCGGGCGCTGCGCCACGGGGGTACGACGGTGTTCACGGCGATCTTCTCGGGCCCGGGCCTGAGTGCAGCCGAGACCCGACGAGCGATCGAGGCTGGCCCGCCCAACGTCGTCCTGCGTACCAGCTGCTCGAGCCTGCTGCGTTCAGCCGGGTTCGTCGAGATCGAAGAGCACGACCTCACGGCCGACTACCTCGCCACAGCCAGACGCAAGCTGGAAGTGGCAGAACAGTTCGCGGAGGACCTGATCCAGATGCTCGGCCACCACGACTTCGACGAGACCCAGATCGAGCGCCGACTCGCCGTCCAAGCCATCACAGACGGGCTCCTCCGACGATCCCTCTTCGTCGCGCGACGACCATGAACCCCGCCATCCGATCGCTCCTTGGAGATGGTGATCAGGTGAACGTGGCGCGTGGCTGCTTGGCCCTTCGTCGGCATCCCGCGGCGAGAGCAATCGCTACGACACCACCGTCCAGGAGTGTTCCGAGCGCCACGTTGATGGCCGGCATTCGCTGGAAGTCGTCGCTGAAGACCTCGGTCAGCTCCATGGGCACATCGGCCGCTCGCGCGATCGCGTAGATAACGACGTTGGCTGCTGCTGCGGCCAGTGCGGCTGTGAGGCCGACCTGCCAGAGCGGTCGTCTGGTCCACGTCGGTTCGGCTGCTGAAGTTTGGTCCTGCACGCGGTCGCCCTTGTGAGGGGGCCGCTAGGAGATGCTGACGGTCTGCGACTCGGCGTCGTTGGGGTGGGCGATCGTCGGGGTGGCGTGGTTGTTGGCCGGGACGGTGCAGGCGCCGCGGCGCAGGGCACGCAGCCGCAGAGCGAGGGCTGTGGTCGCGAGGGCGACGGCCAGGGCACCCAGGGCGGGTTGGAGCCGGGCGAAGATGCCGGTGGCGCCGGACGTGCCGAGTAGCGCGAGCACGAAGGGGTTGCACAGGGGGCAGCTGACGGCGAACCATCCGAGCACACCACTGGCGACGCCGGCGCGGCGCAGTCGTGGGTCCGCGGTGGTGGGTCGTGCATAGGTGGCCGCGACGAGGCCACTGATGACGCTGAGGGTGACGAGCACCACGATCTCGAAGCCTCGGACGGGGACCTTGCGGTTGAACCACGGGCTGGGGACGACGCCTGTCGGCACGCCGAGGGCGATGGCTGCAGCGAGTGCGCCGGCCATGGCAAGTGCCGTGGGATGGCTGCGGATGCGTTCGACGGCGTGACGGACCGACAGCACGTCGTGAACCTACTGCATCGTGAAGTAACCTCACAATATGCGGCGTGCCGATGGTGCTCTCGAGCGGTTGTTCCGGGTGGCCACGGTGATGGGCGATGCCATGGCGGAGGACCTTGCGGCGCGGGGGTTGACGCGCGCCCGGGCGACGTTGATGACGCTGCTGCACCGGATGGGGCCGAGCAATCAGCGGGCGCTCGCCGACGCGCTACGGGTGACGCCGAGGAACGTCACCGGGTTGGTCGACGGCCTGGAGGAGGTTGACCTGGTCGTGCGCTCTCCACATCCCGAGGACCGTCGGGCCACGCTGGTCTCGCTGACCGATGCTGGAGCCAAGGCTACGGCTGCACTCGCCGACGACGAACGGGTCCTCGCCCGGTTCCTGTTCGCCGGCGAGGACCCGCATGACCTGGACGCTCTCGTGAGCGGTCTCGATCGGGTGCTGGATCGTCTCAGCGGACCGGAGTTCGAGACGCTCCGCCACACGGCGCTCGCTCGCTGGCCCGCGCGTCCCTCGTAAAGGGCGGCCGAGGTCTGGGGTCGGCCCGAGGCGGCGAACCGCAGACGACCAGCGAAGAGGGGACGGTGGTGCGCACGGGGACGACGGGGGGACGCAGCGGTGGACGATCGCGGACGCCTTCGTCGTCGGCCGGAGGCCGGAGGTCGAGGGGACGCAGCGGTGAACGTGCGGGAGACGTGCCCGTCCGAGCTGCCTGTGGGCGCTAGCAGCATCTGCCCGCCGTCGGCCAACTGACACTGGTCGGACTCGGCCATCCTGTCGCGCAGCCTGCGGATGGCGAGCAACCCGACACTCCGCTCGAACCACCAGACATCGGCACTTCGGCCATGCCGGCAACGGCGCCAGGTCGGACGTTCGGGGATGCGCGTTCGGGACCCTCGCCCCTACGCCGTTGCGCACCGTATCCGTCGATCGCTCGCGCTCGCGGGAGGAAGCGCTCGCGCGTCGGCGGGGCACATCGGCGCCGCTGCCAAGCCGACGGTAGCTGACAGGTGCTCAGCGAATCGCGTATGTCAGCTCGCCGGCCTCGCGAGCCGACGTGACGCTGTCCGCTACAGCGACTGCATCGCCAGGCGGATCGCGCAGCACATGGCGATCGGCGACGCGGGCACGAAGGAACTCGGCGTGCATCTTCCTGGTCGCTGCCTCATCGTTGAAGCCGTGGTCCCGTCGTGTTGCCACGCGCTGAACGCAGACTTCGACAGACGGAAGGAGGATCGCGTAGTCGAGGCGGTCGAGGCCCGTTGCGGCGCCGAAGGTGGGAAGGAACCATGGACCGACCACGCCGTCGTACACCGTCGTGTACCCGCCCTTGGCGAATGCACCGGCGGCGGAGGCCGCTGCCTTGGTGACGATCGTGTTCTGGTCGTTCGAGGCCGGAAGCCATGGCTCGATGGCGCCGCTTGCGAGGAAGCCGAAGAACGCGTCGCCCTCGATCAGGACGCTTCGGTGTGCCACGTCAGCGAGCACCCGGGCGACTGATGACTTCCCTGCACCAGGCGGGCCGGTCACGACGAGGAGCGAGGCCACGCGCCGATTCTCGTCGACCCCCAGGCCAAGGCATGCACCGCGTTCCGGCTATCAGGGGCAGGGCGACGCGGTCCCTCGGCTCGTGGTAGCACGGACTCCGTGGCCATGTCCGCCTAGGCCGCTCCGCCGCCGTCGTCTTGCCGACTTGCGACGGTCCGACCAGGTACAGCGGCTTGCTCATAACGCCAAGCGTGCCGTGTGCATGGCATGGTCCCATGGACGCGAGACACGAGACCGTGACCTCGAAGCCGTTAGCGGTGGGGGGTCTGGCGACCCACTGGTGGTGAGGGAAATGTGGTGGGGCGTGCGCGCTGTCGACGTTGGGTGCTCTTGGTGCTGTGAGCTCGTCCGTTGTAAGTGTTCAGGTCTTGACTTGACGCGAACGTGTGATCGTGGTGCTTGACGTCGCGCGTGTGTTCGGGTGTGCTGTGGGGCGTGTCGGGGCAGGTCGAGCGGATCGCGGAGCTGGAGGCGGAGAACGCCAGGTTGCGGGCGCTGGTGGAGGCGCAGGCGGCGATCATTGAGGAGCTCCGGGCGCGGGTGGCGGAGCTGGAACGCCG
>JBOGHK010000160.1:0-76650 GCA_050744325.1 Acidimicrobiales bacterium
GTGTCGGCTATCGGCCGTTCCCGGGCTCAGCGGCCCGGCTGTGCGCTCGGATCGCGGCGACCGCGGCATCGGTGCCACCACGCCAGATCAGGCCGACCTCGGCGAAGCCTGCAGCCCGCAAGGCGTCGAGGTGCCACGCCATCGTCGGCACGAACGAATGGGCGTGGTTGCCGCCGAAGCGACGGTCGCGCTCGGCGACCAGTGCCTTGAGCTCGGGGTGCCTGCGGACTTCGCGCCACCAGGCGTCCCAGTCAGGGACCCCGGCAGCCGTCGCGGCGGCGCGACGCGACCGGCGCGCCTCCTCGAGCGCGGCAGTCGCCGTCGGGAGACCGTCGTCGGGCATGTGGTCGGCGTTGACGAGCAGCCCACCAGGGCGCAACAGACCGAACACGTCGCGGTAGACGCGCTGCAGCGCCTCGGCCGAGAGCCAGTGGAGAGCGGTTGCCGTCAGCACGGCGTCGAACCCGGACTCGCCGATCGCGCGCGGCCAACCCGGGTCGGCGAGGTCGGCCACGACGATCCGCACCCGGTCGTCACTGTCGAACGTGGCCCGGGCGATCGCCAGCAACGCCGGGTCGACGTCGACCGCGACCGACCGGCCGTTCGGCAGCCGGTCGAGCAGACGAGCCGTGATGCTGCCCGTGCCGGACGCGAGGTCGAGCACCTCCGGTGCCGGACCCGCAACCGCTTCGACCAGCTCGAGCATGGCGTCGAACCGCTGCTCACGGTCGGGCATGTAGTGCTCCTGTTGCACGTCCCACGAGGCCTGCCACGCCGAAGCGTCGTCGAGGGGAGTTGGGTGCATGGCCCGTCCTTCTGTCAGGTGCAAACAGCTTCTAACTAGTTACACCCTAGTGGGACGCCGCGTCGACGCAGGCCGGAGCCGTCCAGCTCGTCCTTGCCGTGCAACGGTTTGGCCTTCGTACCCGCGGGTAGGCGCGTTTTGTCGTACACAAACGGGAGACAGTCATGCGAGTCATGAGACGACATGCAGATCCCGACGTCGACGACGTGGTCACCACCGACGATGCCGTCGTCAGCCGCCGGCCGGCTGGCGTGGTCGCCAGCCGATGGTCGGTCGCCGACGGCCTGGTAGCGATCATCGGTGCAGGCCTGGCCCTGATCGGGCTGGTCGCCCTGGTCCGCACAGGTGTCGACGACACCTGGTTCCGTCCGGTGGAACGGGTCCTCGACGCCAACCACACCGCTCTGCTGGGTGCCGGCGAGCTCGGCGCAGGCGTGCTGCTGATGCTCGCCGGTGCCGCCCCGAGCCGAGCCCTCGCCGCTCTGGTCGGCCTGGGCATGGCCGTGGGTGGCGCGCTGGCGGCGATCGAGACCAACGAGGTGAGCCGCGAGCTGGCGATCGAAGAGTGGTGGGCGTGGACCCTCGCCGGGACCGGGGCGCTGGTCGCGGTCATCGTGCTGCTCTTCGCTCGACCCGCCACCAGCATCGATCGGGTGGCATAGCCACCTAGCCGTCCGCCATCGGAACTGAGACAGTTGCGTAGCCCCACCCACAGCAACTGTCTCAGTTCCGAGGCGCGATGACCGCTTGGGCACAAGCGATCGAGGCCCTTACGGCTTCGCCACCTGGTCGCCCACGCCCTCCCCCAGCTCCAGCCCGACGCGCTGTGGCTGGTGACCGGGCTCGCGCCGACCAGCCGGGGCGCTGCCCGACCAGTCGACGGGAAGCTCGCCTTGTGGCTGGCGCCAGCCGTGGCGCTGACGGTGACGCGCCCGCCGCCCGTATCGTGGCCGCATATGAGCATGGAAGTGACCGCGTGGATGACCCTGCACCACGCGATGCACCAGGACGAGGACCGTCGACGCTTCTCTCGGGCGACCCTCCGGCGGATCCGCGGGTTCGCCCGGCCCCACCGCCGCGAGCTGATCGTGTTCCTGGCCCTCAGCGTCGTGACCGCGATCCTCGCCGTGGCCACACCAGTGCTGGCGGGCCGTGTCGTCGACGCGATCGAGGACCAGCGCCGCAGCGGCATCGTGATCGGGCTGGCCGTGGTGATCGCGGTGATCGCCGTCGCCGAAGCCGCGGTCAGCATGTTGACCCGCTGGCTGTCGGCCCGCATCGGCGAGGGACTCATCCTCAACCTGCGTCAGGCGGTGTTCAACCACGTCCAGCGGATGCCGGTGGCCTTCTTCACCCGCACCCGCACCGGCGCGCTGGTCAGCCGGCTGGACAACGACGTCATCGGCGCCCAGCGCGCCTTCAGCGACACGCTGTCCGGGGTCGTCACCAATGCCGTCGCCCTGATCCTCACGCTGGTCGTGATGCTCGGCCTGTCGTGGCAGGTGACCCTGCTCGCCCTGCTGCTGCTCCCGCTGTTCGTGGTGCCGGCCCGCCGCATGGGCCGCAAGCTCGCGGCGATGACCCGCGAGGCCGCCGACCTGAACGCCGCGATGACCAACCAGATGACCGAGCGCTTCTCGGCACCGGGCGCCACACTGGTCAAGCTGTTCGGCCGCCCGTCGATCGAGGCCGCCGAGTTCGGCGCGCGGGCGAGCCGGGTGCGCGACATCGGCGTCCGCTCGGCGATGGCGCAGTGGACCTTCGTCACCGCGCTGACCCTGGTATCCGCGCTCGCCCTGGCCCTGGTCTACGGGCTCGGCGGCTGGCTCGCCCTGCGCAACGACCTCGAGGCCGGCGACGTCGTGGCGCTGGCGCTGCTGCTCACCCGGCTCTACGCCCCCCTCGCCGGCCTGGCCAGCGCCCGGGTCGAGGTGATGACGGCACTGGTCAGCTTCGAGCGGGTGTTCGAGGTGCTCGACCTGCCGCCGCTGATCAACGAGCGTCCCGGCGCCGTGGCCGTGCCCGACGGGCCGGTGTCCGTCGAGTTCGACGACGTCCGGTTCAGCTACCCGGCCGCCGACAAGGTGTCGCTGGCTTCCCTGGAGGAGGTCGCGACCATCGACACCCGGGCCGGCGTCGAGGTCCTGCACGGGGTGTCGTTCCGAGCCGAACCGGACCAGATCATCGCCCTGGTCGGCTCGTCAGGGGCCGGCAAGTCCACGATCGCCGCGCTCGCCACGCGCCTCTACGACGTGGAGGCGGGCGCCGTGCGGCTCTCCGGGGTGGACGTCCGCGACCTGACCTTCGACTCGATCCGCGACACGCTCGGGATGGTCACCCAGGACGGTCACCTGTTCCACGAGACGGTGGGCGCCAACCTGCGCCTCGCACAACCCGACGCGACCGACGACGACCTATGGAACGCGCTACGCCGCGCCCAGCTGGCCGACCTGGTGCGGTCGCTCCCCGACCAGCTGGACACCGTGGTCGGCGAGCGCGGCTACCGGCTGTCGGGCGGCGAGCGCCAGCGACTGACCATCGCCCGTCTGCTGTTGGCGCGGCCGCGGGTGGTGGTCCTGGACGAAGCGACCGCGCACCTGGACTCCGAGTCCGAGGCCGCCGTCCAGGCAGCGCTCGGCGAAGCCCTCGCGGGCCGGACGGCGCTGGTCATCGCCCACCGCCTGTCCACGATCCGGGCCGCGGACCTGATCCTGGTGGTCGAAGACGGCCAGGTGGTCGAGCGCGGAACCCACGACGAGCTCCTGGCCGCGGATGGACGCTACGCCGACCTGTACGAGACGCAGTTCGCCAGCGCCACCTCGCCCGGGCCGTCGCCGACCGCGGTCACGGTGACCGGGGCCGGCGACCCGGGGGTCATGGCGTCGATCCTCGACTCACACTCGTAGGAACCGACTCACGGCCCACCCCGAGCCCGCGGCGCCGATCACGATGCCGAGGAACATCACGGCGACGATCACCGCCGTCACCTCGGCACTCGACGCCACCATGCCGGTCAGCAGGTTCGTGTCTCCTCCGGTTCCGATGTTGTTCAGCGCCCGGTCGAACGCGAACACCGCCGTGGCAGCGAACGACGCGCCGATCAGGCCCTGGACGACGCCTTCGAGCATGAACGGAACCCGGATGAACCAGTTGGTCGCGCCGACGAGCTTCATCACCTCGATCTCTCGTCGTCGCGAGAACATCGCCATGCGGATCGTGTTCAGGATCAGCATCAGCGCGGCGGCCAACAACCCGACGGCGACGGCCAAGCTGACCAGCTGGAGCCCATTCGTGACGCGCGAGACCAGCTTGATGGCCTCGACTGAGGATTCGGCGCGCATGACGCCGGCCTCTTGTCGAAACTCGGCGGTGAGCGCCTCGATCGCGGTGTTGTTCGACTCGACGGGATCGACGCGGTACGACGTCGGCACCAGGTCGGGACGTTCTTCGAGCCGCTCCAGCATGGCGCCGTTCCGGCGGAACAACCGCTCGGCTTCCTCGCGGCTCTGCCCCTCGTCGAAGTAACGGAACCCGGTGATGTCGGGATGCGTGTCGAGCTTGTCCTCCAGCGCCGAGCGCTGCTCGTCGGTGATGTCTCGGTGGAGGAACAGGATGAGCTCGACGCCCTCCTCCCACCGGGAGGACAGGTTGCTGACGCCGAACCGCACCACCAGCGAGGACCCGAAGAGCGCGAGCGAGACGCCCATGGTCACGACGGCGGCCAACGTCAGCGTGATGTTCCGCCGCATGTTGATCGACGTCTCACGGACGACGTAGTCGACCTTCAAAGCCATGGGTTACTCCCCGTTCCCCTACTTGGTCAGCGAGCGGCTGCTGCCTGCTCGTAAACGCCGCGGTCCTGGTCGCGGATGATGTGCCCGTGGTCGAGCTCGATCACTCGCCGTTGCATGGTGTCGACGATCGACCGGTCGTGGGTGGCCATGACGACCGTGGTGCCGGTGCGGTTGATGCGGTCGAGCAGGCGCATGATGCCCACCGACGTCGCCGGGTCGAGGTTCCCGGTGGGCTCGTCGGCCAGCAGGATCAGCGGCCGGTTCACGAATGCCCGGGCGATCGACACCCGCTGCTGCTCGCCGCCTGACAGCTCCTCGGGGAGGTTGTCGTGCTTGGTTTCGAGACCCACCAGCTCGAGGATGGCAGGCACTTGCGCGTGCACGACGTTGCGCGGCCGCCCGATCACCTCGAGCGCGAACGACACGTTCTCATACACCGTCTTGTTCGGCAGGAGCTTGTAGTCCTGGAAGATGCAGCCGATGTTGCGGCGCAGGTACGGAACCCGCCACGACGACAGCTTGGCGATGTCCTTCCCCGCGACGAAGAGCTGCCCGTCGTCGGCGGTCTCTTCCCGGTTGATCAGGCGCAACATCGTGGACTTGCCCGAGCCGGACGGCCCCACCAGGAAGACGAACTCGCCCTTCTCGATGTTGGCCGAGCAACCCCGCAGCGCCTTGACCTCGCCTTTGTAGATCTTGCTCACATTGTCGAACGTGATCATGTGCCCTCGACCCCTCGGAGATTGCGGAGAGGTTACAGAATCACGACGGCCTACGCGAGCCGGGCACCGCCCGAAGCCCTATCCGCCGGCCCGACGCCACTGCAGATAGGCCTCCATGAAGGGGTCGAGATCGCCGTCGAGCACCCCGGCGACGTTGCCTGTCTCGTGCCCCGAACGCTCGTCCTTCACCATCTCGTAGGGCTGGAGGACGTAGCTGCGGATGCGGCTGCCGAAGCCCACCCGCTGCTCCTCGCCCCGAATCTCGTCCAATTCGGCCCGGCGCTCGGACCGCTCGCGCTCGGCAAGCTTGGCCCTCAGCATGTTCATCGCCCGGTCGCGGTTCTGGAGCTGGCTGCGCTCCTGCTGGCACGACACGACGATGCCCGTCGGGATGTGGGTCAGGCGCACCGCCGAGGACGTCTTGTTGACGTGCTGGCCACCGGCCCCCGAGGACCGGAAGACGTCCATCTTGAGATCCTTGTCGTCGATCTCGACCGACCCGTCGCCGTCGTCGAGCATCGGCACGACCTGGACAGCAGCGAACGCGGTCTGCCGTTTGCCCTGCGCGTTGAACGGGCTGATGCGCACCAGACGGTGCACGCCCCGCTCGGCCTGCAGGTAGCCGTACGCGTAGCGACCCCTGATCTCGACGTCGGCCTGGGAGATGCCGGCCTCGGACCCCGGGGTCACACCGTCGACCACAGCGGTGAGCCCGCGGCGCTCGGCCCAGCGCAACACCATGCGCAGCAGCATCTCGGCCCAGTCCTGGGCGTCGACCCCGCCCTCGCCCGAGGTGATCGTCACCAGCGCGTCGTGCAGGTCGTACTCGCCGGAGAACAGCGAGCGCAGCTCGAGCTGCCGCAGTTCACGGTCGAGCCCGCCGAGAGCCTCCTCCACCTCGGCCAACGCGGCCTCGTCGTCCTCGTCGCGGGCCAGCTCGTAGAGCGTGTCGGCATCGTCGAGCCGGCCCATGATGGCTTCGTAGTGGGCGATGTCGTCGACCACGGCGGACAGCTCGGCCGTGACCCTGCGGGCGTTGTCGGGGTCGTCCCAGAGGTCGGGCCGCGACGCCTCGGCCTCGAGCTGGGGGCGACGCGACCGCAGCTCGTCGATCCGCAGGTAGCCGGCAGCCTCGTCCACCCGGGCGCGGAGCGCCTTGAGCTGGTCGGAGAGGTCCCTCATCGAACCTCGGGCGCGAGCGCTAGCGGCCGTGACACTGCTTGTACTTCCGGCCCGACCCGCACGGGCAGGGGGCATTGCGCGGTGTCCTGTCCCAGTCGGACTTCACGACCGGGACGTTGGCCGCCGCCTCGTCGCGGGCTGCGGCCCGGCCGTTGCCGCCCTGCGCCCCGGTCGGCGGGCCAGCAGCTGGGCCCGCGGCAGCACCCCCGCGTACCTGGCTGGCGGCCGCGATGCCCGCCGCGCCCCCGCTGACCGACGGATCCGTCGGCCCCGAGTAGCGGACGTTGCGGACCGGTGCGTCCTGCGGTTGCGGCGCGTCCTGGGTCGCCTCCGGCTGTCGGATCTCGACCTTGGCGAGCATGACGTTGCGGAGGAAGTCGCGGTAGATGCCGTGCAGCAACTGGCCGAACATGTCGAAGCTCTCGCGCTGCCACTCGGTGAGCGGGTCGCGCTGGCCTGCCGCCCGCAGGAAGATGCCGTCGTACAGGTGGTCCATCTCGGCGAGATGGGTCAGCCACCGCTCGTCGATGACCTTGATCAGGATCATCCGCTCGAGGGTGCGCATGCGGTCGGGGGTCAGCTCGGTCTCGCGGTGCTCGTAGTGGGTGAGCGCCTCGTCCATCAGCATCTCGTAGAGCTCGTTGGTGGTCGACGCCTGCTGCAACTGCTCGATCGACAGCTTCGACGGCCAGTAGGTGCGCAGGTCGGCGTGTAGGCCCTTGAGGTCCCACTCTTCGGCGTACTCGCTGACGCAGTGGGTCTCAACCAGGCTGTTGACGGCGTCGGGCATGTACTCGTCGACGATCTTCTCGCGCAGGTCGGCCTGGTCGAGCACCTGGTCGCGCAGGGCGTAGACGACCTTGCGCTGCTCATTGCGGACGTCGTCGTACTTGAGGACGTTCTTGCGGGTCTCGGCGTTCTTCTGCTCGACGGTGGTCTGGGCCCGCTCGATGGCCTTGGTGACCATCCGGGCCTCGAGAGGCACGTCGTCGGGCAGGGCCTTGCCCATCACCCAGTTGACCGCCCCGGTGGCGAACATCCGCATGAGCTCGTCTTCGAGGCTCAGGTAGAAGCGGCTCTCGCCGGGGTCGCCCTGTCGCCCGGACCGGCCCCTGAGCTGGTTGTCGATGCGGCGACTGTCGTGGCGCTCGGTGCCGAGCACGTAGAGGCCACCCAGGCCGCGCACCTTGTCGCCCTCGGCGGCCCTCTCGGCCTCGTACCGCTGGATGAGCGCATCGAGCTGGGGCCGGTTGGCCTCGTCGTCGGGATCGACGTCCTGGGACCGCAGGTCGCGCTTGGCCAAGCCCTCGGGGTTGCCGCCGAGCACGATGTCGACCCCGCGGCCCGCCATGTTGGTGGCGACGGTGACTGCGTGCAGCGACCCGGCCTGGGCGATGATCTCGGCCTCGCGGAAAGCCTTGTCGGGCTTGGCGTTGAGCACCTCGTGGCGGATGCCGCGCCGGTCGAGCAGCTTGGACAGGAGCTCGGACTTCTCGACCGAGATCGTGCCGACCAGCACGGGTTGGCCGTCGGCGTAGCGCTCGGTGATGTCGTCGACGACCGCATGGAACTTGGCGCCCTCGGACTTGTAGATCAGGTCGCCCTGGTCGACGCGACCCACCGGCTTGTTGGTGGGGATCGGCACCACCTGCAGCCCGTAGGTGTTGTGAAGCTCGGCGGCGTCGCTCATCGCGGTGCCGGTCATGCCGGCGAGCTTGTCGTACATGCGGAAGTAGTTCTGGAGGGTCACCGTCGCGACGGTCTGGTTCTCCTCCTTGATCTGCACGCCTTCCTTGGCCTCGACCGCCTGGTGCAGGCCCTCGGACCAGCGGCGGCCCTCGAGCACGCGCCCCGTGAACTCGTCGACGATCTTCACCTCTCCGTTGACGAGCACGTACTCCTTGTCGCGGTGGAACAGCTCCTTGGCGCGGAGCGCAGTGTGGAGCTGGTGCACCAGGTTCTGCGCCACGCCGTCGTAGAGGTTCTCGATGTCGAGCGCGCGCTCGACCTTCTCGATGCCCTCCTCGGTCGGCACGACCGTGCGCTTGTCCTCCTCGACCTCGTAGTCGGCGTCGCGGCGAAGCCCCCGCACGATCGACGCGAACTTGTAGTAGAGCGGCGCGGCGGAGGCGGGACGGCCGGCGATGATCAGCGGGGTCTTCGCCTCGTCGACCAGGATCGAGTCGACCTCGTCGACGATCGCGTAGACGTGGCCCCGCTGCACCTGGCGCGCCCGGGACGGCGCCATGTTGTCGCGCAGGTAGTCGAAGCCGAACTCGTTGTTGGTGCCGTAGGTGATGTCGGCGGCGTATTGCGCGCGCTTGTGGTTGGGGTCGGGATAGCCCGGGATGATCAGCCCGACCTCAAGGCCCAGCCAACGGTGCACCCGACCCATCCACTGCGAGTCGCGGGTGGCCAGGTAGTCGTTGACGGTGACCAGGTGCATGCCCTTGCCGGTCAAGCCGTTGAGGTAGGCCGGGAGGGTGGACACCAGGGTCTTGCCCTCGCCAGTCTTCATCTCGGCGACCCAGCCGAAGTGCAGTGCGGCACCGCCGATGAGCTGGACGTCGTAGTGACGCTGCCCGAGCACCCGCTTGCCCGCCTCGCGGACGACGGCGAAGGCTTCGATCAGCAGGTTGTCGAGCTCTTCACCGCGCTCGAGGCGCTGGCGGAACTCGCCTGTCTTGGCCTGGAGCGCGTCGTCGGAGAGCCGCTCCAGGTCGGGCTCGAGGACGGTGATGTCGGGTGCAAGCGCCTCGAGCGCCCGCAGCTTCTTGCCTTCGCCCAGGCGGAGAAAGCGATCGAGGAGGCTCATGAGGAACGACAGTCTACCGGTGGGCTGCCACTCCGAACGGCGCTAGCCGGGCGCTACGAGGGCACGGCGCGTCTGGATCTCTTGGCGGCCACGAGGTGGGTGATCGGCAGCTCGAACTCGCGCTTCATACGGCTGACCACGTCGACCCGTAACCAATGGGACACGCCCGGCGGCAGGGTGGACACGATGATCCCGTCGCACGCGAAGCCCAGGTCGCGTAGGGCGGTCGACGCGGCGTAGACCGGGTTCTCGTCGCCGACCTCGCCGGTCGCCTCCAAGCCAGCGTCGGCGAAGGTGGCGAGCCCCTCGGCGAGGCGTGTGCGGGCGACGGACTGGATCTCGCCGTCGCTCCACGCGTGGCCGTCCGGATGACGCACCGGGACGACCAGGTGGAAGCGGGTGGGCTCACGCTGCTGCTGCTCGCGCTCGGCGAGGTCGCGAGCATGATCCAGCAGGTGCTCGCCCACCAGAGTGCGGTGGGCCACGACAAGGTAGGTGCCCACGAGAGGCCTCCCTCCGTTGCGTCACTGTTCAACTGCCCGTGTTCCGAGCGTAACGGGGCAGGTCAACCTCTGCCCTCTTACATCGGCGGGACCGGAGGGCTACCCTCGCCGTTGCGGTACCGATTCAGCGGGCAGCAGGTGGCATCGGTATCGCTTTGACATGGCACTCGCGCAGGAGGTTCCTGGGTGGAGATCACGGTCAGCGCACGGAATACCGAGGTCTCGCCAGCTTTGCGAGAAGCTGTCGAGGAGAAGATCGGTCGGCTTGCCCGTAAGGCCTACCGGCTCGATCGAGCGGATGTGCACTTCTTCGAGGAGCGGAACCCCCGCATAACCGAGCGGGAGATCTGCGAGGTCACCCTCGACGGTCACGGTCACCACATTCGTTGCCGGGTCAGTGGGCCCGACACGTTCATCGTGGTCGACCGGGCCGCGGCCAAGCTCGAGCAACAGATCGAGAAGGCCAAGACCAAGGTCATGCGCCGCCGCAACGCCGCCGCGGCAACCCGGAGCGTCGCCAGACGCGATGCTCCGAACGGCACGAGCCCTCGCCCGCTACGCCGCGCCGTCTGATCGGTCGACACCGATTCGGCCCCGTTCGCCACAGGTCCGGGGCAGGATCTCCATCGATCGTTGAACGCACGGCGCCGACCAGGGAGGAACCACCAACCTGGGCGGGGCAGTAGGTGTACGCCCCGTGGTCAGCTCTGGCTGCGGGGCGTGCGGGCGATCGCGATGGCGCCGACCCACGGCGCACCCGCGGCACGCAGCGCCAGGGCACCGCAGCGCACGGTCGCCCCGGTGGTCACGACGTCGTCGACCACGACGACCGGGGACCTGAGCGGTCGGCGGGTTCGCACCCCCAGGCCGACGCCTCGCTGGCGGTCGGCCATCGAACGACCGGTCTGCGGTAGGCCGGCCTGGCGTTCCAGCAGGTTGCGGCACGGACACCGCCATCGGCGGGCGACCGCCCTTGCCAGGAGGGCAGCCTGGTCGAAGCCACGGCGTCGTCGCCGGGTCGGGGTGGTGGGCACCCAGGTCACGACGGCCTGCGGTGGTGGATCGAGCAACGCCGCCAGCGCATCGGCGAGGTGGCTCAGCGCCCGGCGATCGTTCTGGTACTTCAGGTCGGTGACCAGCCGCTTCGCTGGCCCGTCGTAGCGCAGCAGAGCGCGGCACACGTCGATCCCGGGCAGCGCCATCTCCTCCACGGGGACATCCTCCCCGTCGGGTGTGACAGTTCGAGTCGTGGGGTCGTGGGCTCACCCGGAGCGACATTGCCCGCTGCGCCGGCTCTGACCTTGTGGGCAGCATCGCCTCGCGGGTTGGACAGCACGAAGGGCCAATTTCGGTGCGAATGGCCTGAGGATTCGTCGGGCGACAGTCCTAGCCTGCGACGCCGTGGCGTGGCTGCGACCGGTGACCGACCTGCGCGTACGGCTGCCGCGTCTCGTCGTCGGGCTCGTGCTGCTGGGCACTGGCATCGCGTTCATGGTCGCCGCCGACCTCGGCCTCTCACCATGGTCGGTGCTCGACCAGGGGATCTCTGAGCACACCGGCATCCCGATCGGCAGCGTCAGCATCCTGGTAGGCGCCGTCGTGCTGGCGGTATGGATCCCCTTGCGTGAGAAGCCCGGGCTGGGCACCGTGCTCAACATCCTGCTCATCGGGGCCACCATCGACCTGGTGCTTCTGGTGCTCGACACGCCGGACGGCCTGTTGCTTCGGGTGGCATACCTGGTGATCGGCGTCTTCCTGTGGGGCCCGGGTTCGGGCCTCTACATCGGGGCGGGCCTCGGACCGGGGCCGCGGGACGGCCTGATGACCGGGCTCGCCGTCCGTGGCATCGGCTCGATCCGGCTGGTACGTACCGGCCTCGAGTTAACCGCGCTGATGGCCGGCTGGCTGCTCGGCGGCACAGTCGGGATCGGCACGCTGGCCTTCGCCGTGACCATCGGCCCGAACGTCCAACTGTTCCTGCACCGCCTGACAATCGACCGCGGCTACCAGCTTCCGCCGCCGCCGCCACCGGCGCCACCACCCACGCCGCCACCACCACCGCTGAAGCCGCCTCCGCCGCCGCTGGAGGAGGGCGCCGTGGAGGTCGATGTCGTCGACGACATCAGCAGCGGGGCCATGTAGACGTAGCCGACACCGGCCACAGCCGGCGCGATCGTCGACGCTCGCACCGCGGAGGCCCAGCGGTCGATCTCGCCGACGGCCACCGCCCACGCCGTGTACTCGCGCAGCACGCCGCGCTTGACTGCTTCCTCGGCGTGGTACCCCTCGGACGCCGCAAGGAACCGCCGGAACGACTCGACGCGCAACCATGCCGCCGAGCCAGGAGCCGTGCGGACGTACAGCTCCCAGGAGGCGACCGCCGCTGCGATGCCGGCCCCCGCGAGGAGGCCACCCAGACCTGCCAGCAGCAACCATGGTGATCCGAACCGGTTGGCCAGCACCCCGCCACCGACCGCAGCGAGCAGCCCGGCTCCGGCGCTGAGCACGCCCAGGACCAGAGCCGCCACTCGTCGACTGCCGGCCCGCTGGTCCCACAGCCCGCTCCCCTGACGCCACACGTCGAGCTGCGTGCCCAGCTGCGACCAGCCGGTCGCGAAGCTCGGGTCGTAGCTGCCGAGTGACACCCAGGGACGACCAGCGAACGCCTGGTCGAGGATGGGCGCCGTCTCGGGACTGCCGGGGCCGCTGCGCACCAGCGTCATGCCGTCGGCCCCACCGTCGCCATCGCCGCTCAACTCGACGGCACCCTCGATCGCGGCGTCGATCAGCCATGCCACCTTGTGCTCCGGCCGCACGTGCTCGGTGAGCACGATCCCGCCCTGGGAGGGTGTCAGCCCCTCGGGCGGCGCGAAGTCCGTGGTGGCCATGCTCTCCAGTTCGTCCTGGTCGACCCGCATCTCCTGGGGCCCGACACCGCCTGGCCCCGGCGGCGTCGGGGCGAAGGCCGCATCGGCCGGGCCACCCACGCCGACCACCACCCGCTCCCGGCCCGCCCGTCGCACCGCCCGCAGGGCTACAACCGACCCGGCGAACGCGGCGCCACCCGCCACGCCCCCAGGCACGATCGGCCCGGTGCCGGGATCGTCGAGCGGGCCGGGCAGCGCCGGGGTCGCCGGCGCTTGGGGCAAGGCGCTGCCTCGCCGGGCGGTCAGGGTCATGCCGTCGCCGGCATCGAGGCTGTCCATCCGGGCGACCAGATGGCCCGGCTCGACCTGCTCCACGTCGTCGCAGGGCGTCGTCGAACCGACGGTGCCGGTCACGCATGCCGGCTCGACCAGCTCGAACGGCGTGACGACGTGCACCTCAGCTGCTTCGATGCCCACCTCCCAGGCCGTACCGACGGCATCCCACGCGACCTCGTCGCCCACTGCCACGCCTGGCAGCGGGTAGCTGATCTCGTAGCGGTGCTCGCCGGAGACGGTCTGGTCGGGCGCGCCGACCCGGATCCTGGTGCCGGCGGCCTCCGAGGTCACGAGCACGTCGTCCGGCGCGCCGGGCGACGCCACCGAGATCGGCGCGTCGGTGGCGAGCCCGGGCACGACCCGGAAGATGCCGTGCCTGTCGGACGTCAGGCCGAAGTCGTAGTCGACGAGCTCGGTGATCTGCGCCGAGCCGTCTTCACCAACCTCGGCCACCGCCCAGATCGCAGTCACCTCCTCCCACCTGCCGAACGCCGCGCCCAGCGACGCACCCACCCCGACCCCCAGCGCCCCGACGGCGAGGAGAGCAACGTCGACCTTCCGCCGGCTGGACCTCCGCATCCCGCCGAACGCTACAGGGTCGGCCTGATCGCGGATCGCCACCGTTCCTCAACACGATGGCAATACGGGACGGGTACTGGCGTGGCCCACACCGAAGTCGTCCGGCAAGGGGGGGACCGGCGATGGCAACGCAAGCGGGCGCGTTCGAACGCTCCAGCCGGCAGCGGATAAGGAGGGGCAGCCTCCTGGTGCTGGCCCTCATCATCGGATCATTCGCGTCGGTGACGGCATCCAGCCCGGTCGAGGCGCAGACCGCCCGCGACCCGATCGTGTTCGTCCACGGCTGGAACAGCAGCGCGTCGACCTGGAACACGATGATCGGCCGCTTCGTCGCCGCCGGCTACCCGCGCAGCCACCTCCTGGCCTTCAGCTACAACAGCAACACCTCGAACCGGACCATCGCGGGCCAGGTGGCCAACGCCGTGAGCCAGCTCCGGGCCAGCACGGGGGCGGCCAGGGTCGACATCATCGCCCACTCGATGGGCAGCCTCTCCAGCCGGTCCTACCTCAAGGAACGGGGCGGCACGGCATTCGTCGACGACTGGGTGTCGCTCGCCGGGCCGAACCACGGCACCAACACCGCTTACGCCTGCTACCCGTTCTCACGTGGCTGCCGCGACATGATCCCCGGCTCGGACCTGCTCGACGCGCTCAACAGCGGCGACGAGACGCCAGGGTCGACCAGGTACGGCACGTTCTGGTCGAACTCCGACATCGTGATCAACCCCGACAGCAGCGTGCTCCTGTCGGGGGCCACCAACACGTTCGCGGGGTCGATCGGGCACTCCGACTTCCTCAGCCGGGCCGACACGTTCACGAGCATCCGCAACTTCGTCGCCAACTGACCACCAACGACAACAGATCGAGCGAACCTGCCCTCGTTCTCTCTCGGCGTGATGGCCGCGAGAACGAGGGCAGGTTCGCCGAGGACGTCGACTAGTAGCGGTAGTGGTCGGGCTTGTAGGGCCCGTCGACCGCGACGCCGATGTAGTCGGCCTGGTCGGACGTCAGCTCGGTGAGCTTGACCCCGAGGGCGTCGAGGTGCAGCCGTGCCACCTTCTCGTCGAGCTGCTTGGGCAGGACGTAGACCCCGAGCGGGTAGTCGCCGGTCTTGGTGAACAGCTCGATCTGGGCGAGCACCTGGTTGGTGAAGCTCATCGACATCACGAAGCTCGGGTGGCCCGTGGCGCAGCCGAGGTTCAGCAGCCGACCCTCGGCCAGCACGATCACCGAGTGCCCGTCGGGGAACGCGAACTCGTGGACCTGCGGCTTGATCTCGACCTTGCGGACGTCGCTCATCCGCGCCAGGCCGGCCATGTCGATCTCGTTGTCGAAGTGGCCGATGTTGCCGACGATCGCGTTGTGCTTCATCCGGCCCATGTGCTCGGCCGAGATGATGTTCTTGTTCCCGGTGGCCGTGACGAGGATGTCGGCCCTGTCGATGACCCGCTCGAGCGTGGTCACCTCGAAGCCCTCCATCGCCGCCTGCAGCGCGCAGATGGGGTCGACCTCGGTCACGACGACCCGGCAGCCCTGGCCGCGCAACGACTGGGCGCAGCCCTTGCCGACCTCGCCGTAGCCCGCCACCACGGCAACCTTGCCACCGAGCATCACGTCGGTGGCCCGGTTGATGCCATCGACCAGGCTGTGGCGGCAGCCGTAGAGGTTGTCGAACTTCGACTTGGTGACCGAGTCGTTCACGTTGATCGCCGGGAACAGCAGCGAGCCCTGCTCGGCCATCTGGTAGAGCCGGTGGACGCCGGTGGTGGTCTCCTCGGTGACGCCCTTCACGTTCTCCGCCAACCGGGTCCACCGGTTGCCGTCGGTGGCCAGCGACCGGGTCAGCACGTCGACGATGACGTGCCACTCCTCGGGGTCGTCGTCGGTCGCGGGCGGCACCGCACCGGCCTTCTCGTACTCGACGCCCTTGTGGACCAGCAGGGTGGCGTCGCCACCGTCGTCGAGGATCATGTTGGGGCCGTCGGCATGACCCAGGCCGGCCGCTCCGTCACCGCCGGCAGCGGGCCAGCCCAGCGCCTGCTCGGTGCACCACCAGTACTCCTCCAGCGTCTCGCCCTTCCAGGCGAAGACCGGCACGCCCTGCGGCGCGTCGACTGTGCCCAGGGGGCCGACCGCCACGGCCGCCGCGGCGTGGTCCTGGGTGGAGAAGATGTTGCACGAGGCCCAGCGCACCTTGGCCCCGAGCGCGACCAGGGTCTCGATGAGCACAGCGGTCTGGATGGTCATGTGCAGCGAGCCCGTGATGCGGGCCCCGGCGAGGGGTTGGCTGTCGGCGAACTCGGCCCGCACGGCCATGAGGCCGGGCATCTCGACTTCCGCCAGCTCGATCTCCTTGCGGCCCCACGCCGCGAGTGAGAGGTCTGCGACTTTGAAGTCGCCGTCGGAAAGAACCATGGGTCTGCTCCTGATGACGCGGGCGTACCTACCGTCACCGGGCTGGGTGCTGCTGCACCACCCATGTCAGCCCGAACCTCGACGAGGCTACCAGCCCCTGCCGCCGAGCCCGGACGCCCAGACACTGCGTCTCGGCGAGGAGGCCATCCTCTTTACCGAATCTTCACCTTACTTCTGGTAGGACGACCGAGGGGCGATCGACCACGCACCCTGTCCCCGCGGTGTCGTCGGGGGCGACAGCACCGGCCACGCGGCCACTACCCCAGTCCCCGTGGCCGGGGCGGGCCGGAGACGCTCACCCGCCCAGAGCGTCTCCGGCCACGCGACGCTCAATTCAGCCCGCCCGGACGACCACTCGACTCGCCGAAGTCCAAGGAGAACGCCGCCCCACCGTCCGAGCGGTTCGCCGCCTCGAGTCGGACGCCATGGACCCGAGCGACCCATCCGGCGATCGCCAGCCCCAGGCCCTGGCCGGTCCGCCGCCGGCTGCCGTCGGTGCGCTCGAGCAGGTGGGTCAGGATCTGGGGGGCGACTCCCGCACCGCGGTCTGCCACGGTCACCCGGCCCTGCTCGACGGAGACCATGACCTCGGCGTCGGGGTCCTCGGCGCGACCGTGACGCACGGCGTTCTCCACCAGGTTGCCCACCGCGCTCCGCACCAGCTCGGCGTTGGCCTCGATTACCGTCGGGCGGGCCTCCACCTGGACGGCCGGCTCGTCGGCACGCTGGCCAACCAAAGCCTCGACCAGCAGATCCAGCCGCACCCGCTCCACGGTCAGTGGCTGGCGCCCGGTCTCGATCCGGGTCAGCGTCATGAGGTCGTCGACGACCTGGTCGGTGCTCTCGACGACGTGCGCCGCACGCTCCAGCGCCGCACGCAGTGGCACGTCGCCCGCCAGCCCCGCTTCGGTGATCGTCCGCAGCGCGCTGATCGGCGACCGCAGCTCGTGGGCGGTGTCGTGGAGGAACTGCTCGTGACGACGCAGCGCACGGTCGACGAGCCAGAACCGGCCACGGGCCATGAGCACGGCGACGAACAGCCCGAACAGCACGACCGCGCCGGCCGACCACCGCATGAGGGTGACCAGCCGGTCGTGGCTGTCCTGACCTGACGTCGTCGTCGCGACACCGACGACCACCGCACGGACCTCGCCCCCGCGACCCAGCACCGGCTCGGCCAGCAGCCGCAGCTGCTGTCGCTCCTGGTAGGGCTCGATGCGTTCGGCAACATCGGTCACCGCCTCCCGATCCGCGTCGGCGGGGCGGTCGGCCGCGCCCTGCGCTGCGGCAACGACGGGTGCGTCCGGCCAGAACGGGGTCCCGGGTTCGAACACCACGCGTGGCTCGGACCCTGGCGTGTCGCCGAGCTCGACGACGTAGAGCTGGGGATAGCCGCCGACGAGGTTCGCGTCGTCCGCCAAGCCCAGGACGAGGCCCTCACCGGTGGTGTACCGGATCTGCTCGATAGCCGCGTCCACCTGGTGCTCCAGCAGGCGGTCCACCCGGCCACGCTCGTAGCGAGCGTCGGCGGAGGCGACGACCAAGGCAAACAGCAACAGGCCGAGCGTCAGCGCGGCGAGAAGGAGGACCGCCGTGAGCAGCTTGAGTCGGCGAACGCGTCGAAGACCGGGCGGAAGCCGATTACGTCCCCGGGCGACCATCGAGCGCGTATCCCCCGCCGCGCACGGTGCGGATCAGTGGTGGGTCGCCTAGTTTCCGCCGCAGTGAGGCGATGTGGACATTCACCGCGTTGGAGAACACGTCGGCGTGCTCGTCCCAACAGCGGTCGATCAGCTCCGCCCGGCTGACCACCGCCCCGGCCGCGTCGACGAGCAACTCGAGCAGTGAGAACTCCTTCGGCGTCAGCGGGAGCAACACGTCGCCGCGACGGACGACGCGAGCAGCCCGGTCGACCTCGAGGTCGCCGCTGCGCTCGATGGTCGGGCGGACCCGGGACCCTCGTCGGCACAGCGCCTGGACCCGCACGGTGAGCTCACTCAGCTCAAAGGGTTTGGTGACGTAGTCGTCGCCGCCGGCCTCGAACCCCGCGACCCGTTCGGGGACGTCGTCACGCGCGGTGAGGAACAGCACGGGCGTCGCATTGCCGCCCGCGCGCTGTTCCAGCACCAGATCGAGAGCGTCGCCGTCAGCGACCATCCGGTCGAAGACCAGGCAGTCGTAGTCCTGGATGCGGAGCACGTCGTCCGCCTCGTCGATCCGGTCGACCTCGTCGACCGCGAACCCCTCGCGTCGCAGGCGCTTGCCCACCATGGCGCGCACGTTGGCGTCGTCCTCGAGCAACAGCACCCGCACCCAGCCGATCCTAGGTCTGACCGAATCCCTGTGACGGCTGGTTGGCAGGATGCGGCACGGCAGTACCCCTCGACTCCTCCTCGGCCTGCTCAGGCCACGATCTCGACCGGGGTCCCGAGCGGCAGGCGGTCGACCAGCTGTAAGACCACGTCGTCGGGCACCCGAATGCAGCCGTTGGAGAGGTTCTGGCCCAGCTGGTCGGGTCGGTTGGTGCCGTGGAGGGCGATCTGCCCCGGTCCTCCGGCGAACTCGAAGAGAACGTCGGAGTACCCGGACAGCCCGAACGCGAACGCGCCATACGGTCCGTTCGGCTCGGCCCGCAGGTCGACGGGGTCGGTCACGAAGAACTGGCCCGTCGGCGTCGGGGTCTCGGGGCTGCCGACCACCGCAGCGCTCTCCAGCACTGGCTGTCCAGCGTCGAACAAGGTCACCTTGTGGGCCCCGACCTCGATGCGGATGGCCAGGGTGGTGACGCTGAGAGCCACATCCGACGCCCGGACCCAGCCGCTGGAGCCGTTAGGCCGCATCGGCAGCAGCACCCTCAACCACTCGCCCTGCTGCTCTTCCACCAGGAAGGTGCGGGGTGCGCCGTAATCCGTGCGATCCGCCAGGGTGGCGACGGCGGCGGCCTCGGCCGGGTCGGCGAAAGCCTGGATCTCTGGCACCGCGCTGGTCGCGATCATCGACGTCCCGGCGGGCAGGGGCGCGGTCGTTGACGGTGCCACCGTCGTCGCAGTGGATGGCGGCTCGTCCTCGCGGGGCGCCGCCACCGGCTCGAGGTCGTCCCCACCCGACCACCAGACCAGGACGCCCGCGACCACCGCCCCGACGACGAGCAGCGCCGCCCCGACGACCAGCAACCGGCGGCGCCTCCGTAACGGCGCTGCTGCCATGCCGCCATCCGCGGGAATCTCGGAGTCGGACATCAGCGGGTGCAACCTTTCGCGACACGAGAAGGGACAGAGGCTGGACAGGAACCGAGAGCTGGGGGCCGCCCGGTTGGGGACGGGCAACCCCCGACTCTCGAAAGCTGGCCGCTGGTCAGCCGGTGAAGTCCGGGTCACCCGGCACCGGGGTCGCCGGCGGCGCCGTCGGCGGCGTGCCTGGCCCACCAGGACCAGGACCAGGACCAGGGCCTGGGCCAGGGCCTGAACCGTCGGTGACCGCGAACAGCGAGACCCACAACTCGCCCGGGAGCAGGAAGATGTTGCCCAGCATCGAAGGCCCGACCTCTTGGGCGATCTCGATGAACTCGGGACTGCCGAGCTCCGGGAACGGCGTCGTCAGGTTCGCCTCGGTGAACTCGGTCCCGATGGCCATCGTCGCGGTGATGTCATCCACGGTGACCTCGGTGTTCCAATGCAGGCAGGTCGCCGCGACCGCCCACTGGCCAGCAGCCAGCTCCGGCACCGTGATCTCGCCGACGCCTGTCTCAGGATCGAAGCTCGACAGCTCGCCCACCGGCTGCTGGGTCGCGATGTCGGCGAACGTCAGCACGTGTGCCTGCTGCCACACCTGAGCCCCTATGGCCTCGTCGAAGATGGCGCCGGCAAGCACGCCGGTGAGTAGATCCATGGCGAAGGACTGCGCGTCGGTCGCCGGATCTGGCCGCCCCCCGGGTCCGCCCCATGTCGCGTTGATGAACTCCTGGACCGCGGCGTTGATCTGGTCGAACTCGGCCAGCCCTTCCGCCTGGAGCTCCTCCGGGGTTGGCGCACAGGTCGCTGCGATCGCTGCGGCATCCACGGTACCGGTGACCGTGGAGCCGACCGGGCCTTCCGCGGGATCGATCGTGAGCACCCCGAACACCTGCGCGTTCGCCGGCGCCGCTGCCGAGATGCTCAGCGCCAGGGCGAGGCCGCTCGCGGTCAGCACCCCTCGCCGGATCCTTCGCGAACCGGTGATCCGCTTTCGTCTATCTGCTGTCATAGCTTCCCCTCTGTCACGTTGACGCGCTTACCTCTACGCGCCGAAACCCATGGCGATAGAACCGCGGAACTGACCCGACCCGCCCGCGCGATGTCGCGATGCCGGAAAGACCCGGACGTGGCCTTGGCATCGCGTCTACCCGCCAAACATCTTTGCATTCCACGCATGCCCTCTCCCCCTTGACAGGACTCTTCGGTGGCCCCAGCTTCTTCTACTCAGTCGGACGAGGTTGGTGCGCTACGGCCAGCAGCGCACCAATCTCGAACGTCAACCAACTGACTTGAAACTAGACGCTGCTGAGATCAGGCACCGTCTCGCCGACCAGCGTGACGACAACGGCGTTCGGAAGCCCGAGCCTCATGTTGAGCTCCGCCGCGTAGTCCGTGCCGATGAAGCTCCCGCAGGAACCATTGGCGAAGGCCGGACCCGACGGAATGTTGGACACGAGCGTCGCTTGGCCAACACCACCGGCCTCGGTGTACGTCACGCCACCGGAGTTCAAGGTGGAGAACGTCGCATCGGGGAAGGTGACCCTGCAGTTGGTGGGATTGAAGCCGGGCGGTGCATCGTGATCACAGGCGGCGACGGCCACCGTGAAGTCGAACCCCCCGACGTCGACGATCTCGGCACTGGTGTTCGGCACGACGTCGACGACGTCACCCGTTGCTCCCGTTTCATCGGCGCTGATGCCGACCAGGAAGCAGACCGTCCCGATTATCGGTGCCTCCGCGCACACCTCGGCCGGAGGGAAGGTGATGGCGAAGTTGCTCAGATTGTCCGTCCCGTCGTTTATGCCATCGTCGTCGAAGGTGAACGTGGGTGCTGCGCCTTGGGCCTGGAATCCGGCTTCGCACTCGCTGTCGTCGTCGGAGGCGGGCTGACCGGCACCACCGGCGTCGCACTCGGCGTCGGCGGCAGCGTCTATGTCGCCGTCCTCATCGTTGTCGACGCCGTCACTGCACTGCGGGGTGCCGATGCCGAGCTCGAAGGTCGCACCCCCCTGGATGGCGATCGAGCTCCCGTCGAGCACCGTCGTGGTGTGGGCGGTCAAGGCAGGTGCCGGTGTCGCCGTGGCGACGATCAGTCCCACGGCAGTTGCGATCGCGACCATGAGCCATCTGAGACTTCTGCGTGTCCGCATCGTTCCCCCCTGAAGTCCAATTGTCTGGCGCCGCGCCGAGAAAAGCTCGTCGCGGGCGGCGATAGCGCTGTGCGCCGTTGCCTCCGGGCTACCGCTAGTAGCATCTGTAGCATAATGAAGGTTAAAGCTCGATAAAGTTGCTGGTCACTCTCCGTGGTCGTGGCCACGACGACCGCGATTGGTGTCGACGGAAGCCCCGTCCGTGGTGAACGGGTTGCTAGGCGAGGGCGTGCACCGAGACGGGGATGCCGTTGAGGACCGCGGTCCCCGAGATGGGGTCGACCAACGCGCCGTCGGCGAGGAGGTTGCTGTTGACCCCGGCGTGGCGGCGGGCGACGTTGAGCTCGACCCCGTCGAGATCGTGGCCCCACCCGTGCGGGATGCTGACCACGCCCAGACGGATCGCGTCGGTGACCTCCACCGGCAGCGTCACGGCGCCGTTCTGCGAGCGGACCTCGGCGTCGGCGCCGTCGGCCAGGCCGAGCCGGGCCGCGTCGTCGGGATGCATGTGGAGCGTGCAGCGGGGCCGGCCCTTGACCAGCACTTCGACGTTGTGCATCCACGAGTTGTTGGAGCGGAGGTCGCGCCGGCCCACCAGCAGCAGGCCGTCGCCGTTGCCGTTCCCCGTGGCCGTGGCGCGGTCGACGAGTGCTGCCCGGAGCCGGCCCACCTCGTCGACCAGCAGCTCGGGCGCCAGCTCGATCATCCCCGACGGTGTGCGCAGCACGTCGGGTAGCCGGGGCTCGAGCGGCCCCAGGTCGACGCCGTGCGGGTTGGCGAGCAGGACGTCCAGGCTGAGACCAGCCCGACCTGCGTCCATCCCGTGATCGTGTCCGCCGTCTGTCGACGCCGTCGATTCATCTGAGGGCGGTGCGCCGAAGCCGTCGCCGTAGGGGCCGACGCGCACCATCAGGTCGATCAGCCGCTCCGGGCCGCGGCGCTCGCCCAGCGCGGCGAGGATCTCGTCCGGATCACGCCCGGCGATCGGCCCGGTGTCGTCACCGACGGCTGCCGTCACCAATGACCGAACCACCATGTCGTCGACCAGTGCCGGGTCGGCATCGGGGCCGAGGCCCTGCAGGACCAGGGCCAGGCGCGCCAGCACCACCCACTCGTCGAGCTGGCCTGGCTCCAGCGGTAGCACCGGCGGGCTGTAGTTGGCGACGTTGCGGACCGCCACCTGGAGCAGAGCCAGGTCGTAGTGGCCCTTCTGCAGCGGATCGGGCACCGGCAGGACGACGTCGGCGTGGCGGGTGGTCTCGTTGACGTAGGGGTCGACGGCGATGTAGGCGTCGAGCGTGGCCAGGGCGGCATCCAGCCGACCCGCGTTCGGGGTCGACAGCACCGGGTTCCCGGCCACGGTCACCAGCGCACGGACCTGGCCTTCGCCCGGCGTGTCGATCTCTTCGGCCAGGCACGAGACCGGCAGCTCGCCGAAGGTCTCGGGCAGACGGCTCACCCGGCTGCGCCGGCGGTGGAGCCGGACACCCCGACCGAAGCGGGGGGTGCCGCGGGTGTTGGCCGCACCGGCCGCGGCGGTGGAGAACATGGCGCCACCCGGACGGTCGAGGTTGCCGGTCACGACGTTGAGCACGTCGACCAGCCACGAGGTCAGCGTGCCGAACGACGAGGTCGTCGTACCCATCCGCCCGTACACGCACGCAGTCGGCGCCGACGCCAGCTCCAGCGCCAGCCGCCGGACCACCCCCGCGTCCACCCCAGTGATCGCCGCCGTGGCCTCCGGGGTGAACGGTGCGGCCAGCGACAGCACCTGGTCGAGGCCCGACACGTACGACGCCGCAGCACCGAGGTCGACCCGATCCTCGGCCACCAACACGTTGAGCATCGCCGTCAGCAAGAAGGCATCGGTGCCCGGCCGGATGGCGACGTGCTCGCTGGCGGCCTCGGCGGTGCGACTGCGACGGGGGTCGACGACCACCAGCCTCCCGCCCCGCGCCAGCAGGGTCTCGATGCGACCCGGCCAGTCGGGCGCGGTGGCCAGGCTGCCGTTCGACGCGTACGGGTTCGCGCCCAGCATCAACAGGTAGTCGGTGCGGTCGACGTCCGGCACCGGGACCGTGAGCGCGCCGCCGAACAGCAGTCCGGCAGCGATCTCCTTGGGTCGCTGGTCGACGGTGCTGGCCGAGAACATGTTGGCGGTGCCCAGCGCCTTGAGCAGGGGCCGGAGGTAGAGCAGCCCGGCCAGGCTGTGGGCGTTGGGGTTGCCGACGTAGGCAGCCACAGCGTCACGACCGTGCTGCTCGAGCACCGGTATCAGCAACCGCTCGACCTCGGCGAACGCCTCGTCCCAGGACACCGGCACCAGCTCGCCGTCGCGGCGCACCAACGGCTGCCGCAGCCAGTCGGGGTCCTCGTGGAGCTGCCGCAGGGTCGACCCCTTGGGGCAGATGAACCCGTGGCTGAACACGTCGTCGCGGTCACCCCGGATGCGGCTCACCCGGTCGCCGACCAGGTCGACTTCGAGACCGCAACCGGCCTCACAGAGCGGACAGGTGCGGAACGCGGTGCGCGTGGTCTCCCCCATCGGCCCATTCTGCGCCACTGATCGCGAAATCACGCCCCGGCGACCACACCGCCGGGACCCCGGACGTCAGGTGCGGCCGTACTGGTCGTCGTAGCGGACGATGTCGTCCTCGTCGAAGGTCCCGAAGCCCATCTCGACCACGCGCACCGGCGCGGCCGCGTCGGCCGAGGTGGCCAGCCGGTGCTTGGCACCGCAGGGGATGAAGCAGGTCTCGCCGACGTCGGGCTTCGACGTCTCGCCGTCGATCTCGACGACGCCGCCCGGATCGAGGAACAACCACAGCTCGGAGCGGTAGCGGTGGCTCTGCAACGACAGGCGCTCGCCGGGGAGCACGGTGATCAGCTTGACCGTGCACGGCTCGTCGTGGACCAACCGTCGGAACGAGCCCCACGGACGGGTCTCCCGGTATTCCTCGGGCGGTTGCTTCAGCCGATCGTCGGAGTCTGGGCCAGTCATCATCCCCAACCTACGTCGCTGGCTCAGTCACGGAAGGGGTCCTTGGCGGGGGTCGGCCCAGGATCGATGCCCTCCTGCAGCGCCATGTGCAGGGACACGACGTCGCCGAAGAACGTCAGGTCGAACAGCTGGGCCAGCGGACCGTCGCCCTCGGCTCGCACCTCGACGACGTCGTGGACCACCTCGGCCATGACCTCGCGGACCATCTCGAACCGCTCGGTCTCCTGGGGGTGCTCCTCGTCGTGGCGCAGCTCGACCAGTGTGAACACCTGCCGCGTCACGTCGCCGTGCTGGCCCCAGCCACAGATCTCGTTGTGGCACATCTCAGGGAGTGCCGCGGCGAAGGCGGGAGCCTTGGCGTTCTCGTTGACCTGGTCCTTCCAGCGCAGCGCCGCGACCTGGCCGATCGGCCCCGCGCCCAGCACGAGCGGGATCGTCCGGCCGATGGTCCGGGCGATCTGCTCGGCCCGGTTGCCCGTCGCGTCGAGCTGCACGCGGCGGGCATAGAGCTGCGCGACGGCGGAGTCGACCCAGGCGATCGCGCCCGGGAACAGACCCACCTGCTCCAACAGGATCAGCATCGGCACGGTCAGGGCCCCGAGCCCGGCCCGCGGCGTCGGGATCCCCGCCGCCAGGGGCACCAGTGGTGCCTGCCAGCCCGGGGCCAGCTCGGCCAGACGGCCGCCCTGGCACACCACCACCAGGCGGGCACCCGCCGCGGCCGCCGCCTGGGCCGCCTCGACGGTCTCCTCGGTGTCGCCCGAGAACGAGACGGCGAAGCACAACGAGCCGGGACCGACGAACGACGGCGGCGCGTAGCCCTTGGTCACCACCACCGGCACCGGCGCGAACGGCCCGCCGACCGCGGCCAGGACGTCGCCGGCCACGCCGCTGACCCCCATGCCCATGACCACCACGTTGTCGATGGTGTCGTGGGCGGGCAGGCCACCCATACCCGCTGCGGCGCGGGCGGCGTCGGCCACCTGGTCGGGAAACGCAAGCGTGGCGCCAGCCACGCCCAGGGAATCGAGAGCCTCGGTCAGATCCATCGATGTAGCCACCTGTGCTTGACCGTTCCTATCTCAAGTCTCGAAGGTCGGCTTGATCCCCTGCTCCGCCGCCTTCGCGACCAGGCGGTCGTGCTCGGCGTCGTCGACGGTCTCGGCCTCGTCGATCAGCATGATCGGGATGTCGTCACGGATCGCGTAGCGCCGCTTGAGCCGCGGGTTGTAGAGCGCATCCTCGTCCTCGAAGTACAGCAGCGGGCCCTTGTCCTCAGGGCAGGCCAGGATCTCCAGCAGTTGGGTGTCCAACGCCATCTCCATCACTCCTCGGTGATCAGCGACCGCAGCGCGGCGACATGCTCGTCGCGCTCGGCCGGGGTGCGGGCTTCGAGGTTCAATCGCAACAAGGGCTCGGTGTTCGACGGCCGGACGTTGAACCACCACCCTCCGCCCGACCCCTCCCCCTCGTCGGAGAGGTCGACGGTGAGGCCGTCCAGCCGGTCCTGCTCGGCGCCGGGGAACGCCGCCGCGACCCGCTCGATCTCGACCTTCGGATCGTCGACCTTGAAGTTGATCTCGCCGGACGCCGCGTAGCGGTCGAACGGCTTGCGCAGCTCGGACAGGGGCACGTCGGCCTTCGACAGCTGCTCGAGCACCACCAGCGCAGCGATGGAACCCGAATCGGCGCGGAAGTTGTCGCGGAAGTAGTAGTGCGCCGAGTGCTCGCCGCCGAATGCGGCGCTGGTCTCGGCCATCACCTGCTTGACGAACGAGTGCCCGACCCGGGTGCGGACAGGCCGGCCACCGTTCTCGCTGATCACCTCGGGCACGGCCTTGGAACAGATCAGGTTGTAGAGGATGGTGGCGCCCGGTTCACGCTCGAGGATCGCCTTGGCCACGATCGCCGTGGTGGTCGAGCCGGACAGAGGCTCGGCCCGGTCGTCGACGAGGAACACGCGGTCGGCGTCGCCGTCGAAGGCCAAGCCGACGTCGGCACCGACCTCGCGGACCCGGGCCTGGAGGTCGCGCAGGTTCTCGACCTGGATCGGGTCGGCCGGATGGTTGGGGAACGTGCCATCCAGCTCGGCGTAGAGGATCTCGACCTCGAACGGCAGCGGTGCGAACACCCGCGGGACGACCAGGCCGCCCATGCCGTTGGCGGTGTCGACCACGACGCGCATGGGCCGCAGGGCGGCCACGTCGACGAAGGACCGCACGTGCTCGGCGAACTGGTCGAGCAGGTCGAGCTGGCTCAGCCGCCCCGGCTCTCTCGGAGCGGGCACCACCCCGGCCTCGGTGAGGCGCCGGATCTCGTCGAGCCCGGTGTCCTGGCCGACCGGCCGCGCCCCGGCCAGGCACATCTTGATGCCGTTGTACTGCGCGGGGTTGTGCGATGCGGTGAACATCGCCCCCGGAGCGTCGAGGCTTCCGGCCGCGAAGTAGACGAGGTCGGTCGACGCCAGGCCAAGGTCGACGACGTCGACACCCTGGCGTTGCGCACCCTCGGCGAACGCCGCGGCCAACTCGACCCCGGAGGGCCGCATGTCGCGGCCGACCAGGATGCGATCGGTGCTGCCCGGCGCATCGAGCGCGAAGCGGGCGAATGCCGCGCCGATGCGCTCGGCGAGCGCGGCGTCCCACTGGTCGGGGACGACGCCGCGGACGTCGTAGGCCTTGAAGAGGGCGTCGAGGCGGTCGGCCATGGGCATCCCAACTTAGTGGGGCCGGCCGGAGGCCGATGCCACATCCTCCCCGGCGGAATGGGTCACGCCGGTCGGGTGGGCGGATCGGCTTCGGCACCAGAACCCGGCGGCCACCGGACGCAAGGCTCGCCATGACGCTCGGGGTCCCCGTCCACCTCGTAGACGCCGGTCGCCGCCCAGTGGCGGATCCGGAACAGGTCCCACACCAGGCGCACGGCATCTCGCCCGACCCGGACCGTCGAACGCGACGAGTTCGCCACCTCCACCGGCACTTCCGCCAGCGACAGCCGATACCGCTCGACCAGATGCAACAGCTCGATATCGAAGGCGAAACCAGCGGTCCTGACGCGTTGGAAGACGAACCGGCCTACGTCGGACCGGTAGCCCTTGAGCCCTCCCTGGGTGTCGCGGAAGTTCCCGAGCAGCACCGCGTAGCCGAGCAGGTTGATGGCGCGGCTGCCCAAGGAGCGGATGCGTGACGGCGCGACCAGGTGACGGGTGTCGGGATGGCCGCGCGAGCCGATCACGACGTCCCACCCGCTCTCGACGGCGGCGAGGATCCGCAGCAGCTGGTCCGGCGCGTACGACAGGTCGGCGTCGGTGAACGCGATCGTACGCCCTCGGGCCGCCAGCGTCCCCAGCCGAACCGCCGCACCCTTGCCCTGGTTGGCCGGCTGGATCACCACCTGGTCGGCACCGGCATCCAGCGCCGCCCGGCTGGTCCCGTCGCGCGACCCGTCGTCGACCACGACGATCTCGACGCCGCCGTCGGCCTGCACCTCGACCAGTGCCTCGCGGATCGCCTGGACGGTGGCACCGATCCGGTCCGCCTCGTCGAATGCCGGGACCACCACGCTGAACCGCAGCTCGCCGGGGGCGCGGCGTCGATCCGTGCGGTTCTGCCGCGCTCTGGTCATCCCGACCAGAAGCAACCCGCGGTAGCAGGTGAGGCGCACCACCGTGGCGGCCGCGAGCGACACCAGCTTGGCCTCGACCACGGCGCCGGTGGAGGTGAACCCGGTCCCGGCGTACAGCAGCCGCAGCACCACGATGTCCACCATGGCCGCGAGCACAGCGACGCCCACGAACGCCACCGGCACCTGGACCCAGCGCACATAGGGATCGCTGCGGAAGGTCACCGCCCGATGGACGACGTAGGACACCGTGCTGGCAATGGCGATCGCCACCAGGTTGGCCACCACGAGCACCCAGCCGAACCGCTGGCGGAGCACGACTAGCAGCACGACGTCGATCGTGCTGGGGACCAGCCCCACGATCGCGAGGCGGCGGAACCGGTCAGTCATGGACGGGCGGCGGTGGCCCCGGTGTCGGGACCGGAGGCGAGGCGACGGTGCGGAACCGGTAGGCCCCGCGCCGCACCAGCCACACCACGCCGACCAGCCCCAACCCGGTCAGCGCGTACGCCAGCCACTCGACCGACGTGCTCTCCCAGTGCAGCTCGACGTGCTCCTCGGTTGGCACCACCACCATGAGGTTGGGGGCCACCCGCCACGGCCCCAGCGCGCCGTCGACCTGCCAGTTCGGGAAGTAGGACGCCTTCACCAGCACGGGGCTGCCCTCGCGATCGACGTCGAAGCTGATCCGCTGCGGATCGGACTCGGTGTCGATGTCGCTGATCTCGGCCAGCGGAATCGGCCGCTCCTCGGGCTGGTCGAGCACCCCGTCGGTCATCTCCGTGCGCTGCCATGCCGGCGGCCCGTCCGCGGCCAGCAGCACCGGCCAACGCTGCGGATCGAGGAACCACTGGAGCGACGGCCCGAAGAACCGGCCCGACGCGTCGCGAGGCTGCTCGAGCCAGTCGTGCTGGTTGTCGCCCGCGCCCTCGATCACCACGGGCTCGTTGATCAGCCCGATGACCGGGTCGGACTCGGCGACCTCGTAGACGACCCATGGGCCGGAGCTGGCCACCTGGGTCAGGTCCGGCTGGGTGCCCGCCGCCTGCATCGCCTGAGGCGAGCTCGCCAGGTAGTACCGCACCCCCATCAGCTGCATGTGCTGGACCCCGCGGGTGATGTCGAACCCGCCGTAGGGCATGTCGCGCTGAGCGGAGCTCGGTGCCGCCGACAGCTCGGTCTGCATCATGAAGTGGTAGGGGGTGGTGGCCGACGCTTCGAAGTACAGCCCTTCCATCGAGCCGATGCAGCCATCGGTCCAGTACGGGAGCAGCATCAGGGCCATCGGCGTGCCGTAGCGGTTCAAGTCGCTGTGGTACTCCCACAAGGACATACCGCATCCACGGTCCTCGCCGAGCTGCCCCATCGTCGTGACGATCTCGTAGTACTCGCGGTAGCTGTCCTTGCGTTCGTAGCCCGAGTAGTTCCAGTCGGCCCAGCTCGGGACGAAGCTCTCGGGCGTCGCCTCGAGCTGCACCGGGCTGAAGTCCGGCCAGCCGAAGCCGCCCTGCTCGAGCCGCTCGGACCCCGGGACCACGCCGATCGGCAACCCCACGTAGATCAGCGTGACGACCAGCAGCGACGCCACCGCACCCGCGCCGAGCTGGACCCCGGGCTCGCGCCGCGGCTGGATCAGCTCGGCCACCAGACGGACGACCTCGACGACCGCCAGACAGGCCAGCAGGATCACCGCCAGGTAGTAGAAGGGCAGGACGCGGGCGTTCCACAGACGGCCCTGGGGCACCAGCCAGAACGCCATGCCGGTGCCGACGGCGGCGAGCCCGAGGAAGATCCCTGGCCGGATCCGCAGCGCCAAGCTGACCCCGAGACCGATGGCGGCCAGGGCGAAGGCCCAGCGCAGGTCGTTCTCGGGGGTGTCGGAGGGGAGGAGGTGCTCGATCCACTCGCCGAACCCCACCGTGCCGGTCTCGGGGTTCGGGTGCGGGAGCTTCTCCCAGCCCATGTCGTTGAGGTAGGAGCGCCGCAGGTAGAAGGGGACGACCCAGAACGCCGACAACAAGCCGCCGACGAGGAACACGGGCGTCAACCACCGTGCGGACTGGTTGGCCAACCACAGGGCGGCGACGAGCAGCAGTGCGCTCAGCGCCAACAGCACCGCGGCCACGCCGGCGATCCAGCCGAGCAGCAGCAGGCCTGCACCAGCCAGGCCGAAGCAGACCCCGCCGAGCGCGATGACCGCGCACGGCAACACGGCAGCGGTGGAGCGTCGCCACCGCAGGAGCACGGCGATGCCGGTGACGCCGAGCACCCAGAACGCGGGGATCAGGTGGCACAGCCCGGTCAACGCCAGCAACACCGCGGCCGGCGCCCGGTGGCGACCGGTCTCGAAGCCCCGGAACAGCACCCCCAGGTACACCAGCCCGAGACTGAGCGACATCGAGAACGCGAACTCGCCGGCCAACGTCGAGGGGAGGTTCCCGCCGTAGATCGTGAAGCCCCTGTAGAAGAGGAACGGCAACGACGCGACCGCCAGGGCCGCCGGCCCCGGGAAGCGGAGCCCCGAGAGCCGGCCGAACAGGTAGGCAGCGAGGGGCATCGACACCACGCCGCTGATCGACACCAACTTGAACGCCACCCCGTAGGGCATGCCGACGCAGAGCAGCGCGACCCCTGCGGCGACCAGCAGCCAGCGGCGACGCCGGGGCCTGTCCCAGCTGGCGACCGCCATCGACCCCGCAGCAACCGCGGCGGTCAGCGGGACGAGGGCCGCCCAACCTTCGAGGCCCAGGTCCAGGGCGACGATGACCAGCGAGGGGACCACCATGTAGAACTGGTAGGCGGGGAACCCCGCGTACCAGTCCTGTGACCAGCCGGCGATCTGCCCGCTGGGGAGCAGCACGTCGCGCAGGTAGGCCGGGCCCCAGACGTGGGCACCCATGTCGCCACCGGCCGGGGTGGTGTCGGCGAACAGGTTGCTCGGCCCCAGCTGCAGGAACACGAAGAAGGCGCAGACCGCCACCACGGCGACGTCGACGGCGGTGCGAATCCAGCGGTCGACGTTGGGGTCGCGGGGCGGCTTGACCGGCGGTGGCCAGGGCAGCCGATCCTGGTTGTCCCACCGGGTGTCGACCCCTCCGGTGCCGTTACCACCCCCGTCGGGCGCAGGCTCGATCGTCGCCGGCGGCGACGAGGCCTCGGAGTCGATGTCCGCCGTCGCGGGGGGTGACCCCTGCTCGACGTCGAACCAGCGGGTGCCCGTCGCCCGCCTGGCGTCGTCGTCGCCTGCCACGCCGCGCTCCCTCTACCCTGTCGCCAGTAGCAAGCCGACACTGACCAGGTTGAACCCCACATGGGCGGCGATCGACGGCCCCAGCCGACCCGTCCGCAACGCCAGCACCCCGACCACCATGCCGAAGAGGATGAGACCCGGCATCTGCAGCAACTGGAAGTGCGACAGCCCGAACACCACGGCGGTGACGACCACGGCCGGCCAGTCGCCGAGGCGCCGCTGCAGCGCCCGTTGCATCAGGCCGCGGTAGAAGATCTCCTCGAAGATCGGGGCGCCGATGCCCACGATCAGAATCAACATGGTGACACCGAAGGGGTCGGAGGCCCGGTCGGTCAGCTCGCGTGCCGGCGCGCTCAGGTCGTCGCCGTCACGGTCCAACAGGAACAGGATCGGCAGGTAGACCAGCGGCAGGAGCACGATCTGGGTGGCGACGCCGATCGCCACCCCCACCGGGCCGTCCCACGATGTGGCCCGCAGCCCGAGATCCTCGACGATGCCGTTGCCCTTGAGCCTGGTCGCGACCACCGGCACCACGAAGAACCCCAGCCACAGGCCGACCTGCGCCGCCGCCACCCAGCCGAGCGACAGGTCGTCGAACTCGCGGTCGCTCAGGCCGAGGACCACCGATGCCGTGATCGCACCGCCGACCTGCGCCAGCACCCAGCCGATGATGGCGTCGCCGATGCCCCACCGCGGCGGGACCAGCGATGCCCCGTCGAGCGCGGAGCGCGAGGCAAGGTCGGGTTCAGGCACTCGCACAAGAGTACGCGGCCACGGATCGCTGCTCGCAGTCGCTGGTCCCCACGAATGGAATTCGCCGCCTCTCGCCGTGTCGGGCTCAGACGGCGAACGCGCCCTCGAAGGAGGACGCCCGGCGCGGCGACAGGTGGGGATCGCCAGCGACGAGGTGGCGGCGGTCCTCGATGTGCCAGCCCCGCGGCACCACCAACGCATCGGCGTGGCCATCGCACAGGTCGTAGACCATGGGGTGAGCCTCGGCCGTCAACGGATCGAGCCAGGTCGTGCGTGCCTGGTAGTCGTAGGCGAGGGTGGCCCCCGCGGCCGCACTGCAACCAGGCCGGGCGCACAGGCGAGTCATGGGCCGACAAGGTACCGCACCCCACCGCTACGAAGCGTGTACCAGAGGTAACCCGCCGGCGGCAGTCCCTGGTCGCGGGATCCGCCGACGGAGATGCCGGCATGGTCGGGGAACGGCCTTATCCTGTGATCTCATGAGTTCGCAACCGCCCCCTCCCCCGCCGCCCTCCCCCGGGCGCAACCAACGGGGCTCGACGGGCGGGCAAGCCGGCCAGTCGCTTCCCCGTTGGGCGCCGTGGGTCCTCATCGGGGCGCTTCTGTTCGCCGTGCTGACGTTGCCGGGGTTGTTCACCGGCAGCGACCGCCAAGAGATCCCCTACTCCCCCGAACTGCTCGACCAGGTCGCCGACGACGAGGTCGAGAGCCTGGTATGGGACAACAACAACGGTTCGATCACCGGCACGCTGGTCAACGGCGACGAGTTCGAGAGCCACGGCCCTCCAGAGCCTCCCGAGGGCGACCTCGCGCTGTTCCGGCGCCACGACGTCACCGTCACGTTCGAGACCCCGCAGGGCTCGTTGCTCGGCGCGATCTTGCCGCTGCTGATCCCCATCGCCTTCTTCCTCGGCATCTTCTGGCTGATGCAGCGCCGGGCGCAGAACCAGATGGGCGGCATCATGTCCATCGGGCGCAGCCGCGCCAAGACCTACAGCACCGAGCGCCCAGGCACGACGTTCGCCGACGTGGCCGGCTACGACGGCGTGAAGCAGGAGATCCGCGAGGTCGTCGACTTCCTGCGCCATCCCGACCGGTTCGCCGAGGTGGGGGCCCGCATCCCCAAGGGCGTGCTGCTGGTCGGCCCTCCGGGCACCGGCAAGACCCTGATCGCCCGGGCCGTGGCCGGCGAGGCCGGGGTCCCGTTCCTGTCGGTGACCGGCTCCGACTTCATGGAGATGTTCGTCGGGGTCGGCGCCAGCCGGGTGCGCGACCTGTTCCAGAACGCCCGCAAGCTGGGACGGGCGATCATCTTCGTCGACGAGATCGACTCGATCGGCCGCAAGCGCGGTGCCGGCCTCGGCGGTGGGCACGACGAGCGTGAGCAGACCCTCAACCAGATGCTGTCCGAGATGGACGGCTTCGAGGCCACCGAGGGCATCGTGATGATGGCGGCCACCAACCGACCCGACATCCTCGATCCCGCGCTGCTCCGACCGGGCCGGTTCGACCGCCAGGTGGTGGTGCCGCTGCCCGAGCTCGACGAGCGCAAGGCGATCCTGCGGGTCCACTGCAAGAACAAGCGCCTGGCCTCCGACGTCGACATCGACGTCGTTGCCCGGGGCACGCCGGGGATGAGCGGTGCCGACCTGTCCAACCTGGTGAACGAGGCGGCGTTGTACGCCGTGCGCGACGGTGCCGACGAGATCCGCAATGCCGACTTCGAGACGGCCCGCGACCGGGTGCTGATGGGACAGCGGCGCGAGTCGATGGCGTTGTCCGACGCCGAGAAGGAGGTCATCGCCTACCACGAAGCGGGGCACGCGGTCACCGCAGCGGTGCTGCCCAACGCCGACCCGGTGCACAAGGTGACGATCCTGCCGATGGGCATGGCACTGGGTCTGACCCAGCAGCTGCCGGTCGACGAGAAGCACATCCACCGCCAGGACTACATCGAGGAGACGCTGGTGGTCCGCATGGGCGGTCGGGTCGCAGAAGACCTGGTCTTCGGCGTGATCTCCACCGGGGCGAACAACGACCTGGTCGGCTCCACCGAGCTGGCCCGCAAGATGGTGTCCGAGTGGGGCATGTCGTCGCGCGTCGGCCCGATGGCCTGGGGCTCCCAGGGGCAGGTCTTCCTGGGTGAAGACCTGATCCATACCCGCGACTACTCCGACGAGACCGCCAGGGTCATCGACGAAGAGGTCGAGAGCATCCTGCGCCGGCAGGAGGAACGCTGCCGCGAGGTGCTGAGCGCCCACCGCAACGGGCTCGACCTGGTCGCGCGGGCACTGCTCGAGTACGAGACCATCGACGGCGCCGAGGTGAACCGGCTGATCGACGTCGCACGCGACGGCGTCAGCAGTGGTCGCGGCGGTGACGGCGACGACGGCCGCGACGGCCGGGGTGACGGCGACGGGGACGGCGCCGAGAGGCCGGCCAACGGTGTCACCACCAGCCCCCACGCCCACCTGGCCCCTCCCGCCCCACCGACCTGACCCGGTCAGGCCCGACAGGACGGGAGCGGCCACCCACTGCCTACGCCGAGGCAGCAGCGGTCGCCTCCGGATCAGGTGCCGTGGTCGCAGCTGTTGTTCGGCAGCGTCCCCGGCGCGCGCAGCTCGGCCACCGTCGCCCAGAGGTCCGTCGCCGTCACGGGCCCCAGGAAGCTGGCGCGCACCACACCGTCGATGTCGGCCACCACCGTCGCCGGCACGCCGTCGATGCCGTACTTCCCGTGCAGCTCACCGGACGCTGTCACCTCGACCTCGTGGGTGGCGACCACGTCGCTGTCCAACATCCGTGCTTTGTCCCACACCGCGGCGCAGCTGTGGCACGTCGCCGACGTGAAGACGGCCACGAGCCACGGTGCCTGGGGACGGGCGAAGTCGGCCCGGTCGAGCTGGTCGGGAACGTTGTAGCCGGTCGCCGTCGGCGCCGCGGGCCGCTGCCGGCGCTGCACCACGACGGCGACCACCACCGCGGCGACCGCGATCACCAGCATCAACACCACGCGCTCCACAGCCGAATGGTTCCACCCGACTGGCGCAGGTTCAAAGAGCGCTGGTCAGGGTCCGCACCACGTGCCGTCTCGGCGATGCGCAAGCCGAGGTGATCGTGCCGCCAACCATGACCTCGCCGTGCGCCAACCTCCGTCATTCCCCGGTCAGGGAAGCGGTTCGAGACCTTCTGCTGCCGGGGTGGCCGGGCCAGCCGCGATCACCGTGTCGTCCCGGGCGATCACCCGCTCGACGACCACCGGTCCCTCGGCGACGACGACAGCGGCGAGACCGTCCTGGCTGCCCTGGCCGCCGGATCCCGACCCGGGCGGCGACGGACGTGCGGCCATCTCCCCGCGGCCCGACAGCGATACCACCAACCGAGCCGCGGCAGGGACCTCGAGCTGCTGGAGGTCCGTCGGCCGCAAGCGGTCTCCGTCCGCGTACACGGCAACCGACACCTCGACCGCGTGGTCGGGATCGAGGTTGGCGACGACCAGTCGGGTCGCCGCCCCGGATCCGCGGTCGGCCACCGCGGCGACCCAGGTCGTCGCGCCGAACAGCGCCCCCGGCGTGGTCGACAGATCGCCACGGGCCGAGAGTGCCCGCTCGGCGACGAACGGAACGCCGTTGCGGGAACGGACCACGGTCGTGTGCTCGACGCCTCGGGGCACCCGGTCCTCCTCGGTGTAGTCGACGACCTCGAAGCGGCCTGGCCGCACGACGACGCCGAAGGGTTGTGGCGCGAGCCGCACGACGACGCCGAAGGGTTGTGGCGCGAGCCGCTCGGCGCCGGTCGCCCGGACCACCACCTCGACCTCGGCGGTCTCGCGACCAGGGTTGTAGACGACGATCTGCTCGGCCGTCCGGTCGTCGACCAGGCCGTGGGCGAACACCGACATCTCGACACCGTCGGGCTGGCCCAGCGCCAGGCTGAGGCCGTCGCGGCCCGCGCTCCCGTCGAACACCTGGAGCCGGTCGACGACCAGCCGACCGCCGCCTCGCGCCCGGATCGTCGCAGCGACCTGCCCCCGCCGGGTGACATCCCGACCCACGTCGACGCCCAGAACCCCGTGGGCCGGCACGGTCAACCCCTGCCAGCGCAGCGGTTCACGGACACCGGCCTCGGTGGCGAAGGCCGCGTCGATGGTGACGCTGCTGGCGAACGGGTTGAACAGCACCAGCAGCTCGCGGGCATCACGGGCCGTCGAGCCCCAGGCGAAGTGCCAGTCGGACGCTGCCCCCGACGCACAGGGAGCAACATCCCGACCGTGCGGGCCGACCACCTGGTGTTCGACCACCATGCCTCCGCGATCGAGCTCGACCAGCGCCGACGCCAACGACGCCGACCGCAGGTCGGCGAGGCGGATCGAGGCGCGGCCACGCGCCGCCACGGTGAACCCGCGGCCCGTCGGCTCGCGGTCGGCGCGGCCGTCGGTGCGGCCCGCGGGCATCGGATCGGTGTCCAACCGCCCGGGGAACACCGTCACGTACCCGTCGGCCTCGTCGTCGGTCGGATTGACCACGACCACGTGGTGATCCGCGAAGCCTCGTTCGGTGGCGGTGCCGCCGGCGCAGTACCACGTCGAGGCCGACGCATCCGCGGCGCTGGCCACCGGGGCCGCCACCCCGGCGACCGGCGGCGGCGTCGTCAGCAGGACGGGACGGGCCCCCTCGGCCGACGCCGCCACGACACCACCGCCCAGGACGGCCGCCAGGAACAGGAACGGCAGCCGTGGGCTCACCCGTCACCGCCCGCGTCGCTCCCGTCAGGGCCCGCGGGGAGGTCGCCTCTGTCGACCCCGGCGACGACACTGGAGCCCTTCGGCCGGCGCTTGCCGATCACCTTGACGGACTCGACCACCGGCGGCAGCTCGCCTGGGGTGGCCCCGACCGACACGACCTCGGCGGTGGGATAGGACGCGCCCGCGGCGTCGCCGACAGGCTCCCCCGCCGCGCCCGGCCCGGCCGCGGCCGGACGACGAGCCCGAACCCGCAGCGTGCGCCGGCGCAGTGGGGCGACTCCCCCGTTGCGGTCCGCGGGTGCCGGAGGCTCGATGGCCGACGCGGACACGCTGGCGGTCGACGACAGCGGCACCGACGGCACGGCCGGACGCATGGTGGCCGGGCCGACCTCCGTGCTCGGCCGTCGTAGCCGCACGGCCATCAGCACCACCGCCAGCCACAGCAGCGCCTGCCCGGCGAGCACGAGGTGGTAGCTGGCCGGCGTCTCGTAACGGAGCACCGCTTGGCCACCTGGGCCGACGTCGAAGGCGTTGGCCCAGCCGAACGCCGTGCGCCGCGGCGCAGCCACTCCGTCGACCTCGAGCACCCACCGGTCGGACGCCCCGACCGACTGGACCATCGTGCCGCCAGCCGGCAACCAGCCTGTCCATCGTCCGTAGCCGTCGGCCTCCTGGAGCACCGGCGCCGCCACCTCGCCAACGGAGCCGGGCCGCTGCCCCGGCGGGGTGACGGCGAGCGCGTCGAGATCCTCGTGCGCCGAGCGTTCGGGCAGCGCAGCGAGGTTCCGGAACACCAGTGCGGCCGGGTCGATGCCGACGCGCCTGAGGTCGAGCTGCCCGGCCAGCGCCTCGACCAGCTCTGGCGGAGCCGGCCACTCGCGTTCGGTCATCGACGACGGGGCCCGCCGCTGGAGCACGACGACGTAGTCCACCGCCATCGGCGCCAACAGCTGGCCCAGCCGCGCCGTCTGGCGTGTGAGGGCCAGACGGGACGCGTGCGCGACCCGGTCGGCTCCCGGGTCGTCGAGGCTCGCCCAGCGATCGGCCAGCGTCGGCAGGCCCTCGGTCACCGCGAACGCGAGGTCGTCGTCCTGACGGTCGACCAGGCGGCCCGGGACGGGGAGCGCCCGCGGGTCTCCGAGCCACAGAACGCGCGCGCGCCCGGCGTTGGCGTCCGGGCGGTCGACGAAGCTGAGGACGTCGGCGAAGCTGCCCCGGGGCATGTGCCAGTAGCCGTCCATCGATGCCTGGAGCGCCGGCACCGATGCCGCGACCAGCCCCATCGCACCCAGCCATACCGCCGATCGACGCAACCCGAAGTGGCGACTCCGACCAGCCACGTCGCGCTCGGTCGCGGCGATCCCCAGCCCCACCGCGAGAGCGACGGCCGCTCCGGCGCATGCCACCAGCACGTCCTGATCCGGCCGGTAGCGGAGCCACCCACCACCGGGGATCCACGCCGATGCCCATGCGACGCCCGCGACCACCCAGGCCCGCACCGCCCATCCGACACGCCAGGCCCGCCCGACCAGCAACGGGACCGCGGCGGCCAGGAGCACGCCCCAGCCCCACCACGATGTCGACAGGGAGCCGCCTCCGATGCCCAGCCATCCGTCGGCGGCCCCGGTCGCGGGAAGACCGGGCCAGTCGCGAACGAGGTGCAGTGTCCACGGGAGGTGCAGCCCGATCGCCACCAGGGCGCCGCCCAAGCCGGCGAGCAGGACCCGGAGAGCGCCCCGGAGGTCGAGCACCAGCAGCGACCCCAGGCCCAGACCGAGGGCGAGCACGCCGACCACCAACGGGGCGGTGGGGACGACCATCGCGAGCAACCCGCACGCCAGCCCGGTTGTCACCACGTCGCGCGCCAGCGTGCGAACGCGGCCGCCCGACCCGTTGCCCACCGGGCCCTCGACCCCATCCGCCAGTTCGTCGGCAGGCCTCGCCGTGGACGGGCACACGTCAGCAACCGCACCTGCCGTCGACGCGCCGAACGGCCGCGTGCCGCTCGCGCGCGCCAGGCCGCCCAGCAGGAACGGCGCAGCCGCGTAGGTGGCCAACGGCCCCCAGCGTCCGTCCGCCAGTGCGGCGTACGGCACCGGCACCACGGCATAGGCCACGGTCGCACCGACCGGCGCCCAGCGCGACGCCGTCGGCCGCAGCAGCCTCGCCGCGCCGATCAGCCCGACCGGGATCAGGCCGACGGTGGCCAGCAGGCGCACCAGACCGTCGTGACCTGCGACCGCCTCGCCGATCCCGCCGAGCACTCCCAGCGCCGTCGGGGACGGGCCGTCGGACCCGAGCCCGGTCGAACGCCAGGTGCTCAGCCACTGGTCGACCACGTCGCCCGGACGGCCGAAGGGCGCCAGCTCGCCGACGGCCGGAACCCCACGGGTCAGAAGGTGCCGACTGCCCAGGAGGAGGACCCCCGCCAGCACCAGCAGCACCGCGATGCCGCCACGGCTCCATCGTGCCCCCCACGCCTCGAGCCGGTCGCGGACGGCACGGCGCCGCACCCCCGATCCGAAGCTGGTCCGCTGGAGCCGTAGCTGCAGGTGGACCAGCCCTGGGACCTGGAGCCGCCGGACGTCCCGGTCGCTCACCTGGCGAAGCCGGCGGATGTGGCGGCGCGCCACCAGCGTCGAGCGCGCTCGCCGCAGGTTCCACCACCACGCACCGATGACGGCCCGGGCATCGGCGCCTCGCAGTCGCAGCAACGAGGCGGCCGCCATGGCGGCCGTCCACGCCAGCAGCTGAGGCAGAAGCCAAACCAACGTGCGCCGTCGATAGCTGGTCAGCACGACGCGGAGGCGGTGCCGGGCGACCAGCCGTGCGTGGCGTCGCTGCGGCACGCGCTCATCCAGAGCCTGACGGTGACGCACCCGCGCTCCGCCGGCCGCGACGACTCGTGCGCCGACGAGATGCGCTCGCCAGCACAGGCTCAGATCGTCGGCCAGGAACGAGATCTCCTCGTCGAAACCCCCGACGTGGGCGAAGAGATCGGCGCGCACCAGCACGAACCCGCCGGCCGCCGCGAACACGTCGCGCTCGCCGTCGTGCTGCCCTTGGTCCAGCTCGCCCGGGTCGACGAGCGGCATGGCGATCCCGGCCCTGTCGACCACGTCTCCCAGCTGCAGCAAGCGTCCAGGGTCGTCCCATGCCACCAGCTTCGGGCCTACGATCCCGGCGCCCGTCGCCAGCGCGGTCTCGACCATCGCCTGGACCGCGCCGGGATCGGGGGCGACGTCGTCGTGGCAGAACAGGAGGAACTTCGCATCGGCCGTGAGCCCGGGCTGGTCGAGCACCTCGTTCGCTGCGGCGCCGAACCCCGGATTTGTGTCGAGCCGGTGGACGACGGCTTCAGGGAGCACGGCTGTGATGTCGTCGGTCAACGCGCCGCGACTCCCGGCGTCGACGACCCACACCCGCAGGGTCGGGTACGTCTGCGCTTTCAGCGCGCCGAGGACGTCGGCAAGCCAGTCACCGGGATCGTGGGTCACGACGACGGCGACCACGATGGGAACGTCGGCGGCGACGGGATCCCGGTCCACGACGCGCGGACAGTAGTTGCGATCCCACTCAACGCCGCGGATCCCTCACGGTGCGACCATGTTTGACCCTTCCTTCACAAATGCTTGCAACGAGCTAGCAGGCGCCGATAGGCTTGCGGCTGCCAGGAGGCAAAAAAATGGGGGTCAAGGTCGACGACATCGCCAAGGCCGCGCGGGACGGCATCACGACGTCGATCGGATTGGGTGTGTTGTTCTACCAGCGGGCACAGGTTCACCGTCAGCAGTTGAAGCGCACCATCGAGCAGGTCGTGGCCGAGCTCGGTGGGCGACGCCCAAACGGTCGAGACTCCGACTAAAAACGAATCGCACAAGCTCTGACCGCCGGTTGTCCCCCCTCCCGGCGTCAGCCAGGCAGCACTCGGTCATCCCCCCGACCGGGCGCTGGCCGCGGAACGGCCGGACCTTCCCCCGAAGGTCCGGCCGTTTGCCGTCAGGCAGTAGGTTGCGGCGGGTGCTCCGGGTCGCCGCCGATGTCACCCCCCTGCTGATCCCCCGCACCGGAATCGGCGTGTTCGTCGGCGAGATGCTGACCCACGTCGCCGCCCTGGACGACGAGCTCGAGATCACCGGATACGCGGTGACCTGGCGGGGTCGCGACCGGCTGGCCGAAGCGCTGCCCCCCAACGTGCGAATGGCCGACGAGCAGGCAGCACACGTCATCCCCATGGCGGCCCGCCCGCTGCACCAGCTCTGGATGCGGACCGACCACCCCCGCATCGACCATTGGATCGGCCGCCACGACGTCGTCTGGGGCACAAACTACGTCGTGCCACCGACCCGCGCTCGGGGTCAGCTGGTCTCGGTCTACGACCTGACGCCGATCCGGTTCCCCGAGCTGGCCAACGAGCACACCCGCACCTTCCCCGGCCTGATCCGGCGAGCGCTGCGGCGCGGTGCGTGGGTCCACACCATGTCCCAGTTCGTCCGGGACGAGATCGTCGAGCAGTTCGGGGCCGATCCCGAGCGGGTGCGGGTCGTCCCAGGGGGGATCCGGGCCACGCCTCCCGGCGACCCTGCACCCGGCTATAGGCTGGCGGGGAGCGACCGCTACATCCTGGCACTGGGCACCGTCGAACCCCGCAAGGACCTTCCGACCCTGGTCAAGGCCTTCGACGCTCTCGCGGCCGACAACCCGGACCTCCGCCTCGTGATCGGCGGCGCCGACGGCTGGGGGGCTGAGGCACTGACCGAGGCGGTCGACCGAGCCGTCCACCGCGACCGCATCGTGCGCCTCGGCTGGGTGGACGAGGCCGACCGGCCGGCGCTGATGCGCGCCGCGTCGGTCTACGCCTATCCGTCGGTCTACGAGGGGTTCGGCCTCCCGCCGCTCGAGGCCATGACCGCCGGTGTGCCGGTAGTCGCCACCCGCACGGGGTCGCTGCCCGAGGTCTGCGGCGACGGGGCCGACCTCGTGCCGGTCGGTGACGCCGACGCCCTCGCAGCAGCGCTGAGCCGGCTCCTCACCGACGACGACCACCGCGCCAAAGTGGTCGCTCGCGGCCACGCAGTCGCAACGAACCACTCGTGGCCCAGTGCGGCAAAACAATTCGCCCACCTCCTAACCGACCTCACCACCAGCTGAACCCCCTTACGAACCCCTTCCATCCGCGGGGTGGGGACCAACAGCCCACGTACGCCCCACGAGCCCCTTTCATCCGCGGGGTGGGGACCAACAGCCCACGAGGCGGCCGCCCGGGTGGCGTCGAAGTCGCCGGCCGCTGCCGGAGCGTATGCGGAGGCGGCGGTAGGCCGGCGAGCTTCGGCGACAGGACCCGGGCAGCCGCCGGACCCACGGCAAGGCTGGGGTCCCCGGGGTCCCCGCCACCCGCCGGGCCGCGGCAAGGCTGGGGGTCCCCGGGGTCCCCTAAGGTGGCGCCGTGAGAGCGCTCGTCACCGGAGCCGGGGGGTTCGTCGGCAGGCACCTGGTTCGGCACCTGGCGGCGTCCGGCGACGACGTCGTCGAGCTGGACCCGAACATCGACGGCATCGACATCATCGAGGCCGAGGAACTGACGCGGGCGGTCGTCAAGGCCGAGCCCGACGCTGTGTACCACCTGGCGGGGGCCAGCGACGTCGGCGGTAGTTGGGCGGCGCCGCGGGCCACGTTCCTGGCCAACGCCGTCGGAACCCTCAACGTGCTGGAGGCCAGCCGCGAGGCCGGCGCCGAGCGGGTGTTGGCGGTGACCAGCGCCGACGTGTACGGGCGGGTCACCGAAGCCGAGCTGCCCCTCGGCGAGGAGCGGCCCCTGCGACCGGTCACTCCCTACGCCGCATCCAAGGTCGCTGCCGATGCGCTGGCCCAACAGGCCTGGCTGGGTCACCGCTTCCCCGTCATCCGGGTTCGGGCCTTCAACCACCTCGGGCCGGGGCAGAGCGACCGGTTCGTCGCCCCGTCGCTCGCCGCCCGGATCGCCCGCAACGAGCGCAGCGGTGGCGACACGGTTCCCGTCGGGAACCTCGAGCCACGGCGCGACGTCACAGACGTCCGTGACGTCGTCCGCGCGTATCGCCTCCTCGTGACCGAGGGCGTGCCAGGTGAGGTCTACAACGTCTGCAGCGGGCAGGCGGTCTCGGTGCGCGAGATCGCCGAGCACCTCCTCGGGCTGGCCCACCTCCCGATGCACCTGGTGACCGACATCGACCTGCAACGCCCGGTCGACATCCCAGTCTTAGTAGGCGACAACCGCAAGCTTGCCGAGGCGACGGGGTGGTCCCCTGCCATCCCGATCGAGACGACGCTGACTGACGTCCTGGCCGATTGGCGAGCCCGCGTCGCCCCATAATCTGAAGACCTTGTGTGAGGAGTTCACAGCGTGACGAAACGTGCCTTGATTACCGGGATCACGGGCCAGGATGGCTCGCACCTTGCCGAGCTGCTGCTCGACAAGGACTACGAGGTGCTCGGGATGGTTCGGCGCACCAGCACCGTGAACTGGGAACGGATCGGCCACCTGCAGGACCGGATCACCTTCGTCCACGGCGACCTGCTCGATCAGGTGTCGATCCTCGAGATCCTCCAGGAATACCGGCCGGTCGAGGTGTACAACCTGGCCGCGCAGTCCTTCGTCCCCACGTCCTGGAAGCAGCCGGTGTTGACCGGCGAGTTCACGGCGTTGGGCGTGACCCGCATGCTCGACGCGATCCGCACCATCGACCCCGACATCCGGTTCTACCAGGCGTCGTCGTCCGAGATGTTCGGCAAGGTGGTCGAGACCCCGCAGCGTGAGTCGACGCCGTTCTACCCCCGGTCGCCCTACGGGGTGGCCAAGGTCTACGGGCACTGGATCACCGTCAACTACCGCGAGTCCTACGGCCTGCACGCCACCTCGGGCATCCTGTTCAACCACGAGGGCCCCCGCCGAGGCATCGAGTTCCTGCCCCGCAAGGTGTCCAACGCGGTCGCCAAGATGAAGCTCGGCCTCGCGGACGAGCTGCGACTCGGCAACCTCGACGCCAAGCGCGACTGGGGCTACGCGGGCGACTATGTGGAAGCGATGTGGCTCATGCTCCAGCAGGACGAGCCAGACGACTATGTGATCGCCACCGGCGAGACGCACACGGTGCGCGAGTTCTGCCAGCTTGCCTTCGACCACGCCGGCCTGGACTGGGAGAAGTACATCATCATCGACGAGAAGTTCTTCCGGCCGGCCGAGGTCGACCTTCTCGTCGGCGACGCCGCCAAGGCCCACAAGACGCTCGGGTGGCAGCCGCGCACCAGCTTCAACGAGCTGGTGAAGCTGATGGTCGACGCCGACGTCGCCCTCCTCGAAGGAAAGCTCGACGGAATCGCGTGACGACCCCCCACTCGGAAGGCTGAGGCGGACAGACGTGAGCGAGGACGAACCCACTTTCGCAGTGCTCGCCGGAGGGGTCGGGGCCGCCCGACTTCTCGCCGGCATGGTGCGAGCGGTGCCCCCCGAGAACGTCACCGCCATCGTGAACGTGGCCGACGACGTCGAGCTGCACGGGCTGAGCATCAGCCCCGACATCGACACGGTCGTCTACACGGTGGCCGGTGCGATCGACGAGGAGCGCGGCTGGGGGTTGCGCGACGAGACCTGGCAGGCAATGGAGGCACTCGACCGCTATGGGGTCGAGACCTGGTTCCGGCTGGGCGATCGCGACCTCGCCACCCACCTGTACCGTACCCAACGTCGCCGGGCAGGTGTGCCGTTATCGCAGGTCACTGCAGACATGGCCAAGGCGTGGGGGCTGCAGATGCGGGTGCTGCCCGTCACCGACGACCGGCTCCGCACCATGGTCACGCTGGCGGCCGTGCCCACCGTCGACCACGACGTCGCCGCCGACGTCGATCCGATGGCGCCCCGGCCCGGTCCGCTGGTGGTCTCGTTCCAGGAGTACTTCGTGCAGCGGCAGCACTCCGTGCCGGTCGCGGCAGTCCGCTTCGACGGCGACGCCTACTGTGCGCCCGCCCCGGGCGTCGTCGACGCGATCACGACGGCGAGCAAGGTGGTCATCGCGCCATCGAACCCCATCGTGTCGATCGAGCCGATCCTCAGTGTGCCGGGGGTGCACGACGCGGTGAGCGGTCGGCGCAAGGATGTCGTGGCCATCTCCCCGCTCGTCGGTGGGAAGGCCCTCAAGGGCCCCGCCGACCGGATGTTGCAAGAGCTCGGCCACGAACCGTCCGTCGTGGGCATCGCCCGGCTGTACTCTCGGCTCGCGACCACGCTGGTGATCGACGAGGCCGACAAGAGCCTCGCTGACGCGGTCGAGGAGACGGGGCTGCGCTGCATCGTGACCAACACGATCATGCAGGATCCCGACGTGGCGGCGAAGTTGTGCGCCACGCTTCTGCGGGAGGGGTGATGAGTTCGAGAGCTGGTGCCGTGACACTCGAGATCCGGGCGGTCGAAGGGATCGGCGAGGTGGGGCCGGGCGACGACCTGGTCGATCTGCTGGTGAAAGCTCGTCCCCAGCTCGAGGACGGCGACGTCGTCGTCGTGACCCAGAAGGTCGTGTCGAAGGCCGAGGCGCAGCTGGTTCCGATCGACCCGCACGACCCGACGAGCAAGGCCAAGATCGTCGAAGGCGAGTCGGTACGCATCCTGCGACGGCGAGGCGACCTGGTCGTGAGCGAGACCCGCCACGGCTTCGTGTGCGCGAACGCGGGCGTCGACCTGTCCAACGTCGAGCACGGCTGGGCGGCCCTGCTCCCCGAGGACCCGGACCGCTCGGCCCGGCGCTTGCGCGACGGGCTCCGGGCACGGTTCGGGGTCACGGTCGCGGTGGTCATCAGCGACACGTTCGGGCGGGCGTGGCGCCGGGGCCTGACCGACGTGGCGATCGGATGCGCCGGCATCCGGGCCATCGTCGACCTGCGGGGCACTGCCGACAGCAACGGCCGCGAGCTGCAGGTCACCGAGGTGTGCGTGGTCGACGAGCTGGCGGCGGCGGCCGAGTTGGTGATGGGCAAGTCCCGGGGGATCTGCGCCGCGACCATCCGGGGCGTCGACCCGGCGTGGCTGGGACGGGGCGAGGTGCGGGCCGAGGTCGTCCGCCCGCCCGCCGAGGACCTGTTCCGCTAGCCCCCCGAAACTTGGTGAAAGTGAGCCGGAAACCGTGCGGGAATCACCAGGTTTCGGTCAGCGGGTCTTGAACCAGTCGAGGACGCGGGCGGTGCCCTCGGTGAGCTCGGTCCACGGCTTCCAGGCCAGCTGGACCGCCGCGCGGCTGATGTCCAGCGATGACCGCTGCAACTCGCCCGGCCGGGCCGCCGCGGTGACCGCCGGACGGTCGACGCCGGCCGCGGCGGCCATCGTGCGGTAGAGGTGGTTGATCGAGGTCTCGACGGCGGTGCCCACGTTGACCAGCAGGCCGTCGCCGCGGTCCGCAGCCCGCACGAACGCGTCGACCACGTCGTCGACGAACACGAAGTCGCGGGTCTGCTCGCCGTCGCCGAACACGGTGCAGGGCGCGCCGCCAAGGAGCTTGCCGGCGAAGATCGCGACCACGCCGGCCTCGCCGTGTGGGTCCTGGCGCGGGCCGTACACGTTGGCCATCGCCAACGACGTGAACTCGATGCCGTGGATCGCCCGGTAGGTGTTCAGGTAATCGAACGCCACCCGCTTGGCGACCCCGTAGGGCGACAGCGGCACCTGGGGGTGGGCCTCCTTGCAGGGCAGGTCGCTGGGGTCGACCTCGCCGTAGATCGTTCCCCCACTCGACGCGAAGACCACCTTGCGGGACCGGGCCACCCGCGCCCCTTCCAGCACGTTGATCGTGCCGATGATGTTGACCTCGGCGTCGAACGCCGGCCGGGCGACCGATACCCGGACGTCGGCCTGGGCGGCCAGGTGGAAGATCACCTCGGGCGCACGCCGGGCGACGAGATCGACCACCTGCGGGTCGCGGATGTCGAACTGATGGAAGGTCAGCTTGTGCGACCGATCGGCCCGCGCCTCGGCGAGGTTGGCGAGCGACCCGGTGGACAAGTCGTCGAGGACGTCGACCTCGTGTCCCTCGGCCAGGAGCCGGTCGACCAGTGTCGACCCGATGAAGCCTGCACCGCCCGTCACCAACGCCTTCATGCCTGCCCGTCTCCTCGCCGCAACGCCCTCTGCACCATGTGATTGCGGGGACTCAGGTCAGCACCGGCACGCGCGCACCGTCCAGCCGGGCACCCGCCTCGACCACTTCGCCATCGCCGACCACGGTGCCCCCGACGACGACCGCACCAGCCATGATCTGCGCCGCCTCACCGAGCACCGAATCCTCGACCTGCGCTCCACCGCCCACTTCGGCATGGGGTAGCAGCACCGACCGCTCGACCCGGGCCCCGGGGCCGACCACCGCATGCGGCCCGACGACCGAGCGGACCACGGTCGCTGTGGGGTCGACGACCGCGGTGGGATGGACGCCGGCCGGTACCTCGCCACGCACCCCATCCAACAGGTCCATCTGGGCTCGGAGGTAGGCCTGCGGCGTGCCGGTGTCTATCCAGTAGGTCGCCCCCGGGCGGGCGTAGACCGCGCCCTCGGCGACGAGTGCCGGGAAGGTCTCGCGCTCGACCGACACCTTGCGGCCTGCGGGGATGCGGTCGATCACCGACGGCTCGAGCACGTAGATCCCGGCGTTGATGAGGTTGGTCGGTGCCGACTCGCGCGGTGGCTTCTCGACGAAGGCCAGGACTCGCCCCGCGTCGTCGGTCGGCACGACGCCGTAGCGGGACGGATCGTCGACCGGGTGCAGGAAGATCGTGGCCTCGGCAGCGCGGTCGGCATGGAAGGCGACCAGCTCACCCACGTCGAGGTCGGTGAGGACGTCGCCGTTCACCGCTAGGAACCGCTGGTCGACGCCAGCGTGCTGTGCGGCGAAGCGGATCGCGCCCGCGGTGTCGAGCGGCTCGGGCTCGACCGCGTAGACAAGGTTGGCACCGGCGCACCGGCCGTCCGGATAAGCCTCGGCGAAGGCGTCGGGCTGGTACCCCAGCGACAGCACGACCTCGTCGACGCCGTAGCGCGCCAGGTGGCCGACCACATGCTCGATCATCGGCCGGTGCACGATCGGCAGCATCTGCTTCGGCCGCGTGTAGGTGAGGGGGCGCATGCGGGTGCCGAACCCTCCCACCAGCACGACGGCCTGCACTATGGCGCCGCCGTGGTCGTCGTGGCGTCGGCTGGCGGGGCGGTCGTCGTGGCACCGTCCGCCGGTGGCGCCGTCGTCGCGGTTCCGTCCGCGGGCACGGTGGTGCTGGATGCGTCGGCAGGCAGGGTGGTCGAGCCGGCGCCCTCCGGGTCTTCGGTGTCGATCGCTCCGAGCTCGGCCAGGTTGGAGGCGGACGGCGGCTTGGGGACGTCGGTCTCGCCCTCCGGCACGAAGGCGATCGTGTAGCCCTCGCCGTTGTTGCGGAACCGCAGGTCGTCGAAGCCGCTGTAGGTGAGCGACGGCTCCTCGTCGGTCGTCTGGACGTCCTGCCAGCGGGCGACCACCAGCTCGCCGGTCTCGTCGCCGCACTGGGTCTCGCCGTTCTCCCAGGTGTCGTCGCCGATGGTCAGCGCGTCGTCGGTCAGCTCGACGTCCGGAATGTCCTCGAGGAAGGTGCCCAGCGTGGCGTTCTCGCCGGCGCCCGCCTGACCACCCGGGTGGATGTGGACCACCGAGTCGCCGTGGGTGTGGATGCCCGCGGGGCTGCTTGTCGTGCCGGCTGGCGTGGTGCCCAGGAACTCGTCGCAGATGTAGAAGCCGTAGGCCGCGTGCCAGTGGTCGACGCCTGCCAGCGGCGGGACCGTCGACGCGTCGTCCTGATGGTCGGACCGGGCGATCACGACCAGGGCGGTGCCGAGCAGGATGATGGCGCCGATCGCACCCGGGAACAGCAGGTTGCGCTGCCGGACACCGGTGACCCGGCCACCGGCGCGCGCCGCGCGTGCGATCTTCTTGGACGAGGATGCCTTGCCCATGAGGTGGCAACCGTACTCGCCGTGACGGGGCGATCGGGAACCGGCCCCGAAGGACTCACCTCCGGCGCTCGCGCAGCTCCTCGAACAGCAACTCGTACTGCAGGGCGACCGCCGCAGGTGATGCCCACCGTTCGACCAGCGCCCGCCCGCTGCGCCCCATCTGGGCGGCCATCTCGGGTGCGTCGAGCAACTTGGTGATCGCGGCGACGAACGCCTCGGGGTCCTCGGGCGGCACCGCGAGCCCGGCCTCGGCCCGCTCGACCACCCGCGCGACCTCGGTGCCTTCGTCCACACTGGCGACCAACGGGCGACCGGCTGCCAGGATCGAGTAGGTCTTGGACGGCACGCTCGACCGGGCCAGGCCCCGTTTGAGGGGCACCACGTGGATGTCCGCTGCAGCCAGCACCTCAGGCAACCGCTCCTTGGGCTGGAAGTCGACGAACCTCAGGTTGGGCAACCCCGCGGCTTGCTCCTCCAGATGGGCACGACCCGTGCCGCCACCGTTGATCACGAACACGACATCGGACCGGTCCGCCAGCTCGCGCGCCGCCTCGATCATCAGCTCGAGCGACTGCGAGAGGCCGACGTTGCCCGCGTACATCACCACCTGCCGCCCCTCCCGGCCGTGCTCCTGGCGGTAGGCGTTCGGCTGGTCGATGCCCCGGGGCCGGATGCGGTCCGTGTCGACGAAGTTCGGGATCACCCGGATCCGGTCGTCGGGGTCGTCGACTCGGCCGACGAGCTTGGCCACCAGGTTGTCGCGCAGGTCGTCGGACAGCACGGTCACCGCGTCGGCCCGCCGATAGCTCCACCGCTCCAACCAGGACGCGGCCCGGATCACCCGCGGGCTGGTGATCGCACCCAGCTCGACGGCGACGTCCGGGAACACGTCCTGGATGTTGAACACGAACGGCACCCGCCACCGTCGGGCCGCGAGCCAACCGGCCGCGCCGAGCGTCAACGGTGGCGACATCGCCAGCACGGCATCGGGTTTGAACGGACGCCGCACCGCCACGGCCATCGCCGTCGCGAGCAGCGTGAACCCACCGAACGCAAGCGCACGGGCGGGGATGTTGGACTTGTCGGTCGGGAACGGATGCACCCGGGTGATGCGGCCCCAGTCGACCTTCTCGTGGCGGACCGGCCGCCCGGCCCAGTCCGGCTCGACCCGGTGGCGCTCGTACCAGGGCAGCGCCGTGACCACGTGGAGCTGGTGGCCACGTTCCACCAGCTCGGTGCCGATGCTGGTCATGACCTCGCCGGTCGGGGCGACGTCCGGCGCGTAGTGAGGGCAGATCACCAGCAGGTTCAACGGGAGTCCTTCAGTCTTCTCACGTCGTCGAGGTCCTTGAGCACGTCTCGATGCGCCTGCACTGTCGCGGCCGTGGCGGCAGCCCACGACAGCTTGGCGGCTTGGCGCCGCCCCTTGTCGACCAAGTCCTGGGTTCGGTCGCCGGACAACACCTCTAGCATCGCCGCCGCCCAACCCTCGATGTCGTCGGGGTCGACGAGCAGCCCTGCCTCCCCCACCACCTCGGGTAACGCGGTGGTCGACGATGCGACGACCGGCGTGTCGAGCGCCATGGCTTCGAGCACCGGCAAGCCGAAGCCCTCGTAACGCGACGGGAAGACCAGGCCTGCCGCCCCCGCGATCAGGCCCAACACGTCGCCGCGGGGAACACGCCCCGTGCGTCGGACGACGTCGCCGAGCCCCAGCCGGGCGATGTCCTCACGGATCTGCGGCTCGGAGCCAGCCGGACGGCCCGTCAGCACCAGAGCCACACCCGAGTCCTTGGCCGCGACCTCGGCGAAGGCACGGATCACTGCCACGTGATTCTTGTGGGGATAGGTGATCGCCGGGTACACGAACCACCGTTCGGGCAGCTCGTAGCGGTTGCGCAGCTCGGTGACCGGTATGTCGGGAGGCCGCATCGGCCGGACACCGGCCCGGACCGCGCGCACGTGGTCGGGGTGGGCGTCGAACCGCTCGATGACCCTCTGGCGGACGAACTCGCTGAGCGTGAGGATCAGCGACGCATGGTGCGCCGCCCGCGGGACAGCCCACTGGAGGTAGGTGCGCTTCGCCGCGCCGAAGTACTCGGGCAGGTCGAACGGCTGGAGGTCGTGGATGGTGACCACCGACGGCCGCCGAGGCCCCGGCGGCATCGTGCCTCCACCGTGGTGGACCAGGTCGATGCGGTCGCGCTTGGTCATCGCCGCCAGCCAGGTGCCCTCGGCAGTCACGCGCAACGGCTTGAGCCGACCGGTCAGGCGCAGCAGCCGGGTCGGGAACCGCTCGACCACCTCGGGATGCGCTGCGGCGAAGGGCGCTAGGGCGTAGAGCCGGTAGTCGATGTCGTCCGGGGGGTCGCTGGCCAGGGAGGTCAGCAGGTCGGTCGTCGCCTCCTCGGTGCCGCCGACCACCCCCGGCACCAGCCACAACAGGTTGAACCCGACCGTCGGCTTCCGGCTCATCGGGCAACCACCCACTCGTATGCCGCGATCGTCTGGGCTGCGGTGTCGGCCCAGGTGCGCTCGGCCGCACGCCGCAGCGCCGCGGCGCGCAGCCGCTCGGCCAGCTCGACGTCGTTCAGCACGTCGGCGAGCGCTCCAGCGATCGCGTCCGGGTCGTAGGGGTCGACGGCGAGGCCCGCGCCACCTTCGACCAGGTCTTCGGTGGCGGTCCCCTTGGACGTGACCACCGCGGCGCCCTGGGCGAGCGCCTCGGCCACCGGCAGGCCGTACCCCTCCCACAGACTCGGATAGCAGACGACCGCAGCCCCCCGGTTGAGCGGGGCCAGGTCGTCGGGGGCGACGAAGCCGAGCAGCTTCACCCGGTCGCCGAGCGCGCTGGCGGGCTGACCGAGGGCATCGCCCCAGCCTTGCGGCCCGACCACCGCGAGGACGACGTCGTCGTGCGGCAGGCGGCCGAACGCGTCGAGCAAGCGTCGCAGGTTCTTGCGTGGTTCGAGCGTCCCCACGTAGAGGATGTACCGCCCGGTGAGCCCATAGCGACTGCGGGTCCGGGCGACGGCGTCGTCGGTCGCCACCTCGGCCGCGATCCCCCACGGGATGAGCCGGAGCCGGGCCTGCTCGATGCCCGCCGCGGCGCAGTCGTCGAGCGTCGCGCTCGACGGGCACAGCACCAGGTCGGCGTCCTCGCGCGTCCGGGTCAGTGCCCCTTCCAGGAACTGGACACCGTTCGGGGTGAAGTTCGACGGGTCGCGACGCCACGCCACGTCGTGCAGGGTGACGACGAGCGGGCTGGTCCTTGGCGGCACCGCATAGCCCGTGGCGTGGATCACGTCGACGCGTCCCGTGAACCGCTCGACACCCGGGCGGCGCACGCGGTTCCACGACTCGTAGAGCACCTTGCGCGGCAGGGGGAGGTGACGGACGCGGATCGCCGGACGCCAGGGCTCCGGCGGTGGCCGGCGGTGCAGGGCGGCCACGCCGACCTGGTCGACCCGACGGGTCTCGGCCACGGCACACACCTGCTCGAGCGCGGCACGTGCGGTGCCCCCCGGCACCCGGTGCCAGCACTGCTCGAGGACGACGGCGACGCGCACGGCTGCGAATCCTCCCACGAACCGCGGGCGTTCTCACGAACCCGGCCCGCCATCGCGCCGGACGGCCGTCGTTAGGATGGCCGGCCATGTCTGAGCTCTCGGATCGGACCGCGCTTGTGACCGGTGGGGCCGGATTCCTCGGCCGGGCGGTCTGCGCCAGCCTGCGGCAGCGGGGCGTCGGCCGCCTGGTCGCACCCTCCTCGTCCGACTACGACCTGCGGCACCCCGACCAGGTCGAGCGGCTGTTCGAGGCCACGCGACCCGACCTGGTGGTCCACCTCGCGGCGCGGGTGGGGGGCATCGGCGCCAACCAGGCCCGGCCCGCCGACCTCTACCTCGACAACCTGCTCATGGGCACCTACGTGATCGAGCAGGCGCGCCGATCGGGCACCCCGAAGACCGTGGTGACCGGCACGATCTGCTCGTATCCCAAGCACACCCCCGTCCCGTTCTCCGAGGACTCGCTGTGGACCGGCTACCCCGAGGAGACCAACGCCCCCTACGGCATCGCCAAGCTGGCCCACCTGACCCAGGCGCAGGCGAACCGCGCCCAGTACGGCCAGAACGTCGTCTACCTCATGCCCACCAACCTCTACGGCCCGGGCGACAAGTTCCACCCGGCCGTGAGCCACGTGATCCCGGCGCTGATCCGCAAGTGCGTATTGGCCCGTGAGGAGGGCGCCGACCACATCGAGGTGTGGGGCACCGGCGCGGCGACCCGCGAGTTCCTCTATGTCGACGACGCCGCGGAGGGCATCGTCCTCGCGGCCGAGCGCTACGACGCACCCGAGCCGGTCAACCTGGGCACCGACGAGGAGCTACCGATCCGCGACCTGGTCCCCTTGATCGCCCTGGCCACAGGGTTCGAGGGCGACATCCGCTGGGACGCGTCCAAGCCCGACGGCCAGCCGCGGCGACGCGTCGACCCGAGCCGGGCCTCCAGCCTGTTCGGGTTCAAGGCCGAGACCGCGTTCCCCGCCGGCCTCCAGGCGACCGTCGACTGGTACCTGGCCAACCGGGCCGAAGCCGAGTCCCGCGAGACCTGAGGCGGAGGTCAGCCCGCCCGTCGGTCGGTCGGTCGAGACCACGAGGCAGCACTACCCGAGCCTGGTGCGGAACCAGTCGGCGGTGAGCGCGAGCCCATCGTGCAGAGGGACCTCGGGCTCCCATCCGAGCCGACTTCGCGCGATGGTCAGGTCGGGTTGCCGTTGGGTGGGGTCGTCCACCGGAAGCGGCTCGTAGACGATCTCCGACGACGAGGCAGTGACCTCCAGCACCATCTCGGCCAGCTCGCGAACCGTGAACTCGCCGGAGTTACCGATGTTGACCGGCCCGACCACGTCGCTGTCGAGCAGCGCCAGGAAGCCCCGGATCTCGTCATCGACGTAGCAGAAGCTGCGGGTCTGACTTCCGTCGCCATAGATCGTCAGAGGCTTTCCTCGGATCGCCTGAACCACGAAGTTCGACACGACCCGGCCGTCTTCGGCCCTCATCCGCGGGCCGTAGACATTGAAGATCCGCACGATCCGGACATCGAGGCCGTGGTAACGGTGATAGGCCATGGTGATCGCCTCGGCGAACCGCTTGGCCTCGTCGTACACGCCGCGGGGGCCGACGGGATTGACGTGACCCCAGTAGGTCTCGGGTTGCGGGTGCACCTGCGGGTCGCCGTAGACCTCACTGGTCGAGGCCAACAGGAATCGGGCCCCCTTCGCGAGCGCCAGGCCCAGGCCGTTGTGGGTACCCAGGCTGCCGACCTTGAGGGTCTGGATCGGCATCTCGAGGTAGTCCCGCGGCGACGCGGGGCTGGCGAAGTGCAGCACGGCATCGACTGATCCCGGCACCCACACGTAGTTGCTCACGTCGTGGTCGACGAAGGTGAAGCCGGGCCTTCCGAAGAGGTGTTCGATGTTGCCGACGGCACCGGTCGCGAGGTTGTCGATGGCGACCACCTGGTCGCCCCGCCCCAACAGGGCTTCACAGAGATGGGAACCGAGGAAGCCGGCGCCTCCGGTGACCACGACCCTCCGCCCGGTTTGGCGACGGCCAGGCGCCCCCGGGTCGACGTGAGAGGCCATCAGCGGCCGATGCCGACGTAGGTGAACCCGCGACGCTCGAGTGCCGGCCGGTCCAGGAGGTTGCGGGCGTCGACCACCCGCGGCGTCGCCATGAGATTGGCCACCTTGTCGAAGTCGACCCAGCGGAACTCGTCCCACTCGGTGAGCACCGCCAGGACGGACGCGTCCTCGCACACCGAGTAGGGGTCGCTGGCTGGCTCGACCCCGTCGACCGGAGCCTTCACCGCCGGGTCGTAGGCCGCGACCTGCGCCCCCTGGGCGCGTAGCAGCTCGATCACGCGCAGCGCCGGCGAGTCGCGGGTGTCGTCGGTGCGCGCCTTGAAGGTCAGCCCCCAGGCGGCGACCCTCACCTCGTCGAGCGAGCCGCCTGCCATCTCGCGAACCTTCGTCACCACCCGGTGGAACTGCTCGTCGTTGACGGCGATCACCCCGCGCAGCAGCTCGAACGGGTATCCCGACGACTCGGCGATGTGCACGAGCGCCTTCGTATCTTTGGGAAAGCAAGAACCGCCGAATCCGGGGCCGGGGCGGAGGAACTCATGGCCGATGCGCTTGTCGTAGCCCATCCCGAACACGACGTCCTTGACGTCGGCGCCCACGGCTTCGCAGACCGCGGCGATCGCGTTCACGAAGCTGATCTTGGTGGCCAGGAACGCATTGGCGGCGTACTTGATGGTCTCGGCCGAGGCGGGGTCGGTGACGATGATCGGTGCCGTCACGCCGATGTAGAGCGCGGCCACCCTGGCCGCGGCGGACTGGTGCTCGCTGCCGATCACGATGCGGTCGGGGTGGAGGAAGTCGTGGACCGCAGACCCCTCCCGGAGGAACTCGGGGTTGCTGACCACCGTCACGTCCTCGCGGCCGAGGACCCGCTCTACCGCCCGGGTCGACCCGACCGGCACGGTGGACTTGTTGACCACCACCGCTTCGCCCGGCAGCACCGGCCCGATCTGGCGGGCAGCGGTCTCGATGTACGACAGGTCTGCCGACCCGTCGTCGGCCTGCGGGGTGGGGACGCACAGGTAGGCGAACTCGGCGGTGTTGGCCGCCAGGTGGGCTCCCAGGACGAACCGGAGCCGCCCCCCCTCCAACCCCTCGCGCACCAGGTTCTCGAGACCCGCCTCGACGATCGGCACCTCGCCGCGGCTGAGCTGGGCAATCCTCGGCTCGTCGATGTCGGCGCAGGTCACGTCGTGGCCGAGGTGCGCGAAGCACGCGGCCGTCGTCAGCCCGACGTAGCCCGCTCCTATGACGGCGATCTGCGCCATGTGGTCAACCTCCTGCCCAGGCGCAGGACACTACCGCGACGACCGCGCGGACGAGCTCGCCCCGCGGTGCACGGAAGGGCGACCACGGTTCTTTACTATTGTCGCTTGGCCCCGAGCACCAACGGAGAAGGCACTGTGCAAAACGCCCTGGGCGCCGTCCAGTCACTGCTGGTCCTCGGCGGGGCATCCGACATCGGGGCGGCGATCGCCGAGCGCACGGTGCGTGACGGGTGCCGCTCGGTCGTGCTCGCCGGGCGCCATCCCGAGGCCATGGAGCCCGTGGCCGAGCGCCTTCGATCCCTGGGCGCCGACGTCGGGCTCACCCAGTGGGACGCGCTCGACGTGAGCGGCCATGCCGACACGATCAAGGCCGCCTGGGACGCCGTGCCTGGTGCCATCGACGTCGACTGCGTGGTGCTCGCCGCCGGGGTGCTCGGCGACCAGGCCCGGTTCGAGGCCAACCCCGCGAGCGCCGCCGAGGCGATCGCCACCAACTACACCGGTGCCGCCACCACCCTGCTCTACGTGGCGCAGCGCCTGCGCGAGCAGGGGCACGGCACGATCGTGGTGCTCTCGTCGGTCGCCGGCGAGCGAGCCCGCAGGTCGAACTTCGTGTACGGGTCGTCCAAGGCCGGGCTCGACGCGTTCGCGCAGGGCCTCGCCGACTCGCTGGCCGGGTCGGGCGTCCGGGTGATCGTCGTGCGCCCTGGCTTCGTGCGCACCTCGATGACCGAGCACAAGGAGGCCGCGCCGCTGGCCACCACCGCCGACCACGTCGCCGACACGGTCGCCGCTGCCCTCGCAGGTGGCCGAGACGTGGTCTGGGTGCCCGGCACCTTCCGTTACCTGATGATGGCGTTCCGCCACCTGCCGCGGCCGCTGTGGCGAAAGGTCTCCGCGAACCGCTGACCGCGGTTCCCCGCTATGACGACGACGGACGGCTCACCACCCGCTACCCAGGAGGAACCCTGGCCCCGGGGCGACCCCATGGTCGACGCGCAGCACCCAACCTCCCTGGCCGCCGGCCTGGTCCGGCTCGCGAGGCCCAAGCAGTGGGTGAAAAACCTGCTGGTCTTCGCCGCGCCCGCGGCGGCGGGACGGCTCGACGAGTGGGCCTTCTTCCGCGACTCGCTCATCGCGTTCGCCTGCTTCTGCGCCGCCGCCGCCGGCACCTACTACCTCAACGACGCCCGCGACGCCGCGACCGACCGGCGTCACCCGGCGAAGCAGCATCGCCCGGTCGCCGCCGGGGTCGTCCCGGTGTCGGTCGCCGTCGTCGGCGGCGTGACCCTGCTGGCGGCAGGCATCGGGCTGTCGTTCCTCGCCAACCAGCGCTTCGCTCTGACGATCACGGCCTACGTCGTGCTGACGACGGCGTATTCGGCGGCGCTCAAGCACATCGCCGTGGTCGACCTGGTGGCCGTCGCCGCCGGGTTCGTGCTCCGTGCCGTGGGCGGGGCCGAGGCCACCAACGTCGACATCTCGGACTGGTTCTTCATCATCACGATCTTCGGCTCGCTGTTCATGGTGGCGGGCAAGCGCGGCGCCGAGGCCGCCGAGATGGGTGAAGGAGCCGGCTCGTTCCGCTCGGTTCTCAGCGCCTACAGCGGCGAGTACACCTCCTATCTCCGGTCGGTCACGTCGGCCGCGCTGCTGCTCTCCTACTGCATGTGGGCGTTCGAGAAGGCGACCGACTCCGGTGCCGACCTTCCGTGGTACCAGGCGTCGATCCTGCCGTTCGTGATGGCTGTCCTGCGCTACGCCCTCGTGCTCGACCAGGGCGACAGGGGCTCGGCACCCGAGGAGATCGTCCTCGGCGACCGGACCTTGCAGGTCATCGGCGTGGCGTGGGCGATCGTCTTCGGAATCGGGGTGTACACAGCAGCGTGAACAGGTCGGGAGATCTCGAAGTCGTGACCGGCTGGGGCCGGACACCGGCGAGCGCCTGCATCGTCGCCCGACCGACGAGTCGTGACGACCTGGTCAAAGCCGGGCTCGATGCGGGCCCGCGCGGGGTGATCGCCCGAGGCCTCGGGCGGGCCTACGGCGACGCCGCGATGAACGCCGGCGGGCTGGTCGTCGAGGCCAGCCGCGTGACGGGCGTCCTCGACCTCGACCCGACGACCGGGGTCGTCCGGGCGTTGGGCGGCACGTCGCTGGACGACCTGATGCGGGTGAGCATCCCGCAGGGCTGGTTCCCGCCGGTGACGCCGGGGACCAGGTTCGTCACCCTCGGCGGAGCGATCGCCTCCGACGTCCACGGCAAGGACCACCACGCTGCCGGCACCTTCGGGTCCCACGTGCGCTCTCTGGTGCTCGCACTGTCCGACGGCAGCACCCGCACCCTGACCCCTGAGGCGACACCGGACGAGTTCTGGGCGACCTGTGGCGGGATGGGGCTCACCGGCACGATCGTCGAGGCCACCGTGACCTTCCGGCCGATCAGGTCCAGCCTGATCTCGGTCGACACCGACCGGGCGGCCGATCTCGACAGCCTGCTGGCCCTGCTGAGCGACGGTGCATCGCGCTACCGCTACTCGGTCGCCTGGATCGACCTACTCGCCAGCGGGCGCCAACTCGGCCGCTCCGTGCTCTACCAGGGCGAGTTCGCCGATCCCGACGTGGTCGCCCCGCAGACCGACCCTTTCGCCTTCGACCCGCCGAGCATGGTCCCCGCGCCCCCGGCGCCGTGGGGGTTGTTGAACCGCTGGACGGTCCGGGCCTTCAACGAGCTGTGGTACCGCAAGGAGCCCAAGCGCAAGCGCGGCGAGCTCCAGACGATCACCAAGTTCTTCTACCCACTCGACATGCTGGACCGTTGGAACCGGCTCTACGGGCCGAAAGGGTTCCTGCAGTGGCAATGCCTCGTCCCCCTGGGCCGCGAGGACGTGCTGCGCTCGGTGATCGAGGCCATCGCGGGCAGCCACAGCGCCAGCTTCCTGGCGGTCCTGAAGCGCTTCGGCGCAGCGAATCCCGGCCCGCTCTCGTTCCCGGCCCCGGGCTGGACCGTGAACCTCGACATGCCGGCGGGCGACGCCGAGCTCGGGCGCATGCTCAACGGCCTCGACCGGGTTGTCGCAGATGTCGGCGGACGCATCTACCTGTCCAAGGACAGCTGCCTCCATCCCGACCTGGTGCCGGTGATGTACCCCCGGCTCGACGAGTGGCGGGCCATCCGCAACCGCCTCGACCCCGAACAGCACCTGGTCAGCGACCTGGCCCGGCGCCTGCGCCTGCTCGGCTAGAGCCGCGCTGCCGCGCCGGCGACCGAGCGCGATCGGGCGCGATCGGTCTGTGTACAGCGGGGGCGTCGCCCCGCTAGCGCGTGAGGCAGGCGACGAGGCGCTCCAGGCTCTCGTGGTAGAGCGGGAGCAGCGGGAGGCCCGCCAGGCGCAGTGCGGCATTGTCGAGCACCGAGTTCGCCGGCCGCGGGGCGGGGCGGGGCGGATCGAGCTCGGCCGTCGTGATCGGCTTGACGATGTCGGGGTCGTGGCCTGCGACCTCGAGGATCTCGCGCACGAACTCGTACCAGCTGACCGACCCCTGGTTGGTCACGTGGAACACCCCAGGCAACCGATCGGCTGCCAGCCGCCGGATCGCGACCGCCAGGTCGGCGGTGAAGCTGGGACAGCCCCGCTGGTCGTCGACGAAGGCGAGCTGGGGCCGGTCAGCCAGCGCCAGGACGGTCTTCACCATGTTGTTCCCGTGCTCGCCACACACCCACGAGGTGCGCACCACGCTGGCGCCAGGGGCCGCCCTGGCCTCGAGCTCGCCGCCCCACTTCGACCGGCCGTAGGCCGACCGGGGGTTGGCCCGGTCCCACTCGACGTAGGGACCGTCCTTGGTGCCGTCGAACACGTAGTCGGTGGACACGTAGCAGAGGTAGGCGCCGGCCCGGCGGCACGCGTCGGCGACCCAGCGCGTTCCGAGCGCGTTCACCCGGTAGGCCCGGTCGGGATCGCCCTCGCAGGCATCGACCGCAGTCCACGCCCCGGCGTGGACCACGACGTCGGGCCGCGCCCCGCCGACCGCCTGGTCGACCTGGGCCCGGTCGCCGACGTCGAGCCGACCATGGTCCGCCGCGACGACCTCGTCGCCCGCGGCCTCGCAGGCCAGGACGACGTCGTGTCCCAGCTGGCCACCCGCCCCGGTGACCAGGACCCTCACCCGACGTTCCGACGCACGCCGAGGCCACCCAGGTCGCCGACGAGCACCCGCACCAGGACCCTCATCGGACGCTCCGACTCACGCCGAGGCCAGCCGGCGGGGGCGAGCTCACCGCCGCTCCTTGAGCGGTCGCCACCACCACTCGTTGGCCCGGTACCAGGCCACGGTCTGGTCGAGCGCCTCGTCCAGCGTCCGCTGCTTGCGCCATCCCAGCTCGGTGACCTTGACGATGTCGACCGAGTAGCGGCGGTCGTGGCCCAGCCGGTCGGTTACGTAGTCGACCATCTCGTCGCCGACGCCAAACAGCGCCAGCAGCTTGTCGACCAGCACCCGGTTCGGGGTCTCGTTGCCGGCGCCGATGTTGTAGACCTCGCCCGGCGTGCCCCGCTCGAGCACCAGGTGCACGCCGGCGCAGTGGTCGTCGACGTAGAGCCAGTCGCGCTGGTTCAGCCCGTCCCCGTACAGCGGAAGGGGCGTGCGGTCGATCAGGTTGGTGGTGAAGAGCGGGATCGCCTTCTCCGGGTACTGGTACGGCCCGAAGTTGTTGGTGCAGCGGGTCACCACCACCGGCAGCCCGTAGGTGTGGTGGTAGGACAGGGCGATCAGGTCGGACCCGGCCTTCGACGCCGAGTACGGCGAGCGGGGCTCCAGGGCGTCGGTCTCGAGCGACGAGCCCACCTCGACCGAGCCGTACACCTCGTCGGTGCCGATGTGGACCACCCGCGGGATCTCCAGCCGGCGGGCGGTGTCCATGAGCACGTTGGTGCCGAAGCAGTTGGTGACGACGAAGTCGTCGGGCCCGGCGATCGACCGGTCGACATGGCTCTCGGCCGCGAAGTGCACCACCGCATCGTGGCCCGCCATCGCGTCCTCGAGGACGCCTGGGTCGCAGATGTTGCCCTTCACGAACTGGTAGCGGGGGTCGTCGTCGACGTCGCGGAGCGTGGACAGGTTCCCGGCGTAGGTGAGGGCGTCGTACACCGTGACCTCGTCGTCGGTATGCGCCAGGACCCATCGGACGTAGTTCGAGCCGATGAACCCTGCGCCGCCGGTGACGAACTGCTTCATGGCTGGTCGTTACCTCTCAGGTGCGGATGGCGGGCGGGGTCACGTGCGGAGCGCCGCGTACGGACGACGGTTCGCCGGGATGTCCGCACGACGGGGGTTGGCTCTGTCGCGGTCGGACAGGACGGGATCGGCGACACCCCAGTCTGCGCCCACGTCGGGGTCGTCCCATGCGACGCCGAGCTCGTCGGCCGGGTTGTAGTAGCCGTCGACCAGATACGTGATGGTCATGTCGGTGTGGGCGGCGAAGCCGTGGGCCACCCCGGGCGGGATGTAGACGCCGCGGTGGTCGTGGTCGACCCCCGGCGTGCCGGGCTCGCTGCCCAGGTCGACGGTGAGCGTCGCACCGTCGGTCGGCGAGCCCTCGCGCAGGTCGTGCAGCACGACGCGCGCTCGGCCGAACGGGACGTACCAGTAGTCGGCCTGGTGGAGGTGGTAGTGGAGCCCGACGATCGCGCCGGACCGCCGGTCGCCCCGGTTGCCCTGGATCATCTCGCGCCCGGCGTGCACCCATTGCCGGCGGTAGGTCTCGATGAAGATGCCACGGGAGTCGCCGTGGATGTCGGGCTCGACCACGTACACCCCGTCGATCATCGGGGAGGCCACGATCTTGGCCATGCTCTTGTCTCCTCTAGTGCAGTTCGACCACGGAGTGGTCGCCGAGCATCAACCGCAGCGCGCGCGGGCGCATGTCCGACCGGCTGACCTCGACCTCGCGACCGATCAGGCTGTCGGTCATCCGGGGGACGTCGACGATCTTGGACCGCTGCAACACCACCGAGTGCTCGAGCTCGGCGTCGGCGATCTCGCAGTCCGCCGCGATCGAGCTGAACGGGCCCACGTAGCTGTTGGTGACCTTGGTGCGCTCGCCGATGATCGCCGGGCCGAGGATCCGGCTGTTCACCACCTCGGCGCCCTCCTCGATCACGACGCGGCCCTCCACGGCAGACTTGCCGTCGACCGAGCCCCGGATGCTCGGCTCGATGGTCTCGAGCACCAGCCGGTTGCAGCGGAGCAACGGGTCCTTCTTGCCGGTGTCGATCCACCAGCCCTCCAGCACGTCGTGGTTCACCCGATGGCCGTGGTCGATGAGCCACTGGATGGCGTCGGTGATCTCGAGCTCGCCACGCCAGGACGGTTGGATGGCCCGGACCGCCTCGTGGATGTGCCGGTCGAACAGGTAGACACCCACCAGCGCCAGGTCGCTCGGGGGATCGGTCGGCTTCTCGACCAGCCGCACGACCTCGCCGTCCACCCCCAGGTCGGCGACACCGAACTGGCGGGGGTCGTCGACCCGGGCCAGCAGGATCTGCGCGGCGGGCGCGACCACGCCCTCCTCACCCAGACGGGGAAGGGCCGAGCGCGCCTGGTCGGCCTCGAATCTCTTGGTGAACCCGGTCAACCCCTGCTGGAGCATGTTGTCGCCGAGGTACATCACGAAGTCGTCGACGCCGAGGAACTCCTCGGCGATCAGCACGCAGTGGGCAAGGCCCAACGGTTCGGCCTGGCGGATGTAGGTGATGCGGACGTCCCAGCGCGAGCCGTCGCCCACGGCTTCGATGACCTCGTCCGCGGTCGGGCCGACGATGATGCCGATCTCCTTGATGCCGGCCGCCACCATGTCCTCGATGCCGTAGAAGAGGATCGGCTTGTTGGCGATCGGGACCAGCTGCTTGGCACTGGTGTGGGTAATGGGTCGCAGGCGCGTGCCAGCACCACCAGACGGGATGAGGCCCTTCACCCCCTGGAGTCTTGCAGGGTCCGCCACAGCCCGAGACCACCGCGCGGCGCGAAGTGCAGATCGGGCCCGATCGTTCAGTGGCCCGCACCGGTCGTTCCCCGGCGCCGTGTGCCGCGTCCGCCGGTCAGCAGGCCGGCAGCGGTGTGGTCGTCGTCGTCGAGGACGGGGGCTCGGCGGGTGGCGTCGAGTCGTCGGTCGTGTCGGGCGGGTCGGCGGCGGTCGCGTCGGTGGCGTCGCTCGACGACTCCGACCGGGGCTCGCTGCGCACCCCTGCCCAGTCGGCCCCGGTGATCACCTCGATGCTGGCGGCGGCCTCCTCGGCCGACACGTCGGCACCCAACTCGACCAGCTCGGCGTCGGCTTCCAGCCACAGGGCGACGAGCTCGGCCTGGTCGCGGGTGCCCGCGGGGTAGCGGATGATCGTGCGGGGCTGGCCAAGGTCGTCGCCGTCCGCGTCACGTCGGCCGATGACACTGAAGCCCGCGGCGGCAAGCGCATCGGCGGTCTCGGTCGCCTGACCGGGCGCGCCGGTTCCGTTGAGGACGGCGAGGCGCACCGACTCGGGCGCGATGTCGGGCGCGTCCCCCGAGTCGTCACCGTCGCTCTCGTCGTCCGACACGTCCTCGTCGGCGCCGGGGTTGCGGAAGCGGGCCAGGATCGGCTCGGCCTCCGACTCGACCATCCGCAGGATCTGCGCTGCCCCGACGCGGTCGCCGACGGTCGGCACGGTGAAGTTCTCGAGCGCCTCCGTCTCGAACGCCTGGAACCGCCGGCCGAGGTCGAAGATCGCGCCCGGTGTGAGCTCGTCGTCGATGGTCACGCTCTCGACGGCCACGTCGAGCAACCGGTTGAGCGTGCCGGGGTTGCGGGCACCGACGCTGAAGGCCCGCTCGAGCGCGCGGCGGATGAAGTCCTGTTGGCGTTGGATGCGGCCGATGTCGCTGAGCCCGTCGGACACCCAGTCGGTGTCGCTGGGGTCGTCCACGTCGGGCCGGAGCTCCTCGTAGAACCGCGACCGGACGTAGCTGATGGCCTGGGTGCGATCCAGGGTGACACAGCCGGTGTCGAACACCGCGAGGCCCGAGTGCTCGTCGCGGGCCGGGTAGGGGAAGTACACGGGCACCCCGCCGATAGCATCGACCAGCTGGTAGAAGCCGGCGAAGTCCACCTGCACGTAGTGGTGGATCGGGATGCCGAAGTAGTCGTTGAGGATCTCGATGAGCAGGTCGGGATGTCGTCCGCCCCGAACGTAGGCCTGGTTGATCCGGTGATTGCTGCCGTCGGGATACGGCACCCACAGGTCGCGCGGGAACGACAGGATCGAGGCCTCCTCGGAGGAGGGATCGATCCGGACCACCATGATCGTGTCGGTGTTCTGCTCACCGTCGCGCTGGTTGCGGATCGGGTCGTCCTCGGGGACCCCCTCGTCGTTGTCGATGCCGACGATCAGGTAGTTCTGTGGAGCGCCGCCGTCGGCGACCTCGTCGAGCGACCCGCTGAGCTCGATGCGGGGGATGCGCTCGAGCTTGCGGTACAGATAGCCGAGGCCGGCCGCGCTGCCGGCCAGCACCAGCGCGCTGGCCGCGCCCCCGAAGAGAGCGGCCCGCTGCCCCCAGCTGCGGCGGGGCTTCCGGCGCCGTCGGCGCGCATCGGTGGTCGCCGACCTGGCGAGGTGGCGTGTCACTGTGCGGGCAGCCCCAGCTCCCGGGCGATCACCATCCGCTGTACCTCACTGGTGCCCTCGCCGATCTCGAGAACCTTGGCGTCGCGGTAGTGACGGGCCACGGGTGTCTCGTCCATGAACCCGTATCCCCCGAATATCTGGGTGGCCATACGGGTCGCGGTGACGGCGGCTTCGGTGGCGTACAGCTTCGCGGCAGCCGCAGCCTGCTTGAACGGGCGGCCGGTGTCACGCAGCCAGGCCGCCTGATAGGTGAGCAGAGTGGCGCTGTCGGCCATCACTGCGAGGTCGGCGCACGCGAAGGACACCGCCTGGTTGACCCCGATCGGCCGTCCGAACGCATGGCGGTCGTTCGCGTAGCGCACGGACTCTTCCAGGCAGCACCGGATCACCCCGACCGCGAGGGCGGCGATGGCGACCCGTCCGTCGTCGAGCATCTCGAGGAACTGGGCGAATCCACGGCCGGGCGCGCCCAGCAGGTTGGCCTCGGGCACCCGACAGCCCGCCAAGGTCAGCCCGTGGGTGTCGGAGATGTGCCAGCCCATCTTGCGGTACGCGGGCTGCACGTCGAAGCCGGGGGTGCCGGCCGGCACGATGATCGTGGAGATCTCGGGCCGGTCGGCCGTCCCGACGCGCTGCTCACCGGTTCCCCCCGCTCCGCGGGCATCGGTGCGTGCGGTGACCGTGACCAGGGAAGTGATCGGCGTGCCCGAGTTGGTGATGAACGCCTTCTCGCCCTCGATGACCCACTCGCCGGCCGCCACGTCGAGCGTGGCCCGGGTGCGCGTGCCGCCGGCGTCGCTGCCGGCATCGGGCTCGGTGAGGCCGAAGCCCGCCAGTGTGCGCCCGGCGACGAGGTCGGGCAGCCACTCCTGGCGCTGCTCCTCGGTGCCGAACCGGTAGATCGGCCCGGCGCCCAGACCGACGTCGGCCTCGAGCGTGACCGCGAGCGACTGGTCGACCCGGGCGATCTCTTCGATGGCGACGCACATCGTGGTGAGGTCGGACCCACCGCCGCCGTACGCCTCGGGGAACGGGATGCCGAACAGGCCCAACTCACCCATCTGCTGGACGACCTCCACGGGGAACGTGTGGTCGACGTCCCAGGCGACGAGGTGAGGAGCGATCTCGGCCTCCGCGAACTCGCGGACCACCTTGCGCAGAGCTTCCTGTTCCTCGGTGAACTCGACGTGCACGCCTCGAATCGTAGGTGCCTCCCCGAGTATCGACTCGACACCCGGCTCAAGATGGGGGCCGTCGGAGAGCTGCCTCGGCGAGCCTGCCGAGCGACGAGCTCACGTGATTCGAACGGACTTGGGCGACCATGCCGTCCGGCTTAGCCTCGGCCCGATGGAGCTGGCGCCACTGGCGGTGGTCGGCGGACGGTTGCTGACCGACCTGGTGGACGTGACCAGCGACCTGGCCGCCCTGGACGGCACTGGGCAGTGGGCGGTGGTGGTGCCGTTCGACGGTCCGCCGATCTGCGCCCGCTTCGCCCGGGCGCGCACCGCTCGGCCGTGGCCGGGACCCGTGTGGAAGGGAGTGCCGCGGGCACAGTGGCGCTCCTCCCTGAGCCGTGACGGTTTCTGTGCTGGCGTCGATGCCATCCGGGCGGCGATCGGCGCCGGCGACGTGTACCAGGTGAACCTCACCCGTCGGCTCTCGGCGCCGATCCCTCGCGACGGGTCGGTCGACGTCGCCGCGCTCGGTGCCGCTTTGGGGGCGGGCAACCCGGCGCCCTATGCCGCCGTGGTCCGGCTGCCGTCGGTGGGCCGGGTCGGTGGGCGATCCGCGACGGCGGAGTGCCATGTGGCCTCGGCGTCGCCGGAGCGCTTCCTGCGGCGTGAGGGCCGCCGCGTCGTCTCGTCGCCGATCAAGGGCACCGCGGCGTCACCGTCGGCGTTCCTCCCCAAGGACCGGGCCGAGAACGTCATGATCGTCGACCTGGTGCGCAACGACCTGGGCCGGGTGTGTGACTGGGGCTCCGTGGAGGTGCCGGCGCTCTGCGCGGTCGAGCACCATCCCGGACTGGTGCACCTGGTGTCGACGGTGACCGGTCGCCTCCGACCGGGGGTCGGCTGGCCCGAGCTGATCGGCGCCACGTTTCCGCCGGGGTCCGTCACCGGCGCACCGAAGATCGCGGCGCTCGACATGATCGCCGCGCTGGAGCCCGTCCACCGGGGTGTCTACTGCGGTGCGGTCGGTTGGGTCGACGCCGATCGGGAGCGGGGCGACCTCAACGTGGCCATCCGCACCTTCTGGGTCGACGACGGAAGGCTCCACCTCGGGACCGGGGGCGGCATCACCTGGGACTCCACCCCCGACGGCGAGTGGGACGAGACCGAGCTCAAGGCCCGCAAGCTGCTGGCCGTGGCCTCGGCCTGACCCACGTACGGTCATCCCTCGAACGCTGTGCCGGTCTCGAGCAGCGTCTTGAGCTCGCTGAGCACCCACGCGTGGCCGCCACCGGCACCCTGGTCCTCGCCGTCGCCGCGCACCAGAGCCGCCAGGCGGGGAGCGCCGTCGAGCTCGTGGGTCAGGGTGAGCGAGCAGACCCCTTCCTGGGTCTCCTTGATCTCGTAGGTGAGGCGGGTGAAGCCCTCGGCAGCCATGTCGGCGTCCATCAGCATCCGGAAGGTGACCACCAGCTTGTGCGGCGGGTCGACTTCGACCACCTCGCCGTCGACGACGACGTCCGGGATGTCGTAGCCGCTGGCCTCTCCTGCCGCCTTGAACGGCTCGGAGGGCCGCACGACGTAGGGCTTGCCCGGCTGCAGGTCGTAGTCGACCAGCCCGGTGTAGCCGTAGCGCTCGGTCCACTCCGATTGGGTGATGGCGTCGAAGATCGCCCGCGCGGTGGTCTTGATGTAGACCCGGTACACCTGGGTCGTCGTCGAGGTCTCGGTCATGATCATGCCCCCTTCTCCAGTTCACGCTTGAGGTCGGTGAGCGCCGACGCACGGCGCTCGGTGTACTTGTCGATCCACCGGTCGTGGATCAGCAGGATCGGCACCGGGTTGAGGTAGTGCAGCTTCTCCCGGCCCGCCTTGCGCGTGATGACGAGACCTGCTGCTTCGAGCAGGCGCAGGTGCTTCATGACCCCGAAGCGGGTCATCTCCCGCTCGGACTCGAGATCGGTCAAGGTCCGACCGTCCTGCTGGAACAGCCGGTCGAGCAGGAAACGACGTGTCGGGTCGGCAAGCGCCTTGAACACCAGGTCGTCGTCGGTCACGCATCCAGGATAGGTGACCAAATGGTCACCTAACAGCCTCGACACCGACAGAACTGGTGATCGACACCGCCGGCCGGGCGCGGCAGGATGGCCGGCCATGACGGCGCACGCGGGAGAGACCGGCCGAGCGGTGTGGATGGACGGTGCAGTGGTCGAGCCCCGTGACGCGGTGGTGTCGGTCTTCGATCACGGGCTCACGGTGGGCGACGGCGTGTTCGAGACGATGAAGGCCATCGGTGGGCAGCCGTTCGCGCTGCGCCGTCACCTCGAGCGCCTGCGCCGCTCGGCAACCGGGCTCGGGCTCGAGGTCCCGTTGAGCGACCAGCGGCTGCGGGCTGCGATCGGCGAGACCCTCGTGGCCGCGGGCCCCGTCGCAGGCCGGATCCGGATCACGCTGACCGGCGGCGTCGCTCCGCTCGGCTCGGGTCGCGCCAGTGTGGACCCCACGCTGGTGATCGCGGTCAGCCCCCTCGACCCGTGGGAGGCCGACACGACGGCGATCACCGTGCCGTGGCCCCGCAACGAGCGCTCGCCGATCGCCGGGATGAAGACGACCTCCTACGCCGAGAACGTCGTGGCACTGGCCGAGGCCCACAAGGTCGGTGCCACCGAGGCCATCTTCGGAAACCTGGCCGGGAACCTGTGCGAGGGCACGGGCACCAACGTGTTCGTGGTGATCGGCGGGCGACTTATCACGCCTCCGTTGCTCGCCGGATGCCTCGCGGGGGTGACCCGGGCGCTGGTGCTCGAGGTCCTCGAGGAGGCCGACGAGGAGCACCTACCGCTGGACGCGCTGGCCGACGCCGAGGAGGTGCTGCTGACCTCCTCGACCCGCGACGTCCAGCCCCTGCGCACGCTCGACGGCCGGGCACTGCCGGGAGCGGACGGCCCGGTGGCCAAGCAGGCGAGAGCGGCGATCGCCGACCTCCAGGCCCGCGACCTCGACCCGTGACCGTTCGACCCTGACGGGCGGCACCCGGCTGCCGCATGCCTGTCGGAGGATGAGCCCGTGGCAGTCCGGCGGTGTCCGACGTTCCGGGGGAGCGGCCGACTCGCCAAAGGACCGCCGACAGTCGCTGGGGGTGGACGGCGACGCCGTCAGCGCGGCAGCGGGCGCAGGTGGACGACGTCGCCCACGGCCAGAGTCCGGCGCTCGCCCTCCCCGGTCTCGACCACCAGGTGGCCCTGGTCCGTCACGTCGACCGCCGTCCCCTCGACGTCGTCGGCGCCGAGGTCGACTCGCACCCGGCGGCCCAGGGTGGCCGAGCGTTGCCGCCAGCCGTCCAGCACCGCGGCCGCGGAGCGCTCGCGCACCATCTGTCCGTAGACGTCGTCCAGCCGATGCAGGAAGGCCACCAGCAGGCCCGCCCGGTCGACGCCGTGGCCGACCAGATGGTTCAACGCCACAGCGGTGTCCGCCAGCTCGTCAGGCAGACCGGCGGGCCAGTTCACATTGACGCCCGCACCGACCACCACGGCGAGCCGCTCGTGGGAAGCCGGGTTCCGCCAACCGCCGGAGTCGGTGGTGCCGGGCGGCCAGTCGGCCTCGGCGAGCAGTCCGGCCAGCTTCCGGTCCTGATCCCCGGCGTCGCCCACCATCACCAGGTCGTTGGGCCACTTGAGCCGAGGTTGGCACCCCGTCACGTGCTCCACGGCGTCGGCCATCGCCACCCCGGCTGCCATCGCCGTCGTGCCCACCACCGCGGCCGAGGGCCGGAGCAGGACCGAGACCAGCAGCGACGACCCTGGCGGCGCCAGCCACGCCCGCCCCTGGCGACCCCGCCCCGCGTGCTGGTGGTCGGCGACGACGACCGTTCCCTCCCCCGCGCCGTCACGGGCCAGAGTCATGGCGTCACTGTTCGTCGACCCGGTCTCGGCCACCCACCGCACGTCGCGGAAGCGGCCGCCGGCCAGCTGCCGGCGGACGAATTCGGCCCCGTCACTGGCACGATCGGCGGGCACGCCCGTAAACATAGGGCGTGCTCTCCAAGATCCTGATCGCCAACCGGGGCGAGATCGCCGTCCGGGTCATCCGTGCGTGCCGAGAGTTGGGCATCACGTCGGTCGCCGTCTACTCGGACCTGGACCGCGACAGCCTGCACGTCCGGCTGGCCGACGAGGCGTACGCGCTGGGCGGTCAGACGGCGGCGGAGAGCTACCTCAGCACCGACAAGATCCTGGAGGTTGTCGATCGGTCCGGCGCCGACGGCGTCCATCCCGGCTACGGGTTCTTCTCGGAGAACACCGACTTCGCCCGGTCGATCACCGCTCAGGGCGTCGCCTTCGTCGGCCCTCCACCCGAAGCCATCGAGATCATGGGCGACAAGGTCTCGTCGCGGATCGCGGCGCAGGAGGCAGGCGTCGCCGGTGTCCCCGGCACCACCGAGTTCCTGACCACCGCCGACGATGTGGTGGCGTTCGGCAACGAGCACGGCTGGCCGGTGGCCATCAAGGCGGCATACGGAGGCGGCGGGCGGGGCATGCGGGTGGTCCGCACCGCCGACGAAGCCGCGGCCGCGTTCGAGTCCGCCCAATCCGAGGCGCTCAAGGGCTTCGGGCGCAGCGAGTGCTACGTCGAGCGCTACCTAACCTGGCCCCGCCACGTGGAGATGCAGGTCTTCGCCGACACCCACGGCAACACGGTGTGGATCGGCGAGCGCGACTGTTCGGCCCAGCGGCGCCACCAGAAGCTGATCGAGGAGAGCCCGGCACCGCTGTTCCCCGACGACGCCCGACAGGCGATGGGCGAGGCCGCGGTCAAGGTGGCCAAGGCGTGCGGCTACGTGAACGCCGGCACCGTCGAGTTCCTCTACCAGGATGGCGACTTCTACTTCCTCGAGATGAACACCCGGCTCCAGGTCGAGCATCCGGTGACCGAGCTGGTGACCGGGCTCGACCTGGTGGCCGAGCAGATCCGGGTCGCGTCCGGCGAGCCGCTCAGCTTCGGCCAGCCCGACATCGTGCGACGGGGTCACGCGATCGAGGTGCGGGTCAACGCTGAGGATCCCGCCGGTGGGTCGTTCCTGCCCTCCCCCGGCCCGCTGGTGACGCTGCGGGTACCCCAGGGATTCGGTGTCCGCTGGGACGGCGGCTACGAGGCCGGCGACGAGGTGAGCCAGTTCTACGACAACCTGGTCGGCAAGCTGGTGGTGTGGGGCATCGACCGGCCGACCGCGATCTCCCGTGCCCTGCGGGCGTTGGAGGAGTTCCAGGTCAGCGGCATCGCCACCACGATCCCCGCCGACCTGGCGATCCTCCGCCACCCGGACTTCACCGCCGCCGAGCATTCCACGAAGTGGGTCGAGGAGCGGCTCGACCTGTCCGATGCACGCGGGCCGGAGGCGCCGACGGGGGCCGAGGCTGATCAGGCCGAACCCGAGCCCAAGGTCCGGCGGGACGTGGACGTCGAGGTCAACGGACGGCGCTACTCGGTGAGCCTGTGGGTTCCCGAGTCGGCGGCGCCGGCTGCGGGTGGGGCCCGGGTCGCCCCGGCACGCGCCCGCCGTCAGGGTGCGAGCCGGGCGGCGAACCCGGGTAGCGGCGAAGTGACCGTCCCGATGCAGGGCACGATCGTCAAGGTGCTGGTCCAGCCCGGCGAGGAGGTCGAGGCGGGCCAGACCGTCTGTGTCCTCGAGGCGATGAAGATGGAGAACAACATCGCCACCGACCGCTCCGGCACCGTCAAGGACGTCAAGGTGGAGGCCGGCCAATCGGTGGGCTCCGGCGACGTCGTCGTCGTGATCGGGTAGAGCGAACTGGTCGCGCTGGATGCGTGATGACGCATCCAGCGCGACCAGAAGCGGCTACTCGCCGACGGTGCCGTCGGTCAGCTCGCGCAGGATGTCGAGGTGGCCGACGTGCCGGGCGGTCTCCTCGACCAGATGCAGCAGGGCATAGCGCAGCGTGAAGGGGCGCCGGTCGTCCTGGCTCGCGGCGTCGAGCTCGGCGTCGGCGCAGCTGGCGCGGCTCCGCTCGCAAGCCGCCTGGTAGAGCGCCACGACGTCGGCCAGAGGGTCTTCGAGGGCCGAGTGGAACTCCCAGTCGGGGTCGTCTGCCCACGGCGCGGACGCCCAGGGCTCCGGCGCAGGGCGACCGGAGAAGCGTTGGTGGAACCACGAGTCCTCGACGAGGGCGAGGTGCTTGACCAGCCCGACGGCCGTGGTGTCCGACCCGACGAGGCGCCGGCGGGCATCCCGGTCGCCGAGCCCAGCGACCTTGGCGACCACGCCGTCGCGGTACCACTCGAGCATCCCGGTCAACATGGTGCGCTCGTCGGCGGTGTGGATAGCCGGGAAGGGCCGCTCGGCCGCCGCGCTGGTCCGGGCCGCACCGGCCGGCCCGCTGGTCGCTGCTCGCTCAGCGGCCGACCGTTCGACGCAGAACTCGTTGCCTTCGGGGTCGGCCAGTACGGCCCAGCCCGTCCCGTCTGGCCGACGGTGGTCCGCAACCAGAGCGGCGCCGAGGGCCAGGACCTGCTCGACCGTCACGTCACGTGACGCCGTGATCGGCTGCAGGTCGAGGTGGACCCGGTTCTTGACGGTCTTCGGTTCCGGGACCGGGATGAACAGCAGGCCGGGATGCCGGCCCGTCGGGTCGACGATCAACGCTTCGGGATCGTCTGGAGCATTGGGGTTGTCGGGTTCGTCGGCATAGCCGAGCACGGCCGCCCAGAACTGGGCGATGGGATAAGGGTCGCGACAATCGATGGTGATGTGCCGGATACGGCTGGACATGAGCACTCCTGGACGTGGACTTCGACAAAGGCAGTTCGGCGTGCCCTTGGTCGCCCCGAGAACTCGATCAGGAGGAGGCGACGGCGGAGGGCACGGCGGTTGACGCGGTCTCGATCACAGTGCACCTCCTTTGCGTTGCCAGCCGCGGGGCATGGTCGCTGCCCGCGGGCGACAGGCATGATCGTCGCCATCCGAGCCGGTGTCCAGTCGCGCCGTTCTGCCCGCGCTCGGCCTCGGACTGCGGCCTGAGAGCGGGCAGGAACGGAAGGGACTAGCGGGCGAGGGCGATGTCGCGCAGTGCGACGCCCCGGATCTGGCCCTGGCTGTCCACGTCGCCGGTGGCCAGGTCGACCACGACGAGGCGGGTGCGGGAGTTCCGGCCGTCACGATGGCCCAGCGAAGCGACCGCCAGGTCACCACGGGAGGTCGTCCGGATGTCGAAACCGACCCGCGAGCCCGTCTCCCGGCCCAGCGGCACGGTGTTGGTCAGCGTCCCGTCGTTGGGTGGGTTCTGGACCGACAGCTCGTCACGCCTGGCGTCGATGTCGAACAGAGTGGTCGCCGTGGCGGGGTCGTTGTCGTTGTTGGCGTACGCAGCACCGGTGACGCCGCGCACGGTCCGGCCGTTGCGGTTGAGCCTGCCGTCGGCGAAGGTGTCACCGGGCCGGAGGGCGGTGCCGTCCGGGGCGGTGCGAGCCGAGGGGATGACACGCATGTTCTGCCCTGTGTCGCTGACGATGCGCAGCGCATCGGCGGCGGGGTTGAAGTCGAAGCCGAACTCGTCGCCGTCCAGGCGCACCGGCCTGCGGTTGGGGCTGGTCGCCGTCGGGGCCGACACCAGGTCGGCGACGTACTGCGTGCGGCCCGTCCGCGGGTTGACCGTGTAGAGGCTGACGCCGCTGCGGTCCCGGGTGACGAGGTAGAAGGTGTCGTTGGCCGGCCGGCGGTCGAACCCGACGATCCGCTCGCTGGCATCGAGGCCACGGATCTCGACGCTGCGGTCGATGTCGTCGGGGTCGTCGAGCGAGAAGGTCAGGATGTGCTCGCTCGCGGTGAGCCCGTAGACGGTGACCTCGTTGCGACCACGGTCTCTGTCGCGGCCTCGGTCTCGGTCTCGGTCGTCACGATGGTCCGCTGCCGCGACGTCCGCGGTGCCCAGCAGCACCAGCGCAGCGATCGTCGTGGCAACCAGACGGTGGATGCGGTTCATGGATTCCTCCAAGGGGAGTGGGGGATGCGGTGCGGACCGATGCCCTTGGTTCGGCGCCCTCCCGTCGGTGGATGACCCAATTCGTTCTGCCCGCGCTCAGGGCTTGATCGAGCCACCAGCGCGGGCAAACCGGTTCACCTCTGCTCGCCTTGCGGAACTAGAGCACTTTCAGTCATTTTGAGTGCAATGAACTCATGGCAAGCCCTGACGTGCCATGCACGGAAACACCATGCGACGATCGGCTTCCGCGCCGCACTCGACCTGGGGATCCCGGCGAGGTCACTCGCGACCTGGCACCGGTCCGGTCGCCTTCTTCAACCGGCCCCGCAGGTCTACGTCGTCTCCGGGTCGCCGGACACATGGCACCAGCGCGCGAGCATTGCAGCGCTCTCGACCGAGGGCTGGGCGTCTCACCGCACGGCTGCCGCGCTGCAGTGTCTCAAGGGGTTCGAGCGCCGTCAGGTCGAGGTTCTCGTGCCACACGGTCGGTGGCGAACGCGGGCCGACTGGATCGTTCACGAAACGCGACGCTTCCGCGGCGTCGACATGGCCGAGGTAGACGGCATCCCGTGCACATCCATCCAACGAACAATCCTCGACCTGCCCGCTGTGGCACCTCCCTTCGCCGTCGGCCAAGCGCTCGACGACGCGTGCCGACGCTGGCCGGGGATGCTCGATGCCATCGTGGCCCGATTCCTTGAGCTCGCTAGCCGCGGCCGGAAGGGAACGCGAATGATGCGGGCCATGCTGAATGAACGGCTGGGCCGCGGGACGTTTGCCCAGAGCGGGTTCGAGACGGTGACCATGCGGCTTGTGTGCTCGGTTGGGCTACCCGAGCCTGTGCTCCAGCACCATGTACGCGACGGCGCGTTCTCTGCCTATCTCGACCTGGCGTGGCCTGCGATCCTCTGGGCGGTTGAGTGCGACAGCCTCGCGTGGCACAGCGGCAAGCAGTCGCACGAGTGGGACCGGTTCCGCCGCCGAATGCTCAAGCAACTCGGGTGGGACATCGTCGAGGTCACCTACGACGACGTCACGAAACGCCGCCGAACGACAGGTGAGCAGCTCCGTGAGCTCTACGTCGCTCGCAAACGTGCTGTTATACCCGCGCTCAACCCCGAATGACGCTCTGAGCGCGGGCAGAACGGAAGAGGCCCCACCCGGCGAGGGCGCCCGCCACGGCGGTGAGCCACCCGAGCCACGAGGCGTCCACGAGGGCTGGCGCGTCGGTCGCGGCAGCGAGGACGGCGACGATGGCCAGGATCCCGTCCACGACGACATGCGCGGGCCGGGGCGGCGTGTCGAGCTGGCCGAAGCATCCGCACGTGCCGATGGGCGTCTCGGCCCGGAGGGCAGCCATCACGAACAGGGCGAACCCCAGGTAGCTGGCCGCGACCAGCATCGGCAGCGCAGGGCCGCCCACGACCAGCGTCGCTGCGCCGAGGCCCAGCTCGACAGCAGCGCCCGTCCGGACCAGCCACGGCGCCGACGGCCAACCCAATGCGGCGAGCGCCCCCACCGTGCGGGTGGGATCCAGCAGCTTGAGCGCCCCTGCCGCGACCAACAACGCCGCTGCGCCCCCGAGTGCGCCCCCGATCATCGGGGTCAAGCTCGGACTGGCGTCCGCCAGATCGACATGGTGAGCAGAGCAGCGCCGGACGGTCGAGCGCAGCCGCGGCGCCACGATCTAGCGTCGTTGGACTCAACCGAGAGGGCTGAGAGACGCCAGAACGGCATCACTCCGCCGCCTCCGCGAGTGCTTCGGCCAACGACGGGTGGACCATCAGGCTGTCCACGATGTCGGTGACCCGCAGCCCGTTGGTCACCGCCAGGGCGATGATCGAGATCAGCTCGGCCGCGTGCGCGCCGACGATCGACCCGCCCAGCACGACCCCGGTCGCCGGGTCGGACAGGATCTTCACGAAACCCCGCGGATCGTCGTTGATCAGCGCCTTGGCCGACGCCGAGAACGGCACCTTGGTCACCCGGATCTTGCGTCCCTCGGCGAACGCGTCGGCCTCGGCCAAGCCAACGTCCGCGATCTCGGGCTCGGTGAATATCGCCGACGCCGCCTTGTCGTAGTCGAGGTGGCGATGGGTGCGAGTGTGCAGCCCCATCGCGTGCTCGGCGATCTTGCGCCCCTGCATCGCCGCCACCGACGACAGCGGTAGCTTTCCCGACACGTCGCCGGCCGCGTAGATGTGAGGCACGCTGGTCACGCAGTGGTGGTCGATCGATACGTAGCCGCCGTCGTCGACCTTGACCCCTGCGGAGTCGAGCCCCAGCCCGTCGCCGTTGGGGATCGACCCGATGGCCAGGAGGGCGTGGCTGCCACCGACCATCCGCCCATCGTCACAGCGCACAATAACGCCGTTGTCGTGCCGGTCGATCGCCTGGGCCCGCGCCCCCTTGAACAGGTGCACGCCCCGGGCCAGCAGCTCGGCCTCGAGCGCGGCCGCGACCTCGGGATCCTTCTGCGGAAGCACCTGCTGGCGGCTCACGATCAGGCTGACCTCGCTGCCCAGCGACGAGAACATGTGCACGAACTCGACCCCCGTGACACCCGAGCCGATCACCACCAGGTGCTCGGGCAGCTCGGGGGGTGGGTAGGCCTGGCGGGTGGTGAGCACCCGCTCGCCGTCGACCTCGGCCCAGTCGGGGATCCGCGGCCGCGAACCGGTCGAGACCAACACGGCATCGGCTTCCAGGGTGACCTGCCCGTCGGCGGTGTCGACGGCGATCTCGTGCGGGCCGACGAACGTGCCCCTTCCCTGGACCATGCGCACGCCCTGGCTGTTCAGCAGCTGGACGATGTTGGACTCGAGGCGGGTCTCGATCGCGTCGATGCGGGTCTTCAGCGCCTCGAAGTCGAGCTGCGCCGTGGCGCACGTCAGCCCCATCCCCCGGCTGCGGTCGACGAAGCCCATCGCGCCCGCGGTAGCGATCATGGCCTTGGACGGGATGCAGTCCCACAGGTGCGCCGCCCCACCGACCAGGTCGCGTTCGACCAGCGTGACCTCGGCACCCAGCCGGGCGGCGGTCGTCGCCGCGGTGTTGCCCGCTGGACCCCCACCGACGATCACGAAGCGCACTGCCACGCGCCCAAGCGTACGCCCGACCCGGCTGGCACCGAACCAGGCCAGC
>JBOGHK010000161.1:0-7351 GCA_050744325.1 Acidimicrobiales bacterium
CGCAGACGGCCTCTCCAAACGCGAGATCATGCGCTGCCTCAAGCGCTACCTCGCCCGAGAACTCTTCCCCGACATCCAGGCCATCATCAAGCCCCAACACACCCCTTGACATCAAGAGGCGCTTCGCCTTGGCAAGCTCACCCGCGCTCATCCACGGCTGCGGGTCGTGACGAACTCCTGCTGGACGACCACGCTGGGAGGTGGACGATGCCCAAGCCGCTCAGAGCCTTGCTGGTGACCGTGCCGGTGGTAGTGGTCACGCTGACCGGGCCCCTGGCCGCACCCGCTGTCGCAAGGGACCAGGATCGGTGTTCCCACCGGACGGAGTGCGCGCAGGATCGGTGGGACCACGGCAGTGGATCAGCCAGGCGGTTCAGGCTGGTCGCGCCCGAACCGACCGGCTCCTATGACGTCGGCCGCACCACCCTGCACCTGGTCGACACCGACCGACGGGATCCCTGGAGGCCGAACCGCGTCCGCGAGCTGATGGCGACCGTCACCTATCCGGCACGGCACACTTACCGCTATCCCCGGGCACGCTGGTTATCCGCGCCGGTGGCCGCCGACCTCGAGGTGCAGGCCGCCCAGCCCCCGCTCAACATCGACCTCGGCCCTGTGGACCTCCACGACGCCCGAGCCAACGCCCACACCGGCGCCCCCGTCGCCCAGGCACGGGGCCACCGCGGCCGCGACTGGCCCGTAGTGCTGTTCTCGCCCGGTGGGGGCACGTCACGCGAGATGAGCACCGCGCTCGTCGAAGACCTCGCCAGCCGTGGCTACCTGGTGGTGTCGTTCGACCACACCTACGAGGCGCCAGTCGAGTTCCCTGGCGGGCGGGTCGTGCCACCCACCCCCGAGTTCCTCAGCACCGACTTCGCCGTGCTGCGGGACACGCTCGCCAGGGCCATCGACGTCCGCGTCGCCGACACCCGGTTCGTGCTGGACGAGCTGGCCGAGCTCGACCGGGGCCGCAACCCCGATGCCGAGCATCGACGGCTACCAACTGGCCTGCGCCGGAACCTGGACCTCTCACGCGTGGGCATGCTCGGCTACTCCTACGGTGGCTACACCGCCGCCGAGACCATGTACCACGACGGCCGCATCGACGCGGGGGTCAACCTCGACGGCACCATGGCCCATGGCCTAGGCCTCCCCGACTGGCCATACGCGCCCGGCCGGGCCGTCCAGGACGGGCTCCGCCGACCGTTCATGCTGGTCGGCAACCAACGCCACAACCACGTCGACGCTCCCCCTGGCGTGCCCGGTGACCTCAGTTGGCCTCAGTTCTGGGCCAACCACCGGGGCTGGAAGCTCGGCATCTCGCTCCGCGGCAGCGAGCACGGAAGCTTCGGAGACCTCCAGAGCCTCGCGCCGCAGGTCGCCGACGCGCTCGACTTGTCGACGGCACCGTTCGAGCCGCTGATCGGGACCATCGACCCCGACCGCTCGATCGCGGCCCAGCGCGCCTACGTTGCTGCCTTCTTCGACCTCCATCTGCGCAGCCGCGACACCGACTTCCTCGACCACCCGTCGCCGGCCTTCCCGGAGGTCCAGTTCATTCGTTAGGACCAGTAAGCGGGCACCGGCCCTCGTTCTCCCACCCATCGAGGCTGACGCCGGCGTCAGCCATGGCCAGGAAGCAACCGCTCGCCCGGTAGTCCTGGACTCGCCAGACCGTAGCGGGCTGCTCGGAACGCCGAGGGTCTCCTTAGAAGCGCTGGATCCGGGTGGGTTGGGCCGATGGTGCTGCCGTGCTTCGGGTCGGCTCGCGGGCGTCGCTAGTCTTCGGTGGCGAGCAGTTCGTCGAGGGCTGCCTGCCGCTTGGCTTCGGTGATTGCCTGAGGGGGGCGGCCTTCCATCAGTTCTGGAGCATCACCCCGCCGTCGACGGCGAGCACCTGGCCAGTGACGAACCCGTTGGTCATGAGGTGCACGTAGGCCTCGGCGACCTCCGGCACGGTACCGAGCCGCGAGAGCGGGACGCGGGTGACGAACTGTTCCTTCGTTGCTTGGAGCTCGGCTTGCGGCACGTCCTTCCAGAAGGCTGTGTCCATGAAGGATGGTGCGATGGCGTTGGCTCGGACGTCCGGCGCCAGCTCGACGGCGAGTCCCTCGACGAGCGCGCCGAGAGCGAGGTTGGCGACATAGCTCGCGGAGATCTCGTGCGGCCGGCCGCCGGTGCCGGCGGTGAAGGTGATCGAACCGCCTGGGTTCATGGTGTTGGCGGCGTGCCGGGCGATCGTCCAGTTCGCCCAGAACTTGGAATCGAGGACGTGACGCATGGTCGTGGGCGTGGTGGTCAGGAACCCGCCCGCCATGGAGTCGCCCACCATCGACGCGAGGTGGTCGACGGGCTCGAGGTTGGCGAAGAACGCCTCGATGGCGTCGTCGTCGTGGGCATCGAGCCTGACTGCTCGCCGCGCGCCGATGCGTTCGGCGGCGGCGGTGAGGCGGGCCTGGTCCCTGCCCGTGATGATCAGGTCGGCGCCGAGCGACGCTGTCTGCTGGGCGATCTGTGCACCGATTCCTGAGCTGCCGCCGATGACGACGACTGTGCGGCTTGCGAGCGACATCGATTCACCCCGCTGCTATCTGGTCTCGGTCAGAGCGGCGAGAAGGCGTTGGGCGACCCGGGTGTGCGAGGCCGGTCGCGGTGGCGGGGTCATCCGGAGTGGAAGGCATGAATCCTAAAATAGGAGTAGTAATCCTATATTACAAGTCATCGTCCTTCTGTAGGATGACACGGTGAGCGCATCTCGGACCTACGGCGATCCGTGCGGGGTGGCTCGAAGCCTTGACGTCGTCGGCGAGCGGTGGGCGTTGCTGGTTGTCCGGGAGCTGCTGCTCGGGCCGAAGCGGTTCAGCGACCTCCTCGACGGCCTCGCCGGGGCCAGCCCCAACGTCGTGAGCCAGCGGCTGCGGGATCTGGTCCAGTACGGCGTCGTGCGCCGTCGGAACCTCGGACCCCCCACGCGCATCCACCTCTACGAGCTCACAGACTGGGGGCGAGAGCTCGAGCCAGCCATCCTCCACCTGGGCCGCTGGGGCTCCCAAGCACCCCTGCCAGAACGTGGCACCCTCGGGATCGACTCGCTCGTCCTCAGCCTCAAGGCCGCGTCCGACACCAGTCGGACCCAGGGTGAGGCGGCGACCTACGAGCTCCACATCGATGACCACGTCTTCGTCCTCGAATTATCCGACAGGGCACTCAGCGCACGCCACGGGACTGCACAGGACCCGGACGCGACCATCACCACAAGCCGCGAGACGCTCACGGCGCTCGTCCAGGGCAAACGAACCCTGGACGACGTGCTCCGCACCACTGACCTCAAAGTCGAGGGCGACAAGAAAGCCAGCGCCCTCGCAATGGCGTCGTTGCTCACTTCCGCAACGAGCGGCACGTGATGCACGGTGCGGCCCAAGGTCAGCCGAACACGCAACCTACGGCCAGAAGTAGTGGTCGACGTCGCTGCTGATAATTCGGCCACCTGCAGCCCGGCGCGATCGCGAGAACCGGCCCAGGGCCAATCGGTTGCACTATCACGGATCATCGAATATCGTCGATGGTAGATGAGAGTAGATCGGGCGTCCGCCGAGGTGTGGGCAAGCTGGTTCCGAGCACTGGGTGACCCGACGCGGGTGTTGATACTCAACGAGCTGGCAGTGGCCCGCCGGGAAATGAGCGTGGGCGAGATCGTCGACGCGGTCGACGTCGGCCAGTCGACGGTGTCCCACCACCTCAAGCTGCTGGCACAGACCGGGTTCGTGCTGGTGGAGCGCCGCGGGAACACCAGCTGGTTCCGGGTCAACGAACGGTGCCTGGAGTGCTTCCCCTCCGCGGCCGAGGTCGTGATGGGCCAGCTTCCCCGCTACGACCCCACACCCGCCGCGTGCGCCGCGCCCTGGCAGACCGACCCCACCCACAACGAGGCCGCGACAACAGGGAGGACCGCGACATGAGCGACGACACACTTGCCGAGACCTTGAAGGCCCACTACGGAGCGGCCGCCCGCCGAGCCGCGTCGGGTCTACGGGTCGTCGCGAGCAGCGACGCCTGCGGTGCCGACACCGAGTGCTGCGGCCCCACAGCGAGCGACACCACAGCAACGATCGGCTCAGGACTCTACGACGCCGACGAGCTGGCCGAGCTGCCCGGCGAGGCGATCGCGGGGAGCATCGGCTGCGCCAACCCCGTCGCGCTCGCCCAGCTGCAACCCGGCCAGGACGTGCTCGACCTCGGCTCCGGCGGCGGCATCGACGTGCTGCTATCAGCCCGTCGTGTCGGTCCCAATGGGCGGGCCTACGGCGTCGACATGACCACCGAGATGCTCGAGTTGGCCCGAGCCAACCAGCAGCGCGCCGGGCTGACCAACGTCGAGTTCCTCGAAGGCCGCATCGAAGCCGTCCCCCTCCCCGACCACAGCGTCGACGTTGTCGTCTCGAACTGCGTCATCAACCTGTCGATCGACAAGAACGCCGTATTCGCCGAGGCGCTCCGGGTCCTGCGCCCCGGCGGACGCCTCGCCATCGCCGATGTCGTCGCGGACCACGAACCTGACCAGAAGCTCCAGGCCGACGACGCCGCCTGGGCGGCATGCATCGCCGGCGCGCTGACCCACAATCGCTACCGGTACGTGCTGACCGAGGCCGGGTTCGTCGACATCGAGATCACCGACAGCCACACCGTCGCCGACGGGTTCCGGTCGGTCTTCGTCCGAGCCAACAAGCCCACCGAGACCCCCAAGCCCTAGGTCGACGGGCCACGGCCGGGGCCGGCAGATGCACTACCGACTGTGCTGCATGCCGCGGACCATGCGGATCTCCCGCACTCCGCCCTCGACCTGGGCCGTCCCGTCGGCAACGAAGCCGTGCTTGCGGTAGAACGCCTGTGCGCGAGGGTTCGGGTCGGCCACCCACAGCGCCGCCGACTCCTCCGGATCGACGACCGCCATCAGCAGCGCCGGCCCAGCACCCGTGCCGTGATCGGCTGCATGCACATAGAGCACATACAGCTGCCTCGCCCACCTCGCCGCGGCGTCCAACGGCGGGCCTGACATGGCGATCCCGATCACCTCGCCATCCCGCTCGACGACAGCCACGCGGTTCTCGCGATAGCGCTCGTCGGTCAACGCGTCAGTCCAAAACCGCTCCCGAGCAGCGGGGAAGCCCGGGTCGTCGAGCACCGCGTCCGACATGAGTCCCCGATACGTCTCCTGCCAGCACCGCACATTCACGCGCGCCATCTGCGCGACGTCCTCGACCCGAGCCGCGCGGACAGTCAGCGAGGCACTCACCGCCGAATCGTAGGACGCCAGCCGCCGCCCGCCGCACCGGTATTAATCCCGCGCAGAACGACGCAGGTCCGCCAATAGCACCGTTGGCTCACGTGGACGCTTGGTGGGGGTGGGGCCGCGAGCAGGCGCGGTCATGCGCCTATCGCAGCCCGTGGCCTGCTGCGACGTATGGCTTCTGGGCTACGGCCGTACCCGGAAACCAAAGACGTCCTCGGCGGGTTCGCGGTCGTCGACGTACCCTCACGCGCGGAGGCGCTCGAGCGGGCTGCCAAGATCGCCGACGCCTGCCGCTGTGCGCAAGAGGTACGGGAGCTCTTGCCCGACCCGACCGTCTGATCGAAGGAGACCGCCACGGCAAGGGAGAGCAACCTATGAGACCGCTCCGATACTCGATCAACATCACCCTCGACGGCTGCTGCGATCACCGGGTGATCCCCACGGACGAGGAGTTGCATCGCCATTTCGCCGACGAGCTGGAACGAGCCGATGCCCTGCTCTTTGGCCGGGTGACCTACGAGATGATGGAGGCAGCGTGGCGGCAGCCGGCGACGGGAACGTGGCCTGACTGGATGGCTGATTGGATGATGCCCTTCGCCCGGACGATCGACGGGGCAAAGAAGTACGTCGTGTCGGGCACCCTGGACCGGGTCGATTGGGACGCGGAGCTCGTGCGGGGTGACCTGGGGAAAGCCGTTCAGCAGCTCAAGCGGGAGCCTGGCAGAGGCCTGTACGTGGGAGGCGTGACCCTCCCGCTGGCCTTGGCGGATCTGGGATTGATCGATGAGTACGAGTTTGTCGTGCAGCCCACCCTGGCGGGCCACGGGCCGACGTTGTTCGCCGGCCTGAGCGAGCGGCTCGAGCTGAAGCTCGTGGGGCGCCAGGAGTTCCGGGCGGGGGCGGTCGCTCTGCGTTACCAGCCCAGTCGAGTCACGGCTTGAAGGTCGGCTGCCCCCGGGGCACGCGGGCCTGGCAACTCCGCCACAACGCCGAGGTCGACACAGGCGTGCCCCCGAACGCCGGGTCCGTGACCATCGTCGTCGAAGAACCTTCCCTTCGGTCCACCACATTCCGTAGTGGCCCTCATCGGGTACCCACTGGCCGCCAGCGAGCAGTTCCAGATGGCCACCGACAGCGCCCTATGGCCGCTCCTCCACCGGCGGTGCCTGAGACCCTGCGTCGTGGCGGCGTCACGATTCGGCCCAGGCGTTGACGGCGGACCCAAGGCAAGGTGCCCGTCGTCCTGACTCGTTCTTGGGGCGCTGATCAGCGGGTGCGCGCTCGCGTGCGGCACAGAGCGCGACGGCGGTTCGGGCGGCCGTTGTCGTCACGGCGCGCCGTCCGCTATCGCGTACCGATCTCGGCCCCGGTACGCGATCGGTCCGTCCCCCGATCGTGTCGAGCTGGCATCGGCTGGAGCCGCCTACCGGTCGTCGGGAGCTTTGACCGTCACGCGGAGGTCTCGGATATCTGCGCGTTCGCCTCGGATGCACCAGATGCGGCCGTAAGGCTCCGCTCGTATGCGCCTCCACTCGCGACGGACGGCGGGTCGCGGCGGGGGCCACTTGTCGCCGTATGCGGTGGTATCTGCGTCGTCCAAACCTACGAGCCTGCTCGGCAGCCAACGGCGACCGTCCGCACCGGCATCGGGCGGGGTTCTCTCCCCGTGACATTGGTCAGCTCGGTGAGCAGCGGCGCAACGAAGTTCGTCTTCGCCTGCTTCGTCGCCGCATCACCGACGTTCTTGACCGACGCCTCGACGAGTGGACGGCTTCCTGCTGGGACCTCCGGCTCGTGGTCGGGTGGCCAGACAACGAGGTCATCGACCGCACCCGTGAGGGATAGCTTCCAAAGGAACTCGATCTCCGGCCTGCGACGCTGCTCAGCGGCCCAGAAGGCGAAGCCGATCAGAGCCGGAATTGCGGTGATGATGCCGACAGCGAGAGCGATCTCGCCCCCGGGTGGACCTTGACGACGTCCCAGATCGAGGTCCCCGGACCTGGTCTTGTCCCGGCTGGCAGGACACTGTCGTGGGTGCCCTCGGATCGCAGCGCTGGTCCG
>JBOGHK010000162.1:0-4543 GCA_050744325.1 Acidimicrobiales bacterium
TTGACGAACCGGCCGCCGTAGGCCATCAGTGGCCAGAGCAGCAGGCCTGTCGGGCGCTGGAGCTTCGCTGGCTCCATGGCCCCGCAACCGATGGCCACCATCTGGTTGTCGTCGTCGAGGATGAACGGCATGTAGCGGCGGAACAACCGCTCGCCGAGGACCGCGGAGCCCGGGAACACGTAGCGGCCGGTGATGCTGTTGACCAGGATGCACGTGTCGTCGTCGAGCGGCACGACCCGGAACGACTGGTGATGCGGGAACGGGTCGCGTCCTGGGGCTTCCGGCGCCTTGTGCTCGCCGAAGGCCACGAAGTACGGCCGAACCTCGCGGATCTTGGCTTGTCGCCGCTGTCGATAAAAGCCGAAGAAGTCGTGGTCGATCGTGATCAGCGCGGCGGGCCGCAACTCGTCCTCGTCGGTGAGCACTTCTGCATGCAGCATGTTGACGCTGAACAGGTTGCGGGGCTGCGACATCCATGCCCACACCACGTCGGCGGGCGCGTCGACCCGCAGCATCCGTTCGCACGACCCCATCGCTCGCCTCCTCGCCGCACGGCAAGTGTCGCCTCACGTACGCCCAGTATCGCTGCACTGCGGCGCCAGTGCCTTGCGATGCCAAAAACGTCGATGGATACTCGTTTTTGTGCCGAAGCGTGCTCCAGCCAATACATACGGCGGTGAAGCGATCGACATCGACACGACCGTCGCCCACACGTCGCGGGTATACGACTATCTGCTCGGCGGCACCAACAACTTCGCTGTCGACCGAGCGGTCGCGGAAAACGCGTTCGCCACGTATCCGGGCGGCCTCGACGGAGTGCGCGCCGACGCCCGCGCCAACCGTGGCTTCCTCGTCCGTTCGGTGCGCTACCTGGCGCGTGAGGCCGGCGTCCGCCAGTTCCTCGACATCGGTACCGGCATACCGAACGCCGACAACACCCACGCGGTTGCCCAGGCGGTCAGCCCCGACGCACGCGTCGTCTACGTCGACAACGACCCCATCGTGCTGGCCCATGCCCACCAGTTGCTGAGCAGCGCTCCCGATGGGGTGACCGCCTACGTCCAGGGCGACGTCCGGACACCGGCGCGGATCCTGCAGCTCGCGGCCGACACCCTCGACTTCACCGAGCCGGTGGCGTTGGTGCTCGTCGGGCTGCTGCACGTGATCCCGGACGCGGCCGATCCGCACGGCATCGTGGCGACGCTGGTCGACGCCGTCGTCCCGGGCAGCTATCTGGCGATCTCGCACATGACCAACGACCCCCCGACCGGCGTCATGGCCGAGGTGACCCAGCGGCTGGACCGGGCCATGCACCGGACGAACCCGCCGGCGCTCCGCAGCGAGGCCGACGTGAGACGGTTCCTCGCGGGGTTGGAGCTCGTGGAGCCCGGAGTGGTCGAGGTCGACAAGTGGCGCCCGGAGGGCGGCGGGTCCCGGGCCAACCACGGTCGGGCGACTCCGGTCCTCGGCGGCGTGGCCCGCAAGTAGCTCGGTGCTGCGGGACGCGTAGGGTCGCGCCGATGACGGTGACCGACTCGGTGTTCTCCCGCCGCCGCGACGACGGGTACGTGATCTCCACGGACCTCGGCGCGATCGATCGCGAGCTGGTCCACCGGTGGCTGTCGACCGATGCGTACTGGGCCATGGGCCGGACACGCGAGACCGTGGACCGCGCGATGGAGCACTCGCTGAACTTCGGGCTGCGCGCGCCCGACGGCCGGCAGGTCGGCTACGCGCGCGTGGTCACGGATGGCGCGACCTTCGCCTGGCTCTGCGACGTCTACGTCGACCGGGACGAGCGGGGCGCCGGGCTCGGCGTCTGGCTGGTTCGGACGGTGTGCGACCACCTCGCACCGCTCGGGCTGCGCCGGATCCTCCTCGCGACCCAGGACGCCCAGGGCCTCTACGAGCAGCTGGGCTTCGAGCCGCTGGCGGACCCGGACCGGTGGATGGTCCGGGGCGCGCAACAGCTCGACTAGCACCGAGGCCGGATGGCTGGGCGATACGGTCTGAGCGCTGTGGGGAGCGGGCAGACATGGCGTGGTGGTGGCACCATGACGACAGCAGGGACCGACGACGGCCGCAGGGTGCGTGAGCGGGTGCGGTTGGGGGCGGCGGCGCGGCGGCTGCTACGACGGGCCGAGGGCGACGCGATGGCCGCCGCGACGGTGCTCGTCATCGTGGAAGGGCGGCGACGGGAGGCGCGCACGGCGTATGAGGCCGCGAGAGCGGAGGCCGTGTGGGACGAGCTAAGACGTCTGCCGCTTTCCCGGCTGCGGGAGACGACCAAGGACCCCTTGCGGCTGGGCCCGCTGGAGGCGGTGGGCTACACCACGGTGGCGTCGGTGGTTGGTGCCAGGGTGGGCCGTCTCCAGGTCATCGGGGGTGTCGGGCCGGACACCGCCGGCCAGATCGCCGTCGCCGCCTACGCGCTGCGCCGGGCGATCGAGCGCACCATCCGGGTCCGGTTCGACGTCGACGGTCGCCCCGACGCCCAAACCAGTCTGCTGGGTTTCCTGCGACACCTCGAGGCGGCGGAGCAGCTGGTCGAGCCGGTGCGGGACGATCTGGTGGGCCTCGCCGCGCGCGTCGCGACCCTGTTGCCGGCGGCGTCGCTGGCCGGTAGCTGCCTGCGGATGCTGTTCGCCGGATCGGCGCGGCGCCGCCGGGCCAGGGAGGCGTTGGGCGAGCTCCACTGTCTGGTCGCCGCCTCCGGGATCGACCACGGCGACCCCCGCTGGCAGCGGGCGCTCGGCCTGCGACCCGACGCTGTGGAGATCGACCCGTCGATCTGGGACGACTACCAGGAACGGGCGGTCGCCTACAACGGCCTCCTCGTCGCCATAGCCGGGCTGGACGGCGACCCCGACGCCGTGCACGGGCACATCCCGTCGGAGATCGCCGAGCGCATCGACACCCACTCGCTCGACACCTCGTTGCTGGACGTATCGCTCCGGGGCTACCAGGCCTTCGGCGCCAGGTTCGCCCTCGCTCAGGGCCGGGCGATGCTCGGCGACGAGATGGGCCTGGGCAAGACGATCGAGGCGCTGGCCGCCATCGGTCACCTCCACGCCAGCGGCGCCACCCACTCCCTGGTCGTGTGCCCAGCCAGCGTGCTGGCCAACTGGGCTCACGAGATCGAGCGGCACAGCGTTCTGCCAGCGTTCCGCCTCCACGGCGACGACCGGCGGCGCATCCTGCAGGCCTGGGTGCGCCGTGGCGGCGTCGGCGTCGTGACCTACGACTCGCTGAGGTCGCTCGTCGTCCCCGACGGGCTGCCGGTCGCGCTGCTCGTGGCCGACGAGGCGCACTACGTGAAGAACCCGGCCGCCCAGCGCACCCAGGCGACGCTGCGCCACATCCGGGCCGTCGACCGGGTGCTGTTCCTCACCGGCACGCCGATGGAGAACTGCCTCGAGGAGTTCCGCAACCTCGTCGCCCACCTCCGGCCGGACCTGGCAGCCAGGATGGAGCCCGGCGCCGGGCTGGTGGGCGCCGACGCCTTCCGGGCTGCTGTCGCCGACGTCTACCTGCGCCGCAACCAATCCGACGTCCTCGCCGAGCTGCCACCCCGGATCGACAACGACGAATGGGTCGAGCCGACGCCAGCCGACCGCCGTGCCTACGCTCGGGCAGTTCGGTCCGGCAACTTCATGGCCATGCGCCGCGCCGCGTTCGACGCCGCCGGCGCCGGGGAGAGCGCCAAGCTGCACCGCCTGGTGGAGATCGTCGACGAAGCGGCGGGCAACGGTTGGAAGACGGTCGTGTTCTCGTCGTTCCTGGACGTGCTCCGCGCCGTCGACCAGGCACTCGACCGGCGGGTTGCCGGCCTCCTCACCGGCCGCCTCGACCCGACGTCGCGCCAGGCGTTGGTCGACCAGTTCTCGGCCTCACCTCAGCCGCTCGTCCTGGTGAGCCAGATCCAGGCCGGCGGGATCGGCCTGAACATCCAGGCGGCGTCGGTGGTGGTGCTCACCGAGCCCCAGTGGAAGCCCTCGATCGAGGACCAGGCCGTCGCCCGCCTCCATCGCCTGGGCCAGGTGCGGCCGGTCCACGTCCACCGCCTCCTCGCCGAGGGCAGCGTCGACCAGCGGATGCTGGAGATCCTGACCACCAAGCGCCACATGTTCGACGAGTACGTCCGGATGAGCGACCTCAAGGACGCCAGCCCCCACGCGATCGATGTGTCAGCCCCTGCCGCTGCACCCCAGGCCCAGGCCGAACGCCGGATCATCGAGCTCGAACGCCGCCGGCTCGGCCTCACCGCCGACGACACCCACCACGACGGCAACGCCGAACCAGCACCTCACGGGACGTGAGATCCACGACCACCCGGGTGGGGGGCTCCGGCGGCGCTAGGCAACTCCGGTGCGACGTGGCAGGATCGCGCAGGTGACCAGCAGGCCCGCCTCGGCACAGCACCTGCGCGACCTCGCGTGGCTGCGCCGCGTCCGCGACCGGATCGACCGGGAGTACGCGCAGCCGCTGGACGTCGAGGCACTCGCCCGTGGCGCGCACATGTCGGCCGGGCACCTCAGCCGCC
>JBOGHK010000163.1:0-5329 GCA_050744325.1 Acidimicrobiales bacterium
GCCGGCCGACCCCACCCAGATGTTCGACGGCATCGCCGGCTTCGTCCGGGCCATCCCCGAGCAGCTCTACGTCATGGGCGATCCGCCGGACTACGAGCCCGGGCCGGAGAGCTCGGTCGCCAGCATCGCTGCCGAGCGGGGTGTCGACCCGGTGGAGCTGCTCTACGACCTGGCCGTCGAAGGCGACGGCCGCGGCCTGTTGCTGCTCCCGTTCTTCAACTTCGTGGCCGGCAACCACGACGTGATCGCCGAGATGATCCAGGAGCCGGGCGTGCTGTTCGGGTTGTCCGACGGTGGCGCGCACTGCCGGCTGATCTGTGACGCCTCCTTGCCGACGTCCCTGCTCACCCACTGGGTCCGCGACCGTGAACGCGGCCAGAGGATCCCGATCGAGCTGGCGGTCCGCAAGCAGTGCGCCGAGACCGCAGCAGCGGCCGGATTCACCGACCGGGGCACGATCGAGGTGGGCAAGCGGGCCGACCTGAACGTCATCGACCTCGACCGGTTGCAGCTGCATCCGCCCCGCCCGGTGGACGACCTCCCCGCTGGTGGCCGCCGTCTCGTCCAGACCGCGTCGGGCTACGTCGCCACCATCGTCGCGGGCACGGTCACCCGCCGGAACGACACCGACACCGGCGCGCGTCCCGGCCGCCTGATCCGTTCTGGTGTCTCTCAGCGCGTGATCACGCGCTGAGAGTCACCAGAAGCCCGACCTGAGGGATACGGGACGGTCTCGACCGGCTGGCCGGTGCCGTCCCGGAAGGCGATCGTCTCCGGGACCATGAAATCGAGCGGGAGCACGTACAGTGTCGGGCCCTCCTCTGGGGCGTCGTCGTGGAACGCTGGCACCGCGTCGTCCGCGGAGTACTGGTTGGTTGCCGCGACGTCCGCGGCACCGTCGGGCATCGTTCCGAACAGGAACCTCACCTCGCCTTCCCGGTCGCGCAGCTCGTGGACCCGCTGGTCGGCGGATCCACAGGTCTCCAGGCCCTCGCCCTCCGAGTCGACGACGAAGCCGCAGACCTGTCCGTCGGCGGACAGGTACGCCGCGCCACCCAGCTGGTCGGTGATCACGAAGGCCACCGCATCGTCGGGGACGTGGGACTCGACCTCGGCGGGGTCGATCGGTGCGCGATCCTCCAGCACTGCCTCCCACTCCTCGTCGCTCGCCGGATGCAGGCTCTCGGCAACGTGAAGGAGATCGTCCTCAGCTAGATCTGATGACCCTGTGGCCGTGACACTCACGATCACCCCGGGTTGTTCCTCCCAGATGACGAGGCTCGAAGCAGGCGAATACGAGTAGCCACCACCCGGGAACACCGCGGGCGGCGAAGCCTGCCGCGAGACGAACCACCCGTCATGACCCCTCACCTCGACTCGATGGCGGGCGTCGTACGAGACGACCTCCCACAACATGGTGGACTCGTCGCCTGGCCCGGCTGAGACCGTGAGGGATGGTCGGTCGTCCAACAACGGCCGGGGATCGTCCGCGGCGTGCGGCTGCCGGTAGGTCGCCATGTGCGCGACGGCATGCGGGTTGCGAGCCTGTTCGCCATCCCGGGCGAGCTCGTCCGCTGGAACCGGCAGGTCGGGCGGGAGACCTCCGAGCAGGATCTGCTCATTGCTGATCTCGAGGCCCTCCGCGATGGCCAGCAGCTGGTCCTGGTCCAGTGACCTCGACGTCAGCGAGACCTCGAATCCCGGTTCTTCGAGCCAGTGCACGGTGGTCGCGCCGTCGGCGGAACAGGCATCGGGCGAACAGACGAGCCCGTCGTGGCCCCGCACCTGCACCTCCACCTGCTCGCCGGGATACATGCTGAGCCCGCCGTCGGGATCCTCCGCCGAATGGCGGAGGGTCGTGATCACGAGATCGCCCGACTCGAACGGATTCTCCGCGTCCGCATCGCCATAGAGGTACGCATCCCGCGTGACGCGGACGTCGTCAGACACGATCTCTTGGTCGTGTTGCTCCTGTGGCGCATCCACCGTGCTCGTGAGCTCGTAGCCGTCCGGCACGACGTCGGCCAGCAGCCGCGGGATCTCCGGCGGAGGCTGGGTCGATACGTCACCCTCGTTCTCTGGCTCGTCCCCGCCGCCGCCCACGACAAGGACGGCAGCCACGATCGCGGCGGCAGCTGCCACCGCACCGATCGCCACCCGATGGCCACGGCGGAGACGCTGCCGCTTCGTCTCGTCCCGTGGTCCGCCTACACCGAGGTCCACCTCGGTCATGTCCGTGGCCATGATCTCCTCCATCAGCTCGGTCTCGGCATGGCGGAGATCGAGCGATGTGACCGTGGGATCGCTGAAGGGCGAGATGTCAGCCACCAATCGGTCCAGCTGGTCGTCGCTCATCGTTCAGCCTCGGGTTGCCGGACGAGCAGGCGCTCGTCATGGTTCACATGTCCACTGCTCGTCGATCGTTCGCCGGTCTCAAGGTCGGCAACCTCGAGCCTTCGGCGGAGGCGCCCGCGCGCGCGATGCAGGCGGCTGCGAGCCGTGGCCGGTGAGATCGACAGCACGACCGCGGCCTCCTGCGGCTCCAAGCCCTCCCACGCGGTCAGTTGCAGGATCTCCCGCTCGATCTCGGACATCTCCGCGAGGGTGGCCCGGACCACCAGGTCCGCCACGACGCCATCGGAATGGTCCAAGTCGATCCCGTCGCGGAGCACCTGCCGGAGCCGCTCGCCGAGTTGGGAACGCCGTCCGACACCTCGGCGGTGGTTGGCCAGGACCCGCCGAGCGACACCGAACAGCCACAGCCGCGCCTCGTCGCCGGCCGGGACGTCGTTCTGCCGGCGCCAGGCCACCAGCATGGTCTCGGCTACGACGTCGGCTGCATCCTCCGGCTGGTCGACCCGGCGGAGGGCATAGGCCACCAGCGGCCGGACGTGCGCCCGGTAGAGCAGCTCGAACTGCTCCCGCCCGGCGGTGTGGCCGACGGGATGCCTCGTTGGACGACGCCCCACACTCATCTCATGTCCGGCTCACCCGTCACCGTTCCCTCCCACCCTTCTGTGTACCTGAGGCCGGCGAGCTTGGCCGGATCCAGTGCACACCATTCTCACTGTCAGAGCAGGCGCTCCATCACGACGACGTCGAGCCACTGGCCGAACTTGCGGCCGACCTCGCGCTCGGTGCCCACGATCTCGAACCCGAGCGCTCGATGGAGGCCGATCGACGCTTCGTGGCCGCCCACGATCCGGGCGAAGACCGCGTGGAAGCCGTGCGCCGTCGCCACCCGCACGAGCTCGGCCAGCAGCAGCTTGCCGACACCCTGCCCCTGGTGGTCGCGATGGACGTACACCGAGTCCTCGACACTGGTCGTGTACGCCGGCCGGTCACGATAAGGAGACAACGAGCCGAACCCCGTGACCACGGCATCGTCGTCGGCGCCGGCTTCGGCGACCACCACGGCGAAAGCCCCGCCCCGCGCCGACAACCAGGCACGCTGCTGCGGTAGCGACCGGGGCACGAGGTCGAAGGTCACCGTCGAGGTCTCGACCTCGCGGTTGTAGATCACGCGGATCGCGGCAGCGTCGTCGACCGTCGCTAGGCGGGTGTGCATCGACTGCCGATTCTGACAGGCCGCGATTCCGGCTCGGGCCGCGTCCGGCGAGCTGCGCGCCCGACCGGGCACCACTCGCCGGGCGTCGGCCGAGTGGGGGCGACGACGCCGTGCCGTCCTGCGCGCGTCGTCGACAGGATGACGGCGCCCACGCGGGTAGGCCGTCGGCGGCGGGTTGGTCGGATCAGCCCGCGGCGAGAGCAGGCTCGACGAGGGCCAGCTCGCCGGCCAGCGCTTCGAGCCGCGCCCAACTGGCGATGGCGTCGTCGTTGGTCAGCAGCATGACCTGCAGGCTGCCGACCAAGCCCGGCAGCAGCTCCAGGAGCAAGGGCACCACGGCGGGGTCGAGGTCGACGAAGGGCTCGTCGAGCACCACCGGCGGCCGCACCCCCTGCTCGTGGCTGGCGGCGCTGAGCTGCGACACGATCGCCTGCGCAAGAGCCACCGCATCGTCATCGGAGAGATCGGGCACGCTGGAGGACAACGATCGGAGCGCGGCGATGTGCTGTCGCAGCCGCGACGCCGCCTGGATCTCGGTGCGCCGCTCGGCGGCCCACCGCACGTCGATGTCGCCGACCAGGTTGTTCCACGCGGCGTGACCCTCGCTGTGCGGGCCTTGCTCGAGGGCGGCGTCGGCCGTGTCCCACAGCGTCACCTGGTCGACGGCGGACAGCGTTCGGACGGCGTCGTTGCGGGCCGCACCGGTGGTCAGATCCTCAGCGCTGATCCGCGTGATGGCTGCCTGGCCGAAGCTGTTGGCCAGCAGGTCGATCTTGCCGTCGAACCCGCGGTACTGCTGGGTGACGTCGGCCCCGGCACTGACGTCGACGACGCGCCCCATGCCAACCGCTGGGCGGACGACGACCAGCCGTCGTCCGGTGTCGTCGGTGACCTCGGCGTGGACGCCGCGCTCGGTGCCATGCAGCGCGCCCGCCAGGAGCTGCGTGAAGGCGATCCGGGCCATGGGCGGCATGCCGCCGATGACGGTGAGCCGAGGATGGAGGTCCAAAGCCTCCACCGTTCCGTCTTCCCCCTCGATGATCAGGCGATCCACCAGCACGATGGCATGGTCCTTCCAGGCGTCGGTCGTTCGGCCACGGCATGCGACGGGCGCCCGCGGAGCCCGCCCAATGCCCATGGGTCCGTTCCGCCCGGCCAACTGGCCCCCAGATCGTCGCACGGAACAGCGGGCCTGACCATAGCAACCGCTCCTTCTTTACCTACAGCAGCGGTGCGACCCGCACACCGACGAGGCCGGCGTGGGGTGGCGTCGAAGTCGCCGGCCCCTGCCGGAGCGTCTGCGGAGGCGGCGGTAGGCCGGCGAGCTTCGGCGACAGGACCCGCACGCCAGCCGGACAGAAGAGAGCTTGCGAGCAGGCGGGCGCGCGCCGATAGGCTGTCCCGCCTGCCCCCTTAGCTCAGTCGGCAGAGCACAGCCATGGTAAGGCTGGTGTCGTCGGTTCGATTCCGACAGGGGGCTCGCAACGAGCGCGGCACGGGCCGCGTCAGCTGCGCGCGATGGCGGCGTAGCTCAGTCGGTTAGAGCACCCGGCTCATAATCGGGTTGTCGCCGGTTCGAGTCCGGCCGCCGCCACAGCACCTCATCAACAACCGAGATCCAGGAGCAGTGCCCGATGGCCAAGGAGAAGTTCGAGCGGACCAAGCCGCATTTGAACGTTGGGACGATGGGTCATATCGATCACGGTAAGACGACGTTGACCGCGGCGATTACCAAGGTCTTGGCTGAGAAGAACCCGAACG
>JBOGHK010000164.1:0-6677 GCA_050744325.1 Acidimicrobiales bacterium
GCCTTCAGCACCGCATGGATCGCGACGATGGCGAGAGGGCTCTTGGGGAGGAGCAGCGCGACCCGGTCACCCGGTTCGACTCCGGCATCGACCATCCGCGCGGCGAGACGATCGCTGAGCGTCGCGACCTCGCTGTAGGTCATCTGGTCGTCGCCGAAGGTGAGCGCGATGGCACCCGCGTCCGCGGCCGCGGCGTCGGCCAGATAGTGCTGCAGCAACCGCGTCACACCGTCTCCAACTCGTCGCTCAGGGTGAAGACCCTTTCGATGTGCTCCAGTTCCTCCCGGGACGGCGGGATGTCCAGGATGAACGTGCTCGCGCCGGCAGCGCGGTAAGCGCCGACGAGGTTGGCCACGGTGCCGTGGTCGCCGACCAGGTAGGGGCAGAAGGTCTTGTAGTTCTGGAACGGGCCGAGCCAGTACGGGTTGCGGGTGCCGTCTTGGGGGTCCTCCACCCGCTGCGAGAGTTGCCGGTGCCAGTGCGAGTCCGAGACCTTCATCGCCACGGCGTGGGCCACCTTGCCGGTGCGATCCTCCGGAAACCGCTCGAGCGCGACCCGCCAAGCCTCGGCACCGGTGTCGCGTGCGACGATGCCGATGCGCACGCCGAACGCACCGTCGTCCGAGGGTTGCTCTTCGCCGGGCGGCTGCGGGTACTTCACCGGGACGGCTCCGAGGGCAGCCGCAGTCGCCATCCCCGCCGGCGACGAGCCCGAGACCAGCACACCGGGCATGAGCTCTGCCGGCAGCGGCGGCATCAGACGAAGATTGGCGACCTCGTAGTGGTCACCGGACGCGGTGACCGGGGCCTCGCCGCGCAACAGGGCGAGCACGATCATGGAGTAGTCGGTGGTGCGGGCGTACCTGTCGTCATGAAGCGTCTTGTCGCCGAGCGCGAGCAGGTCGTTCTTGAACCCACCCGCCAACATGTTGAGGTAGATCTTGCGACCGTGTAGGTACGCCAGCGAAGTGACCATCTTGGCCACGCTGTAGGGATGCATGTACACGGGCTGGACCGCGACCAGCGGGCACAAGCGTTCGGTCGCCTCGAGCACGATTTGCGATACGAGCCACGGATCGACGATGCCGTTGTCGGTGTAGACGAGGATGCCTTCGCAACCGGCATCCTCGCTCCAGCGCGCGACGTCGGCAACGCTCCGTAGGTAGTGTTCCCCGGAGCGAACGTCCTTGGACTGCGGGCATGTCGAAAACACCCGCGCCCGCCCATTTCCCGCCTGGCTCGCCACCGGTCGTGACGATATCAGTCGGTCTGAGTGATCGGAAACCGTTGCCCTGACACAAGGGCCGCCGCGGGTGCTACCGGTGCTCCCTCGGTGCGCATGCCGTGGACACGCACCCACTCGTCGGCTGCGGCCACCAGCACACCGTCCTGTCCCGCAGAGCCGACCGTTCCCGGCGCGGCGCTCACCTCCTCGCCGGTCATGGCGATGCGTGTGAACTCGAGCTGCCGTCCAGCGAGCGTCGCTCGCGGCCAGCCCCACGGTGACGGGAACGGCGAGTAGTCCCCTGCCCGCACGAGGTCGACGATGCGCCGCGCCGGCAGGTGCCACGGCAGCTGCCCGTCATGGGGCGCGCCACGGCCGTACCAGCGCCGACCATCGAGCTCCTGCGGTCGGGCGGGGACGTGGTCTGCGCCGCGCGCCGCGTCCTCCAACAGCTGCGCGATCAACGGGATGCCGTGACGAACCCCCTTCACGACGACGCGGAGACCGGTGTCGTCGGGCGCGATGTCGAACCAGGACTCATAGGCGATGGCGCCGGCGTCCACCTCCGGAAGCATCCAGTGGAGGGTGACCGCATGCCGCCGCTGCCCCTCGTAGATCGCCCAGCTCGGTGCGTTGAGGCCGGCGTAGCGGGGCAGCGGTCCTGGATGGAGGTTGAAGCACCCGAGGCGTGGGGCACCCAGCACGGTGTCGTGGACGATGTAGAGCGAGTGCACGTTCAGCAACAGGTCGACGTCGTGAGCCCGGATCCACTCGGCGAACCCCGGATCGCGCACCCGCGCGGCATCGAGGACCGGAACGTCGAGCTGGTCCGCCGCTCCCGCGAGCGACGTGCCGCCCCCGTGCCCGGCACCGGTGAGGACCCCCACGAGGTGCGGCCCGCGGTCCGCGACGAGCCGGAGTGCCTGGATGCCCGCCGAGTCCTCGCCCACCAGCAGGACGTTCACGTCAGCCGCCCGTCATGCTGATCGACGCCGGACCCGTCAGAGGTCGCAGCGGAGCAGGTCGTCGTAGGTCTCGCGGCGGACGACCAGGCGGGCGTCGCCGTCGCGGACGAACACCACCGCCGGGCGCAGGACCTTGTTGTAGTTCGAGCCCATCGACTGGCCGTAGGCGCCGGTGACCGGCGTAGCCAGCACGTCGCCGACCCGCAGGTCGGCCGGCACCTTCGCGTCGCGGACCAGCATGTCGCCCGACTCGCAGTGCTTGCCCACCACGGTCACCGTGCGAGGCCGGTCGGCGTCGGTCGCCCGGGGGAGGAACGCCTCGTAGCCGCTCCCGTAGAGCACCGGGCGGGGGTTGTCGCTCATCCCGCCGTCCACCGAGACGTAGGTACGCACGCCGGGCACGTCTCCGGCCCGTCCTCCGCCCTCCGGCTCGACCCCGACCTGTCGCTCCGTGACGGCGTCGGCCCGCGGCGGACCGCTGGCGCTGGCGTTTGCGGCCGTGACCCGTCGGTCCCCGACCGACACGTCCTTGACGGTGCCGACCGTGTACAGCGTGACCGCCGCCTGCGCGGCGACGGCCCGGCCCGGCTCGGCCACGACCTGGCTGGTGATGCCAGCGGCCCGGCACGAGTCGACGATCGTGCGGCCCCACTCGGTGATCGTGGGGGCATCCTCGCCCTCGACGTAGGGCACGCCGAGCCCGCCGCCGATGGACAGCTCGGGCAGGCCGAGGTCACGCACCCACGGGGCGATGACCTCGATGGCCTGGTGGTAGAAGTCTGCCACGAACACCTGGCTGCCGATGTGGGCGTGGACACCCACCAGCTCGACGGCTGGTGACCCGGCGGCCCAGTCCACGGCCTTGGTCAAGTCGCCCGAGGCGACGCCGAAGCCGAACTTCGAGTCGACCTGGCCGGTCTGGACGAACTCGTGGGTGTGCGCCTCGACTCCCGGTGTCGCCCGGACCAGGACTTGGGGCACCCCTCCGTCCTCGCCGTGGAGCCGGTGGAGACGGTCGAGCTCGTCGTAGCTGTCCACCACGACCCGGCGGACGCCCACCTCGCGGGCCATGCGGAGCTCGTCGAGGCTCTTGTTGTTGCCGTGCAGGACCAGCCGATCCGCAGGCACACCCGCGGCGAGGGCGACGTGCATCTCGCCGCCGGTGGCGACGTCGAGGCACATCCCTTCCTCGTGGACCAGCCGCGCCATGGCCAGGCAGTGGAACGCCTTTGTCGCGTACGCGACGCCCTCACCGAAGGCGGCGACCGCTTCCTGGCATCGGGCCCGCAGGTGGGCCTCGTCGTAGACGAACAGAGGCGTGCCGAACTCCGCGGCGAGGTCGTCGACCCGGCAGCCGGCGATACTCAGCCAGCCGTCGACGGCCACCTCGGCGTTGTCGGGCAGCAGGTGCCGCGGTAGGGCGGTCATCGGGCGAACCCGGCGGTTGAGCCGAGGCAATAGCGAACGCTGGCGGGAGGCCGAGGCAATGACGAACGGATTCCGTTCGCTGATGCCTCCGGCCCGTCGGAACGTTCGTCATTGCCTCGGGTCACGGGGCGGAAGCCGCTCACATGCGCTCCGGGGCCGTGACGCCGAGCAGGTCGAGGCCGATGGTCAAGCCGACCCGGACCGATTCGACCAGCCACCACCGCGCCTGGGTCACCTCGGGTGGGACACCGTCGCCGAACACACGGCAGTCGTGGTAGAAGCCGTGGAACCGGTCGGCCAGCTCGCGCACCCAGGCCGTGACCTTGTGTGGCGCCCGCTCGGCGCACGCCAGCTCGACCACCTCGGGAAGCTGCGACAGCGACCGCAGCAGGTCGAGCTCGCGCTCGCCGGTGAGCGGCGACAGGTCGACGTCGGCCAACGGTAGGCGGACCGCGCCGTGCTCGGCGGCGAAGCGGTCGATCGAGCGGATGCGGGCGTGCGCGTACTGCACGTAGTACACGGGCGATTCCCGGGACTCCGAACGCACCTTGTCGAGGTCGATCGTGGTCGCCTGGTCGATCGAGCTGACCAGCGACAGCAGCCGCATGACGTCCGGGCCGATCTCGTCGACCAGGTCGTCGAGGTCGACGGCGTTGCCCAGGCGCTTGCCGATCCGGCCGCCGGCCAGCCGGATCATCTGGCCGATCCGCACCTCGAGCCGGCCCTTCTCGACGCCGAGCGCCTGGACCCCGGCGACCAGGCTGGTCACCTGGCCCTGGTGGTCGGCACCCCACACGTTGATCACCTGGTCGAAGCCACGGACCAGGAACTTGTCGCGGTGGTAGGCCAGGTCGCCCGCCAGGTAGGTGTAGTCGCCACCCTGGTCGGGAGACTTCCGCAGCACCCGCTTCTCGCGGGGGTCGCCGAACCTGGCTGTGTCCAGCCACAGGGCGCCGTCCTCCTCCCAGACCAGGCGCTTGTCCTGGAGCAGCGCGATGGTCTCGGCGACGGCGTCGCTGGTCTCGACCGACGCCTGGCTGAACCACTCGTCGAAGCTGATGTTCACCGAGGCCATCTGGCCCTTGATGAAGTCGAGGATGTGGTCGGCGGCCCACCGGCCTGCGGCGACGACGTCGTCGGGCCCGTCGTAGGCGCAGGCCAGGCCCTTGACGAACCCGCTCGGATAGCCGCCCTCGGGCACGGGCTTGCCGGCCTTGCGCGCCAGCACCGAGGCGCCGAGCTGGCGGATCTGGCCGCCGGTGTCGTTGACGTAGTACTCGCGGCTGACCCCGTAGCCGCACCGTTCGAGGAGCCTGGCGACCGAGTCGCCGTAGGACGCGAACCAGCCGTTGCCCACGTGGATCGGCCCGGTGGGGTTCGCGGAGACGAACTCGACCTGCACCCGCTGGCCGGCGCCGGCCTCGGAGCGGGCGTAGCCCTTCTCGCCGTCGGCCACGACCTCGCGCAGCACGTCGTGGAGCCAGGTCGGGCGGAGGTGGAAGTTGACGAACCCGGCGCCCGCCACCTCGACCCGCTCGACGTGGGAGGGAGGGTTCCCGTTGAGCGAGGCGGCCAGCTCGGTGGCCAGCTCGCGGGGGTTGCGACCGAGGGCCTTCGCGGTGGCGAGTGCGACGTTGGTCGACCAGTCGCCGTGCTCGCGCCGGGCCGGGCGCTCGAGGTGGATCACCGCCGGCGACGTGACGCCCGCCGCAGCGAGCGCCGTGCGCAGCGAGGCTTCGAGATCGCGCTGGATCATGGGAAGTTCGATGCTAGCCAGCACCCTGGTCCGGCCCCGCACCCGTTCCGAGGCGTTCGGAGGCCGTCGCCTGGGTCTTCACGCTCCTCGGCCGCACAGGGGCCGAAATTCCTCAAAGAAGTCCGGGGTGTCGGCGCGACGCTAGGATCTCCGCTTCCGCCCTCGTAGCTCAGGGGATAGAGCAGTGGCCTCCGGAGCCATGTGCGCAGGTTCGAATCCTGCCGAGGGCGCCCCAGGATGTGGCGCTGACCAGGACATCTGCCCTGGTCAGGTTGGGAACATCCGTTCCCCTCTGTTCCCCGTTGTTCCCCCCGTTTACCCCTTGTCCGTGGGACGAGCGTGGGACGGGCGAGGCAACGTCCAGCAGACCGCCAGCACACTGGTCACGCCTTGAGCCAGTTGGGAGCGGGCTGCGTCCCTTGCAACCACGATCCGGTCGTTGGCGACCACGTCGTCGCCTTCGAGAGCGCCGACGTAGGTGGAGACGAGGGTCTCGACGCTGTGGCCCAGCCTGCAGGCAGCTGTGCCGAGCGGCACCCCGGCACGTAGCCAGCTCGTGGCGCAGGCGTGTCGGGCGTCGTAGGGCGTGAGCATACGGTGACCGACCTTCCGGCACGCTCGCTTGAGCGACCGGCCCCAGTTCGACATGGTGGGCCGCTTGCCGGTGCGGGTCCGGAACAGTAGCTCGGCCCGGGCGAGTCGGTGCTGCTCGACCCACCGGCGGAGGATGATGACGAGGTCCGGTTCGATGGGCACGTCTCGGCTGCCGGTCTTGGGCTCCGCGGCTTGGTCGTAGCCGTCGTCGGCTTCAACGACGTGGATGGTGCCCCAACCGGTGGCGGGTAGCTCGAGGGCCTGGGGCCTCAGGTACAGCACCTCGGAGGGGCGGAGCCCGGCGTAGTAGGTGACAGCGGTCATGGTCTGGTAGATCCGGCTCCCGGGCTGGTGGCTGGCCATGGCCTCGATGATCCGGAGCATCGACATCGGGTCGGGCAGCAGGCGGACGTCGACGGCTCTGCGCTGGCGTCGCGCCTTGCGGCGGCCTCTGCCCTTCGGGCTCGGTGGCCACGGGTCCGGGAGGTTCTTCAACTCGGCCGCTCGGCCTACGCAGCTGCGAGCCACCTTCCGGAAGCGGCCGGCCGTCGAAGCCGCGAGGGGCTGACCGGAGTCGCCGATCCGCAAGCGGCGCTCGACATCGGCGAGCAGTTCTCGATTGAGCTCCCCGATCGTCAGGCCCCAGCGGCTGAGCCACCGTTCCGAGTCGTTGGTGGCCAGCGGGCTGCCGGGCGGCAGTGTCTGCTGC
>JBOGHK010000165.1:0-6412 GCA_050744325.1 Acidimicrobiales bacterium
GGCTCCCGGTCCACGGCCCGGACCGTGTGGCCCGCCTGATGGTGAACCTGGCCCGCCGCCGGTACCGCGACCTCCGCATCGAGCTGGCGACCATCAACCGCGAGCCGGGCATCGTGGCCTTCGACGGGGGCTTCCTTTCGCTGTGCGCGATTGCCGCGCAGACCGGCGCCCACGTCGACCTGTTCAGCGGCGACGGCGCCCCAGACCCGGCGATCGGGGTGTGGGCCGGCCACCTGGGACGGCTCGCGGTCTTCATCGGCTGCCTCATCGGCACGCGGACGGAGCAGGTGGCCCCCACCGGTTCCTGGAGCTAAATCACGTGGCCGTCCATCGCCCACGGTCGTCGCCGCCTCGTCATCGTGCCGCCACTCGCCCAGACCCTTCAGCGCAGATGATCCGCCGGCCTACGGCGACTCCCGCATGCCAACAGCGGCTCATCTCCGACGCAATGTCTTGTGGCTGGTGAGGCTAACGGCATGCCCCACTGATGGGTTCGATGAGGGGGCCGGTTCGTAGATAGGTGGTCTAGGTCTACGGCACGATGATGTCGTGAGCAGCGACCCACGCCCCGCGGATGTCTCCCCGACGAGGTCCCGACGCGGGTCGTTGCGGGTGTACCTCGGGGCGGCTGCGGGCGTGGGCAAGACTTACGCCATGCTGGGCGAGGGCCGCCGAGCTAAGGAGAGGGGCGTCGACGTCGTCGTCGGGTTCGTCGAGACCCACGGCCGGGCCCGTACCGCCGAGCAGATCGGTGACCTGGAGGTCGTGGCCCGCCGTGCCACCGAGTACCGCGACGCCGTGTTCGAGGAGATGGATGTGGACGCGGTCATGGCCCGCCGCCCCGAACGTGCGCTCGTGGACGAGTTAGCCCACACGAACATCTCGGGGAGCCGCAACGCGAAGCGCTGGCAGGACATCATCGAGCTGCTCGATGCCGGCATCGACGTGATCTCCACGGTCAACATCCTGCACCTCGAATCCCTCAACGACGTCGTCGAACGCATCACCGGTGTCCGCCAGCGCGAGACCGTGCCCGACGACTTCGTCCGGGCTGCGGACCAGGTCGAGCTGGTGGACCAGACCCCCGAGGCGCTGCGCCGCCGGCTGGCGCACGGCAACGTCTACGCGCCCGAGAAGATCGACGCCGCGCTGGCCAACTACTTCCGGGCCGGGAACCTGGCGGCGTTGCGAGAGCTGGCGTTGCTGTGGGTCGCGGACAAGGTGGACGTGGGCCTGGAGGAATACCGGGAACGGCACCGGATCACCGAGCCCTGGGAGACCCGCGAACGGGTGGTGGTCGCCTTGACTGGGGCGCCGGGCACCGAGGCCCTCATCCGCCGCGCGGCCCGCATCGCCGGCCGGGCTCACGGCGAGCTGTTCGGCGTGCACGTCAGCAGCGACGAGGGCCTCGTCGCACCACCCCAGAACCTGGACGAGCACCGCAAGCTGCTCATCGACCTCGGCGGCGAGTACCACGAGGTCGCCGGCAGCGACGTCGCCGCGGCGCTGGTCGACTTCGCCCGTGCCGAGAACGCCACCCAGCTCGTCCTCGGCGCCAGCCAACGGTCCCGGTGGGCCGAGCTGGTACGCGGATCGGTCATCAACCGCGCCATCCGACTGTCGGGTCCCATCGACGTCCACGTCATCTCCCACGAACGGCCCGACTCGCCCGACGACAGCCGGCAGCGCCGCGGGCCTCGGCACGGCCCTGTGCTGCCGCCGCGTCGGCGGCTGGGCGGCTGGGTGCTCGCCGCCGGTGGTGTCCCGTTGCTGACCGTCGCCCTGGCCCAGCTACGGGACGAGATCGGGCTCCCCAGCGTCCTGTTGCTGTTCCTGGCGCTCGTCGTGCTCACCGCCACCGTGGGAGGCCGGCTCCCCGCCCTGATCGCGGCGATCGGCGCCTTTCTCGCCGCGAACTGGTTCTTCACGCCGCCCTTGTACCGATGGACGATCGCCCAGGGCGAAGACGTCGTCGCCTTGAGCGTCTTCTTGGGCGTGGCACTGGCGGTCAGCCGCTTCGTCAACGCTGCGACCAGCCGCGCTGCCGAAGCGGCGCGAGCCCGCAGCGAGGCCCGCACGCTGGCCAGCCTCGCCGCCACCATGGGCGAGGAAGACCCGCTGCCCACCCTGCTCACGCACCTGCGCTCGGTGTTCGGCCTCGACGCCGCAGCGCTCGTCGACACCTCGGCGAGTGGCTGGCGGGTGGAGACCGCAGCCGGGGAGCCGATCCCGGAGCGACGCGAGGACGCCGACCTGGTCGAAGACCTCAGCGCCGGGACAGCGCTCGCACTGGTCGGCCCCCGGCTCGCCGCAGAGGACCAGGGGGTGCTCAAGGCCTTCGCCGCCCAGCTCGCCGCGGTCCTCGAGCGCAGCCGGCTCCGCGTGGAGGCCGGTCGGGCGCACGCCCTCGCCGAAGCCAACGCCCTGCGCAGTGCGCTGCTCCAAGCCGTCTCCCACGACCTACGCACACCACTCGCCGCGATCAAAGCGTCGGCCAGCAGCCTCGACCAGGACGACGTCCACTGGTCACCCGAACAGACCAGCGAGTTCGTGCGCACCATCAACGACGAAACCGACCGGCTCACCACACTGGTCGGCAACCTCCTGGATATGAGCCGCATCCACGCCGGCGCCCTCCAACCCACACTGCGGCCCACCGCGCTCGAAGAAGTCGTCCCCGCCGCCCTTGACAGCCTCCGACCACGCGCCGCGATCGTCGACAGCGACGTCGCGGAAACCCTCACCGCGGTCCGGGCCGACGCCCCGCTGCTCGAGCGGGCCCTGGCCAACGTCATCGACAACGCGGTGCGCTACAGCCCACCGGGGCGGCGGGTCCGCGTCGAAGCCGGCCACGTCGCCGGGCGTATCGACGTGCGGGTGATCGACCGAGGCCCCGGCATCCCCCTCGCCCAGCGCCACCAGGTGTTCCAACCCTTCCAACGGCTCGGCGACAACCCCGCCCATGCCGGCGTCGGCCTCGGTCTCGCCGTCGCTCACGGCTTCCTTTCGGCCATGGGCGCCACCATCGAGCTCGACGACACACCAGGCGGCGGTACCACCGTCCTGATCAGTATCGCCATAGCCGAATGACCCGCGTCCTCGTCGTCGACGACGAACCCCCCATCCTCCGGGCCCTCGCCGCCAACCTCCGCGCCCGCGACTACGAGGTAGACCTCGCCGCCACCGGCGAACAAGCCCTCCAGCTCGCCTCCCGCCACGAACCCGACGCGGTGATCTTGGACCTTGGTTTGCCCGGCATCACCGGACTGGAGGTCATCGAAGGCCTCCGAGTCTGGACCGACACCCCCATCGTCATCCTCTCCGCCCGCGACGCCCAAGCCGCCAAGGTCGCCGCCCTGGACGCCGGAGCCGACGACTACGTCACCAAGCCCTTCGGCATGGAAGAGCTCCTGGCCCGGCTCCGCGCTGCGCTCCGGCGTGCCACGCCGAGCCCGCAGGAGGCCGCCCGCGTCGAGACCCCCGACTTCGTGGTCGACCTGGCCACCAAGAAGGTCACCGCTCCCCGCGGCGGCGAGCTGCGGCTCACCCCCACCGAATGGCACCTCGTCGAGGTCCTGGTCCGCAACGCCGGCAAGCTCGTCACCGCCCGCCAGCTCCTCCAAGAGGTCTGGGGACCGGACTACGGCAACGAGACCAACTACCTCCGGGTCCACTTCGCGCACATCCGCCGCAAGCTCGAACCCGATCCCTCCCGGCCCCGATACTTCATCACCGAACCCGGGATGGGCTACCGCTTCGAGAACCCCGTACCTCCGGCCCGTTAGCGCGTTCTTAGCGCCTGAGCTGGGATTCTTAGCAGCCCCTTAGCGCGCCGCGGGCGTTGACTGGGTGAGGGACCACGCTTCAGCCCGCCGGAAGGTCGCGCCCTCGATGCCCACCACCACATCCAGCCCGCAGGCGACCGCCACCGAGCTCGACAGCCCAGCCCCGCTGCCGGCCGAGCCCGCCATCGGGCTGCCTCCTGCGTCGCTCGGCTACCGCCTCAAGTGCAAGGTGCTGGGCAACCCGATGCACACCGAGCAGCTCGAGCACGAACGGCTGGGCAAGCCCACCGCGCTGGCGGTGTTCGCCTCGGACAACCTGTCGTCCTCCGCGTACGCCACCGAGGAGATCCTCCACATCCTCGTCCCCGCCATCGGCCTTGCCGCGTTCTCGCTGGTGATGCCCATCACCCTGGCCCTGCTGGTCGTCCTGGCGTTCCTCATCTTGTCCTACCGGGAGACGATCAAGGCCTACCCCGGCGCCGGAGGCGCCTACCTGGTCACCCGCGACAACTTCGGGCACCGACCCGCGCAGATCGCCGGGGCCGCGCTGCTCACCGACTACGTCCTCACGGTGGCCGTGTCGATGTCCGCGGGCACCGCCGCCCTCGTGTCCGCCTTCGATGCCCTGGCCCCCTACCGCGTTCCGATCTCGCTGCTGTTCATCGCGGTCGTGGCGTTCGGGAATCTGCGGGGCGTGCGCGAGTCCGGGCGCATCTTCGCCGCTCCCACCTACTTCTTCATCGTCACCATGACGATCCTGCTCACCACCGGCCTGGTCCGCTACTTCACCGGCGACCTGCCCGTGGTCGGACAGCGGCTCGACGGCATGATCGAGTTCGGCGACGAGGGCGCCGGGCTGCTGCTGGGCGCCTCGGCGTTCATCGTGCTCAAGGCCTACGCCTCGGGTGGTGCCGCGGTCACCGGCGTCGAGGCGATCTCCAACGGCGTGCCCGCGTTCCGCCGGCCCGAGTGGCGCAACGCTCGCCAGACCCTGGTGATCATGGGCTGCACCCTCGGCGCGATGTTCCTGGGCCTGTCGTTCCTGGCCTCGAAGATCAAGGTCGCCCCCTTCCACGAGGGCACCCCGACCGTCGTCGCCCAGATCGCCGAGACCGTCTACGGCGACAGCGCCCTCGGCCAGGTCCTGTTCTACGGGCTGCAGGCCGGCACCATGCTCATCCTGGTCCTGGCGGCCAACACCGGCTTCGCCGACTTCCCCCGCCTCGCCAGCTTCCAAGCCGCAGACCGCTTCCTGCCCCGCCAGCTCACCATCCGCGGGCACCGCCTCGTCTACTCCAACGGCATCGTCGCCCTCGCCGCAGCCGCCTCGCTGCTCGTCATCGTCACCGGCGCAGAGGTCACCCAACTCATCCCCCTCTACGCCGTCGGCGTGTTCACCGGCTTCACCCTGTCCCAATCAGGCATGACCCGCCACCACCTGCGCGAACGCGAACCCGGGTGGCGCCGCGGAATCGCCATCAACGGCTTCGGGGCGGTGCTGTCCTTCGTCGTCCTCGTGGTCATCGCCACCACCAAGTTCGCCGACGGCGCCTGGCTCATCCTCGTCACCCTCCCCGTCCTGGTCCTCGTGTTCCTCCGAGTCAACCGCCAATACGAACACGAAGGCCAACAACTCGAACACAACGTCCCCGAAGCCATCGCCGCACCACTGCTGCGACGCCACGTCGTGCTCGTCTTCATCGACCGACTCGACCTCGCCGCCGTCCGCGCCATCCAGTACGCCCGCACCCTGTTCCCCGACGAGCTCCGCGCCGTCCACTTCGTCATCGACCAACAAGTCGCCGACGAGATCGCCGACGCCTGGAGCCGCTACGGCCTGACCCGCATCGCGCTCGACCTCACCGACTCCCCCGACCGGCGCCTCACCCGAGCAGCCGTCGAAGTCGTCGCCCGCGACCTCGCCGACGGCGAAACCGAAGTCAGTGTCCTCCTACCCGACCGCAAGTACAGCGGCTTCTGGCACCGCATCCTCCACGACCAGACCGCAGACGCGATCGAACGCGAGATCTCCCGGTTCCCGCACGCCAACGTCACCACCGTCCCCTTCCACTTCACATCCCGCAAAGCCACCCAAACAGCCGGGGAGGTCACCGAACCCACGACCCCGACACCAACCGACACACCCCGAGACGACAGAGACGCCAGCGAACCCGCCACCGCCCCCACACCCCCCGCCACACCCAACGCCCGCACCCCGATCGCCGACGTGCACTGGCGCCAACGCGTCACCATCGAAGGCCGCATCCGCACCATCCGAGTGCAACCCCTCTCCGGCGCCACCTCACTCGAATGCGTCATCGGAGACAACACCGGCACGATCTCCATCGTCTTCCTCGGCCGCTCCAAGATCGGCGGCATCGAAGTCGGCACCCACCTCCGCGCCCACGGCATCGCCGGCCAACACCACGGCCGACTCGCCATCCTCAACCCCACCTACCAACTCCAGGCACGATGACCCCCACCGGGGCCGACGTCATCCCAAACTTCGGGTCCCATCACACCCCAGGGACCGCGGCATCTTCGGCCAATGACCACAACACGCGCCCGATGTCTCCGTCGGAGCTGACCCCAACGCCGGCTGACGGCTGCAGGTTGGCTGGACTTCC
>JBOGHK010000166.1:0-10050 GCA_050744325.1 Acidimicrobiales bacterium
CGATGCAGATCAGCGACCTCGCCGAGTGGGTGAGCGACCTGGACGGGCAGCCCGCGGCAGGAGGACGACCGCGCGCCGCTGCGGCGAAGAGCCGCGCAGCGGAGGGCGGACGGGGTGCCGTGCCGACGGTCGCGCCACTGCTGGAGAACCTGCGGCGCACCCTGGACTCGTTCGTCGAGATCGGGCTGGGCTACCTCTCGCTCGACCGGCCCTCGGGCACGCTCTCGGGCGGCGAGGCGCAGCGCACCAAGATGATCCGCCACCTCGGCTCGTCGCTCACCGATGTCACCTACGTGTTCGACGAGCCCACGATCGGCCTGCACCCCCACGACATCGCGCGGATGAACGACCTGCTGTTGCGGCTGCGGGACAAGGGCAACACCGTACTGGTCGTGGAGCACAAGCCCGAGACGATCGCGATCGCCGACCACGCCGTCGACCTCGGCCCCGGCGCCGGCACGGCGGGCGGCGAGGTGGTGTTCGAGGGCACCGTGGCGGGGCTGCGGGCCAGCGGCACCGTCACCGGCCGCCACCTCGACGACCGGGCCACCCTCAAGGAGACGGTGCGGACGCCCACCGGCACGTTGGAGATCCGCGGCGCGACGACGAACAACCTGTGCGACGTCGATGTCGACATCCCGCTGGGGGTGCTAGTAGTGGTGACCGGTGTCGCCGGCTCAGGCAAGAGCTCGCTGATTCACGGGTCGGTGTCGGGACGGGACGGGGTGGTGTCGGTCGACCAGGCCGCCATCCGTGGCTCGCGGCGCAGCAACCCGGCGACCTACACCGGGCTGCTCGACCCGATCCGCAAAGCGTTCGCGAAGGCCAACGGCGTGAAGCCGGCGCTGTTCAGCGCCAACTCCCAAGGTGCCTGCCCCACCTGCAACGGCGCCGGCGTCATCTACACCCAGCTGGGATTCATGGACACCATCTCCACCGCCTGCGAGGAGTGTGAGGGCAAACGCTTCCAAGCCGAGGTCCTCGACTACACGTTCGGAGGCCGCGACATCAGCGAGGTGCTCGCGATGCCGGTGACCGAGGCCGAGGAGTTCTTCGCCGCCGGCCAGGCACACACACCCGCTGCCCACAAGATCCTGACCCACTTGGCCGACGTTGGGCTCGGCTACATCAGCCTCGGCCAGCCGCTCACCACGCTGTCGGGCGGCGAACGCCAGCGACTCAAGCTCGCCACCCACATGGCCGACAAGGGCGGCATCTACATCCTCGACGAGCCGACCACCGGCCTGCACCTCGCCGACGTCGACCAGCTCCTCGGCCTACTGGACCGGCTCGTCGACTCGGCCAAGTCGGTCATCGTCATCGAGCACCACCAAGCAGTCATGGCCCACGCCGACTGGATCATCGACCTCGGCCCCGGCGCCGGCCACGACGGCGGCCGGATCGTCTACCAGGGCACACCCACCGACCTCGTCGCCGCCCGCTCCACCCTCACCGGCCAGCACCTCGCCACCTACATCCGCACCTGACCGGCGGCGGCGCCTGCGCCGGCGACGCCACCGGCTTCGGGGTTCTCGCGAGCACCTTCGCTTGGCTGTCAGGTGCATGTCAGGGTGAACGGGTCGAGGCCGAGCGCGCCGTACTCTGCCCGCCAGCGGTCGCCCGCTCGAGCGGGGTGGGCGTTGGTGATCGTGCCTGTCGTGACGAGCTCGCCGGCCGCGAGGTCGGGCGCGTCTGGCTGGTCCGCGACGACGCGGGCGAGGTGGCCGAGCGCGAGCGCGGGGCTGTCCAGCACGTTGGCGCCGACGCCGGTGTCGACGAGCTCACCGTTGCGCCAGAGGGTCGCCTCGAAGAAGGCCAACGTCGTTGCCACGGTGTCACGGTTCAAGTCGTCGATGCGCACAGGCGTGCCGATGACGAGGGAGCCGTGGAACCCCACCGCGGCAATGCAGTCGGCAATGCCGAAGCGCCAGCCCGGATACGGGCAGCGCACGACCTCGAAGGCGGGCGCCATCCATTCCACGGCGGCCAGCACGGCGACCGGGTCGTCGGTCACCGGGACCGGACCCCGGAGGCGGAACGCCACCTCGGGCTCAACGCGAGGTTGCGCAAACGAGCCCAGTGCGACTGACGCCACGCCGCCCGACGCAGACATGACGGTGTTGTCCCAGAGGTCCGCCCAGAACGCGCGGTCAACACCGTAGGCCTCCCAGATCGTGCGGTTCGTGAAGCCGATCTTTCGGCCCGCCAGCCGCCAGCCGTCTTGGCCCCGACGCCGTCGGATCGCGGCGAGGACGGCGTACGCGTCACCGACCGAGAAGCCCGGCACGTCGCTGCTGATCGGCTCGCAGGTGGCGCCGGTATCGACCAAGCGCAACAGGCGGTCAGCGATCGCGTCGACGTCCACGGCTCGGATCAATGCACCGTGGGCACGGTGACCTCGCGGAGCGGGTTGCCACCGTCGATGAACAGGGGAACTGCCATCCACGGCACCGTAGGCGCCCGACGAGGCTCGGGGGGTCTCGTCGTGGATTCGCTCCCTCCCGCACCTGCGAAGCGCCGGCACGTCAGCCGGTGAAGATGCCGTGTCGGAGGATGTCGACGTTGCTGGTGCTGCGAACTCGGACGATGTCGGGGTGGAAGGCGTCGGTGTGGAGGCGTGCCTCGAGTTGGCGGCTCAGCATCAGGGGGCCGAGGATGATGAAGAGCACGGCGTAGGCGCGCCAGACGGGGTCTGTGTCCGGGCGAACCAGCCCGACGTCCTCGAGTGCGTCGAGCCCCGCGGTGACGATGTCGGTGAGGGCGTCGAAGAGCCGTTGGCTCGACTCGGTGGCTTCGAACAGGCTGCGCCCGAGGTAGTCGCGCACGGAGCGGTCGCCGCCGATGATGCTGGCGATGGCCTCGTTGAGCCGGCCGCTCACCTGTTCGGGCGTTCCTTGGAGGTCGACGGATCCGAGTGCCCGTTCGAAGGCGGTGAGCACCGCATCGTCGACGGCGTCGCGCAGTCGCTGCTTGGTGCCGAAGTGATGGACGACAAGTGAGGGTGAGACACCGGCTTTGGCGGCGACGCTGCGCATCGAGGTCCCGGCGACGCCGTCACGGGCGAACAGCTCCAGGGCCGCCTCCCGGATCCGGGCGCTGGCGGTGAGGTCGCCGGGCTGCACAGGCACTGCACAAGTGTACAGCTGGTTGTCCACGTGCACGGTGGGGTGCAGCGGCCTGCACATCGGCCCCATTGCCGCGGTGGTGGGCGCACCGGAGGATGGGTCTATGACCGTCACCACGAACCCGACGAGCTTCACCTGGTCGGACTGCGCGACCGTCGAGGAGGAGCGCCTCCATCGCAAGCAACGGCTCGCCGCCGCGTTCCGCATCTTCGCTGATCACGGCCTCGACGAGGGACTGGCCGGACACCTCACGGTGCGCGATCCCGGTGAGCCCGACAAGTTCTGGGTCAACCCCTTCGCCGTGCCGTTCCGTCGGCTCAAGGTCTCCGATCTGGTCCTCGTCGACGACCAGGGGGCGGTGGTCTACGGCGCGCGTTCGATCAACCAGTCGGCGTTCGCGATCCACGCCAGCATCCACCGAGCCCGAGGCGATGTCGATGCCGCCGCTCACTCCCATTCCCGGTTCGGTAAGGCATGGTCGTCGCTGGGCAGGCTGCTGGAGCCGATCACACAGGACCACTGCGACTTCTACGGCGACCTCGCCCTCTACGACGAGTTCCGTGGCCGGGTCCTCGACCCCAGCGAAGGCGACGCCATCGCCGCTGCCCTCGGGTCGCGCAAGGCGCTCATCCTCCGCAACCACGGGCTACTCACGGTCGGGCAGTCGATCGAGGAGGCCACATGGTGGTTCCTGCGCCTGGAACGCTGCTGCGAGGTCACCCTGCGCGCCGAGGCCGCCGGCACGCCCGTGCCCGTCGACCCGGCCGCTGCCCGCCAGGTGCACGGCGAGCAGGGATCGCCTGCCGCGGGATGGTTCACCGCGCAGCCGCTGTTCGAAGCGGTCATCGCCGACCAGCCCGACCTCCTGGACTGACGACATGGCCTTCACCCGCATGGACAGATCCACCAGGGCGGACTGGGACCGAATCGCTCACGCGTCGGTCGACGCCTGGGCGCTCGTGCCCGACCGCATCCTCGCGATGCTGCGCTCGCTGGCCGACATCACCACCGGCTTCGCCGTCGACCAACTCCAGCACAGCCTGCAGACCGCGACGCGCGCCGAGCGGGCCGGTGCCGATGACGAGGTCGTCGTCGCGGCGCTGTGCCACGACGTCGGCAAAGCCATCAGCGAGCCCAACCACCCCGCGGTGGCCGCCGCGCTCCTCCGCCCGTACGTGCGGGAAGAGGTGGCATGGATGATCGAGGTGCACCAGGACTTCCAAGGCCGCTACTACTACAAGCACCTCGGCAAGGACCCCGCCGCTCGCGACCGCTACCGCAGCCACGTCGCCTATGTGCTCGCCGAGCAGTTCGCCGACGACTGGGACCAGGCATCGTTCGATCCTGACTACGACACCCTTCCGCTCGACCACTTCGAACCCCTCATCCGGCGCACGTTCGCCGCACCCCAACGCATCTGAGGGTCGTGCCGGTCGCCTGCGCACGCCCAGGGCGAGGTTTTCCGCTTCAAACGGCCATTCCGGCGTACGCCTTGTGGGAATCTGGCTCGGCTCGGTCGCCGGGGGCGGAGGGTGCTCGGGCGACGGAGACGACCACCACAACGGGGTGGGGGGCAGGGCAAGTGCGGGCAAGCCGTCAGATGCGGGCCAAGGCGTCGACCTGTGGTTGACGTCGAGCGTTTGAAGCGCAGCTGGGACCACGTCGCGGCACACGGCGACCAGGTCGCCTTGCGCTTCTACAGCCGCCTGTTCGTCGCGGCGCCGCAGATCAGGGACATGTTCCCGCTGTCGATGGTGGCCCAGCGCGACCGCCTGGTGACCGCGCTCGGCGTGACCGTGTCCCATGTCGACGACATGGACCGCCTCGTGCCCTACCTCCAGCAGCTGGGCCGCGACCACCGGCGGTTCGGCGTCGGGGCCGAGCACTACGCGCCGGTGGCCGAGGCGCTGTTCTCGACGCTGGCCGACTTCCTCGGGCCGGACTGGACTGCCGACCTGGCCCAGGACTGGGCGGACGCGTTCGGTCTCGTCGCCCGGATCATGCACGAGGCGGCGACCCAGGCCGCCGACGACGAGCCCGCCTGGTGGGAGGCCGAGGTGGTGGCCCACGAGCGGCGCACGTTCGACATCGCGGTGCTGACCCTCCAGCCGCAAGGCGCCCTCGCCTACCGGCCGGGCCAGTCGATGGCGCTGGAGACCGCGCTGCGTCCGCGGCTGTGGCGCTACTACTCGCCGGCGAACGCGCCACGGGACGACGGCAGCATCGATCTCCACGTCCGGCGGATCCCCGGAGGGCAGGTGTCGGGCGTGCTGGTGGACCGGGTCGACAAGGGCGACCTCGTCCGCCTCGGTGGACCCGTCGGTCGGCGGCTCACGCTCCCGTCCCACAGTGGGCGTGACCTGGTCATGGTCGCGGGTGGCACCGGGTTGGCGCCGCTGAAGGCCGTCCTCGAGGAGGTCGTCGGGCGGGCCGACGCGGGTGCATCCCCGCCGACGACGAGGCTGTTCCTCGGCGCCCGCACCACGAGGGAGCTCTACGACCTCGACGCGGTGCGGGCACTGGCGATCGACCATGCCTGGTTGGCGGTGACGGCGGTCGTCCCGGAGGATCCGCTCCTGGTGGACCGGGGGTGGTTCGCGGGCGTCGACGGGACCGAGGAAGGCGACGTCGCCGAGGTCGCATCTCGCCACGTGGCGCGCCGCCGCGACCACCAGCACGACGACGACGTCTACGTCTGCGGTAGCGACCGCATGGTGCAGGCCACGTGGCAGCGGCTGCGCGAAGTCGGCTGCCCCGCCGAGCGCATCCACCACGAAGGGTTCCAGGGTCTCGGCGGCGAGTCCAACGGGGTCCTCGATCCGGGAGGGACACAGCAACCGTGACGACCGACGCACCCCGGGGGCCCGGGGCACACAACCTCGTGCGACATGTCTCGCCAGACCAGGTCCGCTCGGTGGGCTTCGAACGAGCGCCGTTCGGCCGCCGGGGTCTCGACGAGCTCGAGGTGCGCGCCTACCTCCACGAGGTTGCCGACGAGCTCGCCCTGCGGGATGCCGAGATCGCCCGACTGGCCGGCGAGAACCGCCAGCTCAAGCACGCTTTGCGGGAGTGGCATCGCCAACTCGTCGGCTACGACGCCGCCGAGCTCGTCGCCCGCACCCAACAGCAGATCGAGTCGCAGATCGCCCAGGCCGAGGCCTACAGCCGGGAGCGCGAGGAGGAAGCCACCCGGTTGTACGACGACATCATCGCCGAGGCACGGCGCCGCGCCCTCAGCGAGACGCAGCGCCTGGTCCACGACCCGGGCTCCGAGGGCCCGACAGAGCAGGTCGACCAGGACTGGCTCGCCCGTCAACGCATCTACACCGACGCGCTGCTGCAGGCCCTCGACGCCTTGGCCGCGCACGTCCACGCCACGCGCCAGGCGTTCACGTTTGAGGTGAGCAGGCTCGGCGACATCGGCGAGGCCGCCGATCCGTCGGTCGCGGCGGCACGCGAGCCGACCGACGGAGGGGCGCTTCCACCCCTGCCCCCGTCTAACGGAGGACCGTCACGCACCGGCACCGACGACGAGTGAACCACCCGGCCCGCACATGGCGCGCACCGTCGTGCCTCGGCGTCGCCCGGTCCCACGTCTCGGGCCCGAGGGTCTCGGGTCCGAGGGTCTCGGGTCACACGATGCGGTAGGTCTGCACGGCATGGGCGACGACGGCGCCGTCGGCATCGGTCGCGGTGATCTCGGTGAAGGTCAGCTCCTTGCCACGACGGACGGTGCGGGCATGGCACAACAGATCGGACGAGCGGCACGCGCCCACGTACTGGATCGACATCGCGATCGTCGAGGCCCGGGCTCCCTTGTCGAAGTCATGGTTCGACCACGCGGCCGCGGCACCGGCGGTGTCGATCACCGAGGCCACGACGCCACCGTGATAGAAGGTGCCGTCGTTGGTGAGGTCCTGGCGGAACGGCAGGCGGACCGTCACCTGGTCGGGCTCGTAGCGGTCGACCACGATGCCGAGCCCGGCGAGGTAGGGCGTCTTCGGCATCAGCTCGGCGACCGCGCGGCGCCGAGCCTGCTGGTCCTCCTCGGACAATCCCATCGCTGCTCCTGTCGACGGTCGCGGGGCGGCCACGCTATTCGGACTTGGAGCGGGTCGCCGTTCCTCGACAACGTAGGACGATGACCGACGACTTCGACGCGCGCCGACTGCGGTGGACGACGCCCGAGCCGGGCCGGCTGATCGGCCGGGGCCACGTGGCGGGCGACTTCCTCGAAGCCTACGACTGGCTCGTGCTCGACAAGCGTCAGGGGTACCTGCGCCTCGACGCCGGTCTCCCCGAGCACGTGCGGAACCCTCGGGGCCAGCTGTTCGGCGGCTTCACGCCCACCTATGTCGACCTCGTCGCGCTGTTCACCGTGCGCGCCGGGCTCGATGAGCAGGAGGGCCCGCCCCGGCGCTGGCTGGCCACCACCCAGATGCGCCTCGACTACTTCGAGCCGGTGGTCGGCCCTCGGTTCGTGATCGAGAGCGAGCTCGAGAAGCGTCGCGGCCGCACGAACTTCGTCCTCACGCGGTTCTTCCAGGACGGCGAGCTGGCGGTCCACGCCTCGACCACGATCCGAGAGCTGAACGTCGACCGTCCGCTCGGCGACGCGTAGCTGATCCGGTCAACCGTGCTCGTCGGGTGTCGTCGGCGGCGGTGTTCGCTGCTCACGGAACACGAACGGCACGAGGAACCAGACGACGGCGAAGCCTCCGGCCAGGCAGGCGGCGACGACCGCAGGAAGGTTGCCCTCGTACAGCAGGCCGCTGATGACGTAGGTGACCGCGCTGATGGCGAAGGCCAACAGCACCAGGCCGATGACGCTGAACACGTTGGCCACCTTCAACAGGTGTTCCTTCACGCCCGACCGGAAGCGCATCCGGTGGTGCGCGCTCGGCGCGATGAGGAACAGCGTCGCCGCAGCCGTCGCGACCACCGCCGCGAAGTACACCCGGCGGTCCCCGGCGTCGAGCTGGTCGAAGCGCTGCGAGAACGGAACGGTGAGCAGGAACGCGAACAGAACCTGCACGCCGGGCAACGCCACGCGCAGCTCGTTGAGGAGCTCGATCAGCTCACGGTTCGCCCGCTCCGCCGAGCTCTCCTGGTCGTTCGAGGAGTCTCCCATCGGTCCCAGGGGCCTACCCGCTGACGAGCGAGGCCACACCCGGGTCGGGAATCCTCTAAAACCAGGTAACCTTGACTAAAGAAAGTCTCTTACGGTCAGTGGTGGCATGAGGAGGATCACGGACATGACCCCGACCAAGCCAACCCTTCTGATCGTCGGCGCCAGCGTCGCCGGTGCCAAGGCAGCCGAAGGCGCCCGCGCCGCAGGCTTCGACGGCCGAGTCGTCCTCGTCGGCCACGAACAGCAGCTGCCCTACGAGCGCCCGCCGCTGTCCAAGGCGGTGCTACGTGGCGAAGCTCCACCGGAGAGCACCCGGGTCCACGACGAGGACTTCTACGAGACCCACGCCATCGAGCTGCTGGCCGGCCGCACGGTGCTGAGCCTCGACCTCGACGCCCGCCGAGCCCGCCTGGACGGCGACGACGACGTGCCCTTCACCACCGCGGTCCTGGCGACCGGCGCCGCGCCTCGACCGCTCGACGTCCCGGGAGCCGACCTCGACGGTGTCCACTTCCTGCGCGAGGTCGGTGACTCCGTTCGGCTCCGCGATGCCATCAAGGATGCCGCCCGTGTCGCGGTGGTCGGCACGGGCTGGATCGGCTCGGAGGTCGCGGCCTCGGCTCGGCAGATGGGTGCGGACGTCGTGTTGATCGGGCGCGAGCCTGCCCCGCTCCAGCGCGTCCTGGGCGCCGAGATGGCCGAGGTCTTCCGTCGCCTGCACGCCGAGAACGGCGTCGCCTTGCGCCTCCAACGACAGGTGGTCGAGCTGCGGGGAGACGGCCGCGTCGAACAGGTCGTCCTGGACGACGCCGATGTCGAGGCCGCTGACCTCGTGGTCGTCGGCGTCGGGGTCGCGCCACGGGTCGAGCTGGCCGCGGCGGCCGGCCTGAAGATCGAGGACGGGGTGGTGGTCGACGAGCACCTGCGCTCCAACGTTCCAGGCGTGTACGCGGCCGGCGACGTCGCCTCGGCCTGGCATCCCCACTACGGCCACCACCTGCGGGTCGAGCACTGGTCGAACGCCCTCCACCAGGGCCTGACGGCGGGCGGCAATGCCGCAGGAGGCCAGCAGCCCTACACGCGCCTGCCCTACTTCTTCACCGACCAGTACGACCTCGGCATGGAGTACGTCGGCTACAACGACCCCGGTGACTCCGTCGTCGTCCGTGGCGACGTCGCCGAGCGCGAGTTCGTCGCTTTCTGGCGGCGAGACGGCATCGTCACCGGGGCCATGAACGTCAACGTCTGGGACGTGGTCGACGATCTGAGGGCCGTCGTGGCGTGCCGGCGGGCGCTCGAGCCGGCCCGTCTGGCGGACCCGGCGGTGCCGCTCGGCGACCTCGTTCCGCAGACCTGAGGTCGCTGCGGTTCGACCACGATTCGTAGGACCCTATAGACACTCTGTGGTGATAGCCGTAGCTTTCCGGCGCGGGCTGTCCCTTCCAGGAGTGCTGAAGATGAAAGCTCCCCGAGTGAGGACCCCGGCCACCGCCGTGTTCGCAGGTCTGGTCGCAGCTGCGCTCATGATCATCGTTCCGTCGGTTGTCGGGGCCCAAGAGCCGGAGCAGGATCCCGTCCCGCCGGTCACCGACCCCACGGTGCCCACCGCACCCAGCGTCCCGGAGATCCCCGAGATGCCGGAGATGCCCGAACTACCCGCAGCGACGACTGACGGCGCACCTGCGCTCGGATCGTTGGCAGCGTCCGTGTTGGACACTCTGTCGGGTCTCCCGGAGGTTCCGGTGCTCTCCGACCTGCTGAGAGCGGTCCTGGAGCTGTTGGTGGGCTTGTTGG
>JBOGHK010000167.1:0-31764 GCA_050744325.1 Acidimicrobiales bacterium
CTAAGACTTAGCGCTCAGATTCTGGGGCGCTCCTGCCGAGCCCCTCGCTCCTCTGCGGTGATGCGCTGGTAGTTCTGGAGCGCGTTCGCTCTGTGATTTCTCGTGCTCGGATCTGGTGTGCGCTGACGGGCTTTCCCGATCAGTTGGACCGGCGTGTGCGCACGGCTGCCACGACCTTGGCGATCTGTGCGTCGAATGCGTCAAGCTGCTCGGCTTCGGCAGCGCTAGCGATGAACGCGTGTCGATCGCAGGCGATGCCCCCACGCCATATCCGCTCAATGGCGCGCGTCTCGGTGATGTCCGTCAACGGGTCACCAGAAACGAGGACCAGGTCCGCGCACTTCCCGGCAGCTATACGTCCCCTGTCGGCGAGGCCGAACACTCGTGCCGGTTCAGCCGTGGCAGCGGCCAAGGCCTGCGCCGGGCTGATGCCGCACCGTACAAGGAGTTCGAGTTCGCGGTGCAGGCTTGCTCCGAACACGGTCCCCGGGTTCGGAGCATCCGTGCCCGCCAGTAGGGTGACCCCCGCATCAGCCAGTCGCCGCACGTTGTCCTCGGCTCGCGAGTAAGGGGGCGGTTGCCGGTCAAGCGAACCCGAAGCGTTCGAGGTCAATCGGCATGCCCAGGGGTCGCCGAGCGCTTCGGCGAGCCGCGGGTCCCCTGCCACTGCCGCGCCACCCGGTTCGCCGAGGGTGTTCTCGATAGTGGCTAGCGTCGGGCCGACCACGATACCGGCTTCGGCCATGCGTTCGATCAGGGCGTTGTCCAGCTCGGCGTTCGCAGGGACGTGGGCCACCACGTCGACGCCGGCGGATACGACCTCCTCGACGCCGGCCGTTGAGCTCACGTGAGCGATGACGAGTAACCCACTGGCGTGCGCTGCAATGACCAGCGCCCTGATGGTTTCGAAGTCCAGCGAGGGCCACAGTCCTCTGATCCCGGAGAAGATCTTCAGATAGTCGGAGCCTTCCGCGATCCGTTCCGCCACGAACTGCTCGGCCTGGTCGGCAGCGGTCAACGTCGGGAACGGGGCGTACATCAGTGACGGGTGACCGTCGGGTGCCGTGGCACCGACACCTGAGGAGCGCAGATCGGCCACGTCCGGACGCGAGCCGGCCTCCTCTTTGGCCCTGGCTACCAGGTCGGGCTTGCTGAACATGTCGAGGACGGTGGTCACGCCGAAGGTCAGCGATTGAGGGAGAGCGCCCGGAACGAGGTGCACGTGCGCGTCGATCAGGCCGGGAAGCACCATTCCGCCGCCGGCGTCGATCACTTCGTCGCCTTCTTCGGCGGCCGAGGCGACCGAACACTGAGTGATCAGGCCATCAGCGAACCGGACCGAAGTCCACTCCTGCGCCTTCGTCCCGTCGAAGACCCTCGCGTTTACGATCGTCGTTGCCGCGCCCAAGGCGTGCTCTCCTTGAGGCTCAGAAGAAGCGGTACGCGCCGAGCAGGCGAACCGGGGTCGTGGTCGGCGGCTCGGCGCAGCGCTCAGCGAGGCCGCCGCGGTGGCGCTGGAACGGCGCTAGGTCTCGCAGTGCGCTGGGGTCGCGCTCGAGCTGGACGAGGGTGAGGACGCCACCGTTGTCGTCCACCTCGAAGCTCGCTTGGCGCAGCCACGTCGGGCCATCAGCGGCCAGCCCCGGGTACAGGTCGGCAGCCTGAAGCCCGCTGGGCTCGATGTACTCGGGCTTGAGGCGGTATCGCACGATGGCGTATAGCGGCTCGCCCTCGATTTCATCGGACATACGTCTTTTATACTACAGACGTCTGACGAAAGCTAGGATGAGCGGCGTGACGACCCGCGAATACAAGCAGCGCCGTCGCGCCGAGGCGGCTGAGGAGACGCGTCGGCGAATCCTCGATGCGGCCTATGACCAGTTACGGGCGGCTCCGGCCGACCCGATCAGCATCGACCGGGTGGCGCAGGCGGCCCAAGTCGCTCGCTCGACCGTCTACGTAGCGTTTGGCTCGCGCGTGGGTCTTCTCGATGCCCTCGGCGAGGATCTGCTCCAGCGCGCCGGGTTCGAGCAGATGTTGCGCCGGTCACGCCACCCCGACGCACGTCACAGCCTGCGCGCCGGAATCCACGAGTTGACGGCGATGTACGCAGCCGAACGCGACGTCATCCGCGCGCTGATCTCGATAGTGCGACTCGACCCAGGTGCGTTCTCCGGTGCGATCACCCGATTGGAGGAACGCCGAGCCCGCGCCATGACCCATCTCGCAAACCGGCTCGCCGACCAGGACCAGATGCGACCCGGCCGCGACCCCAACGATGCGGCCAACGCGCTCTGGCTGCTCACGAGCTTCGACGCCTTCGACCTCCTCCACGCCGGCCGCCGACTCACAACCCAGCGCGTCGCGGACACCCTCACCGCCATGGCCGAGGACGCTGTATGCCGCAACGCCTGACTGCGAGAACTAAATCTCGAAACGCGCGAAACACCGTCAGCGGCCTGTGCCCTATACACGAGACGTGCCGACCAGCGCTCCAATGGTGGCGGGCCGCAACGTGAAAGTTGCTACCGACGAGTTACGAGGACGAACGAATCTGGGCGTCCCCGACCACGCAGCGACATGGAACTGGGGCATGCCCATCAAGTGCCGTTCCGGGCGCAGCAACTCCCGCGAGCGCGGAGCATGCCACAGGCCGCCCGGCGCCTCGGCCATGCGCGCCCGAGTCGGCGATCTGCTCGGCCAGCCGCTGGAGCGTCGAGCACCGAAGGTGCGCCCATGACTTCGGCGTGTTGGCGGCTCAAACTGGTACGTGATCGCGTACTGGTCGCGTACCTCCTGGTAGCGGCTAGGGAGGGCGGGTAGGAGGCGTGGTCAGGTTGGGCGTGATGACGGACAGAGGTCGCCGAGCAGCGCGCGTCGGCTTTGATCGCGTACTGCCTGCTCAGAGTGTCGACGCCGCGGGGGTTGAGGGTTTGAGTGGGTTCGAGGGTCGGGTGACCGAGAGGCGTGCTGGCCGCGGGTGACCCGCGAGGCGGTGGCTCTGTCGGATTCACGACGTTCGAGAGGCGCCGGGATGCACGGGCGAAGGAGCATGCATGCGGCTCTCATCGGCTCGGGCGTTTCGTGGCCGCGTCGAGTGCCGGAACGAGCGGGGTCAGGGCGGTTCGCATCAGGTCTGGCAGCGACCCGGATGGCACGACGAGCCCGCTGATCGATGGTGACTCGGTCGTGGATTGCAGCCACTCTCGTAGCGCGACCTTGACGGCTGCGCCGACGCTGGCGGCGAGCACGTGGGCGGTGAGCCGATCCCTGCGACCCGAGCGTTCGATGAGCGCGTCGGCGAGAGGGCCCTCGATGGTCGCGACCGTGTCGACATAGGAGGTACGCAGTGTGGCGCTGGTGGTGATCATCAGGAGCGCGTCACGTGCTTGTTCGCCTGGATCGGTGTAGTGCTCGACCACGGCGTCGATGACGGTGTGGGAGAGGCTGACGTTGGGGGAGCGCGCGAGCACGGCTGCTGCGACTCGTGATTCTCGCTCTGCGGTGACGGCGGCGACGATCGCTTGTTCGCGGCTCGAGAAGTAGTTGTTGTAGGTCCGCGGCGAGACTCCGGCGGCCTCGGCGATGTCATCGACACGGACGTTCTCGGGTCCTCGCTCCAGCGCCAGGCGGAGCGCTGCGGTGCGTAACGCCTCTCGGGTGGCCTGCTTCTTGCGCTCACGCAATCCTGGCCGGCCTGTCGTCACGGGCCCAAGCATCCCAGGGTTCGTGCGTGCACGCAAATTTGCGTGTACGCACGTTTCTGTTAGTGTCGCTCCGACCCTCGGCTCGACAAGAAAGGACACTGGGCATGCGAGCAAAAGGCATGACCTACGACACCGGCTTCGTCCGCCACGGCAGCAACTCCCGGGACCACTTCGACCCCGAGCTGGTCAAGCGGGAGCTGGCCATCATCCGCGACGACCTCCATTGCAACGCCGTCCAGATCACTGGCGGCGACCCGCAGCGCCTCGAGCTCGCCGCCCGCTACGCCGCCGAGATCGGACTGGAGGTCTGGTTCTCGCCCTATCCGCTGGAGCTGACGACCGACGAGATCCTCACCCTGTTCGCCGACTGCGCAGAGCGCGCCGAGCGACTCCGGACCGAAGGAGCCGAGGTGGTCCTCGTCACCGGCGTCGAGCTGAGCATCATGAACCGAGGGTTCTTCGAGGGCGACAGCGTCGAAGAACGGCTCGGTCGCCTGTTGTCCAACCCCGACGGCCGACCCGAAAGACTCGCCGAAGGCCGCTCCCGTCTCGACGACTTCCTCCGCGCCGCGGTGGCCGTGGTGCGCGAGCACTTTGACGGGAAGGTCACCTATGCCGCCATACCGTTCGAAGGCGTGGACTGGGACTTGTTCGACTTCGTGACCCTCGAGCTCATCCGATCCGCGGAAGTTGCCGACCAGTTCCGCGATGGCGTGCGCGATCTCGTCGCACAGCCCAAACCGGTCGCGATCACCGGATTCGGCACCGCGACCTGGCGCGGTGCGAGCGATGTCGCGCCCCGCAGCATGGAGATCCTCGAAAACGACGAAGCCGGCGCGCCGCTCCGACTGACCGGGGAGTACCAGCGCGACGAAGCCGGCCAGGCGGCCTACCTGAGGGAGCTGCTCGAGATCTTCGAGACCAAGGGCGTCGACAGCACCTTCGTGTTCCTCTTCGCGCTCTACAACTTCCCCCACCGCCCCGGCGGCGACCCCCGCGACGACCTCGATCTCGCCAGCGTCGGGATCGTCAAGGTCCTCGACGGCCACAACGGCAGCACCTACCCGGACATGCCCTGGGAACCCAAGGCCGCTTTCGCCGCCGTCGCCGAGCACTACTCCCAGCGAGCCGGCCCGAGGACCAGCCCGCCTCGTAGAGGCCGGCTGCCTCGGCAGTCTCCTCGTGGTCGAGGCCACCTCGGCGGGTCGTGACATGTGCCCGGCGAAGATGCGACGACACACTGCGCCGATCGACTCCGAACGCGGCAGCCAGTTCTTTCATGGTCAGGCCCGAGTGGTGGCCCGCGATCAGCGCGTCGACCTGCGCAGGCTTCAGCGGCCGGGCAGTTCGCGACTGGCGCCGCGGAATCAGCGCCCCGGGGCGGGCCTTCTCTGGCGCGAAGTCCTGCCGAGTGCCGACGTCCAGGTCAGCGAGCTGGCATAGGGCAGGTCGAGGGTTTGAAAGCTGTCCACTTAGGTCCACAGGCATCGGGTACGTGATTCCGTACCCACCTGCGAACCTCCTGGTAGAGGCCTGGAGTCAGGCATGACGGGTCGTCCCGTAAGGGGTGATGGGGGACCAAGGCCCTTCGGCAATAGCCGTCGGTACCAACCGCGTACCTCCTGGTCGGAGCGTCGGCGCCGCTGGGGTTGAGGGTTTGAGTCCAGTTACAAGGCGTAAGGGCCAGGAGGGGATGCGGGCCGGCTCCACGCATGACTCTGTGCGCCCTGACGGCACATCGGTGATGCTCCCGTGAGGCGCGCGTTCTGGGAGACGTTCGCCCGTTCGTTCACACGCGACCTGATCCGTCGTCCTGGCGCGGGCCGGGAAGCGCGAGGGCCGTGGACGCAGGCGACATCACGAAGATCGAAACCTGCGATCTGCTCGTCGGAGGGCCGACTCCTCTACGGGAGCGGTGAGCGAGGCCGCTGAGACCCTACGGGTGAGCAGGTTCCTGCTCAGCGCCGGGCGGTGACGAGCCAGGCACCGTTGCCGGGGATGATCACGCCATCGGGGGTGGCATGGGATGCGAGGGCCTCCTCAACGGCGTCGATGGCGGCGGCCTGGTTGGTCACTGGTGCAGTCGCCAGTTGGTCGCGGACGAGTGGGATCGACCGGATAAAGGCGACAGCGTCCTGGACATCGGTCCCGATGCAGATCGATGCGGTCACCTCCGCGACGGCGACCTGTTTGAAGCCGGCTGGGCTGAGGACGGCGTCGATCCGGGAGGGGTCGGCTAGGCCCAAGGGGCCGGGTTCGTCCGGAGCGACGCCTGCCGGCATGCCCACGTGGGGGACTGCGGCTGCTCCTGCCACCATTATCCACGGGTTGCGGTCGAGCCCCTGCGGGGCCGTGAAGGCGATTCGGCCATCCGGACGCAGGGCCCGAGCCAGTGTCACGAACGCGGCGTCGGCATCGTCGAAGAACATGAGGCCATTGCGGCTCATGACGACGTCGAAGGTGCCCTCGTCGTAGGGGTGGGTCGCCGCGTCGGCTTCGACCAGTTCCACGTCGGTCATTGCCGCGTGGCTGACACGGTCACGGGCAATCCCGAGCAGGTCGGGCGAGACGTCGATGCCGAGCACCGATCCGCCTGGATGCACGCGCCGCGCCGCCTCCAGGACGATGGCGCCGGTGCCGCACCCGACGTCGAGGACGCGCTCGCCGGGTGCGAGGCCGGCTGCCTCGATCAGCGCGTCGCCGAATGCCCGGTTGATGTCGTCGTAGCGGGCTGCCTCTGAGCTGTAGTGCTGGCCCTCGTCGCCCCGCCAGCGTGCGACCCAGTCGACGGCGGTCATCGCGCGCGCTTCACCCGGCTGCGGTCGGTGCCCGGACTGCGTTCAGTCGTGTCTACGCCGGCCTCGGCGGCTGCTTTGATGCGGGCGAGTGTGGTTCGCATGCCGGCGAGGAGGTCCTCGTCCCGATCAGCCACGCCGAGCAGGAGGCCATTGAGCCAATTTGTGATCCGCCAGTCGGGTTTCTTCACCTCGTAGGACTCGGTGAGCCGGGTGCCGCCCTCCCCGGCGGGCTCCATGCGGTACGTCCAGTCGCACACACCGCACGGCAGCACGTCGCGGCGGAAGGAGAACTCGCGTCCTGGCTCGGCCGACGCGACCACGAGGGTGTTCGACCAGCGAGCCCGACCCCGGCGGTTGTAGCCTTTGAACCGGGCGCCGGGAGCCGGGCCTTCCGCGTCGATCCACCGGCAGCGATGGGTCTCCGGGCTCCATTCGCCCATCCGCGTCACGTCGGAGACGAGCGCATAGACCTGCTCGGGGGGAGCGTCGACGTGTACGGTCTCGGCTCCGCTGGTTGCTCGCTTCATCAGTCCGTCCCCTTCCAGCCCCGCAACGGCGGGGTTGTCTGGAAGTGTCCGGCGAACGGCCGTCGGCCGCATCGGTAGACCTACCTATCGCCCAGCAGGTTGTGTTCCAGGGCGAAGAGGGTGGCGGCGGCGCGGGTCGACACGCCGATCTTGGTGTAGATGTGCTGAACGTGGTGCTCAGCCGTGCGCCGGGAGATACCGAGCCTTCGCCCGATGTCGGGGTTGGTGCACCCGGCTGCTACCAGTCGGAGAACCTCCACTTCCCGGTCGCTGAGTCCCCTGGGGCGCAGCTCGGGCCGTCGGCGGGCTGGCGTACGGCCTGCCGCCTCGAGTACGGCGGCCACCGCGTCGGGGTCGAGGCGTCCGGCGTGTGCCTCGCGCGCGAGCGTGTCGGCGGCCTGCTCCGGCGCAAAAGCGGCGCGATGCGGTCGAGGTTGGGTCATGGCCTGGAAGGCGTCGGCCGCAGCGAGGATCCGGGCCGCAGGCGGGAGCTCCGGCCCGCGGCACCCGCGGTGGTAGCCGGAGCCGTCGAGCCGCTCGTGGTGCAGGCCGCAGATCGCCGCCATTGGAGCGAGGGTGGCGGACGTGGCCAGCACTCGCTCGGACAGGTAGGCGTGGAGGCGGGCCTGTTCCCACTCTGCGGTGGTGAGCGGCCCGGGCTTCTCCCACACCGTGTTCGAGACTCCGGCGCGGCCGACGTCGTGGAGGAGCGCGGCCACCCGGAGCTGGCGGACCGTGAGCGGATCGAGGCGCACCCGCTCGGCGGTGGTGACGGCGAGGTCGGCGACGCCCCCGGAGTGGCCGTGGGTGAATGGCGTCTTGAGGTCGACGAGGTCACCGAAGGCAGAGGCGATCCGGGCCAGGTCCGGTTCCGGGACCTCCGCGACGGGCGCGGGCTCGACCTCGAGGATCCGTGTCCTCGGGTCGCCGAAGGCGATCTCCTCCAGGAGGGTGGGCGCATTGGCGGCGAAGGCGTCCACGATCCGAGGATCGAGCGTCTTACCAGCTCGGCGGCGGAGTCCCCCGACCACCGCGTCGCTGCCGCCGAAGCCGGCGAGGACGGCGGCCTCGGTCGCCACCCGGGCCATGCGGGCAGGCTGAGCGATCGTCTCAGCCCGTAGGCGCTTTGCCCCCCGGCCGTTCCACCACTCGTGCACGTCGTATAGTCCGGCGCTCACCGCGTCCGGAAGCCCGAGACGTCGGGCGACAGCTCGGGCCACCTCGCAGCTCGCCAGGTCGTGTGCCATCCCGAACGTGCGGCCCTTGGCGGTCATGGTCGCGGCAGTCTTCAGGCGATTGCCCGCTTGCATGTCCCGAGTCATCTCGGGAATCAGCACCGTGAACACCTGTCGCACATCTGTGAGGTTGGTGCGGATCGCCGCTCGGTTGACGGCGAGGTCATCCCCGAACAGGACTGCGGTCTCGTGGGAAAAGGCGATGCAGCCCAGGTGCAGCAGCAGGCTCACGTAGAACACGTGGCCCACTTCCTCCTCAGGCAGGTCCATCGCGCGGGCCAGCGCGGTCCCGACCACACAGGCGCGCATCGCCGTCTCCGTCGGCAGGCCGTAGCCCATGTCGCTGACCACGGACAAGCCGCCGAGCACGTCGGCCAAGCGGAGCGGCTCTACCACCCCCATCAGCGTTCCACGCCTCGCTCGCCGGTGCCCGCGTGCCTACGGGCGCAGCACCGGGCGGTGGTCAGGCTTGCAACGCATCGCGATGGCCGGTCAGGTGTGCCACTCTCGTGACTTCCTCCATCACACGACATGACCCGCGACCCGGAACTCCCGCCGCGATATCACTGCCGGCGTGGTTGACGATGCGGGCAGCGACGTTGAAGAAGGCGAGCCGCCAGCGTTTGGCCCGGGTTCGGTGGAAGGCTTGGGGGAGCGCGAGGACGCGTAGCCAGCGGGCGACGTTGTGAGCCAGGGCGCAGCCGTGCCACCACGTCCAGTTGGCGTAGAAGTTCGAGAACGGCGCGTGGCCGAGCGCGAAGTCCTCTTTGAGCTGGCGGATGGTGTGTTCGGGGATGCCGCCGCGGCGCCGGTGGTGATACTCGACTTGATCGGCGGGCGCGAAGATGGCGGGCAGGTTGGTGATGATGGCGTGGAATCGCCAGCTGTCGAGGTCGTCGAAGGACAGCTGGTCACCGGCGCGGGTGCGTTGACGGCGCACGATCAAGCGCAGCACCCGTTGTTTCTTGCTGGTCTTGCGGGTCGCGGCGAGGACGAAGAGCGTCTCGGCGACTTCCGAGCCGCGTTTGCCTTCGGTGCCGAGCGCCGGTGCCGAGCGCCGGTGTCCACACGGTGTCCGGATCGGTGGCGAGGGCCTGGATGGCGGCAGCCACGTTGGGGCGTTGGGGTGCGGTGATCGTGAACGCGGCACCCAGGGTGTTGCAGGTGTCGATGACCTCGGTCTGGTAGCCGGCCGAGTCGATGCGCACCCAAACACTGGACGTCTCGCGCACTGGGGCGGGGATCGCGGAGTAGCACTCGCGAACGAAGCTGGCCATGGCCCGACCCGGATGGGCGTTGCCGGCCCTGGCCCGCACAGCGAGTACGTCGCCGGTCTCACCGCACACCCCAACAGCGGCGACAGACCGGTCTGGCCCTTGTAGGAGAACGTGGATCCTTCCTTGTCCAGCCCGTAGGTGGCCACGCTGGTGGCGTCGGGGTCAATGGTCACCAGCCCGTCTTGGGGGCCGGCGCCCAGCGCCCAGGCCCGGGTCAGCATCGTGCGGTTGACCGCCGCGGCCCGCTGCGCCCGACCCAGATCGGCGCCCGCCCCGAACCGTCACAGGGTCCACTGCGAGGGCAACACGTGAGAGCCGCGCAGCCGCTGGTTCGCCACACCGGCCAGCAGCGACCGGTCCGAGATCACATCCCCACCGGCCAGGATCACCTCGACCAGCGCCCGATAGCACTCACCGCCGGTGTAGCCACCCGGCCCGATCGGGCGCAGCTGACGCCGATCCGCCTCATCGAGCACCCCCAGCCGGTCCAGCAGCGGCCCCCACAACGCCGCCCCAGCGATCCCCGTCACCAGATCATCGGTCCGGGTCACCTGCACCTTCGCGGCCTCACGGGCCGGCCGCTTGACGATCTCCCCAGCATCGAACAACGGGACGGTACGGTTCACCCGACAGGTGCCTTTCGCTCGGTGACCACCCGGTCCTTCACCAGCCCCAATGATCCCGAAACGAAAGGCATTTGTCGCGGACCGAACCCGCGTTCGTCAGCACGGCTGCACAATCCGGCCTCTAATGCGGCTTATTCGGACCCGACAGCCTCGAATCGGCTCCCTTGGCTCCACGACACCGGCCGTGCTCACTGTGTCCACCGAACCGGCGCAAGACCACTTCGTGGCTGGCGGGTCGGGTGGGTCTATTCGTAGGCGAGTTGGGGGGTGATCGGTCGTCGGGCGAGGAGTCTGGCGGGGATGGCGGCGATGATGGCGTACAGCGTCAGGGCGGTCAGGATGGTGGCGATGTAGGTGAGTAGGGAGAGTCCGATCGGGTCGAGGATCCCGGCTCGGATGGACTCGTAGAACAGGATCCCGAGTGGGATGCCGAGCCCGCAGGCGAGGAGGCAGGCGGTCAGCTGGGTGACCAGGAAGGCGGTGACGGTCTGGCGAGGGGTGGTGCCGATCGTGCGCATGATGGCGTGGCTGCGGGCGTGGTCCTGGGCGGAGAACACGGCGGCAATGGTGGCGTTGATCAGGGCGAGGGCGATGAGGAAGGCCGCGACGGTGAACCCGAGGCTGCTGACGCGGTCCTGGTTCGCGATGGTGGTGGCGCGGGAGATCGGGTCGGGATCGTCGAAGGACAGGCCCCTTTGACGGAGGGCGTCGACGCCGGTGCGCAACGCGAGGGCCGTGATCAGCAGGGTGACGCCGCCCGTCAGCCCCAACGTGTTGGTGAGGAACCGGCCACGACGGCGGTTGGCCCCGCGCAGCCCCAGCCACACCGGCACGGGCAGCGGTAACCCGGTGATCGCCCGCATCAGCCGGCCGGGCCGGTGGGGTGGCCGGGCGTTGCTGGCGAGCGACCGCAGAGTGCTGCGCCGCACGCCGCGCAGCGCGGGCCGCACCGTGGCCAGGACCACGACGGCGGCGGCGCCGGCAAAGGCGGTCGCGGCGCGTGGCCATGTAAGGGGTGGGTTCTGTGCGCCGTACACGGACAGCACGTCGGTGATGCGGGCCAATGGCGGTGTCAACAGGGAGCCGACGGCCAGCCCCACCGCGGTGGCCAGGAAGCCGACGGTGACGTACTCGACGAGCAGGACGCAGGTGACCTGGCCTGGCGTGGCCCCGACGGCTTTGAGCGTGCCGACCTGACGGATCTGAGCACCCATCCGCCCCGCGACCAGGATCACGGCGGTGCCGATGGTGAGCGCGACGACGAAGACGGCCAAGACGCCGAAGACGGCAGCCAGGTCCTCGATGTCCGCCACAGCTTCGCTCCTTTCCTCCTGCCAGGTGTCGTTGACCTCCGGGTGAGCGGCGGCGAACGACTCGGCCTGGTCGGGGTCCGCCAGCCGCAGGTCGAGCCCATACCCGCCATGGTCGAGGGCCGCGCCGAGCTGGGCGGCGGTGGCCGGGCTGATCCACACCCGGGCCGGCTGATCGGTCGGGTACGGGCCGATGTCGACCGTCAACGCCGCGCCATGTACGGGCACGCGGTGTCCGGCGATCGTGATGGTGTCGCCCGGTCGGAGGCCTGCCGCGGTGGCGAACCCGTCTTCGAGCACCACGCCTTCCCGACCGTCCAACCAGTGCCCGGCGGTCACCAGGGGCTGGTCGACCGCGGCCGGCCCGGGGTCGCGGACCTGCACCCGGAGGCGAAGCTGCACGCCGCCGATCTCGGCGTCGACCTGCGCGCCGAGCCACGGGCCACCGACGGCGATCACCCCCGGTGCGTCGCCGAGGCGGGTCAGCTCGGCCCGCACCCGCTCGTGTTGGGCAGGCGACATGTCCGGCGAGATCTCCGCCCCAGCCCCGACGTGGAAGCCGTTCGTGGCTTGCGCGACGCGGTCCCAGGAGCGGCCGCTGACGTCGACGAGCGCCAACGCCAGCGTGATGGCGGTGGTGGCCACGCTGAGCGCGAGCAGCAACAGCAGCGCCTGCCATGGCCGGTGACGCACGTTCCGCCATGCCAGCCCGACCACCAGACGTCCGGCCGCCATCTATGCCTCCCATCCGGCCAGCTGGGCGAGCATGGTCTGGCGGGGCAGGCCGCTGTCGAGGCGGGTGTCCTCGACGATCACGCCGTCGCGCATGGTCAGCAGCCGCTCTGCGGTGGCCGCGACCCGCGGGTCGTGGGTGACCAGCACCAGGGTCTGGTGGGTGTCGCGCAGCTCGGCGAACAGCTGGAGGATCTCGTTGGTGGCCTGGCTGTCGAGGTTGCCGGTCGGCTCGTCGGCCAACACCACCAGCGGTTCGTTGATCAACGCCCGGGCCAGCGCCACCCGCTGGCGCTCGCCGCCGGAGAGCCGGTCGGGCAGGTGTCCGGCTCGGTCGGCCACACCCAGCCGGTCGAGCAGCTCGGTCGCCCGGCGCCGTGCCGCCCGGCGGGATATGCCGACCAGCAGTGCCGGGAGCTCGACGTTCTCGACGGCGGTGAGCTCGTCGACGAGGTGGAACGCCTGGAACACGAACCCGATCGTGCGGCGCCGCAACCTGGCCCACGACGCCTCCGACAACCCCTCGACCCGCTGATCGCCCACGATCAGGGTGCCGGCGTCGGGGCGTTCCAGCCCGCCCAGCAGGTGCAGCAGGGTGGACTTGCCGCAACCGCTCGGGCCCATGATCGACACCGCCTCACCCCGGTCGACGACCAGATCGACGCCGTCGACGGCGCGCACCGGTTCGCCATCGCCTTGGAAGTGGCGCCGCAGCCCTTCGGCTCGCACGACCGCGCTCATCGCGTCCTCCCGGTCCAGCGCTTCTCGCATGCTTCGAGCCAGCGGATGTCGGCCTGCAGCCGCAGCGCCGAGCCCTCCAACACCAGCACACCATCGCCCTCGGCGGGCTGGGACTCGGCTAGCCGCTGGACCTCCCGTAGCTGCCGCATCAGCTCGCGGCGCTGCGCATCGATCAACGCCACCGGGTCAGCCAACCCCGTCCCGGCCGCCGCGACCAGCTTGAGATGGAACTCGACGGGCGCCACCTTCGCCCACGACGAGTCCAACAGCCACGCTGCCACCTCCTCCCGACCCGCCGCGGTCACCTCGTACACCCTCTTGTCCGGCGCCGAGCTCTGCACGACCTGCACCCCGCGTACCAGACCCGCCCGCTCCAGGCGCGACAGCGTCACATACACCTGCCCCGCCTTGAGCACCTCACCCACCGGCCCCAACGCCGCCGCCAGACGCTGGCGCAACTCGTAGCCGTGCGCCGGCTCCTTGGCCAGCAACGCCAACATCGCCTCCCGCATGGGTGCCCCCGATCCTCGACTACCTAACAGGAACCTACAACCGTTGACTAGCCCAGGTCAATGACACAGCACCAAACGCAGGCGGCCTGCACGAGGGGCGGACGTGTGGATCCGTGCGGTCCAACCCCCGAAGGGTCGTGAGGTTCGCGGACGTCGACGCGGAACCTGGTCCGATGGCCGGGTCTCCTGTGGCGAGGCGTCCTGAAGGGTCCCGATGTCCTGCTCGACCAGGGCCTCAAGGGCAGGTTGAGGGTTCGAAGGCTGTCCAGTTAGGTCCACTCGTACGTAGACAAATACGGCAGTATCGATCTGAGTGCCCGATCGGTACAGGTGGTCGAGGCGGTCGGGGCCATCGCTCGACGAGCCCGCTCCACTCGTCCTCATCGCCCGGCGCAGCACCGGCGCAAGGCTCGAACGCCTTCCCTGGGTGAGCTGCGGGTCTCAGCTGGAGCCGGGTGACGCGGTCGCCTGCAGGAGCCGTCGCAGCGTGGCCTCGGCGCCGGTGGCGACCACCGCTTCGTCGGCAAGGGCGGCGTCGAGCGCCGCCGGATCGCCGATCAGGGCGTTGAGCGTGGTGGTGCTGGTGCGCACGGCCACGTCGGAGGCGGCGGGCTCGCCGGGCTGGACCTGCATCTCACCGGCGGCGGTCCGCACGGTCCACACGCTGCCGTCGAGCTCGAGCCGGTAGGTGGCCGGCGGTGCATCGGCGTCGAGGCGGGCCGAGCCGCGGAGGAACAGCAGGACCGAGACGGCGCTGAGGGGATGGGGTGCGGGCGGCAGCGGGAACCGGAGACCCCAGCCGCCCAGGGCGAGCACGATCGGTTCGAGGTCGCGGCCGTGGTCGGTCAGCTCGTAGACCGACGAGGCCGCCGGCGGCGGCAGCGTGCGTCGGCGGACGACGTCGTGCCTTTCGAGCTCACGGAGCCGATCCGCCACGATGTTCGAGCTCGCCGCCGGCAACGACCGGCGCAGGTCGGTGAACCGCCGGGGCCCGAACAGCAGCTCGCGTACGATGAGCAGCGCCCACCGCTCGCCGATGACATCGAGGGCGCGTGCGATGCCGCAGGCGTCGCCGTAGCTGCGGTTGGTCGGCACCGGTGGCCTCCTCGCGTCCCAACGCGTGGTTGTGCGGTGGTTGTTGTTTACCATCAGCTGCTTGCTCTTAGCAACCAGTCGGCCTACCCTGAGCCGCGGGCCCGGAGCGACCGGCGTCGGAGTAGAGGTGACCATGGGACAGCCAGTAGTGCACTTCGAGATCATCGGGAACGATCCGGCGAAGCTCCGCCGCTACTACGGCGACCTCTTCGGCTGGGAGTTCGACACGAGCGGACCTGTCCCCACCGAGGTCTCCGAGCCCGGCAGCTACGGGTTCGTCGACGGGAGCGCCTCCGGCGGGATCGACGGCGGCGTCGGCGGCGGCGAGGGCTACGACGCTCACGTCGTCTTCTACGTGGGCGTTCCCGATGTCGACGCTGCGCTGGCCAAGGCCGAGAGCCTGGGCGGCAAGCGCCTGATGGGCCCAACCCGTACCCCCGGCATCGACCTCGTGGTAGCGCAGTTCACCGACCCCGAGGGCAACGTGATCGGCCTGGCCGGCGTCTCGTGACCAGGGCGACTAGGCCGTAACGCTTCCGGACCATCGAGCTACCACCACGGTCGGCGAGACCTTCTCGGGCCGGGCTGTCGAATTCGTCGCTTCCGTTTGTCTCAGAGGGGCTTAACCGGCACGTCGGCGGCTGTCACCGACCTTGAGGTGGCAGACTAGGAAACCGGTCTACTTCAGGTGCTGCTCCAGCAGTACCGTGCTCGCCCGTGCGGCGAGAAGACGACTACGAGATTGCCTGGCCAGCCTCCGGCCAGGAGCTGTTCAGCACGGTTGATGGCCGCAACTACGCATGGGTGCATGGACCGCAACCGCCGTACCGAGCGGGATGATCTCAATCGTTCCCACGAAACCGACTCGGCCTCGAGCTGACGAAGGAGGATCGGATGTCCAGGGACGGTGACCGGGTCCGGTCGTGGTGGGGATGGGGCTATGAGGACGCCGCCATGACTGACGAGCAGGTGGTGTCGCTGGGGGCCGCGGTGGTCGGCCGGCTTGGCGCGGAGATCGACGTGGCGCCGGCGCCTCGGCTTGGAGACGTTGAGCTGCCAGCCTCTCGCGTCGCCGCGCCCGTAGTGCTGGCCCCCTTGGCGCGAGGCGATCGCTACGAGCGGCTGCTACACAGCCACGGTCGCAGCTACCGCGATGTCGTGCGGGGTGTGCGAGGCCAGTTCGAGCACCCGGTCGATCTCGTCGTCTATCCAGAGACCGAGGCCGATGTGGTCGCGGTCCTCGATTGGTGCTCGACCTCGGGGATCGCCTGCATTCCATTCGGGGGCGGCTCCTCAGTGGTCGGTGGTGTCGAACCGGTCGGCCTGCACGACCGGTTCCGCGGAGTGGTCTCGCTGGATCTCACGCGGCTGAACCGGGTCGTAGCGATCGACCGCACGAGCCGAGCCGCGCGCATCCAGGCTGGAGCCCTGGGACCAGTACTCGAGGACCAGCTACGACCCCACGGCCTGACGCTGCGTCACTTCCCCCAGAGCTTCGAGGTGTCGAGCCTGGGTGGCTGGTTGGCGACCCGCTCCGGCGGCCACTACGCCACCGCCTACACCCACATCGACGACCTGGTCGAGTCGATGCGGGTGGTGACACCGACCGGTGTGAGCGAGTCGCGGAGGCTGCCGGGGAGCGGGGCGGGTCCGTCGCCGGATCGGTTGTTCCTCGGTAGCGAGGGCTCGCTCGGCGTGATCACCGAGGCCTGGATGAGACTGCAGGATCGGCCCCGCTGGAGAGGATCCGCCGGGGTGCGCTTCAGCCGGTTCGCGGCTGGAGCTGAAGCGGTACGGGCGCTGTCGCAGTCGGCGCTGTTCCCGACCAACTGCCGCCTGCTCGACGCAGGCGAGGCGCTGATCACTGCGGGTGTCAACGACGTCGAGGAGGGTGGCGGTCTACTCCTGGTCGGTTTCGAGTCCGCTGACCACCCCGTCGGCCCGTGGCTGGACCGGGCCATCGAGCTGTGCCAGGACCACGGCGGTACCGTGCCCGCCGACGACGTGAAGCTGAGCGAGGACGCCGGCGCCGGTCGCCAGGGGTCGGCTGGCGCTTGGCGGAGCGCATTCATCCGGGCCCCGTACACCCGCGACGGCCTGGTGCGTTGTGGGGTGATATGTGAGACCTTCGAGACCGCGTGCACCTGGGACCGCTTCGCCGAACTGCACGCCACGGTCACCGAGGCCGCCCAGCGAGAGGTCAGGCACGTCAGTGGGTCCGGGTGGGTCACCTGCCGGTTCACCCATGTCTACCCGGATGGGCCAGCGCCGTACTTCAGCGTGATCGCCGCAGGCCAGCGAGGCTCGGAGCTCGAGCAGTGGGCCGACATCAAGGCCGCGGCATCAGACGCACTGCTGGAATGCGGCGCCACCATCACCCATCACCACGCCGTCGGCCGCGACCATGACGGCTGGTACCGCCGACAACGACCCGAACCCGTCGGCAGAGCCCTCGCTGCAGCCAAACGCGACCTCGACCCGGTCGGCATCCTCAACCCCGACGTCATCTGCTGACCAAGCCTCGACCACCGGAGTCGGGACCAGACCGCCGCCGGCCGCGGCGGCGCAGGCCGGCATCACACTCAGTCGTCGTCTAGCGCGTCGAAGCCGCCGGGGATGTCGTCGACGGAGACGGTCTCGTCGGCGGAGGCTCCGGTGTCTCGACGTCGTGATCGAAGCGGTGCACCTCGATCCGCAGCCGCGCCGGGAAACCGCCGAGGTCCTCGTCGTCCGACGGCGTGATCGTGTACTGAAGAGTCCGGATCCGGCGATCGTGGTCGATCACGAGCTCGAACTCGAAGCGCTCGCTGCTCGACGACGACCTGTACGCGCTGTCCATCAGCTCCTGTTCGGCCGTGGTGGCCGCAGCGGAGGCAGCCTCCTGGTCGATCGTCCCGCCCACCATCCGGACGTCCGTACCCCGATCGACCCGATCCCGCCGGCATCGATTGAGCACCCGGGTCAATGGGGTGGGAGATCGTCGGCTTCGGTCCTCGTCGAGCTGTCGCCCACCCCGGCAGGTCGGCGGCCGCGTGCCCACGTCGGACGCTGATGAACCGCCCGGGACGTTTGGTGGAGGCCAGTTGAGCTTGAGGATGTCAGCCATGCCGGTGGCGGGTGTAGTGGCGGGCGACGCGGGCGCGGTTGCCGCACTCGGTGGAGCACCATTGCTGGCGGCGGAGGTCGGTGAGGAAGAACAGGCTGCAGCCGGGGGCCCGGCAGAGCCGTAGGCGGTCACGGGCAGGCGCGACGAGGAGCGCGAGAGCGGAGCGGGCCAGCTCCGCCCGGAGCACGGTGGCGGCAGCGCCCGGGCTGGCGCGCTCGACCACGACCGTGCCGTCGTCGGCCAGGTGGGCGCCGAGGTTCACCGGGGACCGGGCAGCGAGGTCGCCCAGGGTCTCGACGGTGCCGGCCGGGGGTGCGCCGCCGTCGACGGTGGCTGTGAGCATCTCCCTCAGCAGCTCGCGCAGGGCCACGAGGTCGGAGCGGTCGATCCCCGCAACCTCGACGTGCCGGTGTACCCAAGCGATGGCCTCGGGGTCGTCGGGCAGGTCGTCGCGGGCGAGGGCGTCGCCGCGGCTGCGCAAGGTGCCGAGGAGGCCGACGGCGAGGTTGTGGTCGGCGAGCAGCCAGCGGTCGTCGTCAGGCATGACTAATGGTCTCAGCCTTGACCGCCATTAGCAAAAGGTCTTACCGTTCCTCTAACGGAAACCAAGCCAGTTCCCGTTAGGCGACCGTAGGAGAGAGAACCGCGATGCGTCTGCTGTGGGTGGGTGGTCCGACGACCTGTATCGGCCGCCTGCTGGTCCTGCGGGAAGGCGAAAGCTGGACCGGTGCCTGAGCAGCACCGTGTCACGGCCGCCCTCGCGACGACGCTGCTGTTGTGGTCACTGGCGTTCGTCTTCATCCGGATCGCCGTCGAGCACTTCAGCGTCCCCGGGCTGACGCTCTCCCGGCTGCTCGTCGCCTCAGCCGCGCTTGCCGTGGCGGCCCCGGTGCTCAAGGTTCGCGCGCCCGGCCGCGCCGACCTGCCCCGGCTGGCCGTCTGCGCCCTCACCGGCATGACCGGCTACCAGCTCCTCCTCAACGCCGGCGAGCGAACCATCGACGCCGGCACCGCCAACCTGCTGGTCAACACCGGCCCGGTCTTCGCCGCCGTGCTGGCCTGGGCTGTGCTCGCCGAACGCCCCACCCCCCGGGTCTGGGCAGGGATGGGCCTCGGTTTCAGCGGTGCCACCATCCTCGCCCTGGCCCACGACGGCGGCATCCGCCCCAGCGCCGACGCCCTGCTGGTGCTGGGCGCCGCCGCCTGCCAAGCCACGTTCTTCGTCCTCCAGAAACCGCTCCTCAGCCGCTACAGCAGCTTCGAGGTCACGTGCTACGCCACCTGGGCCGCCGGGCTCATGATGCTGCCGGCCGCCGGCCGCCTCGCCGACGACCTCCCCGACCTCGACGGCGGCGCCGTAGCCAGCCTTCTCTTCCTCGGCATCGGATCGAGCGCCGCAGCCTACGCCACCTGGGCCTACGCCCTCGGCCGGATCGACGTCGCCATCGCCTCCAACACCCTCTACCTCGCCCCGCCCCTCACCATCGTCATCGGCTGGGTGGCCCTCGACGAGACCCCGACCCCCCTCACCCTCATCGGCGGTCTCGTCGTGCTCGGCGGCGTCGCTACCACCGCCCGCGCCCGGCACCGGCAGGAACCCGAACCCCAGCAAACCGTGGCCGCCGCCCCGCCTCCATCACCCGCCATACGCACACCAGGTCCAGGTCGCTGACCAGGCTGACGATGGTGGCCGACGGCGGGCGGCGCATCGTCGTCGGGCGGTGCCGACGAACCCGGTCTCGGGTTCTGGAGCGAGACGTTCTCTACGGCGAGCTCCGAGCTCGCCAACCTGGTTAGCCTTGCGCGGCGTGCTGCTGGGCCGGGTGAGCGAGCGCGCTGCGATCGACGAGATGGTGGGCCGCATTCGTTCTGGTCACGGCCGCGCTCTGGTCTTCCATGGAGAGCCGGGGATCGGCAAGACCGCTCTGCTGGGATACGCCGCGCACGCCGGTGACGGCATACGGGTGCTCCGGACCAGCGGTGCCCAGCCCGAGACCGACATCGGCTACGCGTCGCTCCACCGGCTTGTGTCAGCGGTCCTGGGTGCGGTCGATCGGATCCCTAGACCACAGGCGGCAGCGCTCGAGGTCTCATTGGGACGGGCGGAGGGGCCGACCCCCGACCGGTTCCTGGTCGCGTTGGCGGTGTTGTCGCTGCTCGCCGAGGTCGCGGCGGAGGGGCCGCTGCTGTGCCTGGTCGACGATGCCCAGTGGGCCGACGGGGCGAGCCTCGATGCCTTGGCATTCGTCGCCCGGCGACTCGACGATGAGCCGCTCGGGATCGTGTTCTCGGTCCGCGCCGACGATGCGACCCGGCGGCGCCTCGCGGGCCTGTCTGAGCTACACCTGACCGGGCTCGATCCGGAGGCGGCGGGTGTGCTGGTCGACCGTCACCATCGGGGCCGCCTCTCGCCCGCTCAGCGTCACCAGGTGCTGGCAGTGTCGGGTGGGAACCCGCTGGCCCTCAAGGAGCTCCCCGACGCCGTGCTCGACGGACGTGGGGTGCAGGACCCCGTGCCCCTGACTGCTGGGTTGCAGGACGCCTTCCTCGACGAGATCCGCCGCCGGGACCCGGAGACTCAACGGCTCCTGCTGCTCATCGCTGCCGACGGATCGGGACGACGCGAGACGGTGCGGGCCGCCGCGGCTTCGATGGCTCTGGGTGCGGACTCCCTCGACGGGGAACAGCTCGACGATCTGGTCGTCGACGATCCCGAGCGCCTCGAGCTCCGCCATCCCCTGGTCCGTGCGGCGGTCTACCACGGCGCCTCGGTGGCAGAGCGCCGCGCCGCGCATCGGGCGCTCGCGGCGGCGGTCCAACACGACCGAGCCGAGCTGCACCGTCATGCCTGGCACCTCGGCCAGGCCGCGGAGGCGCGAGACGAGCACACGGCGCGCCTGTTGGAGCGGTCCGCGCACCAGGCATCACGGCGAGCCGGGCACGCCGCCGCGGCGGCCGCACTCAGCCGGGCGGCCGAACTGTCGGAGTCCGAGGAGATGTGGGGTCGGCGTCTGGTGGCCGCGGCGACGGTTTCGTGGCAAGGCGGCGATGTCGATCGGGCGCGAGACCTGCTCATCGAGGCTGAACGGGCCGAGCGGATGCCCGACGGGGCGCGGCTGGACCTCGCCGAGCTCCGGGCCCGATTGGAGCTGCTGGTGGGGACACCCGCCGACGGGCTCGCACCCCTCCGGGCGGTGATCCCCGAGGCTCTGAGGAGCGACCCTCGTCGGGCCATGCCGTTGCTGATGACCTACGGCGAGATCGGCTACCGGGCGAACCGCCCTGACGCCTGGCTGGAGATCAACGACTGGCTCGACCCGGTGCCCCTCGACGGCGACACGCCCGACGATGCGCTGTACCGCCTCCTCCGAGGTGGCAGCCGTGCCCGGCTCGGGAAGGACCCGGGGATCCGCGCCGGTGATCTCGAGGCTGTCGAGCAGTTGACCGATCCGGTCAGACTGACGCGTGCCGCCGGGTTGACGTGGGCGGTCGGCGCTTACGACCTCGGCCGACGTCTACGGGACCGGGCGGTCAAGCGAGCCCGGGCGATCGGAGCGGCGGGAACACTCGCCTGGTCGCTGGAGCATCAGGTCTTCGATGCGCTGACGCGGGGCCGGTTCAGCACTGCCGAAGCGTATGCGGAGGAGGGATACCACCTCGCGGTCGAGACCGGCCAGCCCAACACCGCATGCCGGCAGCTCAGCCTCCGGGCCTGGCTGGCAGCGCTCCAGGGTCGAGCCGACCAGGCGCGAGGCTGGGCCGAGGAGGTGCTGGTCGAGGCGACGAAGCGGGAGCTCGCCGAGTGCCTCGCCTACGCCCATCGCAGCCTGGGACATCTCGCCCTGGCGGCGGGCGTCTACAGCGACGCTGTCAGCCACTACGAGGCCATGGATCCCCGGCACGGCTCTCCCTCCGGGCCGGCGCTCCACAGCATGGCGGAGCTGGTCGAGGCCCTGGCTCGCGCGAACCAGCCTGATCGTGCGGCCGCGGAGGCCGCACGCTTCTCCGGCTGGACTCGTCCGACCGCGTCCCCGGAGCTCCAGGCGCTCACGGTCCGTTGCCACGCCCTGCTGGCCTCCGGCGACGAGGCCGACCGTCAGTATCGGCACAGCCTGCAGTTGCACGCCATGACCGACACGCCGATGGAACGAGCGCGGACAGCAATGCTGTACGGGCAGCACCTACGTCGGGCGCGTCGGCGATCTGATGCCCAGGCACAGCTCCGGCCCGCGTTGGACACCTTCCGACGGATCGGTGCCGACGCCTGGGCAACGCACGCGCAGGAGGAGCTGCGCGCCGCCGGCGGGGTCAGCTCGTCGGACCACTCTGCCGTGCTGTCGACGCTGACACCCCAGGAGCGGCGGATCGCGCTGGCCGTCAGCGAAGGGGCGACCAACCGCGAGGTCGCGGCCCAGCTCTTCCTCAGCCCGCGCACGGTGGACTACCACCTGCGCAAGATCTTCCAGAGGGTAGGGATCCGCTCTCGCTCCGAGCTCATACGGCTCGTCCTGACGGACTCCCACGACTGGCGATCTCACTGATTCGGGAGGGGACCCCCAGTTCTTAGGGTCACCCAGATGAGACATCGGGAGACGACCGACGAGCGTAGGCTGGCGGGCATCCCATGACCGATGTGACCGCCGAGGGCAGCGAGGCGACACCCGAGCGCACGCAGGGTTGGCGGCTGCGGCCGCGGGCGCGCAACCGGTGGCTGGTGGTCCACGTCCTGGCGGCGGGGACGTGGATCGGCATCGACGTGGTGATGGCGGTCCTGGTCTTTACCGCGGTGCTGACCGACGACGACGGCACCAAGGCCCTCGCCTACCAGGCTCTCGACCTGTTCGTGGTCTGGACCCTGCTGGCCGCCGGCCTGCTCAGCCTGGCCACCGGTGTGGTCCTGGGGCTCGGCACGAGGTATGGGCTGGTCCGGTACTGGTGGGTGGCCACCAAGCTGGCGCTGAACCTGCTGCTCGCCATGCTGGTCCTGGTCGCGCTCGGGCCTGAGGTGTCCGACGCCGCCGAACGTGGAGATCGCTTCACCGCCGGAGAGTCAGCCTCCCTCGACGTGGGCGATCTGATCTTCCCCCCGATCGTCTCCCCGCTGGCCTTACTGGCCGCCATCCTCCTGGGTGTGTTCAAGCCCTGGGGTCGGATCCGCAACGGCCAACGCCGGTAGGCCCCGGGCCTCGTTGGGGATGGTCATGTCGAGACGAATGTCGGCGGCCGTCGATCGGTCCAACGGAGGATCTCCTGCAACTCGAGGGTGAGCGCGAGCAGGCGTTCGTCATCGCCGCGTCGAGCCACGAGCTGGGCGCCGACAGGCAGCCCAGCGTCGGTCCCATGGACGGGAACGACGACGGACGGTTGGCCTGTGAGGCTGAACGGTGCGGCAAGCGTTCCGCACTCGCGGAGCCCAGGTTCGCCACCGAGGGGCCAGGCCGGGTGGAGCGTGGCCGGAGTGACAAGCACGTCGTGGTCGACCCACCATGCAGCCAACGGTGAGATGGCGCCCTCGACGACGGCCTGGGCCTGGCACCGGTCGTCATCGGTGCGCGATCGGTCGCGTGCGGCCGCGTCGAAGACCTCCCCGGATACGTCGCCTGCCTCTATCGGACGTCCGAGGGCCGCAGACAACCACGCCAACACCGGTGGCCTCGTCGCGTCGGCGATCACAGCGAAGGCGGCACCGGCGGTATGCCATAGCGAACCGAGCTCGGCTGGCCACGTCGCATCGACTCGATGGCCCCGACTCTCGAGGAGCCGGCCGACGAGCGCGACACCTGCCGCGCACGCTGGGTCTACGGGCAGACCCAGCTCCGGGTCATGATCGAGCAGCCCGATCCGTAGATGCGGCGCACCGACGCTGTGGCGGGTCGGACCGGCGAGGGTCCCGAAGACGAGCGCGAGATCGCGTGCGTCTCTAGCGACGACGGAGTCACGCCATGCGTCGTTCGGCGGCTGCCCGCAGGGCGGCACGCTCGGAATGCGGCCGGCAGTCGGGACCAGCGTGACCAGCCCGCACAACGCAGCCGGGAACCGAAGGGAACCGGTCGCGTCCGATCCGTGCGCCACGGCAACAGCGCCACACGCCACGGCTGCCGCCGATCCACCGCTCGAACCGCCGGCCGACCGGGACAGGTCCCACGGGTTCCTCGTCGGGGCCCAGCCGGGAGGCTCCGTCGTTATCCCGTTGGCCAACGGCGGACAGGCGGCCTTCCCGATGATCGAGAACCCCGCCGCCTCCATCGTCGCAGCAAGCTCGGTCGTCGCCTTCGACCGGTGCTCCGCGTCGCGCAGCGCTGCCACACCGACGGAGTGCCGCGTGCCCGCGATCTCCAGGCCGGCGTCCTTCAACAGGATCGGCACACCCTCCGGCGCACGGTCGTAAAGAGACGCAGCCAGAAAGCCGACCGAGGGATCCATCGCCTCGCAGCGCCGCACACCCTCGTCCCGGAGCTCGGCCGGCGACGCCGACCCCTGTGCTAAAAGCTCGAACTGATCCCGCGCGCTCAACCAGTCCACCGCAAACCAGTATGAAGCAGGGCTTCGCGTGGCAACCTGATCGACGCCGTGACTACTCGGTCCCCGCTACCCCATGAGGTTTCCCTCGGGGTCGCTGAACTGCCCGACGACGAGGTGTCCGGGCGTGCCCTCAGGGCCCATCCGGCGTTTCCCGCCGAGACTCTCCGCCTTGTCCAGCGCGGCCTCGACGTTGGGGACGCTCACGTAGAAGAGGACGTGGCTCTCGTAGCCCTCGCCGCCGCCGACACCGCCGTCGATCCCGCCGCCCGTCGCGCCCCCGTCGACGAACCCGTAGTTACCCGGCTGGGAGACGGCCTCGGTGGTCGCGTCGCCGATCTGGAACTCCCACCCGAACAGCTCGCCGTAGTAGCTCCGGAGCCTGGCTGGATCGGTCCCGATGATCTCGAAGTGCACAACTGGTTGTCCCACGGTCAATCCTTCCGGTCGCCTGCACGGCCGACGGGCCGTTGCTCCGAGGCGACCAGTGGGGACGTCGCTGGCCACCGAAACTCATCGGTGCCATCACCTCGGATCGACCAGATGATCGGGGTCCGAGGGTCCGGGGTGTAGATGCATGTGACGCCGGTGCTGATGGTGTTGTGGATGGCGTCGGCGACGACGGGGTTGGCGTGGTCGACGAGGTCGAGGGCTCGCTTGATGGCCTTGCGGACAGCCGACCGGGCCCGCTCGCGGGCATCGGTGAAGGTGCGGGGGCGGCCGAGCAGCCCTGTCGCGGCTTCGAGCTCGTCGACCAGAACATCGAGCTCGACGCGGCGTTGCTCGGCGCGGCCGAGGTCGTTGTGGTCTTCGGCTTCGGCCAGTTCAGCGGTCAGCTCCTGGACTCTGGAGGCGTAGGCGGCGCGGGCTTCGTCGTCCAGGAGCTCGTGATGGCTGGAGGGGCGCGGCATCGATCCGCCGCTGGCGAGCGTCAACGCCGGGATGGGTTGCCCCGGCCGGGTCAGCAGCTCGGCCAGATAGCCCATGCCGACCAGGTCACGCAGCCGCACGCGATGGTCGTCGAGAGCGATCTCCCAACGACGCCCGTGTCGCCGGATCGTTCCTCGACGGGGCTCGGCACGCCCTGCGGCGGCGGGCCACAGGCTGGTACGTAGAGCCTCCAGCTGGTGCTGCCAGGTGACGGCCCGGATGTCCATCGCCAGGTCGTCCGCCACTGCGACAGAGCGGGCGAGCAGGTCGACGGCGTTCTCGGGGTCGTCCGGCCGGCCCCGGTGTACGAGGGTGTTGGCAAGGTCGGCCTGCGCGATGGCGACCATCGGGCGATGGTCCAGCCGGCGGTTCTCTGCCACCGCTCGCTCGAGGTGGTCGACCGCCCGGTCGTGGTCGCCAAAGGTCGACGCCGCGATCCCCAACAGGTGCTCGGTCGAGCCCAGGCAGAGCACGGCGAACCCGCCCAGGCAGGGCACGCCGGCGTAGGGCAGGAGCAGGTCGTAGCCCGCGCGGGCGAGGTCGGCGTCCTCGAGGGTGGCGGCCAGGTCCATCATGGCGGCCATCCCGATGAGCCAGCTGCTCGACTGGGGAACCGCTGCGAGACCCTGGGGCGCCAGCTCGCCGAGGATCGCTCGGGCCTGTTCCGGTTGTCCCGCCCGGGCCGTCAACGCCGCCGCAGACGCCCGGAAGGCGAACCAGGCATCGGCCACATCCGGTGAGCCGGCCACCTGCTGGGCCTCGTCGACGAGGTCGGCGTCTCGACCCCGAAGCCAACCGATGCCCAGTCGCTGCGCGGCGAGATGGTTGAGGGCGTCGACCTCGCCGACGGCCGCGGCCCGCTCGTGGGCTCGCCGTGCTCCGTCCTCCGCCTCGGCCAGGCGGCCGGCGCGGATGAGCAGCATCACGTCGATCACGTCGATGCCAGCCAGGATGTGCTGCGAACCAAGCGCGGCGGCCCGCTGGCGCAGCTCCTCCAGGGAGGGCAGGGCGCTGCTGTCACCGAGGTGGAACAGGTCGACAGTCCGGAACCACAGCCCCATCAACCCCAGCACCCCGTCGCCCGCCTCGATCGCGACATCGATCAATTCCTCGGCCAGGGCCAGGCGATCCTGGTCGTGCTCCGGCATCAGCGACACGTGGTGATACAGCGCCAGGGCCTCGGCCAACGCCAGCGAGTCGCCACAATCCCGGGCCGCCTCGACCGCGGCGACGGACTGCTCCACCGGGCCGCCATCGATGGCCTCTTCCGCTGCGAGCCGCGCCTGCAGCCGACACCGCAGCGCGGGCTGTCCCTCCGACAGCCCAGCCAGCGCCGACCGTTGCAGCCCCAGGACGCGGGCGCGCTCGAGAGTCGAGCGTTGCTCCATGACCCCGTAGCCACCGAGTCCCAGCGCAGCCTCGGCGACGAGTCCCGGGTCGTCCTCACGCCGGGCCGCGGCGACGGCTCGCTCGAAGCGCTGGCGCGCCTCGTTCATCCGGCCGCAGTGCATCGCCGCCTGAGCCCACCGGACCACCAGGCGACCGGGCGGCGGCCCCAGGGCGCAGGACTCGTGCAGCTGGACCGCGGCCGACAGCAGCCTGTCCGCCTGCTCGTACCGGAGACCCTCCGCCATCGAGCATGCCGCCACCTCACAAGCAGCCACCGCCGAGCGTGCGTCAGCGACCGAACGCGGGGCCGCCACAACCGCATGATGTGCCAGGCGCGCCAATCCCTCCGGCGAGACGGCCCCGGTCGCCTCGATCGCCGCGGCCGCTCGAGCGTGCGCCTCCAGACGCTCTCCGGCCCCGGAGGTCTCTTCCAACACCGACCGGATGAGCTCGTGGCGGAAGCTGAAGCGATCCGTGCGGTCAGCCACGACCAACCCGACGGCTGCCGCCTCGCTCACCGCGTCGAGCACCGTCAGCGGATCGGTCGCTGCGACCTCGGCGGCCTCGGCCACCGACGGGTCGGCACCGAGCACGGCACAGGCCCGCAGGACACGCTGCACGGGAGGGCTGAGTGCGGCCAATGCCTGCTCGACGACATCACTCGGCCCCGTGGGCAGCGAGCCCTCGCCCCCGTGCAGCTGGAGCGCCGCGACACGGCGAGTCGAGCCAGGCACGTCGCTGGACCGAAGGTCGCTCAGCTCGTAGGCAGCGAGGCGCGGTCCGTCCACCTGCTCCTGGACGGCTCCGACATCGGCCAGCGCCCGCAGGACCCGGTGCCGAGTCGGGACATGAGCGCGGACAGTCGTGGCGATCGCCTGCCGCTGTCGGTCGGGTGGTGCAGCGAAGCTCATGGTGGTGAGGTCTTCGTCAGCTGGTTCGGACATGCAGGCTCGCGAGTCCGCGGACGACGTTGTTGAGGTGGGGACGGTGGTCGAGCAGGACGAGCTTGTTGGCGCGCCGGGCGAGCGCTCGGAGGACTGCCTGTGCTTCGAGTCGGGCGAGTGCGGCTCCGACGCAGTGGTGGATGCCGTGGCCGAACGCGAGGTGGTCCGCGGGGCCACGATGGATGTCGAAGCGGTCCGGGTTCTGGTAGTGCCGTTCGTCGCGACTGGCCGAGCCCATCATCACCAGCACCCGGCTGCCGGCTGGCAGCGTCCGGTCGCCGACGTCCACGTCCTGGGTGGTGACACGGGTGAGGACCTGGACGGGTGAGTCCAGCCGCAGCGCCTCGTCGAACGCCGCCGGGACGAGCTCGGGTGCGTGACGCAGCTGGTCCCACTGTTCCGGGTGGAGGGCGAGCTGCCGGATGGCATGGCCGATGGCGGCGATCGTCGTGTCCATGCTGGGCCACGTGTAGACGAGCATCATCTGTGGGCATTCCCCGGGGTGCAGCGTGCCGGCCTCTGCGGCCCGGTAGATCTCGTCGCCTTTGCCGCCCGGAGTGAGACGGCCGGGCACGGCGACGCGGGTGACGTAGTCCACGAGCCGGCTGAAACCTGGTCCGGCGGTGACGTAGCGCTGGTTGTGGGGGCCGAACCGGTTGAAGGCGGCGTCGGAGTTGGCGAGCAGCTCGGAGCGGCCCTCGTCGGGCAGGCCGACCAGGTCGGCGATCGCCGTGACCACATATGGCTGGGCGAGGTCGCGCACCGCGTCGAACGAGCTGCGGGCGACCAGCCGGTCGACGAGGTCGTCGGCCTGTGCCTGCAGCTGGTCCTCGACGGCGCGCAGCGTGCGAGGCGCCAGCTGGCCCTGGAGCACCCTTCGCAGCCGGTCGTGCTCAGGCGGGTCGCTGCCCAGGATGCCGCCGGGGAGGTCGTTGAACTCCGGGGTCATGCCGACACCAGCTGCCGACGAGAACGCTGCCCAGTTGCGCAGCGCGTGACGGACCTCGGCGTAGCGAGGCAGCGCCCAGGTCTCGTGACGGCGCAGCCACACGACCGGGCCGGCGTCTCGCAGCCGGCGATACGACGGATACGGATCGAGCAGGACGGTGTCCTCGAAGGGGTCGAGGTCCGACACCGGCACGGGATGCCGACCAGGCCGCAGCTCGACGGTCACAGCAGCCCCTCGGCGAGGATCGTGGCAGCATCCGTGCGCGCCGCACTATCGGTGGTGGTGGTGGCCGGCTGGGTGCGGGTCATCCACTCGACAGTGCTCCGTGACGGCCAGGCCGCGCATCCGTGTGTACGCGGATTCGGTCTACGGATCCTCCGTCGCCGCGGTTCGGTGCAGGCTCCAGGCCATCACCTGGCGGCGCGTCCGCAGGTCCAGCTTCTGTCTGATGTGGTCGAGGTGTGACTCGACCGTCCGTCTCGAGATGAACAGCCTCGCCGCGATCTCCGAGTTGGTGAGGCCTTCAGCGACCAGCGCGGTCACCTCCTGCTCGCGGGCGCTCAACGGCTGGTCAGCATTGCCGTCGGGCTCACGGGACACCGCCTCGCCCAGGAGCTCGGTCAAGCTCATCCGCGCGCCCTCGGCCCTCAGCCGATCCACCACACCAGGACCGAGCGCCCCGGCCAGCTCGTCGAGGCCCGACGCCAAGACGTTGGTGAACTGCTCGTTCATGTAGCTGCCGACTCGGCGGCTCAACGCGTCCGCGCCCCCAGCGAGCCTGAACGCCGTGTGCTTGCGGCCCTCGCTGAGAGCCAGAGAGGTGCCCGCCCAGAGCCAGTCGGGCTCCTCGAGGAGACCGCTCGCATCATGCATCGCCGCGATAGCTGCGACCAGGCAGTCCCGCTCCGCCGTGACGTCCGCGGCCAACTTGGCGCCATAGCAGAGGTAGAGCAGACCGTACGCCGTCGCCGCCCGGCTCCCGACGTTCTCGTTGAGGGCTAACGCCTCGCCGATCCGGGCATCGCCGCCGGCTTGATCGCCCGCGATGTACAGCGCCAGTCCCAGGAAGAGCAGCGCCCACACCAGGCCCGGATCGTCGCCTTGGGCCCGGAACGATGCGATGCTCTCCTCGCAGAGCTGCACCGCGGCGTCGACGTCGCCCTCGGTCATCGTCACCAGCGCCAAGCTGCGTAGACGACGGGCCACACCCAACTCGTCGCCCAGCTCGCGCTTGATGGCCAGGCTCTGCTCCAACAGCTGACGGGCCTGCCGGTAGTCCCGCTGCCGCCAGGCCAACCTGCCGGCCCGCGCCAGCGCCGAGGCGCGGAGCTGACGATCCGCGACCTCGACGCGCAGCATGCGCTCGAGCCACGTCCGGCCCACGGTGACCCAGCCCCGCAGCTCCCAGAACAGCGCCAACGCACTGCATAGCCGCAGGCCTAGTTCCGGCCGGTGCACCGATGCCCACGTCAGAGCGAGAAACAGGTTGCCTTCGTCCAGCTTGAGACGCTCCAGCGCACCTGTCCGCTGGCCACCCCGCAGCTCCACATCACACCCGAGAGCCACCGCGAGGTAGTGCTCGGCATGACGCCGTCGCACGATCTCGCCATCGCCCCGGGCCGCCAATCTCGCCGCGCCGTACTGCCGCACGGGTTCGAGCAGCCGGTAGCGCATCGGTCCGCTCGCCGTCTCGTCGGCCAGCACCAATGACTGGTCCACCAGACCAGCGAGTCCCTGCAGTACACGATGCTCATCGCCACGGTCGGCATCGGCGACAGCTCGCGCGGCCTCCAAGTCGAACCCTTCGACGAAGACGGAGAGCTGGTCGAACAGCGTCTTCTCTCGCTGTCCCAGGAGCTGATAGCTCCAGCCGACCGTCGCGTCCATCGTGGCCTGGCGAGGGCTCACACCCCGGGATTCACTCTGCAACAACCCCAGAGCGTCGCCGAGGCGATCCAGGATCTGGCCTGGTGACAGGACACGGATCCATGCCGCGGCCAGCTCGATCGCGAGCGGCAGGCCGGCCACCCGGTCGCAGATCTCACCGACGACCGGCGCAGTCGCGTCGTCGACCTCGAAACCACCACTAGCCAGCCGAGCCCGGTCGGCGAACAGCTCGACCGAGGCAGCCGCATCCAGCGGCCGTACCCTCCACACCTGCTCGCCGTGGACCCCCAGGGGGACTCGACTGGTGGCCACCACCCACAACGTCGGGCACACGCTCAACAGACGGTCGACGAAGGCCGCTGTCGCGTCCACCAGATGCTCGCAGTTGTCCAGGACGACAAGGCCCTTCACGCCGGCCAAGGCCTCGACCAGCGTGTCCACCATCGGGCGACCCGGCTCACCCGGTGTCCCCGCAGCAGCAGCGGCGGCATTGGCGACCAGCATCGGATCGGAGACCGGAGCCAGCTCCACGAACCAGACCCCGTCCCCGAACCGCGGTTCCAGCCGGGTCGCCAGCTCGACACCCAGCCGCGTCTTGCCGACGCCCGGCGGCCCCACCAGCGTCAGCAAGCGGGAGCTCTCGACCAGTTCCCCCAGATCGGCGATCTCTGCCTGACGCCCGAAGAACCGCGTCAACCAGACCGGTAGCAGGTCTGAACCCGACGCAGACAGGCCGTCCACTCAGATCAGGCTACGACCCGGCCCGGTGGACGAGCCGTCGTGCCGGGGCCCCGGGCTCACAGCGTGCCGTGATGCATGTGGACCACGCCGTTGCCGAACCGCTGCTCGTCGAGCAGCTCGAGGTCCACCCGGACGTCCCGGGGCAGCGCCGGCTTGCCGCCGCCCACGACGACCGGGAACGCGAACAGGTGGACCTCGTCCACCAGCCCCGCCCGGAAGGCGTGCTGTGCCAGGCCAGGGCCGCTGACGCTGATGTCGCGGTCGGCAGCCTCCTTCATGCGGCCGATGGCCTCGGGGTCGAACTCGCGCTCGAGCCGGGTGCGGGGCGTCCACACGGCGTCGAGCGTGCGGGAGTACACGACCTTGTCCAGGGCCCGCCACACCTCGGCGAAGTCCGCCTCGGCGGCCGGCAGCCCGGGCTCGTCGCCGACCGTCTGCCAGGCGGCCATCGTCTCGTACATGCGCCGGCCGTAGAGGTGGGTGCCGACGGGCCGCTCGAGGTCGTTGACGAACGCGTGCACCTCCGCGTCCGGCACTGCCCAGTCGAACCGGCCCTCCGCGTCTTCGATGTAGCCGTCGAGGGACGTGATCGCCGTGAAGATGAGCTTGGCCATGATGCCTCCGGGTCAGGGATTGCGACCCCTGTTGTGACGGCGGTGAGGCGGGAAACTGTTCAACCCCGGTAGGGGCTGGCGAGCCGGGCCACGGGCAGCGGCGTGGTCGCCGTGAGCTGAGCTGC
>JBOGHK010000168.1:0-67012 GCA_050744325.1 Acidimicrobiales bacterium
GTACCGCGACGGACGGACGCCACAACCGACATGCCGGCGCCGGAACGAGGGAGGATGGACCATGGCTGACACACCGCTCCTCGAGTGCCGGGGTGTGTCCAAGGCCTTCGGTGCCGTGCAGGCCCTCTACCGGGTGGACTTCGACGTTCGCCCCGGCGAGGTCATGGCGCTGGTGGGCGACAACGGCGCCGGGAAGTCCACGCTGATCAAGGGCATCGCCGGGATCTACTCGTTCGACGAAGGCGAGATGTTGGTGGACGGCCATCTGGTCCGCATCCACGGCCCCCGTGACGCGGCGAGCTTCGGCATCGAGGTCGTGTACCAGGACCTCGCTCTGGCCGACAACCTCGACGTCGTCGCGAACATGTTCCTCGGCCGCGAGAGGACGCGGTTCGGCACGGTGCTCGACGAGTCGACGATGGAGCACGCCACCCAGGAGACGCTGGAGAGCCTGTCGGTCAGCACACTGCAGTCGGTCCGCCAGGCGGTCGTCGGCCTGTCGGGCGGGCAGCGCCAAGCGGTCGCCGTGGCCAAGTCGGTGATGTGGGACTCGCGGATCGTGATCCTCGACGAACCGACGGCAGCACTGGGCGTCGCTCAGACCCGCCATGTGCTCGACCTGGTCCGGCGCCTGGCCGAGCGCGAGCTCGGCGTGGTCATCATCTCCCACAACCTGCACGACGTGTTCGAGGTCGCCGACCGGATCACGGTGTTGCGTCTCGGGCAACGGGTCGAGGTGTTCGAGCGGGCGGGTACCACCCAGCAGGAGGTCGTCCACGCGATCGCCGCGGGTGCTCTCGACCATGTCCCTGGCATGGCCGACCCGAACGACCACGAGATCGACCCCGCCGATCGGACCGACGGGTTGGACGACGTCGACGAGGTGGACCAGGTGGACGACGTCGATGACGTCGACCAAGCCGATGCTGACGACGTGAGCGACGCGAGCGACGACAATCACGAGGACCACGAGAGAGGCGGAAGCGACACAGGAGCGGGCCAATGACGACCGGACAGGAGACCCCGGCCCCGGTCGAGCCGGACGCCCGGCCCACCGAGGGCCTGCCGGCCGGGTCGGTCGAGAACGAGGTCGGCCAGCCCACTTCGACGACCCAGTACCTGGGGCGCTGGTGGCAGCGGGTGCGGGCGGGCGACCTGGGCTCGCTGCCGATCGTCGTCGGGCTGCTCGTCATCGTCGTCGTGTTCGGCGTGCTGGACGAGACCTTCCTGACCGAGCGCAACTTCACCAACCTGCTCCTGCAGATGGCGTCGTTCGCCACGATCTCCATCGGTGTGGTGTTCGTGCTGTTGCTCGGCGAGATCGACCTGTCGGTGGCGTTCGTCAGTGCCGTCGGCGGAGTGTCGATGACCCTGCTGTTGCGGCCCGACAATCCCGGGTGGCCCTGGTGGGCGGCGATCGCGTTCGCGCTCGTCGTCACCACGCTGATCGGGCTCCTGCAAGGACTGGTGGTCACGAAGGCCGGTGTGCCGTCGTTCGTGGTCACGCTGGCCGGGCTTCTGGTGTGGAACGGGGTCGTGTTGATCTTGACCACCCGCTACGCCACCTCGGGGACAATCAGGATCCAGGACTCGACGGTCCGGGGTATCGCGAACAACTTCCTCGACGACCTCTGGGGCTGGATCGTGGGTGTCGCCTTCGTCGCCGGCTACGGCCTGTCCGAGGTGCGCAAGGCCCGGGCCCGCACGGCGCGTAGCCTGGAGGCCAAGCCACTCACGGTGATCGCACTTCAGGTGGTGGGGTTGGGGGTGATCACGGCCGGCGTGATCGAGTACGCCAATCGTGACCGTGGCGTCCCGGTCTCCAGCCTGATCGTTCTGCTGTTGCTCGTGTTCTGGTCGTTCGTGGCGTCGCGGCTGCGGTTCGGCCGCCATGTCTACGCGGTGGGCGGCAACGCCGAGGCGGCCCGGCGGGCGGGGATCAACGTCGACCGGATCCGCATCACGGTGTTCATGATCAGCGGCTTCATGGCCGGGCTCGGCGGGATCATGTTCGCCTCGCGACTGCGGTCGGTCGCGACCGGCACCGGCGGCGGGAACCTGCTGCTCAACGTGATCGCCGCGGCCGTCATCGGGGGGACCAGCCTGTTCGGTGGCACCGGCCGGGTGGTGTCCGCGCTGCTGGGGACGCTGGTGATCGCGTCGATCGCCAATGGCATGGGCCTGCTCAACCTCGAGCAGGGGGTCCAGTTCGTGATCACCGGCCTGGTGCTGCTGGCCGCGGTCCTCGTGGACGCACTGTCGAAGCATCGCCGGGCGGCCCGCGGTCTCACCTGAGCAGCGGTCGGGATCGGGGGCACGATGGCAAGGCGACACAGAGCTTCAGCCGAGGCGACAGTGGTCGCCGGCGAGCGGTCGAGGCGATGGTGGTCGTATGCGACCGCTATGACCTCGAAGTGGCCTCGGCGACCACCATTGCCTCGGCAACGTGCCACCGATCGGCCGGACGTCAACGGGAGCGAGACGGTACGCCGGCAGCTGCGCCGACGATGGCCTGACGCGGACCCGAGCGAGGCAGCGAACGGTCGGAAGCGCCGACCGGCGTTCGGTGCCGTCGTCGCGTTGGCGCTGGTCACGGCGGCCGGGTGCTCGTCGTCGTCCGAAGACGGCACTCGGCCGTCCGACAGCGGAGCGTCAAACGCCGGAGCCGATGCACCGGCCTCCACGGCAGCACCGGTCCCGTTGCCCGAGCCGTCGGGTGAGGTCCGGCTGCAGGACGTCGCCGACGAGGTGGGGCTGGCGTTCCAGCACGGCGCGTTCCGCTGGGAGGTGACCGGCGACCCGGTGGCGATGATGGGCGGCGGCGTCTGCTGGATCGACTACGACGACGACGGCTGGCTCGACCTCTACGTCGTGAACTCCTACGCACAGCGCGAGGCGGGTCCCTGGCGGGACGAGGGCGGGCTGCCGCGCAATGCGCTGTTCCACAACGTCGATGGCCACTTCGTCGACGTCAGCGAGGACTCCGGCACCGACGTCGCCGTCCGCGGCACGGGCTGTGTCGCCGCCGATCTCGACCTCGACGGCCGCACCGACCTCTACGTCACCACGGCCGAGACGGGTGTCCTGCTGTGGAACGAAGGCGACGGCAGCTTCGCGGAGGGCGCCGCCGCAGCGGGGCTCGACGCGCCGGGCTGGTATGCCGGGGCAGCCGTGGGCGACGTCGACCGTGACGGTTGGCCCGACCTGTTCCTCGCGGGGTACGCCAACGTAGGCAGCCGGATCAGTGGCGCCACGCTCGGCTTCCCCAACACCCACACCGGTGTGCGCGACCTGCTCTACCTGAGCGACGGAGCGGCATCCGGGTCGGGGCGGCCGACGTTCCGCGAGGTGGGACGCGACGCCGGGCTGGAGGTCGTCAACTTCGAGTACGGCCTCGGCGCCATGTTCTCCGACCTCGACCGCGACGACGACCTCGACCTGTACGTCGCCAACGACACCAAGCCCAACCGCCTGTACCTCAACGTGCCATGGCCAGGCGGCGCGGCCGCCGACCCAGCCGGGATCGGATTCCGCTTCGAGGAGGCCGCCGCCCGCGCCGGGGTAGCGGACCCGAACGCCGGCATGGGCGTCGCCGCGGCCGACTACGACACCGACGGGCGGACCGACCTGTTCGTGAGCAACGCCCGCGGCCAGGTGCACGGCTTGTACCACGGCCAGGTCGCCGAGGGGCCGGAGGGAACGGACATCGACCCGTCGTTCGCCGATGTGCGCCGTGACGTGGGACCCGACCTCGGGTCGGCGACCGGGTGGGGCGCATCCTGGGCGGACCTCGACCTCGACACCGACGTCGACCTGGTGGTCGCCAACGGCGACATCCCGGTCGAGGACCTCGCCGCCGACGCCGAATCGGTCCAGGCGCTCGTGAACCGCAGCGCCGACGGGCAGCCCGGACGGTTCGAGGACCACACCGCCCAGCTGGGCCTGGCCGACGTAGGCCCGCTGCTGGCCCGGGGCAGCGCGGCGGCCGACTACGACAACGACGGCGACCTCGACGTCGCCGTGGCCACCATCGGCGGGCCGCTGGCGTTGCTCGAGAACCGGGGCCGGACGGGGCGCTGGCTGGAGGTCGACCTGGCGACGTTCGCCCCGGGGGCGACGGTCACCGCCGTCCTCCCCGACGGCCGCTCGCTGGTGCGCGAGCTGTGCTCCGGCGCCAGCTACCTCTCGTCCGAGGACCCGCGGGCGCACTTCGGGCTCGGGACGGCCGACACCGTCGAGCGCCTCGTGATCCGCTGGCCGGGCGGCGAGGAGACCGTGCTCCGCGACCTCCGCGCCAACCAGCTCGTGGAGGTGGACGCTCCGTGACCCGCCACGGCACGGTCCTTGTGGGGTGGGCGTTGGTCGTGGCGCTGCTGGCACTGCCGGCGTCCACGGAGTCGCCAGCGCGGCCCGGGGCCGGCGACGGGGACGGCGACCACCTCATCGGCGGCTGCACCCCCGAACGCGAGGACGGGTGGTCGGTCGCACGAGTGTGGGACGAGGCGCTGCTGGACGCGATCCGTCGCGACGTGCCGGCACCGACCGTCCATGGTCGGAACCTGTTCCACGTCTCCGCGGCCATGTGGGACGCCTGGGCCGCCTACGACCCCGAGGCCGACGGCTACTTCGTGGACCAGAAGCACACCACCGGCGGCGCCGACGACGTCGAAGCCGCTCGGGAGGCGGCGATCAGCTACGCCGCCTACCGGATCCTGCTCCACCGCTACTCGCTCGCGTCGGGCATGGAAGCCACCTTCGAGCACCTCGCGGCCACGATGGAGGCGCTCTGCTACCGGATCGACTACGTCGACACCACCGGCTCCTCCCCCGCCGCGCTCGGCAACCGGATCGCGGCGACGGTCATCGACCAGGGCCGCGACGACGGGTCGCTGGAGGCGCAACGCTACGTCGATACCGACTACCGGCCGACCAATCCCCCGCTGGTCGTGACCGAGCGGGGCGCGACCATGACCGACCCCAACCGGTGGCAACCGCTCGCGCTGGCCCAGCTCGTCGCGCAGAACGGGCTGCCGCTGCCGGGCAACGTGCAGGGCTTCGTCGGCCCGCACTGGGGCCACGTGCGGTCGTTCGCCCTCCCCGGATCGGACGACGGCCTGCCCGCCGACCCCGGCCCGCCGCCGCTGCTCGACGACGAGGCCGACAGCGACGTGTTCCAGCAGGCGGCGGTCGAGGTGATCCGGGCCAGCAGCCAGCTCGACCCCGCCGACGGCGAGATCGTCGACATCTCTCCCACGGCGTGGGGCGACAGCCCCCTGGGCACCAACGACGGGGACGGCCACGACCACAATCCCGACACCGGCGAGCCCTACGCGCCGAACCCGGTGCTGCGCGGCGACTTCGCCCGGGCACTCGCCGAGTTCTGGGCCGACGGCCCCCAGTCCGAGACCCCGCCCGGGCACTGGAACACGATCGCGAACACCGTCTCGGACGCTCCGGACGTCGAGCACCGCATCGGCGGCGAGGGGCCGACCGTCGACCGCCTCGAATGGGACGTCAAGCTCTACCTGGCCCTCAACGGCGCGGTCCACGACGCGGCGGTCGCGGCCTGGGGTGTGAAGGGGTTCTACGACTCGGCGCGCCCGATCTCGATGATCCGCTACCTGGGCGGTCGGGGACAGTCGAGCGATCCGGCCGGCCCCTCCTACGATCCCGACGGCCTGCCCCTGGTCCCCGGGCTGGTCGAGGTCGTGACGCCCGAGTCGAGCGCGCCCGGGCAGCGCCACGAAAGCCTCGCCGACCACCAGGGTGAGGTGGCGGTGCGCTCATGGCGCGGCAACCCGGAGGACCGGTCGACGACCAGCGGAGTCGGCTGGGTCCTGGCCACCCGCTGGGTGCCGTACCAGCGGGAGACGTTCGTGACCCCGGCCTTCGCCGGTTACGTGTCGGGACACAGCACGTTCAGCCGGGCCGCCGCCGAGGTGCTGACCTCGATCACCGGCGACGCCTACTTCCCGGGTGGTCTCTCCGAGTGGACCGTCGAGGCCGACGCCCTCACCTTCGAGCGCGGCCCGAGCCGCCCGGTCACGTTCCAGTGGGCGACGTACTACGACGCGGCCGACCACGCGGGGATCTCGCGGGTCTTCGGCGGGATCCACATCACCGCCGACGACTACGCCGGCCGCACGATGGGCTCGGCGTGCGGCGAGGACGCATGGCACCTCGCGCTGGAGTACTACGCCGGCACCGCCACCCCGAACCAGGGCGCGTCCTAGTCGAGCCCTGCACGGTGTGGACACAACACCGGCCTGCCTTCGCAGGGCTGGGAGTCGTCGTGGCGAGCGTGCTTAACCGTGGCGCAAAGCTGGGGGAACCGAGCCGAAACGCCCCGCTGCGACGGTGGACCGATGGGCCGTCCTGCCGCGCCGTGCGAGGGGATCCCACCCCTTGCGGGTTGGCGGGTCGGCCTCACGGCTCACCGCCGCGGCGACGAGCAGGCCGAGCTGCTCCGCCGCCGCGGCGCCAGCGTCGTGGTCGGACCCGTGGTGCGGACCCTGCCGTTCGGCGACGATCGGCCCCTGCGCGAGGCGACCGACGCCCTGTTCGACCGACCACCCGACGTGGTGGTGGCCACGACCGGGATCGGCATCCGCAGCTGGTTCGGCGCCGCCGAGAGCTGGGGCCTCGACGGTCGGCTCGCCGCGGTGCTCGACCCGGCGCACCGGGTCGCCCGGGGGCCGAAGGCGCGGGCCGCGCTGGCGGCGGTGGGGCTTCCGAGCCACACCGACGAACCGAGCGAACGGCTCGACCGGCTGGTCGACGGGCTGGTCGCTGCGGGAGTCGACGGGCGACGGATCGCCCTGCAGCTCTACGGCGAGGCGGTCCCGTGGGCGATCGACCGGCTCCGCCACGCCGGGGCCGAGGTCGTCGCCGTGCCGATCTACCGCTGGACCGCTGCCGAGGACCTGGCCCCAGCCGAGCGCCTGCTGCGGGACCTGCTGGGTGATCAGCTCGACGCCGTGACCTTCACCAGCTCGGCTGCGGTACGCAGCTTCGCCGCGCTGGCCGACGGACTCGGCGTGGGCGCCGAGCTGCGGACGGCACTCTCGGCGCAGGTGATCGCCGGCTGCGTCGGGCCGATCACCGACGAAGCCGCCGCGTCCGTCGGGTTCGAACGGCGCTGTGCCCCGGTGCGTGGGCGCCTAGGCCTCCTGGTGCGCACCCTGTGCACCGAGCTCCATGCGCGCCACCGGCATCTCCGGGCGGGCGACCGCGAGGTGGTGCTGCACGGCGCCTCGGTCTGGGCCGGTAGCCGCGGCGTCCAGCTGAGCGACCTGGAGCGCTCGCTGTTCGCCGTGCTCGCCGACCGACCGTCCGCCGTGGTGTCCCGCACCACGGTGCGGCAGCGGGTCTGGGGCCCAAGGTCCGGCGAGTCGGCGATCGACTCGGGGATCTCGCGGTTGCGCAAGGTCCTGCGGCCGCTCGGCCTACCGGTCGAGACCGTGCACCGCCGGGGCTGGGCCCTCCGGGCGCGAGAGGTCCCCTGCACTGCCACAGCAAGGGTCGATGCGCTGGCGACTCGGGGCGGCTCTCCGACCGGGAGGACTGGTACCGTGCGGCATGCGCCGGGCGGGTGACCGGGCCACGCCGACAGCGGCGGCCCCGGTCTCGGCGGCAGGCTCGCCAGGTGCAGGGTCCTCGCCGGGCTCGAATCCCTTGGCGATCGTGGCCACGTGGGCGGCGAACACGTCGAGACCAACCCGGTCGAGGGTCTCGACCAGCCGTTCGGCAGGGCGCCGTAGCGCCTCCCAGGTGCCGACGATCCCGGACACGGCGGCCTCGGCGTCGCCTTCGTCCACCCGCCCGACAGGCATGGCGAGCCGGCCAGCCGCGAGATCTGCCCCGACGTGCAGCGTGTACCCCAGCCGGGTGCGACCACCTACCCGGACCTTGCCGCCCGACAGGCCGACGTCCGCGACCTGGTGTTGGGCGCAGCTGTTGGGGCACCCGCTCACGTGGACTCGCAGCGAGCTGTTGCGGGCGAGCGACGAGCTGGTCGCCACCTGCGCTCCGGCAGCCGGTGCGGTGGTGATGGCGAGCGAGCACACCGCCGACCCCGTGCAGGCCCGTACGTCGATCGAGGACTCCGCGCCCTCCAGCCCGAGCACCCGCGTCGCGAGCTCCGCGCGGACCTGACCCACCGCGGTGACCGGGACGTCACGGAACTGCACGTTCTGGTGGCGCGTGAGCCAGAGATGCCCACCGCTGGTGGTCGCGAGGCCGGCCAGCAGGCGCAGGTCGTCGCCGTTCAGGTCGCCCAGGGTCACGGCCACGGTGACCATGGCCAGCCCCGGGGTTCGCTGGGGCCGGACACCCGGGCCCCAACCGCCTGGCGGGCGGCGTGCCATGATCGCACCGAGGTCACACGATCCGAGCAGCGACACCGGCTCGGGCTCGTAGGTCGACGTCGCTCGCAGCCGCTCGAACCGCTCGCGCCACGCCGCTCGGAACCCGTCCTCGCCGACGTCGTGGATCACGAACTTCATACGCCCCTTCTTGGGGCTGTCCAGGTCACCGAGGTCGACGAAGGTCTCGGTCAACGCCAGCGCTGCGGCGAGGACGTCGCGGCGGCCGACGAAGTCGGCCAGCGGGACGGCGAGGAACGGCATCACGCCGAGGCTGCCCCCCGCCCACACCCGGTAGCCGGGCTCACCATCCACCACGACGGACTCGAAGCCGCCGTCGTTGAGGCGCGCGTGATCCGCACAGGACGGGCAACCGCCGAAGGCCAGGTTGACCCGGCTCGGCAACACCGCGTCCAGGGCGGCGGCGCGGGCCACCACCGCGGCGGCGATCGCTCGCGCGTCGGGCCCGCAGTCGAACGGCTCGTCGAGACCGACTCCCGCGTCGGGGCAGGCCATGACGTTGCGATGGGTGTGACCACACGCCGACCGGCTGGTCAGCGACGCCGCCTCGACGGCGGCGAGCACAGCCGGCACGGAACGGGCGGCGACGTGGTGCAGCTCGAGGTTCTGGCGGGTGGTGACATGGATCCAGCCGTGGCCGTGGAGATCAGCGAGGTCGGCGATCCTCCGGGCCTGCGCCGACGTCAGCCGTCCACCGGGCACCCGGACACGGACCATGAACACCCCGGGCTGGGCCTGGGCGCACACACCGTGGGTCTTCAGGGCGTAGCGGTCCTCGGGCGTCAGCCACCCGTCGCCCTCGGCGGCGAGGCGCTCGAGATCGACGGGGAGCCCGGCGCGCTTGGCACCGGGGATGTCGGGCGCGGGTCCGGCCATGCCGTCATCCGAGCGGACGGGATTTTCCCACCCGTGTCCCGCTGATGAATCGTGGACGACACGTGTCTGGCACGGCCGGTCCCGCCCGTGCCAGATCCCGGGCCCTCGAAGAGCGCGGGGACACCTACGATCGGTTCCTCACCGAGGTCGCCGTTTCGTCCCGCTGACCGGTCCCGCTGGCCGGCGCGACCCGGTGGAGGAACAGGGGGTCCCGCATGCGGCCACCCGGACCAGCAGGGCGACGTCCCCGAGGTCCGCCGACAGGCTGGTGGCACGCGCGCCGCCGGCGAACCAGCCTCCACGTCGGGCGGATCGGGCTCGGCACCGCGGTGCTCGCGGCCGCGACCTGGATGGCCCCGGGTCGCGCCACGGCCGCACCACTGCCCTGTCCCCAGCCATTGCGCGACCGCTACGAGGCGGGCGAGACGGTCAGGATCGTCGGCTATACCAGCGTCTGCCTGTCGTCGGAGACCGAGTCGGCGGCGCGGGAGGGACCCGATCTGTGGGGATGGCTCCATGCCGATCCCTGCGTCGAGCCGACCGACTCTCGGGGCATGCTGTGCCCCGGCTTCCCGGCCGGCAACCCGGCTACCGGCCGCCCACTGGGCCGGTTCGTGCTGGAGCAGACCGCCCACGAGGGCCGCGGGCTCCGGATGAGCCTGACCTTCACACTGCCAGACGACCTCCGGGCAGGCGTCTACCTCCTCGACGTCTGCCGCTACCCGTGCTCGACGCCGTTGGCTTACACCTGGCCGTCGCGCCTCTACGTGGGCGCCGATCCCCCCGACGACTGGCGCCCCATCCGTCACTGGCCTCTGGACGACCCGGCGATCGACGAGCTCGCCGCCGACGCGCTGCTGCTCGGCCGCGCCGGCCGGGTGGTGACCGCCGCCGAAGCCCGGACCGCAGCACCGGCGGACCAGCGACACCGACCTACGGACGGCGACGACGGCAGCGACCGGAACGGCCGCAGCGACCGGATCGAGACCGCCGCATCGGCCTCCGACACCCGGCCCGACGGCCGCGGCGGCGCCGATGGTGGCGACCTCCCGACGTCGTTCTGGCTGGTCGCAGGCGGGCTTGCGCTCCTCGCTGCCTGGGCGGCCTCGGGGCGTGGCCCGACCCGCAAACGGGTCCGCCCTCGGCGTTGAGGTCGTCGGCCCTCGCCGTCGCCCGACGCCAGCCCGCGACAGCCCCGGCAACGCCATCACCCGGCGAGCGCTCGGGGCGTCACCCCTTCAGCGCACCCGACGCCAGCCCGCTGACGATCTGCCGCTCGGCCACGACGTAGAACACGAGCGCCGGCATCATCGACAACGTCGTGAAGGCCAGGATGCGGGCGGTGTCGGAGGAGTACTGGGTGGAGAAGTTCGTCACCCCGAGCGGCAGGGTCCACTGCTGTGGATCGCCGAGCACGACCAGCGGTAGCAGGAAGGCGTTCCAGCTGGCCACGAGGGCGACCACCGACACCGTGGCGAGGACCGGGCGCGACATCGGCAGCGCCACCTTGTAGAAGAACCGGAACGGCCCGCATCCGTCGATCGCTGCGGCCTCTTCCAGCTCGGCGGGTATGGCGCGGAAGAACGGGCGGAGCACGATGATCGACGTCGGCATGGCGAAGGCGGCCTGCGGGAGGGCGACGCCGAGCGGGTTGTTGATCAGGTCGAGGGTCCGCAGGGTGATGAAAAGGGGCAGGATCGCGACGGTCAGCGGGAACAGCAGACCGAGGGTGAACAACGCGTACACCGCCTCACGGCCGACGAAGCTGAACCGCGCCAGCACGAACGCCGCCAACGACGCGCACGGCACGACCACCGCCATCGTGAAGGCCGCGACGATCACGCTGTTGCGGAGCTGCCGCCAGAACGTGTCCGATCCGAGGATCTCGGAGTAGTTGTCGAACACCCACGGCCGCGGTATGTCGATCGGACGGTCCGCGAGCTGTCCCGTGGTACGGAACCCGCCCAGGACCGCGTAGAGCACCGGCACGATGACCACCAACACCACGCCGATCGCCACCACGTAGGTGGCTACCCCCGCCAGCGGGCCGGGGATCGAGCGGCGCCGGACGCCGCGGGCCCCGCGGCCGCGGTCTCGGCCGGGAGCGTCGGCGCCGGGTGTGCCGCCGGTGGCGGTACCGGTGTCGAGAGACGTCGACGCCATCCTGCTCACGCCCCCATCGTCGTCAGCGCGCCGGCCACGTCACGGCGGAGCACGACGCGCTGGTATCCGAGGGCGAATACAAACGAGACGAGGAACGCGATCACCGCCACCGCGCTCCCGTAGCCGAACCGGGAGCGCTCGAAGCCCTGGTCGAGCATGTAGGTCGCCGTGGTGTGCGAGGCCCCGACGGGGCCGCCACCGGTCATCACCCAGACCAGGTCGAACAGCTGCAACGACCCGATGATCGACAGGAACACGGAGACCCTGATCGTGGGGCCGAGCAACGGGAGTGTGACGTAACGGAACGTCTGGGCCCGGCTCGCCCCGTCGATGGCCGCCGCCTCCTCGAGCTCGGTCGGGATCCCCTGGAGCCCGGCGAGGTACAGGATCATGTGGAACCCGAAGTACTTCCACGAGACGACGACGAACACGGTGTAGAGCACGACGCCCGGGTCGGCCAGCCACTGCTGGACCAGGCTGTCGAGCCCGCCCAGCTCGAAGGTGCTGTCGACCAGGCCTCCCGGCTGCAGCAGCAGCCTCCACACGAGCGCCGTGATCACGTCCGAGACCACGAAGGGGAGGAAGAAGAGCAGGCGGAGCAGGGCACGCCCGCGCATGCGCTGGTTGAGGAGCATGGCCAGCCCGAGCGCGAACGGGAGTTGCAAGGTAAGCGACAGAGCCATGATCACGAAGACGTGGCGCAGCGCGGCCAGGAATCCTGGGTCGGCCCAGGCATCGCGGTAGTTCTGGAAGCCGACGAAGTGGTCGAGTGGCTCCAGGCCGTTCCAGTCGAACCCACTGTAGAAGGCGCCCTGGAAGATCGGGACCAGGACCAACAGGACGTACAAGGCCAACGCCGGGGACAGGAAGGCGACGATCGTCGCCCGCTTCCGCCAGGCCGGGCCGACACGGCCGGAGCTGGCGACGGGCGCCGACGCTGTGGCGTCGGCACCCGTGGCGGCGGGTGGCGGGGCGGCGCTCGGGCGTGGCTGGTCCTGGTCGACCGGGACCACTCCCGAGCGGTCCGTGTCAGCCGCCGGCTTCATCCGTGATCATCTGGGCCACCTCCTCGGCCGAGGCCTGCCCGGCGTAGAGCTGCTCGATGGCGTCGTTGATGAACAGGCCGAGCTCGGGATCGTACGCCTGGTCGAGGTAGGCCTGGACATAGGACGCCTCGCCGCGGGCGGCGATCACGTCCTGCAGGTAGGGATCGGTGATCGAGCCCTCCGAGCCCAGCGTGACCGGCAGGATGCCGCTGTTGGTCTCGCCCCACCGGTTGGCGACGTCGAGGCTGGTGACGTACTCCAGGAACTCGACGGCCTCGGGGGGTGCGTCCCGGCCCACGGCGAACCCGTTGGCGCCGCCGAAGACCTCGGTCGTCACACCGTCACCGCCCTCCACCTCGGGGAAGGGGAACCAGCCGAGCGCCTCGCCGAGGCCCTGCCCGTCGGCTGAGTTGGCATTGATCGTGCCAGGGGCCCACTGGCCCATCAGCAGCATCGCCGCGTCCCCGGTCGCGAGGGTGGCAGCCTGGCCACCGGCGCCGTCCCACACGGCTGCCTGCCAGCCTTCCTGGAACGGGTCCAGCGCGACGAGGTCCTCGAGCTGTTCCCCCGCCTCGACGAACGGCTCGCCGTCGAACGACCCGCTCTCACCGGCCTCGAGCATCGGATCGGGCCCGCCGTTACGCAGGGCCAGGTAGGCCCACCAGTACATGCCGGGCCACTTGTCGCCCTCGCCCATCGCGATCGGCGTGATGCCCGCGTCCTGGAGCTGTTCCACGTCGTCGAGCAGCTCGTCCCAGGTCTCGGGTGGCGCGTCGACGCCTGCCTGCTCGAACAGGTCGGTGTTGTACCAGAACCCCACCAGGCCCAGGTCGAACGGAACGCCGTACTGCCGGTCGTCCACCTGGTACAGGTCGACGGCGGCGGTGTTCAGGTCGCCGATCCACGGCTCGACGTCGTCGGTGACGTCCTGGACCAGGTCGGCATCGACCTGCTCCATCAGCCCACCGCCTCCCCACGACTGGAACAGGTCGGGTGGGTCACCCGCCTGGAGGCGAGGAGCGATCGCCGTCTTGAACGCCTCGTTCTCGTAGACGGTGATATCGATGGTGACGTTCGGGTGGTCGGCCTCGAACTCGGCCGCGAGGTCCTCCCACAGCGAGAGGCCCGGATCGTTGTTCTGGATGTGCCACCACTCGATGGTGACCGGTTCGTCCGAGTCGGCTTCGGTACCAACCGTCGCGTCCGCCTCGTCGTCATCGTCGTCGCCGCAGGCCGCGGCGATCAGCGCCAGGGACACGGCCACCGCCAGTCCGGCGCGTCCGGCGCGTCCGTGGCGTCCAGTGTGGAACACCTGCATCGCTCGGTCCCCCTCGTGCTTGCTGCCGCTTTCCCTTTCGTTGTAGGTGATCGCGCCTTGAAGTGTCAATCGTTATCGATAACGTTTTCGAATCCTGATCGGCGTGCGATGATGACACCTGGGGAGGAGGTCGGATGCCGTTGAAGCGAATCACCATCGCCGACGTCGCTGCCGAGGCCGGAGTGTCGGTCGCGACGGTGTCGAAGGTGATCAACGACCGCTACGGGGTCGCCGCCGGCACCTCGACCCGGGTGAAGGCGGTCATCGAGCAGCTGGGCTACGAGTCGAGCCTCATCGCCCGGAGCCTGCGCAGCCATCGCACGAACGTGATCGGCATCCTGGTCGCCGACTTCGAGCCGTTCAGCACCGAGCTGCTCAAGGGGGCGGCCCTGGCCATCCACGACACCGACTACGAGGTCGTCGTCTACTCCGGCGGGCACGGCCACAACCAACCCGGGTGGGAGCGCCGCTACATGTCGCGGCTCAGCGGCACGCTCACCGACGGCACCATCCTCGTCACCCCCACGGTGGTCGACGTCCTCAACGACGGGCCGGTGGTCGCCGTCGACGCGCACACCGGGTCGTCGGGCATGCCCACCGTCTCCTCGGACAACCTCAACGGCGCGATCGCGGCCACCGAGTACCTTCTGGGCCTCGGCCACCGCCGGATCGGCTTCCTGGCCGGGCGACCCGACCTCGAATCCGCCCGGCAGCGTGAGCAGGGCTTCCGGCAGGCGATGGCGGCGGCGGGCGTGGAGGTCGACCCCGCCCTGGTGCGGGTCGGCGGATACACGGCCGAGTCCGCCGAGCAGCCGGCGCACGAGCTGCTGCGCCTCGACGAGCGGCCGACGGCCATCTTCGCCGCCAACGACCTCTCGGCGATCGAGACCATCGAGGTCGCCCAGTCGCTCGACCTCCGCGTGCCCGACGACCTGTCGGTGGTGGGGTTCGACAACGTGCCCGAGTCCGCACTGATCGACCCCCCGCTCACCACAATCGACCAGTCGATCCAGCAGATGGGCTTCGAGGCGGTGCGCCTGCTGATCGCCACGATCGACGAGCCGGACCGTCCGGCGGTCCAGATCACGCTGCCGACCGAGCTCGTGGTGCGGCAGTCGTGCCGCGCACTCAGTGCGACGGATGGGCCGGGATGACGACCGACGCTGTGAGCCGGGTCGACCAGCAGGTCGACGACCTGGTGCGACAGATGACGCTGCCCGAGAAGGTGGCCCAGCTCGGCAGCGCCTGGGTGTTCCAGCTCGCCGACGGCATCCGGCTGGCCGGCGACCGCGCCCCTACCCTGCTGGCCGACGGCATCGGGCAGGTGACCCGGCTGTCCGGGGCGACCGGGGCCGGTGCCACCGAAGCGGCCGAGCTCGCCAACGCCATCCAGCATTACCTGGTCACCGAGACCCGGCTCGGCATCCCGACGATCGTCCACGAGGAGATCTGCTCCGGCCTGATGGCCCGCGACGCCCCGGTGTTCCCGCAAGCCATCGGCGTCGCCAGCACCTGGGAGCCCGACCTGGCGCGAGCGATGGCCCGCGAGACCCGGATGCAGATGCGCGCGATCGGGGCGCACCAGGGCCTGTCGCCGGTGCTCGACGTCTGCCGCGATCCCCGCTGGGGACGCACCGAGGAGACCTACGGTGAGGACCCCCACCTGGTGGCCCGGATGGGGGTCGCGTTCGTAGGGGGCCTGCAGGGCGACGACCTACGCCACGGCGTTGTCGCGACAGCCAAGCATTTCGTCGGCTACTCGGCGTCGGAGGGTGGGCTGAACTGGGCGCCGGCGCACATACCGTCGCGCGAGCTGCGCGAGGTCTACCTGCATCCGTTCGAGGCCGCGGTCGCAGCGGCCGAGCTCCGCTCGGTGATGAACGCGTACCAGGAGCTCGACGGTGTCCCCTGCGCTGCGGACCGGAACCTGCTGACCAGGATCCTGCGCGAGGAGTGGGGCTTCGACGGGACGGTTGTCGCGGACTACTTCTCGATCCGCCAGCTCGCGAGCTACCACCGGATCGCCGCGGACGAGGTCGAGGCCGCGGCGATAGCCGTGACGGCGGGGCTCGACGCCGAGCTGCCGTCCACCGATTGCTACGGCGCGCCTCTGATCGAAGCCGTCCGGTCGGGTCGGGTCAACGAGGCGACCGTCGACACCGCTGTCCGCCGGGTGCTGCGCACCAAGTTCGACCTGGGCCTGTTCGAGCAGCCCTACGTCGACGTCGGCCGGGCGGCGACCCTGTTCGACACTCCCCCGCAGCGGGCGCTGGCTCGCGAGATCGCGGCCAAGAGCATCGTGCTGCTCCGCAACGACGGGGTGCTGCCGCTGGCAACGGACGTGGGCTCGGTCGCCGTCATCGGCCCCAACGCGGATGCCGCACGCCACCTGTTCGGCGACTACACCTACCCGGCCATCATCGAGTCGCTGCTCGAGGCCAGGGACACCGACAGGAACCCGTTCGGGATGCCGCTGGACGAGGGCTTCTCGGTCGACGGCGCCAGCGCCCGAGCCACGACGGTCCTGGCCGCGCTGCGCGGCCGGTTCGGGTCGCGGGTGCGCTTCGCGCCGGGCTGCGAGGTCGTCGATCCGTCTCGCACCGGCTTCGCCGACGCGGTCGCTGTGGCCGCGGCAGCCGATGTCGCCGTGCTGGTGATGGGCGACCGCGCGGGCATGACCGACGAGTGCACCAGCGGCGAGAGCCGCGATCGAGCGACGCTCGACCTCCCCGGCGTCCAGGAGCATCTCGCCCGCGAGGTGCTCGCCACCGGCACCCCCGTGGCGCTGGTTCTGGTGGCAGGTCGTCCCATCGGCAGCGCGTGGCTCCACGAACGGTGTGCCGCGGTCGTCATGGCGTGGATGCCCGGCCAGGAGGGCGCCGGAGCGATCGCCGACGTGCTCGGGGGGCAGGTCAACCCGGGCGGCAAGCTGCCGATCTCGTTTCCCCGCACGGTCGGGCAGGTGCCGGTGTTCTACGGTCACAAGGCCTCGGGCGGCCGCTCGAACTGGAAGGGCGACTACGTCGAGACGGCTGTAACACCCCTCTACCCGTTCGGCCACGGGCTGAGCTACACGACGTTCTCGCTGTCGGCGGTGGTGGCCGGGCCGACCGAGGCCTCGTGGGCCGATTCGGTGACCGTCGAGGCCACGGTGGCCAACACCGGGGACCGTGACGGTGACGAGGTGGTGCAGCTCTACATCCGACGGCGCCGCGCCAGCGTCACCCGCCCGGTGCTGGAGCTGAAGAACTTCGTGCGGGTGCCGGTCACATCGGGTAGGTCGAGGACCGTGATGTTCCAGCTGCCGCTCGGCCAGACCGGCTTCTACGGCCGCGACCGCGCCTACGTCGTCGAGCCGGGAGAGGTCGACGTCCTGGTCGGCACGTCGTCGCACGACCTGGTCGAGGCGGGCTCGGTCACCGTGGTCGCCGATCCCGTCGGCCGGGTGCCACACAAGGCCTTCGACGGATCGGTCACCGTCCGATGAGGTAAGGGGCCGACGAGCTCAGGAGGGGGACATGGAACCGTTCTTCGACGACATCACCGACCGCATCCCCTACGCGGGGCCGGACAGCGACGACCCGCTGGCCTTCCGGTGGTACGACGCCGACCGGGTCGTGGCGGGGCGCACGATGGCCGAGCACCTCCGCTTCGCCGCTTGCTACTGGCACAGCTTCGCCTGGGACGGCTTCGACATCTTCGGCGGCGGCACCCTGGACCGGCCCTGGCACCCCGCACTGGCGTCCGGCGTCGACCCGATGGAGGCCGCTCGTTGGAAGATGAGCGCCGCCTTCGAGTTCTTCGCCAAGCTCGGGGTGCCGTTCTACTGCTTCCACGACCGCGACATCGCGCCGGAGGGGGCGTCGTTCAAGGAGTCGTGCGCCCAGCTCGACGCCATGGTCGAGCTGGCGGCCGAGCACCAGGAGCGCACCGGGATCCGTCCGCTGTGGGGCACGGCCAACCTGTTCTGGAACCCCCGCTACCAGGCCGGTGCGGCGACCAACCCCGACCCCGAGGTGTTCGCCTACGCGGCGGCGCAGGTCGCCCACTGCCTCGACGTGACCCACCGGCTGGGTGGGGCGAACTACGTGCTGTGGGGTGGGCGCGAGGGATACGACACGCTGCTGAACACCGACATGCGACGCGAGCTCGACCAGCTCGGCCGGTTCCTGGCGATGGCCGTCGAGCACAAGCACCGCATCGGCTTCGACGGGCTGATCCTCATCGAGCCCAAGCCGTTCGAGCCCACCAAGCACCAGTACGACTACGACGTCGCCACCGTGCACGCCTTCCTCCAGCGCTACGGCCTGGCCGACGAGATCAAACTGAACATCGAGGTCAACCACGCCACGCTCGCCGGGCACGACTTCGCCCACGAGGTCCAGGTCGCGGCCGCGGCCGGGCTCCTCGGCTCGGTCGACGCCAACGCCGGCGACGACCGGTTGGGCTGGGACGTCGATCGGTTCCCGGTCTCGGTCGAGCAGATGACGCTGGGCATGCTGGCGATCCTGCGGGCCGGCGGGTTCACCAGCGGTGGGCTCAACTTCGACGCCAAGCTGCGACGCCAGTCGACCGATCGCAGCGACCTGTTCCACGCCCACATCGGCGGCATGGACACGATGGCAAAGGGGCTGCTGGCCGCGGCCTCGATCGTCGAGGCGGGTGAGCTCGACGAGGTGCGGGCGGCGCGCTACGCCGGTTGGGACGGGCCGCTCGGGCGCCCGATCCTCGCCGGGTCGTTGACGCTGGCAGACCTGCACGAGCGCGCGCTCGGCCGTGGCGAGCCACCGCGGGTGTCGGGCCGCCAGGAGGCCCTCGAGAACCTCGTCGCCCGCCACATCGACCGGATCCGCTGACCGTGCGGGCTGGCGCTGCCCTTCCGCTTCCGTCGCGTGACCACCATCGCCTCGGGTCGGCTACCGCACCCCGGCCGGCGGAAGGGCGCAGAGGCGCGGGCCGGGGAGGCGGTACGTGAGCGGGGGTCGGGGCGGGCTGGTGGCCGGGGTCGACTGCTCGACGCAAGCGACCAAGGTGGTCGTGGTCGATGCCGACTCGGGGGCGGTGGTCGCCGAGGGGCGCGCGGATCACGTCGTCCGCGGCGAGCGGGGCGCCCGAGAGTCGGATCCACGCCAGTGGTGGGACACACTGCGCTCGGCGATCGCCGTCACGGGCCGGGGCCGGGATATCCGGGCCCTTGCGGTCGCCGGCCAGCAGCACGGGCTCGTGACCCTGGGCCGCACCGGCGAGCCGGTCCGTCCTGCGGTGCTGTGGAACGACACCCGCTCGGCGCCCGACGCCGCCGAGTTGGTCGCCACGCTCGGGGCCGCTACCTGGGCCGAGCGGACCGGCAGCGTGCCTCCCGCCTCGTTCACCGTGACCACCTGGGCGTGGCTACGCCGGACCGATCCCGACGCCGCCGATGCGACGGCGGCCATCCGATTGCCGCACGACTACCTCACCGAGCAGCTGACCGGCGAGGCGGTCACCGATCGAGGCGACGCCTCCGGAACCGGCTGGTGGTCGCCCGCGACCGGCTGCTACGACGAGCTGGTCCTCGAGCTGGAGGCCGTCGACCTCGACCCGAGCCGCCTGCCGACCGTGCTCGAGCCCTTCGCACCTGTAGGGACCGTCCGGGCGCAGGCCGCCGCGGACCTGGGCCTGCCTCCCGACGTGGTCGTCGGTCCCGGCACGGGCGACAACATGGCGGCGGCTCTCGGCCTCGGGCTGACGCCAGGCCAGCCGGTGGTCAGCCTCGGCACCAGTGGCACGGTGTTCATGGTCTCGCCGCGACCGACGTCGGACGAGAGCGGCGTGGTCGCCGGCTTCGCCGATGCCACGGGTCGGTACCTGCCGCTCGCCTGCACGCTCAACTGCACGTTGGCCGTCGACCAGGTCGCGGGGTGGTTGCATCTCGGGCGCGATGATGTCGCTCCGTCGGATGGAGTGGTCCTGCTCCCCTACTTCGAAGGCGAGCGGACGCCCAACCTGCCCGGTGCGACGGCGATGGTCACCGGATTGCGGTCGTCGACCGCTGCCGGGCAGATCCTGATGGCCGCATACGAGGGTGCGGTGGCCTCGCTGGTAGACGCGCTCGACGCGCTCGCCCACCACACTGGTCGACTGGCCTCCGACGCTCCGCCGGTCGAGACGATGCCGCTGGCCGACACCGGCGCCCCTACCGTCGGAGGCGTCGGCGCTGAGGTGCCGCTGGTGGTCGTCGGTGGAGGCGCCGCCGGGCGCACATGGCGTGACGTGGTCGGCCGCCTGTCGGGCCGACCGCTGCTGGTGCCCGAGGGTGGCGAGCTTGCCGCGGTCGGCGCGGCCGTCCAGGCCGCGGCGGTGTGGCGTGGCGAGGACCCCGGCGCCGTGGCCCGTCGCTGGAACACGAGCCGGGGGGCCCTCGTCGACCCCCTTCCCCGCGACAACGACTGCCTCGGCCGCATCCGAGCCGCCCGCACTGCAGTGGGGCCCTTGCTCGACCCGGGGCCGTAGCCCGGATGGCCCGGTCAGGCGAGGTAGCTCGACGTGTCAGGGCTTACGGCCGATGGCGCAGTGGTACATGCTCGACCACTTGACGAGGTCGGCGTCGGTCCCGGCCGGTAGCCATTCGGCCATCGGGGCGACACCGGGCTCGACGAGCTCGAGGCCCGCGAAGAAGCCGGCGATCTCGTCGCGGCTACGGACGGTGAATGTGTACTGCGCCTGCTCGCCGGGTGCATCCGCCAGCGCGCCCATCAACACCGGGTGGAAGTCGCCGGTGATGTGGGAGACCACCATGAAGCTTCCCGAAGGCAGGCCTGCCAGCAACCGGCGGACGACGCCGTAGGCGTCCTCCTCGTCGTGGATGAAGTGCAGCATCGACAGCAGCATCACGGCGATCGGCTGGGTGAAGTCCAGGGTGTCGGATGCCTGGCCGAGGATGTCCTCGGGATCGTGCATGTCGGCCTGGATGTAGCTGGTGGCACCCTGAGCCGTGCCTCGGAGCAGGACGTGCGCGTGAGCGAGCACCACGGGATCGTTGTCGACGTAGACCACCCGCGACTCGGGTGCCGCCTGCTGGGCAACCTCGTGCACGTTGCCCTCGGTCGGGATGCCCGAGCCGATGTCGAGGAACTGGCGAATCCCCTCCTGGTCGATCAGGTGCCGCACGATCTCGCCGAGGAAGACCCTGTTGGCACGGACGGCGGCGCGAGCGTTGTCCATCCCACCGACCGCGGCACCCTGACGCTCACCGGCCTCGCGGTCGATCGCGAAGTTGGTCTCACCGCCCAGCAGGTAGTCGTACACCCGCGCGTTGGTCGCGACGCTGATGTCGATCTCAGGGAGTTCCCAGCCGCGGCTGTTGGGAGTGGACGAGCGCCCTGTCACCGCGTTCCTTCCTCTACGGGTCCGTACAGCACAGTATTGCGTCCCAGCCACGTTGGGAATTCACCGCCTTCGACCAGGCCAGGGGGCCCTGCGGTGCTCTCACGACCCGCCGATGGGTTGCGTGCGGCGATCAGTCCCGACGACCCCGCGGCGTCCGCCAACAAGGCGGCCGGGGAGACACTCGCTGCGATGGAGCGATGCCGTCAGGTGGTATCGCTTATGATACCACTGATGATGTAGTCTCAAGGGATGGCCATGACCCTGCGGCTGAGCGACGAAGAGACCGACGCGCTACGCGAGCAGGCTGAACGCGAAGGTCGTTCGATGCAGGAGGTCGCCCGCACCGCCATCGTCACCCACCTGCACGCCGCCCGGGTGGCACGGAGCGCAGCACGCGGCGCCGAGCGGTACGCGGAACTGCTGCAACGCCTGGGTGATGCCTGACCTCGTCTTCCTCAGCGCGAAGGATCTCGTGGTCATCGCGGCGGCAGCTACGGGCAGTCCCGTAGGGGTCCGCGACTACGGGCTTCTCGACGCCGCAGCGAACCGGCCCCGCGCCAGCGCATTCGGGCAGGACGCCTACCCGACGATCCATCAGAAGGCCGCTGCCCTGTTGCAATCCATCGTGATGAACCACGCGCTGGTCGACGGCGACAAGCGCCTCGGCTGGCTCGCAACCTACGTCTTCTACGACCTGAACGGCCACGATCTGGACATGACGACAGACGACGGATTCAAGCTGACGATGGCGGTGATCGAGCATCACCTCGACGTCGACGAGATCAGCGTCCGTCTGGGCGGCTTCGCCAGCCCCCGCTGATCGATACCGACCTCCTGGTCGCCCCCAAACGCCTCGCCAGGCGGCTCATGAGTGAGGACGGCTGGCTCGCCTACCTTATGCAAGCGGCTTGCGTAGCACTGTCGTATCCTTGCAGTCATGGTCGGTCGGCTTACTGAGGTTGCTGCAAAGGTCGGCGTGAGCGAGGCGACGGTGAGCCGGGTTCTCAACGGGCGTCCGGGCGTGTCCGAGGCCACCCGCGAAGCGGTGCTCACTGCGCTCGACGTCCTGGGCTACGAGCGGCCCACGAAGCTCCGCGGCGAGCGGGCGCGACTCGTCGGGCTGGTGCTCCCCGAGCTCCAGAACCCGATCTTTCCCGCCTTCGCCGACGTCGTGGGCGGGTCGCTGGCCCAGCAGGGACTGACCCCGGTGCTGTGCACGAACACCGTGGGCATGTCCGAGGCCGACTACGTCGACCTGCTGTTCGAGCAGCGGGTGTCCGGGGTGCTGTTCGCGGGCGGGCTCTACAGCGGCAAGGACGGCGAGCACGACCACTACACCCGGCTGGCCGAGCGGAACCTGCCGACGGTCCTGGTTAACGCCGGCGTCGACGAGCTGCCGTTCCCCCGCGTGTCCTGCGACGACGCCGTCGCCGCCGAGCAGGCCGTGCGCCACCTGGTCTCGCTGGGCCACAGCCAGATCGGGTTGATCCTGGGCCCGCCCGACCACGTGCCGTCGATCCGCAAGCTGGCAGCCGCCCGCGCGACCATGGACGCGGCGGGCCTGAAGCTGCCCGACGACCACGTCGAGCACACCCGGCACTCGCTGGAGGGCGGGCAGGCCGCCGCCAGCCGACTGCTGCAGCGGGGTGTCACCGGTGTGGCCTGCGCCAGCGACCCGATGGCCCTCGGGGCGATCCGGGCCACCAAGCGTGCGGCGCTGACGGTGCCCGACGACTTTTCGGTCGTGGGCTACGACGACTCGGCGTTCATGAGCTGCACCGAGCCGCCACTCACCACGGTGCGCCAACCGATCGAGGCGATGGGCAAGGCGGCAGTCGACCTGCTGGCCGGGCTGATCGCGGGGAGCACGGTGGGGCCCGACGAGCTGCTGTTCGAGCCCGAGCTCGTCGTACGCGGCTCGACCGGCCCTGCCCCGGGCTAGACGACCACTGTGATCCAATTCCTGCATCGTTCTGTCTGACTCTTGCGTAGATTCAGACCGATTGTTAACGTTGGCTGCATGGCGTGGGGGGAGACGCGGCGGACCTACTGGTGGCGCGACACAGTCGTCTACCAGGTCTACGTACGTAGCTTCGCCGACGGGAACGGCGACGGCGTCGGCGACCTCGCCGGCGTGCGCGACCGGCTTCCCTACCTACGGGACCTGGGCGTCGACGCGCTGTGGTTCAACCCGTGGTACCCGTCGCCGATGGCCGACGGCGGCTACGACGTCGTCGACTACCGGTCGATCGACCCGGCCTTCGGCACGCTGGCCGAAGCCGAGCAGCTGATCTCCGAGGCCGCCGCGATGGGGATGCGCACGATCGTCGACATCGTCCCCAACCACGTGTCCGACCAGCACCCGTGGTTCCGGGCCGCTCTGGCGGCGGGGCCCGGTTCGCCCCAGCGCGATTGCTTCTGGTTCCGGGCCGGCCGCGGCCCCGACGGCAACGACCCGCCGAACGGGTGGGCCTCGATCTTCGGCGGATCCGCCTGGACCCGCACCAAGAACCCCGACGGCACGCCCGGAGACTGGTACCTCCACCTGTTCACCCCGGAGCAGCCCGACCTCAACTGGGACCACCCCGACGTCCGCCGCGAGCACACCGAGATTCTCCGGTTCTGGTTCGATCGGGGCGTCGCCGGCATCCGCATCGACTCGGCCGCGCTGCTTGTCAAGCACCCCGAGTTGCCCGAGCTCGACCCCGACGCCGAGGCGGGCCACCACGTCTACGCCGACCGCGACGAGCTGCACGAGATCTACGCGAGTTGGCGGGCGGTGGCCGACAGCTACGACGAGCCCCGGGTCCTCATGGGCGAGCTGTGGCTTCCGGACATCCGGCGGATGAGCCTCTACCTGCGCCCGGACGAGTTGCACACCGCGTTCAACTTCGACTTCCTGACGTGCCCTTGGGATGGCGAGAGGCTCCGCACCAGCATCGACACGACGCTGCGGGCACATGCGGCGGTGAGTGCTCCGGCCACGTGGGTGCTGTCGAACCACGACGTCACCCGGCCAGTCACCCGCTACGGCCGGGCCGACACGTCGTTCGCGTTCGAGTCGCGCCGGGCTGGCATCGCCACCGATCTGGCGCTGGGCCGGCGCCGCGCCCGGGCGGCCGCCCTGCTGGCGATGGCGCTGCCCGGCTCCGTGTACATCTACCAGGGCGAGGAACTGGGGCTGCCCGAGGTCGAGGACATCGAGCCGCACCGGATCCAGGACCCGATGCACTTCCGATCCGGGGGCATCGATCCCGGTCGCGACGGCGCCCGCGTCCCCCTCCCGTGGAGTGGTGACCGGCCGCCCTACGGCTTCAGCCCGCCCAACCCGGCTCCCCAGCCCGAGGCCGCGCTGTCGCAGCCCGAGGGCTGGGCCAGCCTGACCATGGAGGCGCAGACCGCGGATCCCGGCTCGACCCTGTCGCTTTACCGTGCCGCGCTCCGCATCCGCCGGGGCGCGCCCGCCGGCGACCTGCGCTGGCTGGACAGCACCGCCGAGGTGCTCGCCTTCACCCGGGGTGACCACTTCGCCTGCGTGGTCAACCTGTCGGCCGTCGCGGTCGACCTACCGACCCACGACGACGTGCTGGTGACCAGCGCGCCGCTCGCCGACGACGGCCGACTCGCCCCGGACTCCACCGCCTGGGTGCGGCTGCCGGAGGACAGGCAGACGTGATGAATCTGCGCAATTACGAAGAATGGAGCACGAGATGAGGACCACGAGACCACGCCGGGGCGCCGTGACCGCGGTCGCGGTGGCCATGGCCCTACTCGCCGTCGCGTGCGGCGACGACGACGACAGCGACCCATCAGCCAGCCAGGACGACAGCGGCGGCGCCGTCGACGAGCCGGTCACGATCAGCGTGAGCAACCTGCCGCCCGAGACCGAGGCGGCAACCCGCGACGCCTTCCTCGCCCGCGTCGAGGAGTTCGAGGAGGCCAACCCGAACGTCACCGTCGAACCCAGCGAGTGGGAGTGGGAGGCCTCGACCTTCGCGGCCCAGCTCGCCGGCGGCACCCTGCCGACGACCTTCGAGTTCCCGTTCACCGACGGGCGGTCGCTGATCGAGCGGGGTCAGCTGGCCGACATCAGCGCCGAGTTCGAGGACCTGCCCTACGCCGCGGAGTTCAACCCGAGCGTGCTCGACGTGGTGCAGGACGGCGACGACAACATCTACGGCGTCCCCAGCGCCGCCTACGGCATGGGCCTGCACTACAACCGCACGCTGTTCGAGGAGGCGGGCCTCGACCCGGACGAACCGCCGACCAGCTGGGACGAGGTGCGCGAGTACGCGGACGCCATCGCCCAGGCCACCGGCCAGGCCGGCTATGCCCAGATGACCCAGGACAACACCGGCGGTTGGGCACTGACCACCGTGACCTACGCTCTCGGCGGCCGGGTGGAAGACGGTGCTGCCGACGACGTCAGTGCGACCATCGACAACCCAGCCACCCGCGAGGCGCTCGAGATGCTCCAGGCGATGCGCTGGGAGGACGACTCGATGGGCGACAACCTCCTGTTCGACTGGGGGACGATCAACCAGGCGTTCGCGGCCGGCCAGGTCGGGATGTACGTCAGCGGGTCCGACGTCTACAACAGCCTGGTGACCGAGAACAGCATCGCCCCGGACGACTACGGGCTGACCGTGATCCCGCTCGACGGCGACGACGCCGGCGTGCTGGGCGGCGGCACGATCGTCGGCGTCCGGCCCGATGCGTCGGCAGCCGAGCGGGCGGCGGCCGTCCGCTGGATCGACTTCTTCTACATGTCCAAGCTCACCGACGAAGGCTCCGCCGTGGCCGACGCCGAGGCGCTCGCTTCCAGCGATGCCCCGATCGGCACACCCACGCTGCCGATCTTCGACGAGGAGCAGTTGGCGACCTCCGATGCGTGGGTCGCCGACTACGTCAACGTTCCCCTCGAGCAGATGACGCCGTTCAAAGACAGCATCCTGAGCCAGTCGCTGGTCGCCGAGCCGCCGGTCCAGGCGCAGGAGCTCTACGCCGAGCTGGACACCGTGGTCCAGGCCGTCCTGACCGACGAGAACGCCGACATCGACGACCTGCTCGCCTCGGCGAACGACAACGTCAGCGCGCTGCTCGACGCAGGCTGACCGGTAGTGGGATGACTGGTGACGCTCGTCTCGAGATCGGCGAGCCGTCCGGCGGGGCCGGAGCCCGGCGATCTCCTGGGGAGCGTTGCCGGCCACCCCACTCGGACCAGCCGACGGGAACGGCAGGTGGATAGAGCGATCCGATGGGCCCGCGGCGGCGGCGTGAGCACCCTGGTCCTGGTGCTGCCGCTGCTGCTGGCCTTCGGCTACTTCGCCTGGTACCCCATCGGGCGGGCCGTCGTCATGAGCTTCCAGGACACCAACCTGGTCGCCGCGCCGGAGTGGGTGGGCCTTGACAACTTCGACAAGGTGCTGGGCGATCCTCGGTTCTGGACCTCGGTGCGCAACACCGGATACTTCACGCTGCTCGCGCTGCTGTTCGGCTACCCGTTGCCGCTGGTGCTCGCGGTGCTCATGAGCGAGCTGCGCCGGGGCAAGGGCCTGTACAGCATCCTGGCCTACCTCCCGGTGGTCGTGCCGCCGGTGGTTGCCGTGCTGCTGTGGCGGTTCTTCTACGACGCCAGCTCGACCGGTGTGTTCAACACGATGTTCGGCTGGGTCGGGATGGGTCCGTACCCGTGGATCCAGTCGCCGTCGTGGGCGATGCCGTCGCTCGTGCTCCAGGCCACGTGGGCCAACGCGGGGGCCACCGTCATCATCTACCTCGCGGCGCTCACCAGCGCCCCCACCGAGCTGTACGACGCCGCCGAGGTCGACGGCGCCGGCGTGTGGCGCAAGGTCTGGCACGTCACCCTGCCCCAGCTGCGGAACATCCTGCTGATCACGCTGATCCTGCAGGTGATCGCCACCTTCCAGGTGTTCACCGAGCCGTACCTGATGACCGAGGGCGGCCCGCAGAGCTCGACGACCACGATCCTGCTGCAGATCTACGACTACGCGTTCCGCTTCGGCGACTACGGCGCCGCGACCGCGCTGTCGGTGCTGCTCGCGCTGTTCCTCGCGCTCCTGTCGGCGGTCTACTTCCGGGTCACCCGATCCTGGAGCGTGTCGTGATCGACGCCGGCGAGCGCCGGATCCTGTCCCCGTTCGACTGGGGCCGGGCCCAGGTGCGGTGGGCGATGCGCAGCGCACACGGGTTGGCGCTGCTCGCCCTGCTGGTGACCAGCGTCGGTCCGCTCCTGTGGCTGGCCAAGGCGGCGACCAGCACCACCCAGGACACGCTGCGCACGCCCCTCGGGCTGTGGCCGAGCGGCGTCGACACCGAGAACCTGTCGACGGCGTGGAACCAGGCCGACATCAGCAGGTACTTCGCCAACACGGTGTGGGTGGCGCTGGGCTCGGGCGCCGTGCAGCTGCTGGTTGCGACCACCGGCGGCTTCGTGCTGTCGGTGCTGCGGCCCTGGTACGCCAGGATCCTGACCGCGGCGGTGCTGGCGACGCTGTTCGTGCCGGGGGTGGTGGTGCTGGTGCCGCTGTTCCTGACCGTGCTCGATCTGCCGGTGTTCGATCGGTCGCTGCTCAACACCTACTGGGCGGTGTGGCTGCCGGCGGGGGCCAACGCCTTCAACGTGCTGCTGGTCAAACGGTTCATGGACGGCCTGCCGCGCGAGGTGTTCGAGGCCGCCCGGGTCGACGGTGCGGGCCCGTTCCGCCTGCTGTGGTCGGTGGCGCTGCCGATGTCCCGGCCAATCCTGGGGGTGGTGTCGATCTTCGCGGTGCTCAACGCGTGGAAGGACTACCTCTGGCCGCTCATCGTCCTGCCCGACCCGGCGATCCAGCCCCTGTCGGTGCGGCTCCCGACGATCCGCGACACGGTGGAGCTCGACGTGTTCCTCGCAGCGTTGCTGATCTCGATGGCGCTGCCGATCGTGATCTTCCTGGTCTTCCAGCGGCTGTTCCTCCGCAACGCGGGCCTCGGCGGCGCCGTCAAGGGATGACCCTTCGAAATTGCGGCAGAAGGCGCTCGTTTCCGACGCTTTCTGCCGCGGTTTCGGGCCCGGGTCAGACTGGCGAGGTGGCGAGGGTGACCGTCCGCTCGTCGCGGACGTAGCTCGAGCTGGCGCGCAGATAGGCGAACCAGGTGACCACCGCGAACACGACGTAGGAGCCGAGGAACACGCCGAGGGCGGGGATGGCCCAGTCGGCGTTGGCGCTCGCGGCAGCCACCCGCTCCGCAGGTGTCGCCGCGTCGGCGACAAGAGTGGACACGCTCAGGCTGGCCTGGCGGAGCATCACCTGGATCAGGACCCCGCCGAAGGCCCCGACGGCCCCGGCGATGCCGATGACCGCAGCGGCCCGGCGTTTGAACTCGACGCCGAGCTCATCGGTGTAGCCACCGGCCGCCCGAGCCTCCTTGTGGCCGAGGACGGCGAAGATCGACGGGATCATCTTGTAGGTCGAGCCGTTCCCCATGCCCGACAGCAGGAAGATCAGCATGAACGAGCCGAAGAACAACGGGAAGGCACGCTCCTGGACGCCGCGGAGCGCCGTCGCGGTGAACAGCGCCATTCCGACGAACACCCACAGTGTGACCTTCGCGCCGCCGATCCGGTCGGACAGCCAGCCGCCCAGCGGCCGGGCCAGCGAGCCGATCAGCGCCCCGATGAAGCTGAGGCCCGCCAGGTAGGTCGCGACGAACGGGTGGTCGGCGAGGAAGTCCGGGAAGGTGTTCTTCATCACCAGGGGCAGGGCGAACGAGAAGCCGATGAACGACCCGAACGTGCCGATGTAGAGGAACGACATGACCCACGTCTGCGGGTAGCGCAGCGCGACCACGTACGACCGGGTGTCGGCCGTGGCCTGGGTGAGGCTGTCCATGTAGCGCCATGCGGCGACCGAGGCGACGGCGATCAACGGCATCCACATCAGCCCGGCGTAGGCCAGGTGGACCCGGTGCTCGGGCAGCTTCACGGTGGCGGCGGGCACGCCGACGATGATCGCCAGCGGCACCAGCAGCTGGGCGGAGGCGACGCCGAGGTTGCCGCCTGCGGCATTCAGGCCCAGCGCCCAGCCCTTGCGGAGCTCGGGATAGAAGAACGAGATGTTGGCCATCGACGACGAGAAGTTGCCGCCGCCGACACCGGCGGTCGCCGCGCACGCGATCAGCACCCAGAGCTGGACGTCGTGGCTCTGGTCCGCCAGCCACCCGCTGGGCACCACGACAGCTAGCAGGGTCACCGGGAGGAACAGCAACGCAGCGCTGAACACCGTCCAAGCGCGACCGCCGAACCGGGGGACGGCGAACGTGTAGGGGATCCGCAGCATCGAGCCGATCAGGTTCGGTACCAGCGTCAGCAGGAACAGCTCGGACACCGACACAGCGATCCCAGCATTGGCCAGGTTGATCACCACGATGGTCCACAGCACCCACACGCTGAAGCCGAGGTGCTCGGCGAACATCGACCAGGCGAGGTTCCTGCGGGCGATCTTGTTGCCGGTGCTCTCCCAGAACCGTTGGTCGTCGGGGTCCCAGTGGTCGATCCAACGGCCTCGGCTCATCGCATCCCCCTGGTGGTCGCCAGCGCGGTGTGGTCGCCGGTCACGTCGGCCGCGGTGCGGTGCGTGCCGTCATCCGGGTCGGGCCGCGCCGCCAGGGCCTGGTCGGTGTGGTCGGTGTGGTCGGTGTGGTCGGTGTGGTCGGTGCGGTCGGTGTGGTCCGTGCGGTCTGCGGCCGGGGCCACGTGCACCGGCACGACCTTGAAGTTCGGGATCCGGCTGGTCGGGTCGAGCTCGTCCGCCGACGTGAGCCGGTTCGCGACCGGCCAGTGGTAGGGAAGGAACACGGTGTCCCGACGCAGCCGTGGGTTCGCGGTCCAGGCCACGACCACGTCGCCACGACGGCTACCGAGCCGTACCGGCTCGCCCGCGACCAGGCCGCACGCGGCGGCGGTCTCCGGGTGGACCTCCACCACGGGCTCGGGGCTCACCGCGACCAGCGCGGGGATCCGGCGCGTCTGCGCGCCCGACAGGTAGTGGTGCAGCACCCGCCCGGTGGTCAGCACCAGCGTCTCGCTCGGTGCCGCACCGGACCTCGCTGCCCCAGGCGCCAAGGCGGGTCCTGCCCGCGCCGGCAGGCGACCAGTCGCGAGGGCAGGCGCCGCAGCCGCGGTTGGGGGGCGCGTCGCAGCAGGCGCCGCGGCCGTCGTCGCGGGGACAGGCACCGCGCCCGTGATTCCGGCCTCGGTCGCGGGGACAGGCGCCGCGGCCGTGGGTGGAGCCGCTACGGTCGGCTCGATCCGCACGAAGCGGGCGCGGCCGTCGGGGTGCCCGAAGCGCTCGGTGTGCAGCATCGGGGTCCCGGGGTGGTGTTCACCGGGGCACGGCCAGAACAGGCCGTCGCCCTCGCGTAGGCGGTCCCAGGTGATCCCCGCGTAGTCGACCGGGCCTCCGGCGGACACCCGGCGCAGCTCGTCGAACACCTCCCGGCCCCGGACATAGCGAAGGTGCCGACCTGCGCCCAGACGGTTGGCCAGGTTGCGCAGGACGTCGATCTCGCTGCGACCGGCGGTCGGCGGGACCGCCTGGTCGCAGCGGAGCACCCGCCCCTCCAGCGAGGTGATCGTGCCCTCGATCTCGCCGAACGTGGTGCCGGGCAGCACCACCGTGGCCTGCCGAGCGGTCTCGGAGAGGAAGGGATCGATCACCACGAGGTGGTCGAGATGGTCGAGCGCGGCTGCGGTGTGGACCAGGTCGGGCGCCGAGACCATGGGGTTGGTGGACAGCAACAGCATCCCCGCCACCGAGCCGGCGCGGCCGTCGGCCAGCAGCTCGACGTAGGTCCGCCCCCGTCCCGGGAGCGCCGACTCGGGCACGCCCCAGCGCTCGGCCACCACCCGACGGTGGTCGGGGTTCTCGACGGACCGCCCGGAAGGCAGCTGGTCGCAGCGCTGACCGTGCTCACGACCGCCCTGGCCGTTGCGTTGGCCTGTGAGCATGTCGATGCCGCAGCCGGGCCGCCCGACGTGGCCTCGGGCCAGTGCCAAGTTGAGCCAGGCGCGCACGTTGGCCACCCCGGTGACCTGCTGCTCGGCGCCCCGGGCGTGGAGGTACATGGCCCGGTCGGCCTGCGCCAGCAGCGCAGCGACTTCGCGGACGTGGGCTGCGGGGACGCCGGCGGTCGCGTCGACAGCCTCGGGGGTCCACCGCTCCGCGCCGACGAGCGCCTCACCCAGGCCAGTGGTGCGTGCCGAGCAGAACTCCTCGTCGATGCCGCCCAGATGTGCGATCTCGCGCAGCAGGCCGTTCGCGACGACGGCGTCGGTCCCGGGGCGCAGGGGAAGCCAGCAGTCGTCGTCAGTGACGAACCGGCCGGCCCGCGGGTCGATCACCACGACCCGACCGCCCCGGCGCCGGAGCTTCGCGAGCAGCGACGGGATGGCCACCGGGAACGAGGACGACAGGTTCGCGCCGATCACCACGGCGACTTGGGCTCGGTCGAGCTCCGCGAGTGGCGTCGGTGCCCGGTCGATGCCGAACGCCTGCGTGTAGGCGACCCCCGCCGAGGTCATGCACATCCGCCCGTTGAGGTCGACGTGCGGGGTGCGCAGCGTCAGGCGAGCGAACTTCCCGACCAGGTAGGCGACCTCGTTGGTCAACGACCCCCCGCTGAGCACCGCGTTGGCGGCGGGGCCTCGCTCGGCGGCGATGCGCGCGAACCCGGCGGCGGCCCGGTCGAGGGCCGTGTCCCAGTCGGTCTCGACCAGCCGACTCCCCTGGCGGACGAGGGGGCGGACCAGGCGGTCGGAGTGGTGGATCTGCTCTGTGGCCGAGCGGCCCTTCGCACACAGGGCTCCGCGGGTGAGCGGCGAACCCTTCCAAAGCTCGATGCCCACGACGGTGCCCCCGGTCTCGCGGAGGCCGAGCCCACAGTTCAGGGCGCAGTAGGGGCAGTGGGTCAACGCCACCATGCATGCATGATCGGGGGGCCCGATGTCGGTGGCACGGCTGTCCCGTTAACCGTGCGACGCGGTTGACTCGCAGCTTCCGGCGCCGCACCGTCAACGGCGGGTAACGCCCCCGAAACGTTCTGTGAGCGGACGCCACCGGACCGTGCACTGGCGTCGGCCACGGGGCGAACGTGCCGACGATCCGGCCCGCTGCCTCCTGAGCACGACGCTCGAGAGGCGCTCCGGCGGTTCGACGACGCTCAATCGTCCTGCCCTCTCGTCGGGTGGTTCGACCCGGGGGTCGGGCACCGTGCGAGCAGGTCGGACATCCGATCCACCCGCCGTCGCAACACCTGCCCGCTGCCCGCCGACGCCGGTCCGAAGGGGGTTAGCGGGTGTCGGGGGGCACTGGTCGGTCGGGGTCGAGGAGTTGGGTGCCGGAGCGTTGCTCGAAGTTGTAGGTCCACCAGTTGTGGGTGTCGCAGGCGGATCGCCCGTTCTCTTGGGTGGTGAACCCGCCGTGGCACACGGGGTCGAGGTGGTCGATGTGGCAGCGCTCGGCGGGGACCTTGCAGGTGGGGTGGAAGCACCAGCGGTCACGCAGCTCGATCGCCCTCCGCAGGCCTCCCCGGAAGAACCGGGCTCGTTTGGAGAGCTCGATCACCCGCTTGCCGGGCCCGTAGATGATCCGCTCGATATCGGCGTGGCCGAGGTGGGGTACGAGCAGGCCGGGGGCGATGACCGCGCCCGACGCAAGCTCGCACATGCGCTCGACCGTGCCAGTGCCGACATGCACGGTAACCAGTGGCCGGGGACGCTTGCCGTGGGCAGGAGCGGTCATGGCTCGCCGCGCCATCTCGGCGAGCGCGTCGGCGCGGCGCTGCGCTGGGGTACGCGCCAGGTGTTCATTGCGGGTGTCGTCACCGTGGACGGCCCGGGCAGACTCCCAGTCGTTGCGGTAGAGCTCGTCGGTGATCCGGGTCAGGGCTTCGAGGAACTCGGCGCCCTGGACAGGGTCCAACAACCCGTCGATGCGAACCATGCCCCGCAACGTCTCGGACGCGTGCAGGTTGCGGGCCTCGACGTCGTCGTGGGCTTGGCGTTCCTCTTCGTCCTGGTCGACGAGCGCCTCCCAGTAGCGCAGATCACCCAGGAACGCCTCGAACCGCTGAGACGCGGCGCGGCGCACCAGCTCGTGTTCGTGGCGGGAGAACGCGTCGGCGGTCCCCGTTCGTGGCGACGCTGCCCGTTTGCAGAGCTCGACGGCGCGTTCACGGTCGATGTCACCGGCCTCGAACGCCGCGCGCGTGACCGGCGCCAACCGCAACCGCCGCGTCAACCCGGCCAGGGCCTTGGCGGCACCAGCTGCGGCGCCAGTGCGGCGCGCCAGCCACGCCCACAGCGCCTTGGAGCCGTCGCGGCGCCACAGCTTGCGCCGGTCGATCTCGGCGACCAGTCGGGCCTGCTGAGCGACGAGCATGCTGTCGAGCTGGTGGAGGTCGGGCATGGCTGCGACCAGGTCGTCATCGCTCAGCGACGCCACGTCGTCGGCTCGGAGGCTTTCGATCGCCTCACGAAGCCTGACAAGCCCTTGCATGTGACGACACTACCATAGAATACGAACATACGTATGGGATATCTCTTGGCTGCACCACCCTCACGATGTGGGGTGAGGGGACTCGACGCTGGTGGAACCGCTTCGACTTGTCGGCTTGGGCCAGGCGCCGATGTCGACGATGCGGAAGCGTTCGGGGGCGGGGATGAGGATGTCGCCTCGGTCGTTGATGTCGACGGCGATCGAGTTGTTCGGATCCCCGGGGCCGTCGACGACGGTGTATCTGCCCCATCTGCGGGCGCGACAGCCGCCAACAGTGCCCCCACACGCCAGGGCCCGGATCCTGGCGGCCCCGGGATATCGCACCGAACCCCGCCGGGTTCCTCACCGTGGTCGAGCAGCACGATCGCGGTCGCGACGGCGTGGTCGCGGAGGGGCTCGATCGACAGGATCGTCTCGTCCTCGCTGAGCGTCGGGCGGAGCTGCGTGCGACGACGCGCTCGTCGCCAACGGCCTCCCCACCAGCAGGCGCTTGGCCGTCGAATAGGCGCTGGACATCCGGGACAAGCTAGGGGACGTCGACCGAGGTGCCGGCGCAGCGCACCCGGTCCGCCGACCACTTGACCTGGGGCGAGTCCGCGGCGACCGCCTCGGACGCGCGTCGGGCCGTGACATAGAGTGCACGCAATCGTTCGCTGTGGATCTGCCGGGCAAGGGGGGACGCGATGAACACGATGAAGGGCCGGGTCGCGATCATCACCGGTGCTGGTCGGGGCATCGGGCGTGAGCACGCGCTGCTGTTCGCTGCAGAGGGTGCCAAGGTCGTCGTCAACGACCTGGGCGGCGACCCGGACGGCACCGGAGCCGACGCATCGCCGGCCAACCAGGTGGTCGACGAGATCGTCGCCGGTGGAGGCGAGGCGGTCGCCAACCACGACGACGTCTGTGACTGGGACGGGGCCAAGCGCCTAGTAGACACGGCGATCGACCAGTACGGCGACCTGCACGTGCTGGTCAACAACGCCGGGATCCTCCGCGACCGGATGTTGGTCAACATGACCGAGGACGAGTGGGACGCCGTGGTGAAGGTCCACCTCAAGGGCCACTTCGCCCCCTTGCGGCACGCCGCCGCGCACTGGCGCGAGCAAGCGAAGGACGGCGTCGAGGCGAAGCGGGCCGTGGTCAACACGTCGTCCACGTCGGGGCTGTTCGGCAACGTCGGCCAGACCAACTACGGCGCCGCCAAGATGGGCATCGGCGCGCTGACGATCATCGCCGCCCAGGAGCTGCGCCGCTACGGCGTGCGGGTCAACGCCATCGCTCCCGCCGCGCTCACCCGCCTGACGGCCGGGCTGACCGGGCCCGTGGAGGAGCGGGCCGGCGGCGACTCGGCGATGGACCCGGCCAATGTCTCGCCCTTCGTCGCCTACCTCTCGACCGAGCACTGCCCGATCAACGGCCGGGTCTTCTTCGTGGTCGGCGGGCAGGTCCACCTGTTCCAGCCGTGGGCGCTGATCGACAAGATCGAGACCGAGGGCCGTTGGACGGTCGAGGACCTCGAGCTCGAGGGCGCCCGGTTCGCCGACGTGCCCTTCGAGCTCGGCAACCCGTTCGGCGGCGGCTGACGTAGCGGTCCGGGAGATCGAAGCGAGCTGACGTAGCGGTCCGCGAGATCGAACCGAGCCGACGCATGCCGGTCCGGGACATTGAACCGAGCCGACGATGCCGGTCCGGGAGATCGAGCCGAACAGCGCCAGAGCGGCGAGCTAACGGTCGGCTTGCGCGGTGACGTCGCCCGACCAGGTGCCGTAGAGGGCTCGCAGCTCGCTCTTGCGGATCTTGCCGGTCGGCAGGCGGGGCAACTCGTCGACGAACGCCACGTCACGGGGGCACTTGAACCCGGCGAGACGCTCACGGCAGTGGCGCTGGAGCTCCGCCACGAGCGCGTCGCCCGGCTCGGTGCACGGCGCGGGCTGGACCACGGCGAGCAGACGCTCGCCCATCTCGGGATCGGGTACGCCGATGACCGCGACGTCCAGCACGCCGGGATGCACGACCAGCACGTCCTCGATCTCCCGGGGGTAGATGTTGACGCCTCCGGAGATGACGGTGTGCGCCACCCGGTCAGTGAGGTAGAGGTAGCCCTCGTCGTCGAGGTAGCCGATGTCGCCGAGAGTCGCCCAGCCACGATCGTTCTGCACCTCGGCGGTCTTGGCGGGGTCGCCGTGGTACTCGAACGTGGTCCAGCTCTCGAACCACACCTGACCGGCCTCACCGGGCGGCAGCTCCTCACCGTCGGCGCCGACGATGTGAGCCGCGCCCATCAGCGACCGGCCGACCGAGCCGCGGTGGGCGCGCCACTCCTCCGGGCCAATGGCGCAGAACCCGACGCCCTCCGAGGCCGAGTAGTACTCGTGGACGATCGGCCCGAGCCAGTCGAGCATCGAGTCCTTGACGTCGGGTGGGCAGGGCGCGGCGGCGTGGACGACCATCTCCAGGCTTCCCACGTCGTAGGCGGCACGGACCTCGGGATCGAGCTTGAGCAGCCGCACGAAGTGGGTGGGGACGAACTGGGCGTGGGTGACCCGGTGGAGCTGGATCGCCTGCAGCGTCGCCTCCGCGTCGAACCGGTCGAGGACCACCACCGTGCCACCGATCCGGTGCGCCGCCATGGACCATGCCAGCGGAGCTGCGTGGTAAAGCGGCGCCGGACTGAGGTAGATCATGCCGGCGCGGTAGCCGAACAGCGCCGAGACCACCTGGTCGAGACCACCGCCGCTGCCGAACGGTGCGCCGGTGAGCGGGGGCATGATGCCCTTCGGTCGGCCGGTCGTGCCCGACGAGTAGAACATGTAGGCGCCCTCGACCTCGTCGGCCGGATCGATGGGCGGGGCAGCGCCGACAGCGGCGTCGTAGTCCTCCCAGCCGCCGAGCTGGACGGCGTCGCCGGTGCTGCCGGCTCCGGCCCCGGCGGTGCCTCCGGTGGCGTCGGCGGTCCGCGCGCCGCTGGCCCCGGCCCCGGCGGCTTCTCCGTTCGCGTCGGCGGCGGTGTCGAGGCCGCGGCCGACGAGTAGGCGGGTCGGTGGCAGGGAGCCGAGGGCGCCGTCGAGCCGGGCGAGGAGCGACCCGAGCGGCGCGGTCGACACCACGGCCTGGGCACCGCAGTCGGCGATGACGTAGCCGGCCTCCTCCGGACCGAGGTGCCAGTTGACCGGCGTGAGGTACAGGCCTGATCGCTGTGCCGCCCAGGCCACCTCGAAGTAGGCGGCCTGGTTGTCGAGCAGGACGGCGACGTGATCGCCCGCACGCAGCCCACGCTCGCGCCACAGGCCCGCAAGTCGGCGGGACCGGTCGTCGAGGTCGCCGTAGCTGAGCCTCCGCCCGGAGGGGTACTCGATCACCGCAGGTTGGTGCGGCGCCGAAGCGGCATGGATCGAGGGACTGAGATCCGCTGCCATCGATGCACTGTAGATCAGTGCTCTCTTTGTCGCAGCTGGGTGCAGCAGTGCCTCGTCTCCCCGGCCAGACGGCCGCCGTCTGGCTGTCGAGCGCCTTCTCGATGCCGGCTGCTCCGGCGTAGAGACCTCGCCAGAGCGGGGCAGGTTGGGCCGCCGAGAGGACGAAACTGTCACACCGGCTGAGGATGATGGTCGGCATGGACGCGACCACCACCTCGCCCCCGGCATCAGCAGCAGCAGCAGTGCTGATCGGTGTCGTGGCGACGTTGCGCGGTCTGGTCGCCGGGCTGGACGTGGAGGCGGTGCCGGTAGCCGATGCCCCGGGTTGGTGGCGGCGCCTCGACGAGATCGATCGGCTCGTCGCTGCTGCAAAGGTGGTGCTGGCCCGGCGGGTCGACGAATCCAGCGCCGCCCATGACGCCGGTCTGCGGTCGACGGCGGAATGGTTCGCCGCGATAGCGGGCGCTTCGGTGCGGTCGGGCCAGGAGCTACTGGCGGCCTCCAAGCGGATCGCCGACCTGCCCGTGGTCGAGGCCGCGGTGCGCGACGGCGCCCTGTCGGCCGCGCAGGTGGGTCCGGTCGCGCATGCCGCCGAGGCCGACCCTGATGCTCAGCGCGACCTGGTGCGAGCGGCCCGAGTCTGCGGCTTCCGCGAGCGCCTACCAAGGATGGGCACTGGTCGCCGGGAGCGGCCGGCGGCCCATGGTCCCACCCGGACACCCGGACCATCCCGGCAATCCCACGCACCACACCAAGCCCCGACCCCGCAAGCGCCAGAACTCCGAGGACCATCGATCTCAGGTGCCGGCCGCTTGATCACCCGGCCAGCGAAGAACAACCACGGCTGCGCTGCACGTGCCTGAGCTTGCAACAGCCACATCCCCCAGCTCCTTGAAAACCGAAGAGACTGACCTCGCCGCCCGCTTGCGTGGCGGCATGAGCTGCGGCAAGGTCCCGTCGCCCTCACGTCACGGATCAGGTGGCCGCAGCCGGGGGCTGCTGGACGGCGGCGTCTTCGACCGGCCGCGCCGGTCGCGCGGCGACGTGGCGGCCGGCTAGGTAACCGAAGGTGAGCGCCGGCCCCAGGGTGGCCCCGCCGCCGGGATACGCCGGACCGAACACGCTCGCCGCCGCGTTCCCGGCCGCGTAAAGGCCGGGGACGACTCCGCCGCGAGCACGGCGCACGCGGCCGTTGGCGTCGATCCGCGGGCCGCCATTGGTGCCAAGTGTTCCGTTGCGCAATTGCACTGCGTAGAACGGCGGCTTCTCGATCGCAGCCAGGCTCGTCCCTGGCGTCGGCAGATGCCCGGTCATCTGGGCCTCGAAGGCGGTCGTGCCTCGCTGGAAGTCGGTGTCCTCGCCTGCCGCGACGAGCTGGTTCCATCGGGCCACGGTCGCCTCCAGCGCTGCTGGCTCGACGCCGATGCAGCGCGCGAGCCCGGCGATGTCCCCTGCCCGGGGGATCCACCCGGGCGCCGGGCTGCCGGGCAGCACCGACGGCAGCACCATGGCCGTGTCCTTCACCCGCTGGTCGAACACCATCCAGTGCGGCGCCTCGTTCGGGTAGTCGAGGGCCACGGGGTCGAAGGCCGCGAGCACCTTCGGGTAGTCCTGGTACGTGACGCCCTCGTTCACGAACCGCCGGCCGTGCTTGTTGACCACGATCACGCCCGGAACGCTGCGCAGCGACCCCATCTGCAACATGGGCCGGCCCTCGAAGCTGACGCCAGGCTCGAGGATCGCCGGCTGCCCCCAGTGCGAGGTCATGTTGGCCAGCTCGGCGCCGGCCTCCATCGCCATCAGGTGGCCGTCGCCCGTGTTGTGGGGCGGGCTGAGGGGCTCGATCGCCGCGCCGATGAACGCTTCGACCATCGCCTCGTTCCACTCGAAGCCGCCGCAGGCGAGCACCACCCCCCGACGAGCGCCGACCAACAGCGGCCGACCAGCCTCGGAGCCACCGCCGGCGCGACCACCCGAACCGCCGGGCCCAGCCGAGCCACCGCCGGCGAGACCACCCGAACCGCCGGGCCCGACCGAGCCACCGCCGGCGAGCGGTTCGACGGCGAGCACGGCGCCGTCGACCGCTTCGACGCCGACCACGGCGCCGTCGACCACGACCAGCTGACGGGCCGGTGCTCCAGTGACCACCTCGACGGCTCGGTCCAGCAGGCCCTTGAACAGCGCAGCCACCATCGCCGGGCCCAGCACCCGCTCGTCCGCCTGCTCGCGTCCGACCACGAGCTCGAAGTCCGGCAGCCCCTCACCACGGAGGAACTTGGCCCCCTCCTCCATCGTCAGCCGGGGCAGGTGCGGGCTGGTCCGCAGCCTGTCGGCCCACGCGCCCAGCTCGCCGCGGGCGTCGAACGGCGCCGGCTCGATCGAGCGGCCCGCAACCTTCCCGCCGGGCAGATGGGCGTAGTAGTCGTTGAACGTCGTCGGTGCGGTCATCCGCAGCGGCGTGTGGACCTCGAGGTAGTCGAGGGCCTCGGAGGCCCAGTCGACGTAGACCTCGACCAGCTCGGGATCGGGCTCGCGTCCCAGCGTGAGCCGCCGGATGTAGGCCAACGCCTCGTCGCGGCTGTCGGTCTGGCCGACGTGGGCCATGTGCCGGTTGAGCGGGATCCACGGCATGCCGCCCGAGACACCGGTCGTGCCGCCGATCAGGTCGGCCTTCTCCAGGACCAGCACCTCAGCTCCTCCGTCGTGCGCCAGGGTCGCGGCTACGAGGCCCGCACAACCCGACCCGAGCACGACCACGTCGACCACGCGGTCCCAGCGAGCCGGATACGTGGTGATCATCGGTCACCCGTCATCGGTCACCCGTCATCGGCGACGGTCGGGCGTCGGGCGGACCGGCGCATCGGTCGGTCGTCCCGCGGCCTGCGGTTCGCGAGCCTGGGTGCGGTCACTTGACCGCCGTTGGGGCGACCGGCCCCCCGACTGACCGGGTGAGCGGCAGCGGCGTGGCGCAGAGCAGGAAGTCGTACTGGCCGTCCGTTGCGCAGTCGGCGGCCAGGTCGTCGAGCGCCCAGAGCTGGCCCTGCGCGAGGCCCATGTCGCGCAGGTGCAGCAGGTGCACGGGCAGCACGACGGCGGCATCTTCGCCCGGCCACGGCTCGAACACCAGCGTGTCGGTGGCCACGGCGCCCACGTCGTGGTCGCGCAGCCACTCGACCGACAGCGTGGACAGGCCCGGGGTCGGCTCGCGGAACCGGTCCTTGTCGTCGACGCGCAACCAGTGCATCTGACCGGTCCGCACCAGCAGGACGTCGCCCGGCTCGACGGTCAGGCCCCCGAGCGCCACCGCAGCGTCGAGGTCGTCGCCGCTGATCGGGTGGTTGTCCTCGAAGTGGTCGACGCCCAGGGCCCGGGCCACGTCGGCCAGCACGCCGCGCGACACGACCGGCCCGAACGCGTCGATCCCTAGCCGGGACGCTCCCGCAGCGGTCACGGCGTCGAACGGCACGTGGTTGTAGAGCTCATCCTCGTAGCCGGCATGGGCCAGGGCGTCCCAGTGCGTGGCGGCCTGCACGCCCATCGAGACCGCGTCGTCGCTGGTGCAGAAGTCGCTGGGGTCGCCGGTGAACGGCTGGTTGACCATCAGCATCCGTCGCTCCGGGTTCTCCCGCCCGGGGATCGCCCCGGTCTGCGGGCCGTCCTCGTCGAACGGGATGGCCAACGAGAACACCCGCCCCTGGCGGGCGGCCGCGACCCCGCGCAACACCGCGGCCTGGTCGATCAGGTTGAGCGTGCCACGCTGGTCGTCGGCCCCCCAGCGCCCGGCGTTGGAGACCCTCGCCGCGAGCTGCTTGAGATGATCGGGAAGCGCCATCAGCCCTCCACCTCCCCCATCGTCGACCTGCTCGCCACGAGCCGGTGGGGTCCCATCACAGCGGTCGCCTCCTGTTCAGCTCGCGACCGTGGGCGCCGCGGGCCCGCCAGCCGCGCTGTCCCGCATCCGCGTCGTGCGGTGGACCGGGTCGGGATCGAACTTGGGGATCACATGCTCGCCGAACAGCCGGATGGTCTCGAGTGCGTCGTCCAGGGGCAGGTCGAGCGGCATGCCGAACACCAGCTGGTCGCAGCCGACGGCCTCGTAGCGACGGACCTGGTCGACCACCTCGTCGGGGTCGCCGCAGAGCAGGTAGCCCTCCTGGATCCGGAACTCGATGTCGTCGAGCGTCGGCTCGGGGAAGGGTTCGGGCCACACGGGGAAGCCCTCCACCTTGGGCATCGTGTCGTGGTAGTAGAAGACCTGGGTCTGCAGGTAGCTGATGCCCATGCGGGTCGCTGCCTCGCGGGCCTTGCGTCCGTCCTCCATGCAGACCAGGCCGTTGGTGATCATCACGTTGTCGTTGACGTAGTCGCCGACGGGCTCGGCCCGGCCGATGGCGTTCTTGTAGGACTCGACCATCGGCGCCATGTCCTTGATCGCCGCGACGTTGAAGCCCAGCGCGCCGAGCCCGAGCCGGGCGGCCTTCTCGAACGTGGGCGGGTTCCCGCAGGCCAGCCACATCGGTGGATGCGACGGCTTCCACGGCTTGGGCAGCACGTTGCGGGTCGGCATCGCGGGGTTCGGATAGGGGACACGGAACGCGTCGCCGTCGTGGACGTAGGCGGTTTCGCGCCACATGCGCGGCAGCTCACGGATCACCTCGTCCCACACCGCCTTGGTGACGGCGGTGGACTCGATGTCGAACCCGGTGACCTCGCGGCTGCCGGCCCCGCGGCCGGTGCCGAGCTCGAAGCGCCCGCCGGAGAGGTGATCGAGCATCGCGGCCCGTTCGGCGATCCGGACCGGATGGTTGACCTGCGGGTTGAGGTTGACGATGCCGGAGCCGAGATGGATGCGCTCGGTGAGGGCCGCTGCGTAGCCGAGGAACACCTCGCTCGCCGAGATGTGCGAATACTCCGCAAGGAAGTGGTGCTCGGTGACCCAGACGAACTTCCAGCCGTGCCGGTCGGCGGCCCGAACGAGCTCGACGTCACCCATCAGCGCGTTGTGCTCGGCCTCCGAGCCCTCGCGCTCGACCTTGGAACGCGGCACGTGGCCCTGGACGAAGATCCCGAACTCCACTGCCTCCGTGTCCCCCTCTGTCCCCTCGATCTGACGGTGCGTCAGAAAGCAGCTTGCCGACCCGGTGAACACGCGTCAAGCACACCGAACGACGTTCTCGGGTACCGCCACCCCCACGTCTGTGCACGCGATTTGGCAGGAAGCGCCCGATCTCAGGACACGGAACGGCGCCGGCGCCGACGACCCCGCAACTCGGCCCAGGGCGAGACGCGGGCCGCGTCCACGGGCGCCGCCCAGGCCCTGGGAGACTCGAGGCACAGAAGCAACGCCAGGGCGACCAGGGTCACCAGCCCGGCGACCGCGACGATCTCCGCAGCCATTGTGTTCCATATCGGGTCGAAAGAACCGGAGTCCCGGATCACCGCCGCCCCGACCGCCACCAGATACGGCGTCACCCAGACTCCGACCACCAGCACCGGGAAGGCGGAGAGCCGTCGCGCCGTGGCAACCTCGCCTCTGGTGCGCGCCCGTCGCTGCAACCCGGTCAGCAGGGACCAGAGGGCCGCCCCGGCAGCCACCATCGCCAGGGTCATCGCCGCGAGCCGCCAGCCCGTCACCGGGTCGAAGCGCAGGTGCTCGCGGTATCCCCCCCGGCCCGGTTCGGGCTCGATGTAGGTGTTGGTCACCGGGTCGAACTGGACCTGGTGGTAGGGCAGGTGCAGGTCTGCGAGGCTCAATGCGGCGGTCGCCAACGCGAGCTGAGCCGCCCGGACCATCGACAGCCGCCACGCACCCACGGCGATCAGCGCCCAGCCGACAGGATCGGGAATGACATCGAGCAGTGCGGTGCGGATGTCGACCGCCACGATCAGCAGACCGGCAGCGATCCACACCAATGGCGATCTCAACCGCATCGTCCCCCCTCGCGTCCTCGCGCCGAACGACCAGCTAACCACTCCTGCCGGGCCCAATCCCCGTGATTTGCCAGGTGAGGGCTCCAGTACGATGAGCGTCCGATGGCTCGTCACCTGATCACCAGTGCTCTCCCCTACATCAACGGCATCAAGCATCTGGGGAACCTGATCGGGTCGATGCTGCCCGCCGACGTCCACGCCCGCTACCTGCGGCTCCAAGGCCACGACGTCCTGTTCATCTGCGCCACCGACGAGCACGGCACACCGGCCGAGCTGGCGGCCCGCGACGCCGGGCTCGACGTCGCCGACTACTGCCGCCAGCAGCACGAGCTGCAGGCCGAGGTCTACCGCCAGTTCGCGCTGTCGTTCGACCACTTCGGCCGCAGCTCGTCGCCCCAGAACGCCGAGCTGACCCAGCACTTCGCCCGCCGGCTCGAGGCCGAGGGGTTCATCGAAGAGCGAGAGACCAAGCAGATCTACTCCATCGACGACGACCGCTTCCTCCCCGATCGCTACGTGATCGGCACCTGTCCCCACTGCGGCTACACGGCGGCACGCGGCGACCAGTGCGAGAACTGCACCCGGCTCCTCGACCCGACCGACCTGATCGAGCCGCGGTCGGCGATCTCGGGCAGCACCAACCTCGAGGTGCGCAGCAGCCGGCACCTGTTCCTCCTCCAATCCAAGCTGGCCGACGAGCTGCGGGCGTGGATCGACACCAAGACCGACTGGCCCATCCTGGTCAGCTCGATCGCCAAGAAGTGGCTCAACGAAGGTCTGGGCGACCGGGGCATCACCCGTGACCTCAAGTGGGGTGTCCCGGTCGACCGGCCGGGCTTCGAGACCAAGGTCTTCTACGTCTGGTTCGACGCCCCGATCGAGTACATCGGAGCCACCAAGGAGTGGACCGATGCCGCCGGGCCCGGCGACGCCCCCCGGGACTGGCGCTCGTGGTGGTACGAGGCCGACGACGTCCGCTACTCCGAGTTCATGGCGAAGGACAACATCCCCTTCCACACGATCAGCTTCCCGGGCAGCATCCTCGGCACCCGTGAGCCGTGGAAGCTCGTCGACTTCGTCAAGGGCTTCAACTGGCTCAACTACTACGGCGGCAAGTTCTCCACCAGCCGCGGCATCGGCGTCTTCATGGACGACGCCCTCGAGCTGCTGCCCGCCGACTACTGGCGCTGGTACCTGTTGGCCAACGCCCCCGAGTCCGACGACTCGTCGTTCACCTGGGAGCTGTTCGCTGGCGCCGTCAACAAGGATCTCGCCGACAACCTCGGCAACTTCGTGAACCGCACGTTGACGTTCACGGCGCGCCGGTTCGGCGACGCGGTCCCGGCAGGCGGTTCCCCGAGCGAGGCCGACGAGCAGTTGCACGCCGCCTTGGCCGACGCCGTGCGCGCCTACACGACCCATCTCGAGGACGTGCAGTTCCGCAAGGCGACCAGAGCGCTCCGAGAGATCTGGGCGCTCGGCAACGGCTACCTCGAGCGCACCGAGCCGTGGATCACGATCCGCGAGGATCCCGACCAGGCCGCCGCTGCGCTGCGCACCGCGATCAACCTGATCCGGGTGTTCGCGGTCCTCGCCGCCCCGATGATCCCCGCGACCAGTGAGCAGATCCTCGCCGCGCTGGGCCTGCCACCGTCCGACGGATGGGTCGGCGAGTCGATCGAGGCCGAGCTGGCGACCCTCCAGCCCGGGCATGCGTTCATCGTTCCCGAGGTGCTGTTCCGCAAGATCACCGACGACGACATCGCCGCGTGGTCCCGGCGCTTCGGTGGCGCCGAGCTCGCCTCGGGCACCTGAACGCCTCCGCGCGGTCGGTGAGCGGCGAGAAACCGAGAACCGAACTGCCGCATCCTCCGTACTGGTCGAGGAACCGATCAGGCGGGTCGGGCGGGTAGTGCTGTCGGGGGCTCCTCCGCACCGGGAGACCCCCGACAGCACCTTGTAGCGCCGGCAGCGTTCACGCCGCCGGCGCTCGGCGACGGTTGGGGGCGAGCAGCAGGATGATCGGCAGGGTCACCAGCAACGGACCGACGAACGCGAAGGGTCGGCTCAGCCACCACCCGGCATCGGGCCGCCGCAGGGCGTCGCTGTCGAGCACGAAGTGGCTGAACGCCGCCCACACGGCCATCCCCGTGGAATGGAACAGGAACAGCGGCAGCGAGAAGCGGTTGATCACCGAGTTGGTGACCGACCAGCGCCGCGAGGTCTCCAACCTGTCGAGCACCCAGGGGCGGAGCAGCAGCGCGATCCCGCCTTGGAAGAACACCAGCGTGACGATGCACAGGGTGGGTGGGGCCATGTTCGAGAACCGCTCGCCGGGGACGCCCACCATCGATCCCGGGTAGAGCCCGCTGCCCACCAGGGCCAACAAGCCGAACAACCCCGACCAGGTGAGCATCCATGCCGTCCGGCGTCCGGCAGCGACCAGTTGCTCCCAGAAGAACCCCAACTGGTGGCAGAGCCCCCAGACCAGGACCATGTTGAACCACGCGACCCAGCGGACGTCATGCGCGAACCGGATCACGTCGACCAGCGCGGCGAGCCCCGCCGTCCAGACCAGGACGATGCCGCCGAAGCGCACGTGCAGCCGGTACGCCAGTGGGAACAGGGCGATCAGCAGCACGTAGACGACCAGGAACCACAGCGGGCTGAGGATCAGCCGCACCGCCCGGCCGATGCCGTCGACATCCCAGACGAACACCACCACCGTGCCGACCAGCCACCAGCCGAACGCCAGCGCGAGCGCGGGACGGATGAGGCTCAGCGCGCGGTCGCGGGCAAACCGCCACAGGGTGCGGTCGCTGCGGGCAAGCCAGGCCTTCTCGTGGGCGAAGCCACCGACGAAGAAGAACAGCGGCATGACCTGCAACAGCCAGGTGGCGACGAACATCCCACGGGTGAACCCGATCGGGTTGGTGGCATGCGGCCCGTCGGCCCGCCACACGATGATCGTGAACACCCAGTGCCACGCCACCACGACCAGGAGGCTGAAGGCCCGAACGAAGTCGATGAACGAGTCGCGGCCCGGAGCCTTGGCCGGCGCCAGCGTGCCCGCTCCGGTGTCGACGTCGACCTTCGTTGCGTCCTGCCCTGCCCGAACCATCGCCCCCAATCGTTGCTGATACCGTCCGCCGCCGTGCGTCGACTGCGCAGATGGGCGCCGGTCGCACTGATCGTCGCCCTGCTCGCCGGGTCGAACGTCGTGTCGAACCGCCTGCTAGCCGACGCTCTCTACGTCCCCTGGAACCTGGTGATCGCCGGTTCGGTGTTGCTGATCGGCCTCCGGATGGACCGGCGCCGTCCGACCGAGCTGGGCCTGAGCCGCGACCGACTCGCCCGGGGCGTACAGGTCGGTGCCGTCGTGGTCGGTCTCACCGTCGCCGTCTACCTGGCGGCCGCGGCCATCCCTGCGACCCGCGATCTGTTCGACGACAGCCGGGTCGAGGGCATGAGCCTGCCGGGCGTCTTCTACCGCGCCCTGGTCCGCGTGCCGCTCGGCACGGTGGTCCTGGAGGAGGTTGCGTTCCGCGGCGTGCTGCCCGCGGTGCTGACGGCTCGGATCGGCGTGCGGGCCGCGGTCGGGTGGTCCGCCGGGTTGTTCGGCCTGTGGCACGTGCTGCCGTCGACCGACCTGGGCGATCGCAACCCGGTCCTCGACGACGTGTTCGGCGACGCCAGCGTCGTCCTCGTGGTGGCGCTGGCCGTCGCCGGAACTGCCGCTGCCGGGCTGGTTCTGTGGTGGCTGAGGCACCGGTCCGGCAGCCTCGCTGCGCCCGCCCTGGCGCACTGGTCGACCAACGGGCTGGGCTACCTGCTCGCCTACCTGATCGGGTAGCAGACGGCCGGCGAGCTCGACCCCGGCGCGACAACCAGGCTGCATGGACCGACGGCGCCGCCGATGCCGACGACCCCCACTAACGTCGGCGGTCATGGCGAGGGGGCGCTGGCGGCGGGGGCGGGGGCGGCGGCCCCTCGGCCTGCTCGGCACCGCCCCCTGGCGCAGAGCCCCGTTGCTGCTGGCCCGGCAACCGGGGGTGATGGCGACGGTGGCGGGGGCGTGCGCGGTGTTCAGCGCCGCGCTGGCCGGCGTCCCGCTGTTCCTGTCGTCCGCGGGGTCGGAGGCCGTCGTCGTCCAGGCCGACGAGCGCTGCCCTCGGGACACGGGCGCGACCAACGGCGAGACCTACGCGGTGTCCGGGACCGGTAGGCCCGACCTCGACCTCGTGACGCTCGGCCCCGAGACCCGCCTCGACGACCCGTTCGCTCCGCTGCGGCACCGGCTCGAGCCCTCGGTCTTCTCGTTGCGTCGAGGCGGCTTCCTGGCCTACGCCGACGGGTCGGCCGACAGTGAGGTCGTCCTCGTGGCCCGGGACGGAGCCCTCGACCACATCGAGGTCATCGACGGCCCGCCCGGACCCGGCCTCTGGATCAGCGACCGAAGCGCCACCACGAACGGGCTGGCGCCTGGTGACACGGCGACGTTCACCGACGAGGCCGGTGCACAGGCCGACGTCCGCGTCGCCGGTGTCTACCGCGATGTCTCCGGCACCGTCCTGGACGACTTCTGGTGCGCCCACGCCGATCTGTTGCTGCGGCGCGGCCCGGGCGGCGACCTGCCGCCGCCGGTCATGGTCGCCGACCGCGCCACGTTCCTGGAGCTGATGCAAGGGCTCGACGTCCACACGCTGCCCGGCCGCTGGGAAGCGCCGCTCGCTGCCCGGAGCCTCACGCTCACCGAGGCCGACGGGCTGATCACCGAGCTCAGCTGCGGTGCCGAGAGCGCCTCGGCGCTGTCGTGGTGCTCGTCGCTCGACCGCCACAGCAACGGCACGTTCACCGAGGAGTTCGAGCTCAACGTCTCGCTGCCGGACAGCGCGCGGGTCGGCCCGTCGATGAACCGGCATCGGGTCGACTACGACGACCAGGACGACTACGTCTCACGACGCTTCCTGTCCCATCTGCCGTTCCTCACCGACCGCGGGCAGGCGATCCAGGCCGCCGTCCAGGGCGGGATCGCACCGGTCGCCGTCCTGGCGGCCATGGCGGGCGCCGGCCTGGTCGGTGCCTCCGCGTCGCTGTGGTTCGACCGGCGGAGGCGAGAGGTGATGCTGTTGACGGTGCGCGGCGCGCCACCGGTGGCGGTGGGCCTCAAGGCCGTGCTCGAGTTGCTCGCCCCGCTGGTCGTCGGGAGCGCAGCCGGGCTCGGGCTGGCCTACGCGCTGGTCGTCTGGCTGGGGCCGTCGTCGTTGCTGGAGCCCGCAGCCCTGGGACGGGCCGGAATGGCCACCGCTGCGGCGACGCTGGTCGCGGCCCTCGTCGTCGGGTTCGTCGTCGGGCTGCGGTCGCGCGGCCTCGACACCCCGCGCCATCGTGCACGCTGGGTGGCCGCGGCGCCGTGGGAGGTCGTCGTCGGCGTCGCGGCGCTGGTGTCGTACCGGAGGCTGGGCGAGTGGGGTGTCCCGGTCAACGAGGGTGCCGACGTCACCGGGGTGGACGTGCTCGGGCTGCTGTTCCCGGTGCTGTTCTTGATCGCGTCGGTCGGGTTGGTCATACGGCTGCTCGTGCTGGCACTGCGGCCGGTGCGGGCGATCAGCCGGCGGTGGCCGACTGCTCTCTACCTCGCGGTCCGGCGCATCGCCCGCTACCGCCTGGCCATGAGCGGGCTGGTCGTGGCCTCCGCGCTGGCGGCCGGAGTGTTCGGCTACGCCGCGACCCTCACCCGGTCGCTGAACGCCACGCTCGACGCCAAGGCGCAGATCTTCGTCGGCAGCGACGTCGCCGCCCAGCTGGGCACCGACGCGTCCGACGAGGAGGAGCCACCCAGCCTGTCCGAGCTGCCCGGCGCGACCACGCTCGTCGACACGTACCGGGCCTCGTGGGTCGACGCCGGTGACGGGCGCGGCCGGGACGGCGCGGTCGTGCTGGTCATCGATCCCGACACCTTCGACGAGGCTGCGTTCTGGGACCCGACCCTGTCCGACAGCTCCCTGGACGACGTGCTGGCGAGGCTCCGCGAGCCCAGCGGCGAGTGCAGCAGCGATGGCAGCCCGATCGTTCCTGCCGTGGTGGTCGGGGCCGACCTGCCGCCGGTCGCCGAGGTTGGGCTTCCCGTCGGCCCGACGAGGTTCGCGATCGAACAGGTCGCCGACGTGGCTGCGTTCCCCGGGATGCGGCGCGGAAGTCCGACCGTCATCGTCGCCGACTCTGCGCTCGCTTCGTTCGAGTTGCGAAGCACGACCACCGAGGTGTGGGTCCGTGGCGACCGTGACCGCACGCGGGCGGCGTTGGCCGCCAGCGGGGTCGACTACCAGGAGACCCGCTCCTTCGACGAGGTGGTCGACAAGGCGTCGTTCGTGACCGTGTCGTGGACCTTCGGGTTCATGCGGACCCTCGGGATAGCGGCCGGCGCCCTGGTCGTCTGCGGCATCGCCGTGTACCTGGACGCGCGCCGCCGGAGTCGGGTCCTCGGCTACGCGCTCGCCCGCCGCATGGGCCTCCCGCGCGCGGCGCATCGCCGGGCGATCCTGGCCGAGCTCGCTGCAGGGGTGGTCGTGGGCTGCTGGTTGGGCCTGGGGCTCGCCCTCGTGGCAGCGGGGCTGGCCTACCAGCGGATCGACCCGGTGCCGGGCTACCGACCGGACCCGATGCTGCGGCCCGCGGCGTTGGTCGTCCTGGTCCTGGCGACGATCGCCGTCGCGGTCGCCGTCGTCGGCGCCCTGCTGGCCCAGCGGCGCACCGACGCCGACGATCCCGTCGAGGTGCTCCGTGGCGGCGTCTGAGGCGACGGTCGCAGCAGCGCGTTGCACCGGGCTCGCCGTGGACTACCGCACCGCCGCGGGTGTGGTCCATGCCCTCCAGGACGTGGACGCCAGCTTCGGCCGCGGCCAGCTGTCGGTGGTTGCGGGGCCCTCCGGCTCGGGCAAGTCGTCGCTGTTGCGGGTGCTCGCCGGGCTGCAGCACCCCAGGGCCGGCACGGTCGAGATCGGCGATGCCGACGTGACGCGCCTGCGGCCCCGGCTGCTGCGCCGCCTCCGGCGCCGCACGATCGGTATGGTCCTGCAGGATCCATCCGACAACCTCGTGGGCTACCTACCGGCGATCGAACAGGTCCGGCTCGCTGCCGCCCTGCGGGGCGTCGACCCCGGGGAGACCGCATCGTTGCTGGACACCACCGGTTTGTCCGACCGAGCGGCCAGCTACCCCCACGAGCTGTCGGGCGGCGAGCAGCAGCGGGTGGCGTTCGCTGCTGCTGCCATCGGTCCCCCGACCCTGCTGCTGGCCGACGAGCCCACCGCCGAGCTCGACGCCGTGGCCGGTGCCCGGCTGGTGGAGGCGATGGCCGATCTGGTGCGACGGGGCGCCACGCTGGTCGTCACCTCGCACGATCCCGCCGTGATCGCGGCGGCCGACCACGTGGTCGCCCTGCGGGACGGACGGGTGGAGCCGGGCGGCGTCGGCGTGAGGGAGCGACCGTGACCGCCGCCTCGGCGACCGCCTCGGCGCCCGGCTCGTCGACGGCGATCCAACTCGAAGGGGTCGTCAAGTCCTACCCCACCGCGTCGGGCCCGCTGCCGGTGCTCGACGGCGTCGACCTCGTCGTCGGGCGGGGCGAGGTCGCCGCGCTGGCTGGCCGGTCGGGGTCGGGTAAGACGACGCTGCTCACCATCGTCGCGGGCTGGGAGCACGCCGACGCCGGATCGGTGGTCCTGTTCGACGGTGACGTGCCACCGGAGCAGCTGGCCTGGCGCGACGTCGCCCTGCTGCCGCAGTCCCTGGGCCTCCTCGACGAGCTGACCGTGGACGAGAACGTCCGCTTCCCGCTCCGGCTCGGCGGCGTCGCCGCGACCGGCCGGGCCGCGGACGCCGCGGCGCCGATCATGGAGCAGCTTGGACTCACGCACCTTGCCCACCGGCTCCCCAGCGAGGTCTCCCTCGGTGAGCAGCAACGTGCGGCGCTGGCGCGAGCCGCCGTGATCCGCCCCCGCCTACTGCTCGCCGACGAGCCGATCGCCCATCAGAACCGCGAGTGGGGCGGGGCCATGATGACCCTGCTGCGCTCGCTCGCCGACGACGGCACCACCTGCCTGCTCGCGACCCACAACGACGCGGCCTTCGAGGTCGCCGACCACGTGTTGCAGCTGCGGAAGGGGCGCCTCGAGGAAGTGGCGTAGTCCAGCACCTCCCGTTCCGTGCACTGGATCTGGCACGTCCGCCCGGATGCCAGTACCCCGAGCGAACGGTCAGGCGCGACCGGTAAGGCCCAGCTCGGCGGCGTTCACGGCGTAGGGCGGCACCCGGCCGGCGAGCGCCTCGATGACCTGCTCGGTCGCCTTGCGCTGCAGCTCGACCACCGACTCCTCGCTGTAAAAGCTGGCGTGGGGCGTGATCACCACGTCGGGTCGGGCCAGCAGCGGATCGTCCGGCGTCGGCGGTTCGTTCTCCAGGACGTCGAGCGCCGCACCGCCGAGTCGACCGGCGTCCATGGCATGCCGCAACGCGCCGAGGTCGACCAGCCCGCCCCGCGAGGTGTTCACCAGCATCGCCCCGTCACGCATCGCGGCCAGCTCGCCCGGCCCGATCAGGTGGTGGGTCTCCGCCGTGAGCGGGGCATGCAGCGATACCACATGCGCCGAGCCGAGCAGGGTCGCGAGGTCCACCGGCACGGCTCCCCCGCTGGCGATCGCCTGGTCAGCGAGGAAGGGATCGTGGGCGACGACGCGGAAGCCCACGGCTGTGGCCTTGCCGGCCAGGGCCCGGGCGATCCGTCCGAACCCCACGAGCCCCAACGTGCGGCCGCGCAGACGGTGGACCGGGGCAGCATCCATCGGCCGCCAGCCGCCGTCCCGCACCGCCCGGTCGAGACGGACCACCCCCCGCCCGAGAGCCAGGATCAACGCCAGCGCGTGGTCCGAGACCTCGTCCACGCAGTAGTCGGGCACGTTGGTGACGATGATGCCGGCCTCGGTGGCCACCGCGATGTCGATGGTGTCCAAGCCGATGCCGTAGCGGGCGATGATGCGGCACGCCCGCATCTCGCGGGTCACCTCGGGCGGGATCGGCGCGTAGCAGTTGAGCACCGCGTCGGCGCCGTCGACCGTCTTGGCCACGTCGTCGGGGGTCGAGGCGTTGGCCTCGTAGCGCAGGTCGTGCCCGGCCGCGGCGAGCATCCCGCGCTCGAGATCGAGGTCGGGAAAGACGTGATCGGTGACTGCGACGAGCGCCATCGCTTCCTCCTCGCTGACGACTGGACGATCTAGTGGGGTGTCTCGCGCCCGATCTTGAACAGGCGCGCAGCATTCCCACCGAGGACCAGCTCGCGGCTCGCGTCGTCGAGCTGGGCCTGGGCCAGGAACGCGAGCGGGTCGGTCGGGCCCATGTCGAAGGGGTAGTCGGTGCCGAGCAACACCCGATCGGCACCGAACTCGTCGACCAGGTACTCGACCATCCTCGGTTCGAAGACCGCGGTGTCGAAGTGCAGCCGGTGCAGGTACTCGCTCGGCGGGCGGGCGATGTGCTTGCGCAGCTCGGGCCGGACGCGGAAGGCGTGGTCGGTCCGCCCGAAGTAGTAGGGCAAGTAGCCACCGCCGTGCACGACGACCATGCTCAGGTCGGGGTGCCGCTCCCACACGCCGCCGAGGATCATGCGGGTGACCGCGAGCGTCGACGCCAACGGCATGCAGACCACGTTGACCAGGTAGTAGTCGCCCATGCGTTGGCCTTCGGTGAAGCCCTGGGGATGGAGGACCACCGTCATCTCCAACTCGACGGCCTTGTCCCACACGGGGTCGAACCGGCGGTCGTCGAGCTCGCCGCCGTTCACGTCGGCGCTGATCTCGAAGCCGTCGAACCCGAGGTCGCGCTTAGCCTCCTCCATCACGTCGACCGCGGCCGAAGGATGGTCCATGGGCAGGTTGGCGATCGCGACGAACCGGTCGGGGTGGGCGGCGACGACGGCGGCCAGCCGTTCGTGCTGCAGGCGACACGCCCGGAGCGCAAGGTCCTCGTCGAGCCAGTAGAAGTACTCGGTCGGCGGCACCGACAGCACCTGGACGTCGATCCCCTGCTTGTCCATGTCCTCGAGGCGCGCCTCGGGCTGCTCGAACCGGGCGACCTGCTCGGGGGCGTGGCGCACCTGTCGGTTGTAGCGGAGGGTCTCGTCGGACGAGAACCGGCTGCGGGGATCCAGCTCTGGCCGGAAGGACGGCTTGGCCAGCAGCTCGCCGGCGGGCACCGACAGGTGCGAGTGGACGTCGACGCACAGGCACGCCGGCTTCGGCACGGTGGTCGGCTCCCACGTCGGGCCCAGCTCCGGCCACCACTCGTCGCCCACGCGCTGTGTATATCATATATCTTCGCCACGATGCGGCGAAGCCGTCGGCTCCGGCGACTGCCGGAATGAGTGCATCATATATAGTGCAGGAATGGCCCAGCTGATCGAGTTCGCCGGTGCCCCAGTCGTCGAGCGAGGTGACGGCATCCTGAGCGTGCGCCTCACCGACCCTCCGCTACCCGGCCAGGGCTTCGTCATGGGCATCACCAGCTTCCCGCCGGGCACCGGGCTGGCGTTCCACAGCCACAACACTGTCGAGCAGGTCACGGTGCTCGAGGGGTCGGCTGTCGTCGAGCTCGAGGGCCGACGCCACCGCCTCCGGCCCTACGACACGACCCAGGTGCCCGCGGGCCAGTCGCACCGGTTCGTCAACGCCGGCGACGGGCCGATGCGCATCCTTTGGGTCTACGGCGCCGTCGAGGTCACCAGGACCTTCACCGAGACCGGCGAGACCGTCGACCAGCTCGGGCGTCTCTCCTCGCGCTAGCCGAGGGCACTCATCCCCATGCGCGTCCACGCCGACCGACTCGTCGCCTTCGCCTCGGCGCTCTTCGAGGCGGTCGGCGTGGTTCCGGACCACGCGGCGATCACCAGCCAGCGCCTCGTCGAGGCCGACCTCCGCGGCCGCACCGGGCATGGCCTGATCCGGGTCGGGTCCTACGTGGAGCGGATCGAGGCGGGCGGGGTCAAGGTCCGCCCGGACATTCGCGTCGTGCACGAGACACCGGTCTCGGCGCAGGTCGACGCCGACAACGGTCTCGGACAGGTGGCGATGACCATCGCGACCGAGGTCGCCATCGCCAAGGCTACCGAGACGGGTCTTGCCTGGGTGGGGACCGTGCACTCGAACCACGCCGGCGCCGCGGGCCTGTATCCGGCCATGGCCGCACGGCGCGGGCTGATCGGGCTGTACGTCGCCGTCGCCAACGGCAACGCCATGCCGCCCTGGGGTGGTAGCGACCGGCTCCTCGGCACCAACCCGATCGCCGTCGGCATCCCCGCCGACGGGCAGCCGCCCTTCCTGCTCGACATCGCGACGACGGTCGTCTCCCACGGGAGCATCAAGACCACGGCGATGGCGGGTGAGGAGATGCCGAAGGGGTGGGTCGTCGACGCGACGGGTCGGCCGATCACCGATCCCACGCGCGCCCGCGACGGGTTCCTCGCGCCGATCGGCGGCTACAAGGGATCTGGCCTGAACATCGCCATCGGGTTGCTTGCCGGCGTGCTGAACGGTGCGGCGTTCGGCCGGTCGGTCGTCGAGCACGTCGCCGACCTCGAGACCCCGACCAACACCGGTCAAGCCCTGCTGGTGATGCGTCCCGACCTGTTCATGCCGGCGACCGAGGCGCTGTCGTCGATCACCCGGCACCTCGACGAGCTGCGACGGTCCGGCAGCGCCGGCGGCGTGCCCCTCCGGCTGCCGGGCGACCGTGCGGCCGAGCTCGAGGCCGAGAACCGGGCGCGGGGGATCCCGATCCCAGATCCTCTGTGCGAGAGTCTCGTTGCGCTGGCGGCACGGCTCGGAGTGCCGTACACGCTGGAAAGGACGAGCCCGTGAGACTGATCAGCTTCGAGCGAGGGGCCGCAGCGCACATCGGTGCGCTGCGCGACGACGGGACGATCGTGGACTTCGCCGCCGATCCGTCGCTACCGACGACCATGGTCGACTTCGTCGCGCTCGGCGACAAGGGCCTCGCCAGCGTGGCGGCCCTGGTCGAGGCCGCCACGGACACGATCCCGTCGGACACCGTGCGGCTGCTGGCGCCGATCCGCCCGAACAACAACGTCATGGCGATCGGCAGGAACTACCGCAGCCACATCGGCGAGTTCACCACCAGCGGCTTCGATGCCGCCGAGCGCACACCGGTCCCCGAGCACCCGATCGTGTTCACCAAGTCCCGCACGGCGATCGTCGGCCCCGGCGACGGCATCGCCGTCTCGTCCGACCCGACCGGCACCAGCGACTACGAGGGCGAGCTCGGTGTGGTCCTCGGCCCGGGCGGCATCCGCATCGCGGCCGAGGATGCCTGGCAGCACGTCTACGGCTACACGATCGTCAACGACGTCACCGTTCGGGCCCTCCAGCGCCAGCATGTGCAGTACTTCGTCGGCAAGAGCGCCGAGACCTACTGCCCCATCGGCCCCTGCATCGTCACCCACGACGAGATCGACGACGTCGGCGCTGCCTGGTTGCGGACCCGTGTCAACGGCGAGGAGCGACAGGCGGCGCCGATCGCCGACCTCATCTTCGACATCCCCACGTTGATCGCGGCCATCTCGGCGGCGGTCCGCATCGATGCCGGCGACGTCATCGCCACCGGCACTCCCGGCGGCGTGGGCATCGGACGCAAGCCACCCGTGTACCTGGCGCCCGGTGACGTCGTCGAGGTCGCCATCGACGGCATCGGCACCCTCCGCAACCCGGCGGTCTAGGAACCGGTGGGGTCGGCGGGGATCGTGACCGCGACACCAGTCCGGGCACTGGCGATCGCGGCCTCCATGACCGCGACCACGGCCAGCGCCTCGTGGCCCCCGGTCTCGACCTTGCCGTCCCCACGGATGGCGGCGGCGAACTCCGCGAGCTGCTCGACGACCGGGTCGGTGCTCGCCACGTCGACCTCCCGCAGGGTCGACTCGCCGGCCCGCTGGACCATGAGGCGGGCGCCGTCCTGCACGTTGGCCGCCGCACCACCGGTGCCGTGGACGGCGATCCGGCTGGCCGGCGGCGCGAAGTGGGAGCACAGCAACGTCCCCACCGCGCCTGACAGGAACTCCAACAGCAGCCCGGTGGCGTGGTCGAGCGGCTCGCCGTCGATCGCCTGCTTGCTGAACGCCGACACCCGGCTGACCGGGCCGAGCAGGTAGTGGAAGGTGTCCACCATGTGGACGCCCAGGCCGGTCATCGCCCCCAGCGGGGTCTCGTCCCGGCTGGCCCGCCACGTCGGCGGATAGCCGCTGGAGGTCGTGAAGCTGGCCTCGGCCAGCAGCGGCGTCCCCAGCGACCCGTCGTCCAGCAGCTGGCGGATCCGTCGGTTGGGCGCCTGGCGCCGCCGCTGGTGGCCCACCATCAGCACCACCCCCGCGGCCTCCGCGGCAACGACGGCCTGCTGCGCCTCGGCCACGGTCAACGCCAGGGGCTTCTCGACGAACACGTGGCGGCCTGCGGCCGCGGCCTCGCGGATCTGCCCGAGGTGGGTCGTGTTGGGCGTCGCGAACAAGACCCCCTCGATGTCGTCCGCCGTCAGCAGCTCGGGCAGCGACGACGCCGGCCGGCAGCCGACCTCGGCGGCGAAGCGCTCGCGGCTGGCCTCTGTGCGAGCGAAGCACGCGACGACGTCCACCACGCCTGATCGCCCGGCGGCGTCGGCCAGCACCTTGCCCCACCATCCGAGCCCGACCACACCGAGCCGGACCGGTCCGTTCGCAGCCGTCGTCACCGGACACCCTCCTCAGCGCAGGATCGCGACCCGGCCGGAGTCGCCGTCGACCACGCCGAGCACCGGCCCGCGGCGGACCACCGCCGCGACGGAGCAGTCCACCACGGCGGGCACGGTCAGCGACCGGGCCACCTCGAACAGGTGGGCGCTGGCGGCACCGCCCACGGTCACGACGCCCGCGGCATCCCACAGCAGCGGCGAGAAGTTCGGCAACGGATACTGGGCCACCACGATGTCCCGCGGCCGGATGTGGTCGGTGCGTGTCAGGCTGTCGACCCAGACCAGGCGGCCCGCGCCGATGCCCCCGACGCTGCCCCGCCCGTGGTACACCTCGCCCTGGAGGGCGGCCACGCCGGCCAGCAGCGGCTCCCAGCGGTCCCTCCCGCGACGTCCGGTCGTCGTCGCGGCAGCCAGGCGTTCGTACATCCCGAGCAGCCGGGCCGCGGCTCGGGGGTCGACCGGCCGCAGCTCACGCAACGCCTCGATCGATTCGTTCGGCCGGTCGCTGCGCAGCCGCCGCAACACCAGGCGGGCACGGGCCACGGCCTGCGGCGGCGGCTCGCCCCACGCCTCGCCGGTCAGCTCGGCGGCGAGCGCCAGTGCCTCCGCCCGTTCCGTGACCGCGCCCCCGTTGATCCGTGGCGGTGTCGTCGTCGCCCGGCGACCCACCTCAGCGCCACGCGACGGATCCATCGGGGTGCCGAGCAGGCCGGGCAGCCAGCCGAGCACGAGCTCCTCGCCCAGAGGCCCGGGGTAGCGGTGGGTCACGCACGCGAGGTCGCGGGCGAACGGGTGGCCCAGGGCGGCAGGGATGGCGACCGGCTCCGGCACTGGGGCGACGGCCGAGGTCTGCACCTGCAGCAGCACGACCTGCCCGCCACGCACCGCCCACTCGACCAGGTTGTGACCCAGCTCGGCCTGGACCTGGAGGGCCAGCTCGACGACCCGGCCGAGCACGGCGCCGCCCATCAGGTCGACGGCCTCCTGGCCGGCCACCGCGCCGTTCTCGACGACCGCTCGCACGCCGGGCACCCAGCCCGCCACGAGGTCGCGTGGCGATCCCTCGACCGCGGTCACCGTGACCGCGCCCTGGGCGTCGACGGCGGCGGTGCCGCCGAAGTCCGGGGAGATCTCCGGCTGCACCAGCACCCCCATCGGGGCGCTCCCCGGCTCGATCCCCGTGGCGGCGCAGCGGTCGATGACGTCCGGCGCGAAGCAGGTGGCCCACACGCTCCGGGTGGCCTTGGGGATCTCGTCGCAGGCCACCTCGGTCACCGAGGTGAAAGCCCCGGACCACCGGCCGGCACCCTCCAACACGCTGGAGGATCGCACGATCAACGGCTCGGGCAGGCCAGCAGCAGCGGCAGCAGTGGCGATGTCGGCTTCCAGCGCCGCGTCGAACGGGCCGCGGATGATCGCCAGGCGTGCCGCACCCGAGCCGCCCGACGCCAGCACGGCCTGCCCCGACGCCAGAGCGTCGACCGACGCGGCAGCCGCGACGACGAAGCCGTCCAGCACCGGGAGCCCTGCCGCCTGGGCGCGTGCCAAACCTGCGCCCTTCGCGCCGCTGACCCCGACCTCGGTCGCCGAAGGATGGTCCAGGCCGAGGACCCGAGCCGCCACGACGGTCACCCCGTGCAGGTGATCTCGTCGATGGGGAAGGTCGAGATCAGCTCGGCACCGGCGTCCTGGACGATCAACATCTCCTCCAGGCGGACCCCGAACTCGTGCAGCTTGCCGTGCTGGGTCTCCAGCGCGAACACCATGCCCGGCTGGATCTGCTGGGGATGGTCGAGCGACCAGATGCGCGAGATCACCGGCTGGTCGTACTGGGCCAGGCCCAGCCCGTGGCCCCACAGGTTGGCGGCGGCCTCGTCCTCCTCCTCGTAGCCCCAGATGTCCTTCGCCGACGGCCACACGGCGGCGATGTCGGCGGTGGTGACGCCCGGCCTCACGGCGGCGATCGAGTCCTGCAGCCAGGTGTTGGCGACGTCGTAGTACTGCCTCTGCTCGTCGGTCGGCCGCCCGCCCACGCAGTAGGTGCGGTAGACGCAGGACTTGAAGCCGTTCCAGGTCAGCGCCGCCAGATCGACGATCACCAGGTCACCGGGCCGGATGATGCGGTCGCCGTGGTTGCGCCAGTTCGGCCAGGCGTTGGGCCCGGACGACACGATCACGTCCTCGACGTTCTCCATGCCGGGGATGCTGTAGAGGTACTCCATCCCGAACGCCGTGACCTCGTTCTCCGTGAGCCCCGGCTTCAGGAACTGCGAGAACTCGTAGTGGGTGACGTCGCAGATGGCACCGACGATCCGCATGGCCTTCTGCTCGTTCGAGCTCTTGATCGACCGGGCCTCCATCATCGGCGTCATGCCGTCGACCCAGTTGATGCCCCGCTGCTCGAATGCCCGGATCATGTTGAGGTCCATGAAGTCGACGCCGAGGGGCTGGTCGCGGACCCCGGCATCCTCGAGGTCGTTCAGCAGAGCGTTGGAGAACTTGTCGACCTGGGCGCTCGATGCCGGGCCAGCCGCACCCTTGATCCAGGCGTACGAGTAGCGCACGTTCTCCTTCGGGATCCAGGGCGAGTGCTCACGGATGTGGTAGCCGATGTCGCCCTGCTCGTAGAGGATCGGTTCCTTGCCCTCGCACAACACGGCGTAGCGCAGGCCGGGCTTGAGCTGGTTCCAACCCGGCGTCAGCGTCGAGGTCACATAGCGGATGTTCTCGTCGTACATCAGCAGCATGGCGCCGAGTCCGTGGCGGGACATGGCCTCGCGGGCCCGGCGCAGCCGCCACTCGCGCACCTCCTGCCAGTTGATGCCCTCGCGCCAGTCGGTGCCGAGAACGCCGAACGCTTCCTTCATCGAGCACTCCTCTCTGAGTGTCGGCTCAGTCGAGCACGCCGTGGACGCACTCGAGGAACTCGTCGTTGTCCAGCAGTCGCTTTGTCGCCAGCGATCGGGACTTGACCCGCGCCAGGATCTCGAGCACGGCGTCCGCGCCCGGCGCCGCGATGCCGTTACGGTCGAGCCAGACGGCGACGGAGTCCGCGCCCGAGCCCTTGCCCAACACGATCTCGGGGGGCGACTGGCCCACCAGCTCGGGCCGGAACGGGAAGGCCTCGGTGACCTCGTCGCCCACGTTGCGGACCCAAGTGGCGATGATCCCGGACTCGACGTTGAACAGCCGGTGCCCGACGATCGGCCGGTTGGCCGGCTGGGTGACCCCGGCCATCGCCATCACCTCGCGCGAGATGGCTGTGAAGTGCCCGGTCCTGATGCCGGTGTCCAGCCCGTACATGGTCAGCAACGCCAGGATGGTCTCCTCGGTGGGCGTGTTTCCCGACCGCTCGCCCAGTCCGGTGACCGACGTCTGGACCACCTCGACACCCTCGGTCACCGCCAGGATCGTGTTGGCGACGCCCATCCCGAAGTCCATGTGGAAGTGGGTCTCCATGGGCAGGCCCAGACGCTCGCGGGTTTGGCGCACGAAGTAGCCCACAGCATGGGGCGACAGCACGCCGAAGGTGTCGACCAGGGCGACGGCGTCGACGTAGCCGTCGGTCGCGACCTTGTCCATCATGTCGAGGAACTCGACGATGCTGGCCCGGGTGGCGTCGATGGGGAAGAAGGTCACCTTCAGGCCGTTGTCGCCGGCGAACCGGGTGGCCTCGATGGCCAGGTCGAGGGCCCGCTCGACCGGCCAGCGGTAGCCCTTCTCGATGAGATGGTGGCTGGAGGGGACCTCCATCACCACGCCGCTGGCGCCACAGTCGACCGCCAGCTTCACGTCGTCGACCATGCAGCGCGAGAACACGTAGATCTCCGCGTCGAACCCCGCCGCGACGATCCGCCGGACGGCCTCTTCGTCCGCGGCCGACACCGCGGGTAGCCCGGCTTCTATGCGATGGATGCCGGCGGCGTCGAGCAGCTCGGCGATGCGCAGCTTGTCCTCAGCGGTGAACACCACCCCGGCCTGCTGCTCGCCGTCGCGCAGCGTGACGTCGTGCACCTTGAGCGAGGCCGGGAGGTGGAGGTCGCCGATCGCCTCGGGCAGGTAGTTCCACGGGCTCGAGAACCACTGGTCTGCGATCCATGGCGTTGGCGAACTCATGATGTGGCCCCCCTTCGGTCAGGGGCTCGTCCGCCTCCTGGACGGCGGCGGGCTGACCCCTTGGTGCACTATATATCATCCATAGCACCATGCGAAGCTTGCCGCCGAGCGCGGACCACAGATCCTATATGATGTATTTTCCATAGCTGGGAGGGCGGTACCCACGGAGGTGGCCACGGCAGATGAGGGCGCACAGGGACGACGGGCCGGTCATCGACATCCACTGCCATCGTGAGTGCCGCCCGGCGGCCGAGCTGATGAAGGTCGAGGCGGACAGGCTCGGCCATGCTCCCCTCGCCTACGGCAGCGACCTCACCCGCCAGGTCAACCGCCAGCAACTCGACCACCTCCGCCCCAAGATGGACCGACTCGACGTGCGCCTCGCCGACATGGACCGAGCAGGCATCGACATCCAGGCCGTCGCCGTCGCCGTCTACCAGTACTACTACTGGGCGCCGCCCGAGGTGGGGGCCAAGGTCAGCCGGATCGTCAACGACGAGCTGGTCGAGGCCACCGCGAGATACGCCGACCGCTTCGCCCCGTTGGGCACGGTCCCGCTCCAGGACACTGACGCAGCCGTCGCCGAGCTGCGCTACTGCATCCACGAGCTGGGCATGCGGGGCCTGGAGATCGACAGCCACGTCGAGGGCTCCGAGATCGCCGACCCACGACTCGACCCGTTCTGGGCCGAGGTCGAGGCCCTCGCCGCGGTGGTCGTCGTCCACACGAGCGGCCATCACCACATCGATCGGCTGGAGGACCACAACTTTCTCAACATCATCGGCCACGCCTACGAGGCGACCCTGGCGACCGCGCACCTCATCTTCAACGGGGTGATGGAGCGCCACCCCGGCCTGAATATCGTCGTGGTGCACGGTGGCGGCTATCTGCCCGCCTACGCGGGGCGCATCGACCACGGCTGGCGGGCCCGGGCCGACGTCAGCGACGGCGTTCCCCGGCCGCCGGGTGAGTACCTGCGGAGGTTCTTCTTCGACACCATGGTCTTCGAGCCCGACCAGCTGCGGTTCCTGATCGAGCGCTACGGCGCCGACCACGTGCTGCTGGGCACCGACTACCCCTACGACATGGGCGACGAGGACCCGTTGGCGTTGATCGGCAGCGTGCCCGGCCTCACCCAGGACCAGGTCGACCTGATCAGCGGCGGCAACGCGGCCCGCCTGTTTGGGCTCGTGGACGGAGACATCCCACCCGCGAGGAGGGCCCGATGACCAACGGAGGCCACGGACACGACAGCACGGTCGGCTCCGGCGGCATCGGGCTGGCGATCGTCGGCTGCGGGGTCGTCGGGCGGGTGCGGGCGCAGCTGGCCCGCGAGTACGCCGGCATCGACTGGCTCGGCCTGTGCGACGTGCGCGAGCCAGCGGCCAAACAGCTCGCGGCGGACGTCGACGCCGACTTCGTCACCACCGACAGCGCCGACCTGCTGGCCCAGCCACAGGTCACGGCGGTGATCGTGGCCACCGACGAGAACGCGCACGTCGAGCCGGTCCTCCAGGCCGTGTCCCACGGCTTCCCCCTGTTCGTCGAGAAGCCGCTGGCCACCGACCCGGTGGCGTCGGCCCGGGTCCTCACGGCCGTCGAGCAGCGCGGCGTCGACGCGGTCGTGGGCTACACGCAGCGGTTCCGTCGCCGGTTCCTGGCCGTCAAGCAGCGGCTGCGCGACGGGCAGATCGGCGAGGTGACCAGTGTCGTGACCCGCGCGCTGATGAACCGGATGGTCCCGCAGGCGACGCTGGCCAAGGTCGGCGACCCCGTCGATCGCACCAGCCTCACGCCGATGGTGGTGTCGGGAACCCACAGCCTGGACATGTGCCTGTGGCTGATGGAGCCGAAGTCCCCCGTCGAGGTCTACGCCCGCTCGAACGACACGGTGCTCGGCGCGCTGGGCACCAAGGACGCGACCTTCGGCATCTTCACCATGGACGACGGGGCCATCTTCAGCATGAACATCAGCTGGGCCCTGCCCGAGGTGTGGCCGGGCGCGGTCTACGGGCTCGAGATCGGCATCGTCGGGACACGAGGGGTCATCGACATCGAGGACACCCACCGCGATGTGATCGTGGCGTCCGACGTCCCCCAGCCCGCCGGGTATCGCAGCCGCGGCTTCGAGTCCCCTGCCGACCGGTACGTCGACTTCGTCGGCAGCTATCCGCCCGGCGACATGTCCGGCGACCTGCTCTGGGGGCCGATGCGGGAGGAGACCGCTACGTGGTTCGGTCGCGTGGCGCTCGGCCTCGAGACCCCGCACGCGACAGCCGCCGAGGGGCATAGGAACCTGCTGCTGACCATGGCCATGGACCTGTCCGCTCGGACCGGACGCCCGGTCGAGCTGCCGCTCGACCCCGTGGCGCTGGCGCGCGGCCTCGCATCCTGAGGACGCAGACCCAGCGGAACCGAGACCAGAGGAGCAGCATCATGGATCAGCTCGACGTCGGCGTCATCGGCACCGGTTGGTGTGGCGGGATCCGGGCCGTGGCCTGTGCCGAGAGCCCTGTCGTGCGCGAGGTCCACATCGCCGAGATCGACCTCGACCGCCTCCAGGAGGTCGCAGCCCGCACCAAGCCGGCCTCGGCCACCGACGACTGGGAGCAGCTGATCGGCAACTGCGACATCGACGCCGTCATGGTCTCCACAACGCCCGAGTCGCTCCACTACCCGATGGCCAAAGCGGCCCTGGACGCCGGCAAGCACGTGCTGCTGGAAAAGCCCATCGCCCTGACGCTCGACGAGGCGGACGACCTGGTCGAGACCGCAGAACGCCAGCAGCTCAAGTTCACGATCGGCTACTCGCAGCGGTTCAACGGCAAGCAGGCCATGGTCAAGCGAGCGGTCACCGACGGCACGCTCGGCAGGCCGACCAGCGTGCTGGTCAGCCGGCACATCGGCCGTTCGCTCGGCGCCAAGATCGGCAACCGGACCAAGCTGTCGCCCGCGGCGATGGAGGCGACGCACGACATCGACTTCGCCCTGTGGTGCCTCGAACCGCGACGGCCGGTCCGGGTCTACTCGCAGCTCGCGTGGGGTGTCCGCGAGGCGACGCTCGGCCTTCCCGACAGCCAGATGATCGTGATCACCATGGACGACGGGGTGGTGGTCACCGTCGGCGCCGGCATGTCATTGCCACCCGGCTACCCGAACGCCGCCACCACCTGGATCGAGGTCATCGGGACCGACGGCGCGATCCTGGTCGACGACAGCCACCGCGACATCGTCCTCAACACCATGGAGCACGGCGTGCACTTCCCGCTGTCGACGATGCCGGGCGAGAAGGTGGGCGCCACCTACGCCGGCCCCATGGAGCGCGAGACGGTCCACTTCCTCGAGGCCGTGGCCTACGACCGCCCGGTGATGGTGGCCCCGCGGTCGGCTCGCGTGACGATGGAGGTGTACCTGGCGGCCGACCGTTCAGCCGAGAGCAACCAGGTAGTCGAGCTGACCTGACCAGCTGGGGGACGATCCCGGCGCGGTGCGCGATCAGGTCGCCAATGGGCCGCTCGACGCCACGTCAGCTCACGAGCAGGTCGAGCTCCTCGAACTTGCGGAAGATGCCGGCCTTGGACAGTGCCACCTCCTCGTCGGCGGGATCGCGGGGGAACGGCAGGTCGATCTCGATGTCGTCGACCACCCGCCCGCCCTTCGCGAACACGACCACGCGGTTGGACAGCTCCACCGCCTCGCCTACGTCATGGGTGACGAAGACCACGGTCTTGCCGGTCTGTGCCCACATGTCGTGCAGCTCACGGCGCAACGACCGGGCGGTGATCGCGTCGAGGTGGCTGAACGGCTCGTCCATGAACAGGACGTCGGGCTCGATCGAGAATGCCCGAGCGATGCCGACCCGCTGCTGCATGCCGCCCGACAGCTCGCCGGGGAACTTGTTGCCCTTGTCTCCCAGCTGCACCATGTCCAGGTAGCGCTGACAGCGCTCGCGGGTGGTGGGGGTCCGGTCCGGCTGGACGAAGAGCAGGTTGTCCATCACCGTCCGCCACGGCAACAGGCGCGCCGCCTGGAACACGTAGCCCGGGGCCGCGTCGTGGCCCTCCTGGGTGATGGCGACGATGCCGGTGGTCGGCGTCTCGATCCCGCTCAGGATGTTCAGCAGCGTCGACTTGCCGCAGCCGGAGGGACCGACGATCGACACGAACACGTGGCCGCTGAGCGACAGGTTCACATCCTCGAGGGCGACCACCTTGTCGGTGCCGACACCGAACTCCTTGTGCAGGTTGCTGATCAGGATCTCTGCCATGTGGTCCTCACTCCTGTCGGTCCCGGCATCACCGACCGGCCTGCATCGCCGGCACGCGAGTGGCGCCCTCGGTCTCGAAGGCCTCTTCGACGACGTCGGTAGCACCGGCGTCCGGCCGCCAACGGAACACCCGCTTCGCGGTCGTGTCGAAGACCAGCTTCTCGAACACCAGCGCGAACATCATGAAGAAGAACGCGTAGCCGACGACGCCGTGGGCCCGGTGGGCGTCGTACCAGAACTTCATGGTCCATCCCGCGCCGTCCTGGCCGCCGAACACCTCGGCGACCACCAGCCCCTTCCACCCGAGCGCGAACGAGTAGCGGGCGGCGGCGAACATGAACGGCATCAGCGAGGGCAGCAGGACGTGCCGGGTGATCCTCGACTGCTTCACCTGGTACGAGCGCGCCATGTCGAAGAGCTCGCGCGGTGTGTCCCGGACGCCCTCACGAACGTTGATGATCACGAACGGGATCCCGGTGAGGACCACGCAGATGATCGGGCCGCTGTCCCCGAACCCGAAGGCCATGCTCACGAACAGGGCCCAGGCCAGGCTGGGCATCGCCAGGACCGCGACCACCCAGTCGTTGAAGAAGGCGTTGGCCCCGCGGGACAGCCCCATGGCCAGCCCGATGGCGGTGCCGAGGACCATGGCGATCAGCCACCCGGTCCCCAGGCGCTGCAACGAGATCCAGAAGGTCGCGTAGACGCTCTCCGGTGCGAAGGTCTCGAACCGCACCTCGTCCCAGACGAAGTCGCGCACCTCCGAGGGCCGTGGCAGGACATCCACGGCGAAGGGCCAGATCCCCTCGATGACGTCGATGCTGACCAGCCAGAAGCCCAGCACGGCCACCGGGAACAGCAGCCGCGCCGTGCGGGGCGACGTGAGGACCCGCATCATGGCGCCGTCAACGCCCGACGCCAGCGGAAGAAGCGGCGTTCGATCTGTTCGAGCACCACCTTCTCCAGGAACAGGGCGAGCACGTAGAAGGCCAGGATCCAGGTGAGGAACACGTCGAGCTGGAACAGCTGTTGGGCGACCCGCAGCTCGAAGCCGATCCCGGTGGACGAGGCGAAGACCTCGGTGAGGACCACGATCTTCCAGGCGATCGAGAAGCCGAAGCGCACGCCGGTGAAGATGTAGGGCGCCAGGTGGGGGATGACGATCTGGCGGTTCCGCTTCACCACACCGACCCGGAAGGCCCTGCTCATGTCGATGAGGTCCTTGGGCAGGGCCTTGATGCCCTCGTGCACGTTGACGGTGACGAGAGCGAACGTCGTGAGCACGACGGCGATCAGCGGACCGGCCGTCCGGTTGCCGAAGACGATCGCGGTGATCAGTGCCCAGATGAGCCCCGGCGTGGTGATGCCGATGAGCACGGCGTCACGGAAGAAGCCTTCCAGCCACCGGTTCTGCATCAGGATGCCGACCGCCAGGCCGACGACGAAGGACAGCGCGAAGCCCACGGCGATCCGGCCCAGCGTGGCCTGGAAGGCGGATGGCATGTCGCCCTCCGCCCAGATCTCACCGAAGGTGTCGACCACCTTGCTCGGCGCCGGGAGGAGCTGCTCGCGCATCCAGCGGCCCGAGGCGTATTCCCAGAGTCCCAGCACGAAGATGTAGCCGAGGATCCGCCAGAACCAGGTCACGAGGAGGTCACGGCGGCGCGCCCGGCGGACGATCTCCTCCTCGGTGATCCGGGCCTCCCCGGGGCTGTCATCGACCGTGATGGTCGCCGCCACACCTACCTCCTCTCACCAGATGTCCGACGACCGCGGCACGTG
>JBOGHK010000169.1:0-8901 GCA_050744325.1 Acidimicrobiales bacterium
TTGGCTGGGCCAGCCGCTGACGTTCGGCGTCCATCTCCCACTGGCGACCGCGGCGATCTCGGTGCTCGGCTGGGAGCGCGAGGCGCCCGCGCTCGACCTGTGGAACGACCAGTCGCACCTCGTCTGACCTAAATGCGTGAGTTGGGACGGTGTCGGGGGTGTTTGGGCGGTGGAGTTGGCGTCGGGCGGGTCGTGGGGCGCGGGTTGTGGTTTCGGGGCGCGTTGAGGCAGGGCGATGGGCTGGGTGGGCTGGGTTGTTCGGCGTGGGTGTGGTTGCGGGTGCCGGTTGGGGCCGGACGGGTTAGCCGGAGGGGGCGGGTGGCGTGTAGGTAGGTAGGGCGCGGAGGGTGTTCCAGGCGCGTAGGAACGGGCCTTTGCGCATGCCGGGCGCGAATCGCAGCACGAGGCGGCGGCCTCGGTGCAGGACACGGGCGCAGAGGCAGATGAGCTCTCGCCGTAGGCGTTTGCCATGGGCACGGCCATCGACGCTGATGTCGGTGCGGGCGAGTGTCTGGAGCCAGCCGGAGATGTTGAGAGCCAGGAAGGCGGCCCACATCCAGATGCGGTTGACCGCCTGGTAGCCGGAGGGCAGGTGACGCAGCGCCGCGCCCAGCTTGGCGTCCTTGATGCGTTCTTCGATCAGGGCACGTTGACGGAACCACCACTCGAGCGCGACCGGCAGCCAGGGAAGGTTGGTGACGATGAAGCTGTACGCGTAGGCGTGGCTGGCTTGGCCGTCCAGGACGAGAGCGAGCTGGTCGGGGTCGATGGTGCGGCGCCGCCGGGACCGGGCATCGCCGGAGACCTCGGTGGCGTCGACACGTACCCGGCGCACGACACAGCGGGTGCCGGGCGGCCAGCCAGCGGGGGTGTAGTCGCACATCGCGACCTCGGCGCCGGCCATGCCTGCGGCGGGCCGCCACGCCCCCTCGGGCACGGCCCGGGCGGCGGCCCAGGTGGCCGGCGAGCGCTTCGCCGCGATGGCGAAATCACAGCCCGCCGCCACCGCGGCATGGGCCACCTTGTGGTCGAAGAACCCCGAGTCGCAGCGCACGATCGGCGCCTCCAGCCCGTCCGGCAGAGCAGCAACGGCACGGCGGATCAGCCCGGGTGCCTGTGGCCGCGGGTCGCTGCGGCCGTCCCCGAGCTCGGCGGCCAGGACCACGCCGGCTTCGGCCCACACCGCGGTGTGCGGGCGCCCCACCAGCTGACCGGTGTGGTTGTACGCGAACCCTTGCTTCTTGCGGCCGTACACCTCCACGTCGGTCGGGTCCAGATCCAACGTCGGCCGCACCGCCACAAGCGCCCGCCGGCGCTCGGCGTCGAGCGCCGTGAACCAGCGTCCGACCAGGGCGGCGTTCGCTGCCTCGATACCCGCGAACACCGGCTCGTCGAACCGCTTGGCCAGGGCGATGAACGTCGGCGACGACGGGATATCCGGCACCGCCCGCAGCTCCCGTCCCGCCACGTCGTCGCGCTGGTGGTCCAGGTCACACATGAAATCTCCACCCGCCAGCATCGTCTCGGCCACCGACAACACCAGGCCCCCGGCCCCCAGCCCCCGCCGGCGGGCCATTTAGGTCAGAGACGACACCACTTGGCCGACATGACAGCACCTCCTTGATCGGGCGATCTCGGAGGTGCTCTTGGCCTACGTCGGCAGTCTAGGCACTCGAACCCGTAGAGGATTTTCGTGCCTATTCACCGCCTTTTTGGACATATGACTTAACAAAGTCTTCCGCATTGACCTCTAGCACTTCGTCGATTTCTTCCAGAAGGTCGTCGAGCTCGGCCTTGATCTTCTCGCCCTGATCGGAGACAGTCGGCGCCTCGTCGACGACCTCCTGCTCGCGAGCGGGGGCGGACTTCTTCTTCAGCTCTCGCTCAGCCATGTCGTCCCTCGTTCCCTACTGCCCCAGCCGCTCCAACAGATCAGCGGTACTGGTGCATTCGGCCATCAACCTACCGACGTGGCCCTCCGTTCCACGTGTCGGATCCATCATCGGCACCCGCCGTAGCGGGTCGCCTCCGATGTCGAACACCATCGAATCCCAGTTGGCGGCCACGATCTGATCCGCCCACCGTTGCAGGCACTTTCCCCGGAAGTATGCCCGCGTATCCCTCGGAGGTTCGCTGACCGCCGTGAGCACCTCGCGGTCGGTCGTCAAGCGCTGCAGACCGACCCGCGCCGCGAGGCTCTTGTCGGGTCGCAGGTCGTGGTACTGCAGGTCCATCGCGGCGAGCTTGGCGTCATCCCAGCGCAGATCACGGCGCTCGCGATAACCCTCCATGAGGCGGAGCTTGGCCACCCAGTCGAGCTGGTCGGCCAGCACCAGGTAGTCGGTCTCCAGCCCGGTGAGAACCTCCTCCCAGCGGCGCAGGACGTCGGCACCGATCTCGGTGGCCCCGAGGCAACCGAGCCCCTCCTCCTCGGCGTACTTCTTGGCCCGGTCGAGGTACTCCCACTGGATCTCGAGGGCGGTCATCCGGCCGCCGTCCGCCAGCTCGAGCGGTCGCCGGAGCGACAGGTCGTAGGACACCTGCCGCAGCGCCTGGACCGGCGACGCCAGGGTGAGGTCGCGCGGCAGGAAGTCGTCCTCGATCATCGCCAGCACCAGTGCGGTGGTGCCCACCTTGAGGAACGTCGAGATCTCGGACAGGTTGGCGTCGCCGACGATGACGTGCAGGCGGCGGTAGCGCTGTGCGTCGGCGTGCGGCTCGTCACGGGTGTTGACGATCGGCCGCTTCAGGGTGGTCTCGAGCCCGACCTCCTCCTCGAAGAAGTCGGCCCGCTGGGTGACCTGGAACGGGACGTCGGCCGACGTCAGCCCCGCGGCCTCGGTGCCCACCTTGCCCGCCCCGGTGTAGACCTGACGCGAGATGAAGTGGGGCATGACGTGGGTGACGATGCGCGAGAACGGGACCTGGCGGTCCATCAGGTAGTTCTCGTGGCACCCGTAGGAGTTGCCCTTGCGGTCGGAGTTGTTCTTGTAGACCACGATCTCCTCGCCCGGCGGCAGCATCGCGGTAGCGGCGCGCATCGAGCGCTGGAGGATCACCTCGGCGGCCTTGTCGAACACCACGATGCTGCGCGGGTCGGCGCACTCGGGAGTCGACAGCTCGGGGTGGGCATGGTCGACGTAGTAGCGCGCCCCGTTGGTGAGCACCGCGTTGACCAGGTGAGTCTCGACCTCGGGCGCGAGCGCGGTCTCGGCGGTGAAGCCACGGGCGTCGATGTCGGGGTGCTCGTCCTCGAAGTCCCACCCGACGCGGGACGTGGTGCGGGAATCGGTGCCCATCCGGGCCAGCTCCTGCACGTAGGCGTTGATCAAGACCGACGAGGCTGCGATCGGGTTCGACTCGGCCGCACCGCGCACGAGGATGCCGTACTCGGTCTCGACGCCGATGATCTTGCGGAGGGCCACGGCTTCGACGTTACCCCCGCTTCACCCAGAGCCGAGGCAGGCCCCGTACAAGTTCGGCCGCTGACCGCGCTAGGCGCTGCCTACGTGGTTGAGTGGGCCGGTAGGTACGATTCCCGGCCGCGCCACGGGCCGTAGGGACAGGCCATGGCGGTGCTCGCGGGCGAAAGCTGGGGTTCACTTGTCCGACTTCTCTTCGTGGGGATCCGGCCCCAACCCCGGATATGGGGGCCCGCAAGGCGCCGGCGGCTGGGCCCCCACGCGCTTCCCTCCGCTACCACCCCCACCACTGCCCTGGTCGCCGCAGCCGCGCCCGCTCCCTCCGCCACCGCCTCCACCCAACCACCGCCGCCGATCGCGGCGCGGCCCCTACGTGATCTTCGCCGGCCTCGTGACTCTCGGCATCGGTGTCGGGGCGTTCGCCTGGGCGCAGCGCAGTGGGCGCTACCCCGACGAGTGGGACCCTCGGGTGGCCGAGCTCGCCGAGTTCGTCGAGCGCGAGCGCGGCCTGGAGTTCGAGCATCCGGTGACCGTCGAGTTCCTGACCGAGGGCGAGTACGGCGCACGGACGCGGCTGACCGAGACGGATCTCACGGCCCAGGACCGCAGAGAGCTCACCCGCCAGACCAGCCTGTTGCGGGCACTGGGCCTGGCGTCGGGCGAGCTCGACCTGTTCGAGGCCGGCAACGACATGGCCGACGCCGGCACGTTGGCCTTCTACGACCCCAGCACCGAGCAGGTCGTGGTGCGGGGCACCGAGATCGACGTGGGCCTCGAGGTGACCCTGGTGCACGAGTTGACCCACGTCCTCCAGGACCAGCACTTCGACCTCGACGCCGCCTTCGAGCAGCTCGATCCCAACGACAACGACGCGGCGGCGCGCTACGAGGCCTACACCGCGCTGGTCGAGGGGGACGCCATGCGCATCGAGTTCGCCTACCTCGACCAGCTGCCGAGCGAGGAGGTCGACGCCTACGTCTCGACCTACGGTGACGAGCTGTCTGCCGCGGAACAGGATCTGGCCGCGGTGCCAGCCGCGCTGGTCGCGTTCCAGACCGCCCCCTATGCGTTAGGCCAACCGTTGGTGGAGATCATCGCGGCCGACGGAGGGAACGGCGCGGTCAACAACGCCTTCGAGGATCCGCCGTCGACCGCTGAGCACATGTTCGATCCCCGCTCCTATCTCGGCCGCAACACGCCGACCTCGCTGGACGATCCGGATCTCCCCGCCGGTGTCGCCCGCAGCACCGACGACGGACCGATGACCGCGGTGGAGCTGTACCTACTGCTGGCGGATCGGGTCGACCCGCTGCAGGCCCTCGACGCTGCCGACGGCTGGGGGAACGCGCGCTTCGTGTCCTACGACCATGACGGGCGGTCCTGTGTGCGGATGACCGTCGACGGCGACACCGATCTCGACGACCAACAGCTCCGCCAGGCCTTCGACAGCTGGGCGGGCACGATGGTCGCCGAAGCCGGCGCGACGGTCGCCGACCTCGGTGGCGGGCACACGATGGTCGAGACCTGCGACCCCGGAGCCGGCGTCGAGGCGACCAACAACCAGGCCCTCGACATGCTCACGCTCCCTGCCGTCCGGGCCCAGATCGCATCTGCCCGCAGCACGACAGGCTCGAGCGTGGCCGACGGCTGGGCGATCGGGGACTGCTTCGTTCGCGAGCTCACCCCGGATCAGCTCATCGCGGCCAACGAGTCGGACGCCGCGCCGGAGCTGCAGGAGGCCATCACGGCGGCTCTGACGGCGTGCGGCGGCTAGCGCCGCCCCGGCTCTGACTGTCCGCTTCTAGAGGTACTGGCCGGTTGCCACCCGCTCGATGGACCGACCCCCGGCCGCACCGCCACCGTCGCGGTTGACGATCGTGCGGACATAGACGATGCGCTCGCCCTTCTTGCCCGAGATCTTGGCCCAGTCGTCGGGGTTGGTCGTGTTGGGCAGGTCCTCGTGCTCCTTGTACTCCTGGTGGATCGAGTCGACCAGGTCATCGAGCCTGATGCCCTTGGCGCCACCCGCGAGATGGCGTTTGATGGCCAGCTTCTTCGCCCGACGCACGATGTTCTCGATCATCGCCCCCGACGCGAAGTCCTTGAAGTACATGACTTCCTTGTCGCCGTTCTGGTACGTGACCTCGAGGAACTCGTTGTCGCTGTCGGTGCGGTACATCTCGTCGACGGTGCGCTCGATCATGTGCTGTATGCACTTCGCCGGGTCGCCACCACCGAGATCGCCCACCTCGTCGGCAGCGAGCGGCAGGTCGGGCGTGAGGTAACGACTGAAGATCTGGGCGGCAGCCGTCTCCTGGGGCCGCTCGATCTTGATCTTCACGTCCAGCCGGCCCGGGCGCAGGATGGCCGGGTCGATGAGGTCCTCGCGGTTGGAGGCACCGATCACGATCACGTTCTTGAGCGACTCGACACCGTCGATCTCGGCCAGCAGCTGCGGCACGATCGTCGACTCGACGTCGGAGCTGATGCCGCTGCCACGGGTGCGGAACATCGAGTCCATCTCGTCGAAGAACACGATGACCGGCCAACCCTCCTCGGACTTCTCGCGTGCCCGTTGGAACACCAACCGGATCTGGCGCTCGGTCTCGCCGACATACTTGTTGAGCAGCTCGGGGCCCTTGATGTTGAGGAAGTAGCTCTTGGCGTGGTCGTCGCCGGTGACCGAGGCCACCTTCTTGGCCAGGCTGTTGGCCACGGCCTTGGCGATCAGCGTCTTGCCGCACCCCGGCGGGCCGTAGAGCAGGATGCCCTTGGGTGCCGGCAGCTTGTGCTCGGCGAACAGGTCCTGGTGGAGGAACGGCAGCTCGACCGCGTCGGCGATCTGGTCGATCTGGTCGTCGAGACCGCCGATGTCGTTGTAGGAGACGTCGGGCACCTCTTCGAGGACCAGTTCCTCGACCTCGGGCCGCGGCAGCTTCTCGAGGAGCAGACCCGACCGGGCATCCATCAACAACGAATCGCCCGAGCGCAGCCGCTCGTCGGACAAGCCCTCGCTCAGGTCGACCACGCGCTCTTCGTCGGCGCGGCCGATCACGATGGCCCTCCGGCCGCCCTCGAGCCGTTCCTTGAGAGTGACGACCTCGCCGTTGGTCTCGGGGGCCCGCGCGAGCACCACGTTCAACGACTCGTTGAGGACCACCTCGCCGCCACGGAACAGCTCGTCCTCGTCGAGTGCTGGATGGACGGCGACGCGCATCTTGCGGCCGCCGGAGAAGACGTCGACGGTGCCGTCGTCGTTGCGCGCCAGCAACGTGCCGTACGCCGACGGTGGCTGGGTCAGCTTGTCGACCTCCTCGCGCAGCGCGGCGATGTGGTCGCGCGCCTCACGCAAGGTGTAGGTCAGCTTCTCGTTCTGGGCGACGGCCTGGGCCAGTTGGCCCTTGGTCTCGAGCAGGCGCTCTTCGAGCGTGCGAACTCGCTTGGGGGCGTCCTGCAACCGGCGACGCAGCGCCAGCACTTCTTCTTCGAGCGTCCGAACCGTGTCGGCATCCTTGCCTGCCGAACGGCGCTCGTCGTCTCGATCTGCGACCGCGATCACCTCCTCGACACACGGGCCGCCCGGCTGTCGCACCGGCACGGTGATGGGCCTGACCTCTGGCTAGTACTGATCGGACCCTACACGGTTGCCAGTCGAGTCGGAGCCATCACCCACGGCTGTTCGTCGGGCCGCGATGCGGCGAATTTCTATCGGGTTTGCCGTGTTTATCAACTCGTTGGCTAGGCTGCGACTACCCGCAGCGGGCAGCTTCGACGAGGTTGCCCTCCCCCTTCTAGCCAGGAGCGAGCAGCGGTATGAAGGTCTGGATCGATCAGGATCTGTGCACCGGCGACGGCCTCTGCGAAGAGATCGCGCCGGACGTGTTCACCTTGCTGGATGACGGCCTGGCCTACGTGAAGGAGGGCGACAAGGTGTTCTCCGATCCCGGCGGGGCCGAGGGTCTGGCGAACGTGCCGGCAGGGCAGGAGGAAGCCGTCATCGAGTCCGCCGAGGAGTGCCCCGGCGAGTGCATCTTCATCGAGGTCGACTGACCCGACCCGTCGCTCACCTCAGGCAGTCGCCGGTGTCACGTGCGGTGGTCAGGTCCTGGTCGAGCACTGCACGTAGTTCGTCCAATGTGAGCGCGTAAGCGACGTCGTTGCGGTCGGGCGCCACAGCGAACGCCACGCCGATCACGTTGCCGTCGCCATCGACGAGAGCCGATCCCGAGTCGCCGGGCTGCAGCTCAGCAGCCAACACCAGCACCTGACGGCGGGAATCCTGGCGGTCGTAGATGTCCTTGCCCAGAGCGGTGATCTCGTCGGCGACCTCGAAGGGACTGATCTCCAGGTCGCCGCCCCCGGGATGGCCGAACACCCCGCCGATGTCGCCGACCTCGGCGTTGTCCAGCGGTAAAGCCCCTCGGTCGAGCCCCTCCACCCGGAGCACCGCCAGGTCGCGCACGGGGTCGAAGGCCACCACAGTCGCGTCCTCGACCCGGCCGTCGTTGAGCGCCACCTCGGTGGCGTCCTCGCCGGCGACCACGTGGGCGTTGGTGACCACCAGCTCCTCGGCGACGACGAAGCCGGTGCCCTCCTGCACCCGGTCGCAGGCCACGCCTTGGACCTTCACTGTCGATGCGGCGGCCGCGCTCACCACCTGTGGGCTCAGCCCTGCGGCCTCGGGAGCCGGCCCCGGATCGGGAGCTGGTTCGAGAGCGTCGAGCACCTGGGGGAAGGACTCCTCGCCGACCACACGCCGCAGCGCCTCGATGGTGTCGGGCGGGTTCGGGAAGTAGGTGTCGACCTCGCTGGCGATCAGCGAGTTGCGGGCCTGCTCGGCGGTCCAGCCCGGAGCGGACGCCAAGGTCGGGAGCAGCAACCACAACAGGACCAACACCCCGATCGTGCCCGACACCGCCCCCGCGACCCGGTCGACGCGGCGGGCAGGCCCGTTGGGGAGGGCGATGTGCAGCTTGCTGCCCAGCGTCATTCCGATGCCCTGGCCCACCAGCGCGAGACCCAGCAAGGTTGCGACCTGGACCAGCAGCTTGCTCACGTCGCTCGCCTCGTGGAGCCTGCGCATGAGGCCGGGTAACAGCATCGCCCCGAGCAACACGCCGGCGACCAGCCCCAGCCACGACACCACCCGGACGAGGAAACCCAAGCGGTATCCACCGATGGCGGCGCTGACCGCGAGCAGCACCAGGATGAGATCGAGAAGATTCATGGAGCCCGCCAGTCAAGCACTCAGGAGAGGAGCCGGGCGCTGGTGAGGAACCCGGTGTGGGCGACCATGCGATGGTCCGGCCGGAGGGACGGTGGGTCGACGTGCCACCCCCGGTTGAGCACCTCGATCGTCTCGGCCAGGCCGAATCCGCTGTCGTCGAGCACCTCGCGCAGCTGCGCCACCTGCGTGATCTGCGGCGTGTAGGCGACCAGGAGGCCGCCGCGGTGCAGTGCCCGGGCCGCGTGCTTCACC
>JBOGHK010000170.1:0-28181 GCA_050744325.1 Acidimicrobiales bacterium
GACCACGACGGTCGCCACCACCGCAACCCCGAGGCGTCGAGCGCACCCGGTCGTCACGGGGCCACCGGGCCGGGACGCGCACCGGCGCTGCGCCGCGCGAGGGTCACCAACAGGGCTATGCCCACGCCGACACCGAGCACGATCGGCCAGAGCGCGACACCCTCGCCGGCGTCGCGCACCGGCACGGCGTCGAACCCCTCGACACCGGTGTCGGCCAACGACGGCCGGACCTCGGGATCGGTGGAGACCGCGAGGTCGAAGTCCAGATCGCCCGCCGGCGTGTCGACCTGGAGGTAGGACAGCCACATGTCGTCGTCGGGCACCCATTCCATGCGCTCATCCGAGCGGAGGTCGTCGAGCAGCAGGTCCGACGCCGCTTCGCTCTGCACCTCCTGGACACCTGGTCCACCGACCAGCAGATCCGGATCCGACTCGGTGAGCAGGAACACGTCGGCCTCGACCGTCTGGTCCTCCTCCAGCCCGAGGCCCAGGATCCGCAGCGGCACCCATGGGTCGTCGGTGGGGATCGTGGCCATCACCGGCGTGGCCTGGCCAGCGCTCTGGCCGAGCTCGGCAGCTCGGGTGGCATCGAACTTGGCCGCCATGAACACCGGGCTCCGCCGGGCGTAGAAGTCGAGCACCTCGGGTGCGTCGGGCGTGAGGAAGAAGCCGTTCTCGGTTGCCCATTCGCCCACCTCGTCGCCACCGCCGCGCAGGACGGTGATGTCCAACGCGTCGATCTCGGTCTCGAGGATCACCTCGGCGCCGGCCGCGCTCGCCTCCTCGACCGCCGCGTCGGCCCCGTCGCCGTCCTGTGGCGGCGCGACCTCCTGGACCAGGCGTTGCAGGGTCCAATCGCCGCCGCGCACCACGTCGATCGGCACGTCGGGCAGCGGGATGATCGTGCCGACCTCCTCGCCCTCACCGGTGAACTCGAACGCGGTCATGTAGCGCTCGACGCCGTCGTTGTAGGCCGCGAGCGTCGTCGTCTTGACCAGCTCGATCGAGCCGTTCTCGCCGACCAGCCCGCCGCACGCCCCGGCCGGTGGCGCCGCCGCGACCCCGGCCACCGGCACCGCCGCGGCAGCGATCGCGGCCGCTGCCATCATCTTCCTCATGGTCCTGCCTCCTCGGTCGATCCAGCGATTCGACGGAGGGAGCGATCGCACAAGTTCCGCGAACGTTCATGATTTCTCGCGGGTTTCCAGCGGCTAGCGCGCCTGCCGTCTATGTTTCCGCGGTGCACCCGGCGACCGACGCCCGTGGCGTGCTCTACCGCGGTGGCCCGATCGTGACCGTCGATCCCGGCCGCGCCCGCGCTGAGGCGGTGGCGACGCGCGCGGGCCAGATCGTGGCCGTCGGCAACGAGGACGACTGCCGCCGTGCCATCGGGCTCCCGGTACCCGCGTCCGCCGACGGCAGCTCGACCGACCAGCTAGGCGATGGACCATCAGTGGTCGACCTGGACGGCCGAGCGTTGCTGCCCGGCTTCGTGGACGGTCACCTGCACCCGATGGCGATGTGCTTCTACGCCGGCCGGCCCGACCTCCGGGGCGCTCGTTCGGTGGCCGACGTGCTCGACGCCCTCGCCGACCACGCCCGTGAGACGCCGCCCGGCGAGTGGGTGGTCGGGCTCCAGCTCACCCCGGACCGCCTGGAGGAGCACCGGTGGCCGACCCTCGCGGAGCTGGACGGGGTCAGCACCGGCCAGGCGGTGGTCGTCGTCTGCCACGACGGCCGTACGTCGATCGGGAACTCGGCCGCCCTCGGCGCGGCCGGCATCCGCAGCAGCCGACCCGACCCGCCCGGCGGCGCGTTCGGCCGCGACGCCCAGGGCAGGCTCGACGGCGTGTGCTGGGAGACAGCCACCCGCCTCCTGCTCAGCAACGTCACGCTGCCGGACCTCGACCAGCTCAAGGCCAAGATGTCCCACGTGTTCGCCCAGCTCGCAGTGGACGGGATCACGTCGGCCAGCTTCGTGATGCAGACCGACGACGAGGGCCCGGCAGGGGCCGCGGGTGCGCTCGAGAGCGTCGGCATGATGATCTTCATCGACGACCTGGCGCTCGGTGCGCACTCGCTGCTCGGCGGCGACCCGGCCCGGGCGGTCGACGCTCGAGCGTCGTCCACGTTGCACAACCCCGGCCTCAACCACGTGGTCGGCGGCGTCAAGCTGTACCTCGACGGCACGCTCGACGCGCGCACCGCCTACCTCCATGCCCCCTACACCGACGAGCCGTCGCGGCGCGGTTGGCTGACGCTGGACCGCGAGGTCGCCGTCGAACGGATGGAGGCCATCCACCTCGCCGGCCTGCAGATCTGCCTCCAGGCCATCGGCGACGCCGCCAATGCCCTGGCCCTCGACCTGTTCGCCGAGCTCGCCCGACGCCACCCGCCCAGCCCGGGGACCGGTCCGCGGCATCGGATCACCCAGGCTTCCCTGCTCGACCAGGAGGCCGCCGACCGGTTCGCCGAGCTAGGGCTCTCGGCCGTCGTCCAGCCGCCGATCCTGCGCAGCCAGGCGTCATGGCTGTGCTCCCGCCTCGGGGTCGAACGGGCCAGTCGCGCCTACCCGTTCCGCAGCCTGGCCGACGCGGGCGTGGTGCTCGCGGGATCGTCCAACGCGCCGGTCGAAGGCACCGACGTGCTCGCCGGCATCGCGGCCGCCGTCACCCGCTCAGGCTTCGAACCAGCCCAGGGACTGAGCCCGACCGAGGCGGTCGGGATGTACACCAGGGGCGGTGCGATCGCGCAGCAGCGCGAGCACGTCACGGGCCGCGTCGCCGAGGGACTCCACGCCGACCTCGTCGTGCTGTCCCATGACCCGACAGCGGTGCCGCCCGACGTGATCGCCGACATCGACGTCCTGCTCACGATGGCCCGCGGCCATGTGGTGCACCGGGCCGAAGGATGGTCCGCCCGCCCAGCGGCTCGCTAGTCCATAGGGGCGCTGGTGCAGCCCCCGCGCGGTCAGTCGAGCGTGAAGGTGACCGTCAGGTTGACCTGGTACTCGGTGACCTGACCGCCCGACACCGCAACCTTCTGCTCCTTGACCCAGGCGCCCTCGATGCCGCGGACGGTCTCGGAGGCCTTGGCGATGCCTTGGCGTATGGCGTCCTCGAAGTCCTCGGTCGAGGTCGAGCTGATCTCGATGACCTTGGCAACTGTCACGGCTGACTCCTTGGGTGGCTGACTCGCTGGGCCCGCGCAGTCAACCACACGACCCGGCGCGGATCGAGGAACGTGGCCGACCACGCACCCGAGCCCCCGAAGCCCGGGGGGCACGGGCTTCGGGGCTGGGCGGCCAGGGGCGGTCAGTCGCCGGCGGTGTCGAGCGTGCCGAGGGTGGCGGTGACCTCGGACTCCCCGTCGTCCCGGCGAATGGTGAGGGTGACCTCTTCGCCCGGGGCATGGGAGCGGATCGCTGCGGTCAGCGCTGCGCTGTCCCGCACCGGCTCGCCGTCGATGGCGGTGACCACGTCGCCTTCCTGCAGACCGGCATCCTCGGCCGGACTGCCCTCCTCGACGCCAGCCACCACAGGCCCGGTCGCCTGGTCGTCGCGGCCCTCGATCGTGTCCGCGAGCTGCACGCCCAGGAAGGGGTAGGTGACCTCACCGTCCTCGATCAGCTGGTCGGCGACGTCACGGGCGTCGTCGATCGGGATGGCGAACCCGACGCCGATGTTGCCCGACTGGCTGGTGGTCCCCTGGGCCAGCGAGGCGATGGCCGAGTTGATCCCGACCACGTCGCCGTCGGTGTTGACCAGCGGGCCACCGGAGTTCCCCGGGTTGATCGCGGTGTCGGTCTGGATGGCGTCGATCACGGCGGTCGTCGCCGAGCCGCCTCCACCGAACGGCGACGAGTCGCCGCTCAGGGTGATCGCCCGGTTCAGGGCGCTGACGATGCCGGAGGTGACCGAGCCGTCGAGCCCGAGCGGGCTACCGATCGCCAGGACGGTGTCGCCGACCACCAGGTCGCTGCTGCTCCCCAGGCTCGCCGGGGTCACAGCCGACAGCTCGTCGACGTCCTGGATCTGGATGACCGCCAGGTCGGACGCTGGATCACGGCCAACGATCTCGGCCGACGCCGTGGTGCCGTCGGCGAGCGTGACGCTCAGGTCGCCGCCGTTCTCGGCCTGGGCGACCACGTGGTTGTTCGTGAGGACGTAGCCCTCGTCGCTGATGATCACCCCGGAGCCCTGGCCCGAGAACTGCTCGCCGCCGGCAGTGATCGAGACCACGCTCGGCAGGACCTCGGCTGCGGCCTGGGACAGCGGCTCGTCCGGCTGAGCGTCGTCCTCCTGGTCGGAGTCGGACCGGCCGTTGCCGTCGTTGGACGACGTGTCGTCGATCGAGGAGATCGGGGCCTGGTCGTCATCGTCGTCGAGCGCCAAAGCACCGAGTGCTCCGGCGACCCCGCTGGCCAGTGCCAGGACGACGGCACCGACCGCCAAGGCGACCTTGCCGCGCGAGGGGGGCCGCCCCTGAGGCCCCCTGGCGGACGGGGGCCCCAAGGGCGGGCTGGGGGGTGGCGGTGATGGTGTGTGCTCGGTCTCGGTCGTCGACGTGACCCGACCAGCCGGCCCTGTCGACGCCTCCGGTTCCTCGGTCACGTTCTGGTTCACGAGGTGCACTCTGGCGACTGAGGCTGACTTCGGGCTGAGCGCCTCCTGAGAGTTCGCTGTGAATGACGGCCGATAACCCCATCTGCCCACGTCAGACGGTTATGTTCGACCTCGTGGCTCCGAACGCGCCTGAAGCGCGCCTGCTGGTGGTGGACGACGAGCCCAACATCGTCGAGGTGCTCTCGACCAGCCTGCGCTTCGCGGGGTTCGAGGTGGTCACCGCGACCAACGGGCTCGACGCAGTCCGCGCTGCCGAGCGGCACCACCCCGACCTCATCGTGCTGGACATCATGCTGCCCGACATCGACGGGTTCACCGTGCTGCGCCGGCTGCAGGAGGCCTACCGCCCGGTGCCGGTGGTGTTCCTCAGCGCTCGCGACGCCAACCACGACAAGGTGGCCGGCCTGACGCTCGGCGGCGACGACTACGTGACCAAGCCCTTCAGCCTGGAGGAGCTCGTCGCACGGATCCGGGCCGTGCTGCGCCGCGTGGGCCACGGCGCCGACGCGGCGGAGCGGCTGGTGGTGGGCGACCTCGAGCTGGACGACGCCAGCCACGACGTCCGCCGGAGTGGGCGCGAGGTCGCGCTGTCGCCGACCGAGTTCAACCTGCTGCGCTACCTGATGCTCAACGCCGGCCGGGTGGTGTCCAAGACCCAGATCCTCGACCAGGTGTGGGGCTACCACTTCGACGGCGACACCAACATCGTCGAGTCCTATGTGTCGTACCTGCGGCGCAAGCTCGGCGACCCGGAGCACCCGTTGATCCACACGGTGCGCGGCGTCGGCTACATCCTGCGACCGCCACGCGACACGGATACCGCCGGGACACGCGAGTCCCGATGAGCCTCTGGCGCCACGCCCCCCTGTGGCTACGCCTCGTCACCGGCCTGCTGCTGCTGTCTGCTCTGGCCCTTGCCGTCAGCGGTTTCGCCGGGGGGCGACTGCTGCGCGGGTATCTGGTCGACGAGATCGACCGCGAGCTACTTGCCGTTCGTGTGCACGTGCGACGGAATCCGGGTGGGCTGTCGGTGGAGGTGGGCTCCGCTCTGCCGAACCCGTTCCACTACAGCGTGCTCGATACCTCAGGGGTGGTGCAGGACGCCGCGCCCTCGCTGGGGCACGGGGACACCGCGCCCGACGTGGCCGGTCTGACCACCGACGAGGCCGCCGGACGCGAGGGTCGTCCGTTCACCGTCGATTCCGACGCCGGTGATGGTCGCTGGCGCGTCGTCGCGCTGACGATCGAAGATGACCCGAGGAGCTTCGAGGAGGAGCCCGGAGGCACGATCGTCGTCGGCCAGAGCCTGGACGACGTCGATGCCACCGTTGCCCGGCTCCGGGCCATCAACATGCTGGTCGGGCTGGCGGTGCTGGGCGGTCTCGCACTGGCCGGGTACGGGATCGTGCGAAGCGCGCTGCGTCCGCTGGCCGAGATCGAGCGGACCGCAGGCGAGATCGCAGCCGGTGACCTGACCCGACGGATCCCCGAGCCCGACCCCGGCACCGAGGTCGGACGGCTCGGCTTCGCGCTCAACACCATGCTCGACCACCTCGAGACCGCCTTCCGGGACCGCGAGCGGTCCGAGGCCAGCGCACGGTCGTCGGAGAACCGGATGCGGCAGTTCGTCGCCGACGCGAGCCACGAGCTGCGGACCCCGCTGACCTCGATCCGGGGCTTCTCCGAGCTGTACCGCCAGGGAGCGCTCGCCGACCCGGCCACGCTTCCTGACGTCTTCGGGCGCATCGAGGACGAAGCCACCCGCATGGGCCTGCTGGTCGACGACCTGCTGGTGTTGGCACGGCTGGACCAGGAGCGGCCGCTGGCCACCGAGCCCGTGGACCTGTCGACGGTGGTCCGCGACGCCGTGGATGCGGCGCGGGCGCTCGCGCCGGAGCGACCCATCGAGCTCAGTGTCGCCGACGAGCCGGTCGTGGTCGGTGACGAGAGCCGTCTCCGGCAGGTGGTCTCGAACCTGCTGGACAACGCGCGGCGCCACACGCCACCCGACAGCGCTGTCGAGCTGTCGCTGGCGGCGGGTTCCCGGGACGACCGGCCGATGGCCGTCCTGGAGGTGCGGGACCACGGGCCCGGCCTGACCACCGAGCAGAGGCAGCGGGTGTTCGAGCGCTTCTACCGCACCGACGCCGGCCGGGCCCGGGCCGCCGGCGGAACGGGGCTGGGGCTGTCGATCGTCGCTGCGATCGCCACCGCCCATGGCGGCACGGCGGAGGTCGACAGCACCTCAGGCGGGGGCGCGACGTTCCGCGTGCTGCTGCCGCTGGCCGAACCAGCGCCGACTACGGACTGACCTGGGCGCGGGCATCGTCCAGTTGTGCACGCGACGGCACGTCCAGCACGTTGCCCAGGCCTCCGAGAAGCGCGGCCAGGGCTTGGCGCTGCGACGGGTGGTCGAACGCCAACTGCTCGAGATCAGCCTGCATCAGCCAGTCGAACAGAACCACCGCATCGGCGGCCCACAGCCGCACGTCGACGAATCCGAGGTGACCGCGCTCGTCCTCTGCCACCGGGTAAGCCTGCCACTGTTCCGTGTGCGCGATCTGGCCAAGTGCGCCGGGGATCCGCCTACAGGCGGGTCAGCTGGCCGCCGCCGTCGGCGATCACCGTGGCGTCGGGGTCGAGCAGACCGATGAGGGCCTCGATGTCGTTGGCCTCCCATGCCTGCTTGAAGTCCCTGACGATGCCGGCCTGCTGGGCTGTCGGAGTCACCGGGGCCTGTGCCGCGCGGAGACGGCGGCGGGCGGAGGAGGCCAGCTGGCGACAGGCCGCCGGGGTACGGCCGGTGACCTCGGCCACGTGGGCGAAGGGGTAGCGGAAGACGTCGTGAAGGATGAACGCGACGCGCTCGGCCGGGGTCATCGATTCGAGCACGACCAGGAAGGCCATGTTGATCGACTCGTCGAGGGTGACCCGGTCGGCCGGGTCGACGGTTGTGACGCCCGGCCGCCCGCTGATCCACTCCGCAGGTTCGGGCAGCGGCTCGGGGATCCATTCGCCCACGTAGAGCTCCCGCCGGGCCCGTGCCGAGCCGAGCAGGTCGAGGCAGATACGACTGGCGACCGTCGTCAGCCAGGCGGCCGGGGATTCGATGGCCTCCTGCTGCTGTAGGGACATGGCATAGGTCGCATCTGCCCTCACCAGTTCGACGAGATGACGCACCGAACTGCGAGGATGGCGCGTCGCCTCACATCCCAGGGGATTGTGTCGTCGTACCGCGGAGACGAACGGCTTCACACATTGGTGATGTTGGGATTGGAACGGGTCAAGGTGTAGGCGACCAGCAGCTTCCCGGTAGATATTCAGTAGCGTGCCGGGTGTGGATCTTGGGATTGCTGGGCGCCGGGCCGCGATCGCCGGTTCGTCGGCCGGGTTGGGGTTTGCGGCCGCCCGAGCCCTCGCCGCGGAGGGTGCGCAGGTCGCCCTGTGTGGCCGGAACAGCGACCGGTTGGGCGCAGCGGCCGCGCAGATCGAGGGCGCGGTCCCGATCGAAGCGGACGTGTCGAGCGTCGAGGGCGCCACGGCGTTCGTCGAACAGGCGGTCGAGGCACTCGGGGGCATCGACATCCTGGTCCCCAACGCCGGCGGGCCACCGCCGGGCAACTTCGCCGCCACCCCCCTGGATGCCTACGCCTCTGCCCTGGCGCTGAACCTGCTGTCCACGGTCGCTATGTGCCATGCCGCCGTGCCCGCGATGTGCGAGCGCGGGTGGGGCCGGGTGGTGGCGGTCACGTCGATCTCGGTCCGCCAACCGATCGGCGACCTGATCCTGTCCAACACCGCGCGGGCGGGTGTGACCGGGTTCCTCAAGACGCTGGCCCGCGAGGTCGCCGGTCGAGGAGTGACCGTCAACTCGGTGCAGCCCGGGCTCCATGCCACCGACCGCCTCCGCCAGCTCTACCGGGGCGACCTGACCTCGGCCGCGGGGAGCATCCCGGCTGGCGCCGTGGGTCGACCCGAGGACTTCGGCGCCGTCGTCGCGTTCCTGTGCTCGGACGCCGCACGCTTCGTGACCGGCGCAGCCGTCCCTGTCGACGGCGGGGCCTACCAGGGCTTGCAGTAGCTGTCGTACTTGGGAGGCCAGCGTGACCGTCCGGCACATCGTCCTGTTCCGCTTCCGCGAGGGGACCACCGAGGAGCAGATCGCCAGGCTGTCGTCCGGGCTCAGTGCCCTCCCGGAGGCCATCGGTCAGATCCGCGCCTATCGGCACGGGCCCGACGCGGGCATCACGGACACCGCGTGGGACTACGCGGTGATCGGCGACTTCGACTCCGCCGAGGACTACCTCGTCTACCGGAACCACCCGGTCCACCAGGAGCTGATCCGCGACCTGGTCGAGCCGATCGCCGACGCCCGGGCGGCGATCCAGCTCCTGGTCGACTGACGAGTGGGCTTCAGGCGATCGGACGTCGCGAGACCCGCAACCAGCGCCGGAACGGGGTCAGGGGCGCAGCACCACGGCCTGGTGGGGGGCGAGCGCACCCGCGAACGGTTTCCCCTCGCCCACGCCGTCGCTGACGGCCTCGACCGACCAGCTGTCGGCGCCGGGAGAGAACGACCGGGGTTCGTCGGCGAAGCTGACGGCGACGACACGGCGGTCGCCGGTCGCCGGCTCATGGCGTTCCCAGGCCAGGACGTCGGCGGGCGTCTCCACGAGCATGGTCTGGTCGCCGGCGCGCAGCGCGGGCGACGCGCGGCGGACGGCGAGCAGACGCCGGTACAGGTGCACGATCGAGGCCGGGTCGTCGCGCAGCGTCACCAGGTTCCGGCCCTCGGGGTCGGGGGGCCACGGCAACCACGGCGGCCTGTCCGTCCAGCCGTGCGTCGGCCCGGCGTCCCAGGGCACCGGGGCGCGACAGCCGTCCCGGAAGCCGGCCGGGTCCTCCATCTGCTCCGGGGGCACGACCGCATCCTCGAGACCGAGCTCCTCGCCGGCATAGAGGAACGGTGTGCCCCGCAGGCCCAACAGCACCACCGCCGCGGCCCGGGCGGCTGCTTCGCTCCCCAACCGGGTGCGTTGCCGCGGGATGTCGTGGCTGGACAGCACCCACGTCGGCCACGCGCCCCGGTCGCCGTGGGCGCGGGCGGCCATGGCGAGATGGTCGCGCCACATGGCGGCCTCCCAACCGAGGAACAGCGGCACGAAGTTGAACGCCAGGTGCAGCTCACCGGCTGAGGCCCCGAGGTACTCGGCCACCTGCTCGACGTCGAGGATGTACACCTCGCCGATGACCACCCGGTCGCCGTCGTAGCCGTCGACCAGACGGCGGATCCGGCGGATCAGCTCGTGGGTGCGGGCCGCATCGGTCGGCCCGTCGAGGTCGGCACGGGCCAGGCGGGCGGGGTCCTTGCCGATCTGGTGGATGACGTCCATGCGGAAGCCGTCGATCCCCCGGTCGAGCCAGAACCGCAGGGTGTCATACATCGCCGCCTCGACGGCGGGGTTGGCCCAGTTGAGGTCGGGCTGCTGGGGGGTGTACCGGTGGTAGTACCAGGCTTCGGTGCCGTCATCCCAGGTCCAGGCGGGGCCGGGCGGGAAGGCGGCGTTCCAGTCGGTCGGGGGTCGCTCCGGCTGGCCGTCGACCCACAGGTACCAGTCACGCTTGGGATCGTCGCGGGACGAGCGCGAGGCGACGAACCAGGGGTGCTGGTCGCTGGAGTGGTTGGGCACCCAGTCCAGCACCACCCGCAGGCCGCGGACGTGGGCCTCGGCGACCAGCTGATCGAGCTCGGCCAGCGAGCCGAACAGCGGGTCGACGTCGCAGTAGTCGGCGACGTCGTAGCCGTGGTCGGCCATCGGCGACGGGAAGATCGGCGACAGCCACAGCGCGTCGACGCCGAGCCAGGACAGATGGTCGAGATGGCGCCGGATCCCACCGAGGTCGCCGACGCCGTCGCCGGAGGTGTCGCAGAAGGATCGGGGATAGATCTGGTAGATGACTGCGTCCATCCACCACGGCCGAGCGCCGTCAATGCTCACGCTTGGCCTGCAGGATGTCCGTCATCTCCTCGACGACCAGGGGGATCAGGGTCGGCGCAGCGTACCGGGTGAGTGCCTCGGCGAGCTTCGCCGCGATGGCCCGGGCCATCTCACGGTCCAGTGCGAGAAGCGGGTCCGGGGCCGGTGACTCGGCGCGCAGGTCGATGTTGCCGTTGGTCCGCTCCCCTGGCGTCCGTGCCTCGACACCGGCCGGGGCAGGCGGGCTGACGGCCGGGGCGATGGCGTCGGGCCCGGGTTCCGGATCCGGCTGGTCGGCTTCGGGCTCGCCCAGCTCGTCGGGCACGTAGCGGCCGTCCGCTTCGTCGGGCTCGTCGAAGTCGACGCGCATGACACCGCCGTCCAGCTCGTCGCGCTCGCCCGCCTCTCCGAACAGGTACTCCGCGCCCACGTCGTCCGCCTCGCGGTGGTCGTCGACCTCGTCGACTTCGTCGAACAGGTCGAGAGCCTCCAGTTCGCGGGTCACCTCGGGCTCGTCGGGGAGCCCGCCGTGGCTGAGCACGGCGGGCAGTGGCTTGGCGTGGACCACCGCCAGCCGGCTCGTCGGCCGGGTCAGGGCGACGAACAGCGCCCGCAGGCCCTGGGGTGACTCGTCGACCAGATGCCCGGGCTCGACCACCACGACGTGATCGAACTCGAGGCCCTTCGTGCCCTCGATGCCGACCACGGTGATCGGCGAGGCCGCGGCGTCCAGCTCGGGCGACCAGCTCAAGCCGACCTCGTCAAGTGCCTCGGTGACGGCGGGGCGGTCGTCGGCGGCGGCGATGACCCCGATCAGCCCGGTGCCCGGCATCGAGCGCACGGCCCGCGCGACCTCGTCGCCCAGCTCTTCCGAGGAGGTCGTCACCACGGTGACCGGATGGCCGGACGAGCGAAGCGACTCGGGGCTCCGCAGGCCGGGGGCGATCTCGGGTAGCAACCGCATGGCGACATCGTGGACCTCGCAGGGCAGGCGATAGCCCAGCGTCAGCTCGGCGATCTCGGTCGGCACCCGGTCGCGCCGCAGGTGCAGCGCGACCTCCTCCCACGAGGACGGAGCCCACGGGCTGGTGGCCTGGGCCAGGTCGCCCAGGACCGTCATCCACCCGGTGCGCGACCGGCGCCGTACCGACTCGAACTGCATCGGCGACAGGTCCTGCGCTTCGTCGACCACGATGTGCTCGTAGGTCGGCCCGCCGCCGTTGAGCAGGGCATCGGCCAGGTCGAGCAGAGCGACGTCGTCGACCGACCAGGTGCGGGCACTGAGACCCGAGTCCCTCGGCTGCATCAGCAGCTCGATCTCCTCGTCGGTGAGCAGGCCGACCGCTGCGGCGTCGAGCTGCTGGCGGGTCGAGAGCAGCTCGGACAGGAACGCCTGCGGCGTCAGGTTGGGCCACACCCGGTCGAGCAGGCTGTCGATCTCGCGGACGGCATCGCCCTGCAGGGTGATCTTGGCCGCCGACGGGTCGCGCAGCGCCCGCTGCTGCAACTGCTCGCGGGCCTCGCCGATCAGGAAGGCGCGCAGGGCACGGCGCGCCTCGTTGTGGGGATGACCAGCCACCTGACGCGCCCGGCCCAGCAGCCGATCGCCGCCGATCTCGACCTTGCGGCCCTCGACGGTGAACTCCACGGAGCCACGACGCACCCGCTGGCGGTTGCGGACCGCCCGGACCAGGAGCCGCAGCATCCGGCGGTCGCCCTTGAGCCGCCGCACGTTCAGCGGGTCGACCCGGTCGATCGGCACCCGTGGCCCGAGACTGGCCAGCGGCAGCTGGACCACCGCCCCCTCGCCGAGCGCGGGGAGGACCGCAGACACGTAGCGCAGGAACGCCGGGTTCGGCCCGACCACCAACACGTCGTTGGCACGGAGCTCCTCGCCCCGGTTGAACAGCAGCCACGACACCCGGTGCAGCCCCACCACGGTCTTGCCGGTGCCCGGCCCACCCTGGACGATCAGCAGCTGCTCGGCGTCGCGGGCCACAACGTCGTACTGCGCGCTCTGGATGGTGGTGACGATCTCGGCCAGCGCCCCGGACCGCTCGCGGCCGAGGGCCTCGAGCAGACCGTCGGTGATCACCGGCTCGGGCAGCTCGCCCTCGTCGACCGCGCTCGCCACCCCGTTGAACACCAGCTCGTCGATGTCGACGATCCGGTTCTCCTTGCAGCGGAAGATCCGCCGGGCGTCGAGACCCTCGGGGCTGTCGCGGGTGGCGATGTAGAACGGCGCGGCGATCGGGGCCTGCCAGTTCACCACCAGCAGGTCGTCGTTCTCGTCCCAGATCGCGCCGCGGCCGATGTACCAGCGCTTGCCGTCGACATCGATCCGCCCGAAGGCGACGGCCTGTCCCGGGTCGACCACGCCGAGCGCGCCGACCCGGCGGCGGAGGTCGGCCGCGGTCTTCGGGTCGGCGGCCAACGACGCCGCCCGGTCGAGGTTGGCCTCCAGGCGGTCGCGCAGGTCGGCAGCATGGTCGAAGTACGCCTGCTCCTGCGGCACATCGGGGTGCATCGTCCTCCCCAGGGCGCCCGCCCGCACGTTTGTCCCGCAGCAGGCTACTCGTCGGAGCGAGGCAACTTCATCGAGAGACACGGACGACTCCCTCGGGCTCGGGATGCCTGTCGGTTCGCTATATCGTCTCGTGGTCGTCGCGGGGCGGCGACCCGGGAGGGACGAGCTGGCGATGCTCACTTGGCAATCACGGACGGGACGGACGCTGGGCACGCTCGCCGCGCTGTCGGTCTCCGCTGTCGGGCTCCTCGGCGCCTGCGGCGGTGACGACGACGACGGCGACGCCGTCAGTGGCGACGGCGACGGCTCGCTGTCGGTCGAGGACACCACGTCCGTCGAGCCGCTGCCGCTGAACGAGGTGCTCACGTACGACGTCGCCTCCAACAACCACGTCACCGTCAGGGTCGACTATCCGCAGACCCCGCCCGTCGGGGGCGACCATGCCCCCGTGTGGCAGAACTGCGGCTTCTACGACCAGCCGATCTTCAGCGAGGCCGGGGTCCACTCGCTGGAGCACGGCGCGGTGTGGATCACCTACGAGCCCGGCCTCCCGGCCGAGCAGGTCGACCAGGTCGAGGCATTGGCCAACCAGCCCTACACGCTCGCGTCGCCCTGGACCGAGACCCAGCTCGGGGCACCGATCGTCCTCTCGGCCTGGGGTGCCCAGCTCGCCGTCGACGCCCTCCCGGCGGCCGCGGTCGACCAGTTCCTCGCGACCTACCGCGAGGCGGCGACCTCACCCGAGCCCGGTGCGCCGTGCACGGGCGGTGCGTCGGAGACCCGCTGACGTGATCCGCACCATCCTCCGGCTGGCGGGACTGGCGGTGATCGTCGCAGGCGCGGTCGTCGCCGGGACCAACCTGACCCGCGACGAGGTCCCGGACGAGGACTCGGCCGACGTCGGGTTCGCGCGGGACATGCGGGCCCATCATGCCCAGGGCGTCGAGATGGCCGAGCTGCTGCGCGAGCGCACCGAGAACGAGGACCTCCGCGTCGTCGCTGCGGACATCGCACTGACCCAGCAGGCCCAGATTGGCCAGATGCGGGGCTGGCTCGACGTCTGGGAACAGCCGCCGTCCAGCACCGATCCGCCGATGGAATGGACCCACGGCGATGCCCACGAGGAGGGCGACGGCGACGGGATGCCAGGCATGGCCAGCGACAGCGAGATGGAGCAGCTCGGCCGGGCCACCGGCGAGCGGGCTGAGGTGGAGTTCCTCCAGCTGATGGTCCGCCACCACGAGGGTGGTGTGCGCATGGCACTCCTGGCCACCGAGCTGGTCGACGAGGGCGAGGTCGAGGCGCTGGCCCGCACGATCGCCGAGAGCCAGCAGACCGAGATCCGCTACCTCACGGCACTGCTCACCGCCCGCGACGCCGACCCGTTGCCCACCATCCTCCCCGAGGACGTCAACGAGATCGGCGACGCCGCGGCCGCCGACGACGAGTCCGACGATGGCTGGGACCTGGTGGTCGACTGGTGGCCGGTCGGCGTGGCGGGCGTGGTGCTGGTGGTGCTGCTGCGCGACCTGCTCCGACGGCCGACGACGGTCGAACCGTCGATTGCCCCGGCTCAGACGCAGGTCGCTACGGTTGGCGAGGCCTCCGATGACCACCCCGACCGAGCCTCTGAGCGAGCCCTCGAACCAATCGAGGGCATCGACCGATTCCCCAGCGACGACTCCGGCTTCGACGACCTCTGACCGCACCCCCGAGCGCATCAGGCTGATCGCCGCGATGGTGGCGGTCGGTGCCGCAGCTCTGTTCCTGGTGGGCGCGGTCGCCGTGGCACAAGGCCGGGACGACGACGCCGAAGCGCCGGCGTGGGGCGGCTCGCCGGTCGCACCGCCACTGGCCCGCCCGGACTTCACGCTGACTGACACCGAGGGTCGACCCTTCGACTTCCGGGCCGAGACCGAGGGACGGCTGACGCTGCTGTTCTTCGGCTACACCAACTGCCCGGACGTCTGCCCGGTCCACATGGCGACGCTGTCGGCGGCACTGGAGACCCCGGGGATGCCCGAGCCGACCGTCGTGTTCGTCACCACCGATCCCGACCGCGACACCCCCGAGCGGCTGCGCCAGTGGCTCGACCAGTTCGACCCGCAGTTCGTCGGCCTGACCGGGACCATCGAAGAGATCGCCGCCGCCGAGGCTGCAGCGCAGGTGGCGGGGTCGATGGTCGAGCCGGCCGAGGACGGCAGCGAGCCGACCGCAGACGGCGACTACAACGTCGCCCACGCCGCTCAGCTCATCGCCTACACCCCCGACGACCAGGCACACGTGGTGTACCCGTTCGGCGTGCGACGCGAGGACTGGGTCAACGACCTCCCCCTGCTGATGGCGAACTGGGGCCCAGAGGCCGAGGAAACCGGCAGCGAGAGCAGCCGCGAGAGCAGTGGGGCCCGCTCGTGACCTGGTGGTGCGCGGCATCGACCGACCCGTGGAGCTGGAGCCCGCGGCCGTACCCGGGCATCTGGCTGTTCATGGTCGGGGTGCTGGCCGGGTACCTGTGGGCGTGCCACGACCGGCCCGACCACCGCAAGCGATGGTTCTTCGTCGCCGGTTGGGCGCTGCTGTGGGCCTCGACCGACTGGCCGCTGGGCACCCTGGGCGCGGGCTACCTGGCCAGCGCGCACATGGCGCAGTACCTGCTGTACACGATGGCGGCCGCGCCGTTGCTGATGCTCGGCCTCCCCGAAGCGGCACTGCGGCGCGGTCTGTCCCGGCTACGGGCGTACCGCCTGGTCAGCCTGCTGGCCCGGCCCCTGGTGGCGGGCGTGCTCTTCAACGTGGTGCTGATCGTGACCCACGCTCCGGTGACCGTCGACGCCCTGCGGACCAACCAGGCCGGCTCGTTCGCTCTCGACCTCGCGTGGTTGCTGTCCGCGCTGGTGCTGTGGCTGCCGGTGTGTGGCCCGCTCGACGAGCTCAAGCCCTCGTATCCGGCCCGCTGCGTCTACCTGTTCCTCGCCGCGGGCCTGGTGCCGATGGTGCCGGGAGGGTTCCTGACCTTCGCCGGCACGCCGCTCTACGCGGTCTACGAGCTGGCGCCCCGGGTCGGCGGCTTCGACGCGCTGGACGACCAGCAGGCCGCCGGGGTGATCATGAAGGTCGGCAACCTGCCGCTGCTGTGGCCCGTGCTCGCCGGGCTCTTCGTCCGTTGGGCGAACCAGGAGCGGGTCGGGGACATCCCCGTATCGGCCCGGGGCACCACAGCGGCGAAATCTGCGAGAAAGTAGAAGCAGGTAAGACAGGAGGCCGACGGCCGTGGGCAGCGCCGTCGGCTCCGAACCAAGGGCGAGCCCGGCGGGCCCGGGCAGAAGGACAAGAAGAGGGCGGGATGACGTACTACCTCGGCATCGATCTCGGGACTACTTTCACCGCGGCCGCGGTGTGGCGAGACGGGCGGGTCGAGATCGCCAGTCTCGGCAGCCGCGCACCGGTGATCCCTTCGGTGGTCCTGCTGCGCGACGACGGCACCTTGCTGACCGGCGACGCCGCCGCCCGCCGCGCGGTCACGGAGCCCGAGCGGATCGCCCGTGAGTTCAAGCGGCGCTTCGGCGACCCCACGCCGATCATGGTGGGCGGCACGCCCTACTCCCCCGACGCGCTGACCGCGCGGCTGCTGGCCTGGGTGGTCGACCACGTCTCCGAGCGTGAGGGTGAACGGCCCGCCGGCACCACGGTGTCGCATCCCGCCAACTGGGGACCGTTCAAGCTGGACCTGCTCCGCCAGGTCTTCCGGATGGCCGACGCCGAGCGGGTATCGACGATCACCGAGCCCGAAGCGGCCGCGATCCACTACGCCTCCCAGGAGCGGGTCGAGGTCGGCAGCACCGTGGCGGTCTACGACCTCGGCGGTGGGACGTTCGACGCGGCGGTGCTGCGGCGCACGACCAGCGGCTGGGAGGTCCTCGGCGCGCCCGAAGGCGTCGAGCGGCTCGGCGGGATCGACTTCGACCAGGCCGTGTTCCATCACGTGTCGTCGACGATCGGCAGCGCGCTCGACGACCTCGACCCGGCGGACCCCACCGCGGTCACAGCGATGGCCCGGCTCCGCCAGGAGTGCGTCGACGCCAAGGAGGCGCTGGCCAGCGACGTCGACGTCACGATCCCGGTGCTACTGCCGAACATCCAGACCGAGGTGCGGCTGACCCGTTCGGAGCTCGAGGGGATGATCAGGCCCGCGCTGGCCGACTCGATCGGCGCCCTGCGGCGCGCGCTGGCGTCGGCCAACGTCGCGCCAGAGAGTCTGCAGTCGGTGCTGCTGGTCGGAGGCTCGTCCCGCTTGCCGCTGGTCGCCCAGCTGGTCGGCTCGGAGCTGCGGCGGCCGGTCGCGGTCGACGCCCACCCGAAGCACGGGGTCGCGCTGGGCGCGGCGATCGTGGCCGCAGAGCGCGGTGCCGGCCACAGCCTCGACACCGAGATCGTCCCCACCATCGAGACCATCAACCCCCAGGAGGTCATCGCGCCGCGGCCGGCACCGGCCGGGACCGGGCCTGCGGCAGTCGCAGGTGCGGCAGCGGCGACCGCTCCGACAGGTCCGGCAGGACCGGAGACGGTCGAGGCCCCGCCTCCTGGCCCGGTCACCCCACCCGGCGGCGCCATTCCGGTCGTGGCCTCGGAGCAGGCCGCCGCAGGCTCGACGACGCAGGCCCAGCCCCGGGTCGGAGGGTCGCCGCCGCCACCAACCGTCCACGTTCCTGCGCCTCCTGTTCGCCGGACGTCACAGACTGCACAGACAGCACCGAGCTCGCCGCCGCGCGGGACTGGTTCCGCGGGCTCAGGCTCTGGCTCTGGCGGCGGCCGCACGCCGTCCTCAGGTGCGTCCCGGTCCCGGCCGGTGGCCGCGGTCGTCGGTGGACTGGTGGCCGCAGGACTGCTGGTTGCCGCAGGGATCTACCTCACCAACGACAACGGCGACGACGACACGACCACCGCCGACAACACCGAGACGACGACCACCGAGGCGCCGACCACGAGCTCCGAGCCGCCGGCCACGACCACCACCGAGCCGCCGGTGACCGGTCCGGCGGCCGCGCTCACCGGTGTGAGCCTGATCGACGGCACCTATGCGGTGGAGTACACGTGGGACGGCTTCGAGCCGGATGTCGAGGGCGGCCCGGACTCGCTCCACTTCCACTTCTTCCTGAACACCATCGAGCCGCAGAACGCGGGGACCAACGGCAACCCGCCGGGTGAGTGGGAGCTCACCGACGCGCCCGGCCAGTACACCACCAGCTACAGCCCGGAGAACCGTGGCGAGGCGACCCAGATGTGCGTCGTCGTGGCCACCAACGCGCACGCCGTCTACGATCCGGGCTCGGGCAACTGCGTCGACCTCCCCCAATAGACGCGGCCAGGCCCGGATGCTGTGCGCCACCATCGACCGGCGTCGTCGTGCGGTGGGTCATCGCCGGCCCAGCCCGAACCGCTACGCCTCGACGGCTCAGGTGAGATGTGGTGTGCCGATCACCGACCCCGGCGGAGCGCCGGGTCAGGGCAGAGGAGGTGGTGTGAGGAGGTCGGTGACCGGGGACAGGTCGAGCGTCTGGGTGGCGATCGGCTGGTCGCCTTCGCTGAGGGTCACCGTTGCCGACGGTGCGCCCTGCGGGGGCGCGTCGACCTCGAGCCCGACGGTGGCCTCGCTCAGCGCCCCGGGGAGCAGCGTGTCGATGGTGCAGATCAGGGACTGCCGGTCCGGCGCGACCTCGCAAGCGTCAGGTAGCCCGGCCTCCAGTGCGACACGAGCGCCGTCGGTCAGGTCGATGGTGACCTTGGCATCGACCGGCAGGACCTCGCCCAACGGGCTGCCGAGATCGGTGCCCTGATCCCCGGTGTCGAGCACGTCGCCCGCGCCGGTGACCACGACGGTGAGGTCGCCCCGGCCGGGCTCCTTCAGGGTGCAGACCACCTCGGTCAACGTCGCCGACCCTGGGGGCACCGTCGTCGTCGGTGACAGCCCAGCGATCACCGGTTCGAGCACCGAGCTGATCAGGCCGGGCACGGTGGTCGCCGTGGTTGTCCCGGCGTCGGACGACCCCGACCCCGCGGCGGCTCCGGGACTCGACTCGCCGAGCCCGCCGAGCTCACCGACTGGGCACGGCGTGGTCCTCGAGGCCAGCATCGGGTCGACCACCGTCGTCCCGGCCACGGCAGCTGCGCCGCCGTCCGGGGCGTCGTCGACGGTCGTGTCCACCGCAGGCGGCTGCGGACGGTCGTCGCTGAAGTGGGGCCGAAGGTGCGTGACCCCGAACAGCAGCGCCGACGACGCAGCGACCCCGCCGACCACTCCGCGGACCGAGTGCATGCGCGCCCAGGTGGTCAACGAGCGCTTGGCGGCCGTGCCCACCTCGGATACCACGGCACTGCTGGCGAGGACCGCGTCGAGCGTGCCCGCCGAAGCGGTGACGACCATCGGCAGCACCGCCCGGGCCAACGACCGGTTGACGTCGAGCAACTCGGCCACCAGGGCTTGGCACGAACGGCACCGCTCCAGGTGCTCGACGGTCGCCTGGCGTTCCCGGGCGTTCTGGCCGTCACGGACGTAAGCGCCGAGGCTGGACCGATGCGGCTCACACGCAGGCCGGGGAGCAGCCTGCAGGTGAGCCTGGAGATAGGCCTGGCGCAACCGTTCCCGCGCCCGGTAGGCCAGTGCCGAGACGGCGTTGGCCGACATCCCGAGGACCGAGGCGAGCTCCCGCGGGTGGCGCCCCTCGACCGCGGTGTGCCACAACACCGCCTGCCAGCGGCCGGGGAGTGTCTCGAATGCCCCGGTGATCAGGTCGCGCTCGGCAGCGTCCGGAGTGGGCATCGCATGCGCGGCCGCAAGTGGCTCCGGCAGCTCGTCCACGGGCCACTCCCGCGGGCGCTCGGCCTGCTCGGCGGCAAGCCTGCGCAGCGTGACGAACAGGTAGGCCCGGAAGGCACCGGTCGGCCCACTGCCCCGGCGCAGCGCGCCGAGGACCTTCTCGAACGCCACGTCGACCAGGTCGTCGGCCTCACCGGACCGGCAGTACGTCGAGGCCATGCGCTGGGCCACGTCGCGATGCCGTGTGTACAGCTCGGTGAACGCACTCTCGTCACCACGACGGACCAGGTCGAGCAGGTCGGCGTCCGTCAACGTCACCAGCACCGAGCCGATCACCGCGGCATCTCCGTCATCGATCGGAGCCCAGCACGCGCCATGTGTCCAGGCCCCGCTCCGCCGTCAAACCTCGCCATCGCTCTCCGTCTCCTCCCCGCCTCGCCTATGGAGCTCCCCGGCCTGCGGCGCCTGCGACGATGTTAAGTAGCCGTTACGGTGAGAAACCGGCAGTTGTGGCAGAAATTCACAATTTCTGTGGCACGTGCCTACTGGTCCGTCAGCACCTCTGACCGGGATGTTGGTCCTAGGTCCGCAGACCGACGCGATATCGGCCCAGCGCCTGGTGCCGCAGGACGGGCAGGGTCCGTACCGTCCAGGTCATGCTCGCCATCCGCCAGCACGAGTTCGGACCGCCCGAGAACCTGCTCTACGAGGAGCTCCCTGACCTGGTTCCCGGGGAGGGACAGGCCCGCATCGCTGTCGAGTCCAGCGGCGTCCACCTGATCGACACGGCCATCCGCCGCGGCTTGCGATCGGGGCCGTTCCCGGTGCCCGACCTGCCGATGACTCCCGGCCGCGAGGTCGCAGGCACGATCGACGCCGTCGGCCCTGGCGTCGACCCGGCATGGACCGGGCGGCGGGCGGTCGCCCACCTCGGCGGGGCGAACGGTGGGTACGCGACGGCGGCGGTGACCGCGGTCGACGGCGTCCATTTGATCCCCGACCAGCTCGACGCCGCCGTGGCCGTCGCGATGATCGGCACCGGGAGGACCGCCCTGGGCATCCTCGACGTCGCCGCGCTCACCAAGCAGGACGTGGTCCTGGTGACGGCGGCCGCCGGGGGTTTGGGGACCCTGTTCGTCCAGGCGGCACAACGGGTCGGAGCGATCGTCGTCGGCGCAGCGGGCGGCCCGGACAAGACCGAGCGGACCCGAGCGCTGGGAGCCATCGCCGTCGACTACGACCGGAGCGGCTGGAGCGACCAGGTGCGCGAATCGCTCGGTGGCCAGGACGTCAGCGTGGTGCTCGACGGTGTCGGCGGCACGCGTGGCCGGTCGGCGCTGGAGCTCCTGGGGGTCGCTGGTCGGTTGGTGCTGTACGGCAACGCATCCGGCGAGCTGACACCGCTCACGACCGAGGACCTCGCCGCCAAGGGGCTCACGGCGACATGGGCCATCGGGCCGCGGCTTCTCCAGCGACCGGGTGGCCTGCGCGAGCTGGAGACCCGTGCGCTGGAGGAAGCAGCCACGGGACGCCTGACGCCTCAGATCCAGACCTTCCCCCTGGCCGAGGCGGCCGTGGCGCACCGGGCATTGGAATCCCGCGCGACCGTCGGCAAGGTGGTGCTCGTGCCGTGAGCTGCTGCAGCCGACCGACCGAGTCCCTGGTCAGCGCCGGGACCGGTCGCGAGGATCCGGAAGCTGCGTGACGTTGTCCGGCGGGGCCTCCTCCTCGGGCAGCTCGAACAGCTCGGCGTAGCGGCTGTCGCCGCGCTGCCCCGCAGGCGCTCGTTCGCCCGTCACCGCGTCGTCGCCGGTCCGCCTGCTATGCAGCCAGGCCCGGGTCTGACGGGCCAGCGAGAACGCCGGGGCGGTGTCGATCGGTGACCGGTACACGCTGGGCAGTCGCCGCTCGCTGGGGGCGACCGCGTCCTGGGCGGTGTCGACCAGCCGGGACAGCTCGGCGTCCCGGTACCAGCGCCGCAGGCTCAGGCGGACCGGCTTGCCGTTCCCGCAGATCAGCGCCGCGTCCCCCGGCGAGAGCTGCGCACCGAGCTCGGCCCACTGCTGGCGCTCGATCGACATCTCCCCCGCGGGCAGGTCGTGCTCGCCGGCGGTGATCAGCATGGCCCGGTGACTCTTGGCCAGCAGTCCCGCGGCATTGGCGTGCAGCCCGTCGAAGCGGCCCAGGTCCTGGAAGATGCTGACCACCTGGACGCCCTTGGGCGCACCGCTCGACGCGATCGAGGCCAGGTCCTCCACGGAGGCGACGCCGACCGCTTCGTCGAGCAGCAGCAGCAGCGGCGGGTCCAGCGGGGTGCGCTCCGAGGCGAACCGGTCGCTCACGGCCGCGAGCACCTCGCGCACCATCGCAGCGAACAGCGGCTGGAACCGGGCCTGGTCGTGCTCCGGGGCGGTGAGGTACAGCGTGTGCCGGCCGCCGTCGAGCAGTTCGCTGGCCACGATCTCGTCCTTGGCCTCGCTCGCCGCCACCGTCGGATCGCCGTAGACGCTCAGGATCTGGTACATGAGGTGGAAGAAGCTCGACCGTGTCGGGTCGCTGCGGAAGAACGTCGTCTCGTGCGCGTGGGCGGCCGTCTTGTCGATGCGCTGGAGGATGGCGAGCACCTCGTCGCGCTCCTCGCGCTCGATCCACTGGGCGACGTCCATGATCCGCCGGCCGTCTGCCGCGGCCGCGTAGAGGAACGGCGCCAAGGCCATCGCCATCGCGCTGGTCCAGAGCTGGCCGCTGGCTCCGGGGTCGCCGGTGGTGGTCGCGGCCTCCGAGCCGGCGCGCACCGCCTGGGCGGCGGCCGTGAGGTGCTGCGCAGAGCGGATGGCGCCGTGCCAGGTGCCGCAGTAGGACAGGAGCCGCCACCCCGACCGGTGGTACTGGGTGACCGCTGCCGGGTCGAACACGTGGACGTCGCCCTGGTGGCTGCGCCAGCCGATCGTCTCGTTCATCAGGTGGCCCTTGGTCGACGCCACCAGCGCCGGGCCCGGCCACTGCAACAGCGCCGGGATCGCCACCCCGCTGGTCTTGCCGGTGTGCGCGGGGCCGACGACCAGGAGGCTGTGGAACCGCTCGATCGCCTGCTTCGTGCGGCCGCTGGTGCCGACCACCACCCGGCCCTCCTCGCCGGCGTGGATCCGCAGCTCGGGGTGCGCGGAGAGCCGCGCCCACTGGCTACGCGGACGCCTGGGTGCCTGGGCCTGCGGGTTCGTGCTGTGCAGCGCGTAGACGAGGAGTGCCAGCGCGCCCAGCACCAGCACCAGGACAGCGAAGACCGCCCACCACCCGAGCGGACCGGGCATCTCGGCCCCGGTGTTCACCGGATCCCACGCCGCGCCGGGGTCACCGGGGTTCCCCACCACCCGAGCCAGGATGCCGGGCACGTCCCCGGCCCGGTAGCTCGGCAGGCCACCGCTGAACGCCAGTGCGGCCAGATGGCCCGCGGAGAGCACCACCATCGCCACCACCGCCAGCGCCGCCGCGACGTAGACCCCGACGCGCAAGGCGATGTCGTCCATCTCCTGGTACCGCTGGGCCTGACCGGGCAGGATCCCCTGCGACCCGGCCGACCCACCACGATGGTCGAGGTCGCCCCTGATGTCGTGCTTCTGCCGGTCCAGCTCGCTCGTGGCATCCTGGCGCTGGCGGTCGTAGTCCCACTTCCGCTGCTGTGAGGTCCGGTCGAGCTCGCGGCGCCAGGCCCGCTCCCGGCTCTCGAGCTCCCAGGTGTACCGCCGGCCGCGGTCCTGCTCACTGCGTTCGATGCCGTCAGGCTCACGATCGCTCACACCCGGAGATGCAGGCTGGGCCGCCCCGGAACGCGACCCGACGGTGATGGGCGTCGGCTCAGTCGGTGCACGCGTCGTGCGTGCACCTTGCCCAAGGCGGGTCGCCGGGTTGCAGCTCGATCGACACATGGACGTGGTTGTGGTGGCCCGTGTAGGGATCGGTGCACGGGTTGCTGCATCCGCTGTAGTCGCCCCACTCCTCCCACGGGATGTCGCCGTCGCTGGGGTTCCAGCTCCGGTCGTACCAGATCACGTACAACACCTTGAGGTCCTCGGCGTTGGCGGCCACCCACTCGGCCATCGCCTGACCCCACGCCGCCTCCTCGCCTCCCGCGCGGCCGCCGGATGTCGCCATGAAGTCGCAGGCACGGCCGCGCGGGTGCTCGAACCGGTCACCCTCCCGCTCGGCGTAGCACCCCACACCGTGCGACCGGCCGAAGCAGTCGATCACGGCGTTGGCCATCACCCGGGTGGCCTCGGTGTTGTGGGTGATGGTGATCGGTGCGCTGCCACCACGCCTCATGTCCGGCGGGCAGCCGGCGACGAGCGCGTCGGGCCCGGGGCGCACGAGGTCGGCGGTGACCCGGCGGTACTCCTCGGCCGTCTCGAGGACCGCCTCGACGTACTCGTCGCTGTCGTTGTAGGCGCGCAAGGCGCGGCGAGGGTCGTCCTCGAGGCCGTTGTGCAGCAGGTGGCGTGCCGCTGCATGGGTGGCGTCGAACCACTCCCACGGGTCCGCGACCCGGTCGCCGTCGCCGTCGGTGGCAAAGCCCGCGCTCTCCTGGCCGTCGGGAATCGGCGGTCCGACCGAATTGCCGGTGAACTCGCTCGACCCCGGACACTCGCCGCTGGGCACGGGGTCGGTCCCGCTGCGCCATGTGTTCCCGAGGAACTGCATCGGACCGCGCGCCCCGCACGGGTTCACGGTGTCACGAGGGCAGCCGGGGAGCTGGGACCGCCCATGGTCGCACTCCGCCTTGCCGATCCCGGCCAGGATGGTCCAGTCGACGTGCTCGAACGCGCCGGCTGCCGAGCAGTAGGCCGCGATCGCCTCGGTCGGGATGCTCAGCGCCGCCGGCAGCTCGTCGGCGATCCGTTCGGCGATCACGTCCGGGGGCGCACCGCAACCCGCCGCCATCTGCATCAGCATCTGGGCCTGCTCGGCCTCGGTGGACGCCTCGGCGCCGTAGAGACCGGCCATCAGCGGCACCATGGCCACCGCGGCCAGCGCCACGATCACGATCCGGCGGGCCCGCCGACGGGTCCTGTTGAGCGGGCCACGTCGCCGCCGAAACCGGTTCCTCAGAAGGTCACGCCCGGCGTCCTCCGGGGTGGTCGTCGCATCCGGGGTGCTCTGGTTGGCGTCCTCCGACCCTCCCCGGCCGCGGCCACGCCTGCCGCCGGGCAGCCCGGCGCCACCACCACGCCCGCCGCTGGCGTCGCGCAGCGCTTGTCGTGCCCAGCCACCCTTCGCCGCGTCGCGTGCCTTGCTTCCCGGCAGCCCCGCCTGCGCACCCTTGCCCGCACGCCCGGCTTGCGCTGCACCGCGGGCCCCTCGCCCGGCCTTCTGGACGCCGCGCCGGCCCGCGGACCCCGCACCTCGGACACCAGCCGTCGCCCGCCGGCGACCGGCCTGGCCGGCCCGTCGGGTGCCGTCCACCCCGGCCTCGGTGAGCTTGCGCCCGACGGCCGCACCGCGCCGGGCGGCAGCGCCGGTCGCGGCCTTGCCGGTCTGGACCGCGCGCTTGGTGGCCAGTGTGAACGGCACCCAGACGGCCACGGCTCAAGCCCCAGTCGTCGCTCCGGTCACGGCCAGCCGAACGGCCGGCCGCGCCGGTCGACGAGCCCGGCCCGCCGGCTCACGCCCCGCAGGCCCCGGTACGCACCCAGGTACTCCGCGGTCGCCTGCTGATGGTCCCGCACGTAGCGCTGGTGCATCCGTCGCTCCGCCCGAGCCTGGAAGGGACGTACGAACCTCGTGATGCCCTTGTCGTGGATGGGCTGCATGTGCTGGACGTCGCGCAGGTACCCCCAGAGCTCGCGCCGGTTCGACGGATCGAAGTTGGGTGGAGCGCCGCGCTCGAACATGAAGGCCGACCCGGAGGGGGGCGGCGGTGGCGCCGACCCGCCACCCCCCCGAGGGACCCCACCCCCCGAAAGCGCCGACTGTGCAGCCGGCCAATCCTCGACCGGGCCGTGCCAGGTCCCGCCGGGAGTCTGGTGGAAGCTGCCGGGCATGCCGGCCGGCCGGCCGCCAGGTGCGGCGGGCGCAGGTGGCCGCGAAACGGGGCCCGACCTGCCGCCCCCTGGGACGCCGACCGACGGCCCTCCCCCGCCGCCGCCCCGCCCGCCGAGCTCGGTCATCCTGTAGCCCTCCCACCCGCGGTTGGAGTGCTGGATCTCGGTGAGGTTCCGCAGGTTGCGCCGAGCGACACGGGCCTCCGCCCGCCGCACGACGACCGTCCGACCCGCGACGGCCAGCCCGCCGGCAACAGCCGATCCGGCGGCGATCGAGCCGTAGGCGCCAGCGATGGCCGCTGTCCTCGCCGTCCGGCTGACGCCACGGTCGACGCCCTGGAGATCGACGCCGCCCCAGTTGCCGGTGGTCGAGCTCGCGCCCGCAGGGGTCAGGCGAGTCATGGTGTTGGCGAAGTTCTCGGCCAGGCTCTTGGAGCCTGCCAGCATGCGCCGACGCGCGAAGAACACGCAGCTGACGATCAACAACACGATGAACCATCGTTCGACCAGGTCGAGGTCGGCGGTGCTCCGCAGCACCTCGTCGACGCCCAGCATCAGCAGCGCGAGCAGGAAGCTCATGGCCACCACGGCGACGATCAGCTGCAGCAGGGTGCCGAGCCACGACCAGGCCATCCGCCGGGCACCCCCGGGCAGGATCGCCCCGAGCGCCGCGAAGGGCAGGATGGCGAACAGCACCGCCACGAGGAACTTGGAGATCACGACGGTCAGCGCCATCAGGCCGAGGAAGAACGCGACCACCAGCGCGGCGAGCATGGTCAGGAAGGCGCCGAGCATCTTCTCGCCCACCGGGTCGCGGTTGTAGCGCGCCTCCTCCTCGCATCCGGCCCGCGCCATGTGCCGCTGCGGCCAGCCGTCGTCGTTGAAGCCGACCCCGATGATGCGGTTCTGGGCCTCCAGGCAGCGGTCGGTCGTGACCCGACCCCAGTTCAGGTAGGCATAGGGCTGCTCGATGAACGCCTCGTGGATCCGCTGCTGAAGCGGACGGATCTCGTCGCGCAGGTTCGCGGGACGCGAGGGGTCGGAGGTGACGAGCACCTCTCCCTCCCGGCAGTCGGCACGACCGTGTGTGTCACTGCCCGGCGGGACCCGGTCCTCGGGCAGGCAGCGCTCCGATTGCGCCGCCACCAGCAGCCGCGCCGAGGTCTCGTCCATCAGCTCCGCGACGGAGTCCATGTAGCTGCCCCGGTTGGTGAACAGCACGGTCGCCAGCCCGGCGAGCACCACCGCCACCAGGATCTCGCCGCCGGCCATCCCCAGCCTGCCGCGCAGGGCGGTGAAGCCGGCCCACGCGATCAGCGCGTACCAGACGATGTCCTCGAGGCCGAACGGCCCCACGATGTTGGTCTGATAGCTGCCCGCCAGATGGTTCGCGAAGGACGTGTACTCGGTGATGTCGAACGAGAAGGCCCAGCCCACCAGCCACAGCGCCGACTGGATGCCGCCCTTGCCGACGTTGTACATGAAGCTGCCGGTCCAGCCCTGCATCTTGTTGTCGAAGTCGAACATCCCCCCGTCGTCCCAGTTCACCTCGTAGTTGGAGGACGGGTAGGTGCCCCAGCACTCGTCGGGCAGGAGGCCCGGCGAGTCGTAGGTCTCCAGGGCCACCTCGCTGCACAACTGCTTCGGAACGTGCTCGGCGATCTGGCAGCCCCGGCCCTCGTCGTCCTCGCTCTCGAAGCGGATCTCGTCCTTCCACCACTGCGGGGCGTTGCGGGGGATCTGCACACTGCGCTCGTCGTCGAACCAGAAGTCGTGCTCGTCGCGGCAGGTGATCCACTCCATGGTGTTGTCGGTCAGCGGCACCGACGCGTCGCATCGGGTCACGTCGTAGGGACCCTGGTCTCCCAGACCGGGGCGGACCGTCTCCACCCGGCAGCCGGCCGGGAGCGGTGGCTGGTGATCCTCGGGCACGTCGTCGGGCTCGATGCCGTCGGCGCAGCTCAGCCGGGCACGCTTCTCGCCGCCGGGGAGGTCGTAGACCTCCCAGCTGCAGTCGTGGTCGCCGGGCGCTCGGGCGTCGTCCGGCCTGGCGGCGGCGGGCGACTGCCAGCCCAGCGACAGGACCAGCGCGGCGAACCCGCCCAGCAGCAGACGACGCAGCCGGCGGGCCCTCATCGCTCGTCGCCCGGGTCGGCGAGGGCTCGCGCCAGCGGCGAGCGGCGGCGCCCGCGGGCACGGCGG
>JBOGHK010000171.1:0-46972 GCA_050744325.1 Acidimicrobiales bacterium
TTGATGGCCGCCCCGGCGACCGCATCTTCCCGCGCATCGCCCGGATCGCCTCCCGGCGCTGGTGCTCGTTGGCCATCTCGCACTGCCTCCATTCGTGAGGCGTTGCGACAACCAGTTGATTCCGCCCTAGCTTCCGGGGCCGCTGTGAAGCTGTTGCTCTTGGTCAATTCGTCGGCCTCGTCGGTCACACCGCGCAGTCGGGTCGTGATCCAGAAGGCCCTGTCGGCCGACCACCAGGTGACCCTGGCCGAGACCAGCCGCCGGGGCCACGCCACCCGGCTGGCGCAGGGAGCCGCGGCGACCGGCGTCAACGCCGTGGTCGTGCTCGGCGGCGACGGCACGGTGAACGAGGCCGCCAACGGGCTGGCCGGCACGAACTGCGCCCTGGCCACGCTGCCCGGCGGCTCGACCAACGTCTTCGCCCGGACCGTCGGCCTGCCCAACGACCCGATCGAAGCCACCGGCCTGCTGCTCGACGCGCTGGCGCAGGGCTCGATCCGGCGGGTGGGCCTCGGCTCGGTGAACGGCCGCTACTTCCTGTTCCACACCGGCGTGGGCTACGACGCGGCCGTCGTGGCCCAGGTCGAGCGGCGGTACTCCCTCAAGCGCTACGCCGGCCATCCGCTGTTCGTGTTCGCGGCGTTCGATACCTGGCTCCGTCACTACGACCGGAGCAAGCCCCGCTTCTCGGTGCACCACGACGCCCGGGACGGGGGCAAGGCCGTGATCGACGACGCCTACCTCACGATCGTGATGAACACGAATCCGTACACCTACCTGGGGAATCGGCCGCTGAACCTGGCACCGGAGGCCACCCTGGACCGCCGGCTCGCGGCGGTGACGCTGCGCACCATGTCCTTCGCCCCCACCATGCGGATCATCGGGTCGGTGTTGGCCGGCTCCGGCCGTGCGCTACGGCGCAGCCGCTGGGTCGACCACCGCACCGACCTGGACGGCCTGGCCGTCCACGGCTACGGGCCGATTCCCTACCAGGTCGACGGCGACTTCCTCGGCGAGGTCACCGAGCTTCGCTTCCGCCACGAGCCCGACGTGCTCGACCTGGTCCTTCCGCTCGCCGAGACGTAGGCGAGCGGCCCGAGGCGAAAGCGAACACCTCGCCTCAGGCCGGCAGGAAGTCGTCGATCAGCGCGGCGAGCTCGACCGGACGGTCGCCCTGGACGCTGTGGCCCGCACCCTCGACGTGCTCGACCCGGGCGTCCGGCAGGTGTCGCAGCAGCTCGGCCTCCTGTGCGTCGTCCACCACCGGCGAGTCGGCCCCGCGCACCAGCATCAGCGGCACCTCCAGGGTGGCGACCGCATCCCAGAGCTGGCCGAAGTTCGGCTCACGCATCCGCTCGACGTCCTGGAACCGGGCATGCCGCCACACCCAGGTGCCGTCCTCCTGCTGCACGGCGTTGTGCAGGATCCCCCGCCGCAGCGACGACTCGGAGCGGGTCGGGTTGAACTGGATGGTGCGGGCGAGGATCTCGTCGAAGCTCGCGAAGCTCGGCGGCCCGTCGACGAAGGCACGGATGCTCTCGGCACCCCCACCGGTGACGCCAGGCGTGATGTCGACCAGCACGACCGCCCGAACCAGCTCGGGGGCGTGCTCGGCCAGGGCGAGGGCGGTGATGCCGCCGAGGGACATGCCGACGACGCCGCGGGCTTCGGGAGCCAGCGACCGGACGGCACACGCCATGTCTTCGCCGTTGGTCCGGACATCGAGCCTCGCGTTGCTCGGGTTGTCGGAGTGACCGTGGCCGGGCAGGTCGACGGCGACCAAGGGCCGGTGGAGCGCCAGTGCGACCGTGTCCCACGTGTGCGCGTTCTGTGCTCCACCGTGGAGCAGGACCAGCTCAGGTGCCTGGTCACCCCAGACCAGTGCGCTCATCCGGCGACCGGGCCCGACCTCGACGGCCTCGCGGCGCACGGTGGGAGGCTGGTCGTAGGGCAGGCCGAACTCGGCGGCGTTCTCGTGGAACAGTCCGAGCTCGTCGTACGGAACCCGTCCTTCGCCCAGCGCCATGGCGGCACGTTATCCCGGCCGATCCCGCGGTCGTGGTGCCCATGCGGCGACGGTCGAGGTCATGGCTCCCGCACGGGGCACCATGACCTCGGGCTCGGGGACGTGGGCACCACTGCCTCGGGTCAACCGGCGAGAGCGGCCTTGGCCTCGTCCGGGCGGTCGGTGATGATGCCGTCGGTCCCGAGGTCGGCGAGGCGGCGGATGTCCTCGAGGTGGTTGCACGTCCACGTGTTGACCGCCAGCTTGGCGGCGTGGGCCTCGGCGAGCAGCTCGGCGGTGACCGCGGTGAAGTGCGGATGGAGCGCGCCATGGCGGCGCTCCACCACCGTCGTGACCACGTCGGTGACGTCGTCGACGCCCCAGAGCAGCAGCCCGGTGCGGATCTCAGGAGCGAGAACGTCCAGCCGTTCACGGACCCGATCGACGGTCCCGAGATGGAAGCACGACACGACGAACGACTCGCGCTCGGCCGGGCTGCGGCCCGCCAACGTCGCGGCCACGGTGTCCGCGATCCCCAGGTCCGGGTCGAAGTCGGGGTCGGTCGGCCAGTTCTTGATCTCGACGTTCACCACATCGAGCCCTCGGCAGGCGTCGAGCACCTCCTCCAGGCCGTCGACCCCGCCGTCGAGCTGGTCCCAGCGGTGATCCAGCAGCACTCGCCCGTCGGCCAGCGCCGGATCGTGCCACACCGCGAGCTGGTCGTCCCCGGTGCGACGCACATCCAACTCGACGCCGTCGATACCGAGCGACCGGGCACGTGCAAAGGAGGCGACCGTGTTCTCGGGTCCCAGGATTGGCGCGCCCTTATGGCCGATAACGAGCGTCACGAACTTGTCCTTTCGATAGACCGAAAAACCTCTTGCCAAAGCCTGTAGTCATCGTTAGCCTGTGCCCGTCACAGCCACACGCCGTTCCGTTGCTTAGAGCGGTGGCATGTGAAACTCGTCACAACCGGTGACCCGATCCGCCGTGGAGGTCCCGTGGCCCTGACGCAGAGCCGCACGCTGTCCCTGTCCATCGAACGAGACGACTGGCGTGAGCACGCCGCCTGTCGCGATACCGATCCTGATCTGTTCTTCCCGGTCGGCACCACCGGCCCGGCAATCGAGCAGATCGAGAACGCCAAGATCGTCTGTCGCGCGTGCGACGTACAGAAGACCTGCCTCGAATACGCGCTGGTGACCAACCAGGACAGCGGTATCTGGGGCGGAACGTCAGAAGAAGAACGCCGAGCGATCCGCCGGCAGCGCGCCGCCCGCCAGCGTCGCACCGCCTGACGCCACTGGCAGCCGCTACGGCGGCTGCCTGTTTCATGTCGTCCGGCGATCTCATGTCGTAGCTACTCAGTCTTGGTCCACGGCCGGCGCGGGACGAAGTGGCACTCGCAGGGTCACCACCGTCCCCGGCCGATCGCCACGACCGTCTCCTCGGCTGATGCCGAGCTCGCCACCCAACTCGGTGGACATCAGAGTTCGCACGATCGACAGTCCCAAGCCGGTCCCCGTGTCGAGCTCGAATCCCTGGGGAAGACCGGCACCGTCGTCCTCGACAGTGACCGTCAGCTCGTCGTCGACGCAGCGGATCTCGACGATCACACGCGCACTCTCCGACTGGAGATCGATGTTCGGCGGATAGGCGTGATCGAGAGCGTTCTGCAGTAGCTCGTTGAGCACCACCGCCAAGGGCGTCGCCATCGCTGCTGGCAGGATGCCTCCGTCGCCCTTCACCGTCACCTGCACGGGCCGGTCTGGCGCAGCCATCGCCTCCTCGACCATCGTGACCAGCGGTCGGACGATCTCGACGAACGGGACGTCGTCGCCGACCTCGCGGGACAGGATCTCGTGCACCAACGCGATCGAACGGATGCGCCGCACCGATTCCTCGATGGCCCCCTTGGCCTCTGGCGAAGCTAGGCGGCGGCCCTGCAACCGCAGCAACGACGAGATCGTCTGCAGGTTGTTCTTCACCCGGTGATGGATCTCGCGGATCGTCGCGTCCTTCGACAACAGCAGAAGATCGCGGCGTCGCAACTCGGAGATGTCGCGCACCAGCACGACCCCGCCGGTGACCACACCTTTGTCCAGCAGTGGGATGCATCGCATCAGCACGGTGACGTCCATCCCGCGGGGGATCTCCTCGGCCACCGGTGTGGTGGTCGCGAACGCCGTCTGCACCACGTGCTCCTCCAGGCCCATGTCGACGAAGCGAAGGCCCTCCGCATTGCCGTGGATCCCGAGTCGGTGCAGCGTCGACACGGCGTTGGGTGACGTGTACTCGACGCGCCCGCTTGCGTCGAGGACGATCACGCCGTCGCCCACCCGTGGCGCCTCCTCGCTCTCGCCCTCCTCGGCGTCGAACGGGAAGTCGCCCGCGGCGATCATGCGGGCGAAGCGGTTGAAGACGTCGACGTAGATCCGTTCGAGCTCTCCGGGCTGGCGACCGATGCTCGGGGCGGATTCACGGGTGAGCACCGCGACGACCTCGCCGTCGTGGCGCACCGGGATGCACAGCATCCTGATCCGCTCCTTGAGAGGGGCGATGGTCAGCTCACCCTCGATGATCTCGCCCAACCGGTAGGCCCGGGCCACCAGGGGGCGGTCGTTCTCGTCGAGCACGGTACCGACCCAGTCGGCCCGGTAGACCGTCTGGGCCGTGGTCGGCCGTACCTGGCCCAGCACGACGAACCGGTTGGAGCCGTCGTCTCGGGGCTGGCCGACGACGGCGAACATCAGCAGGTCGGCGAAGCAGAAGTCGGCCAACAGGCCCCAGCTCGCCGCCAACCGGTGGAGGTGCCCGACCGACGCCGGGTCGAGTCGGGTGAAGAAGCGGGCCAACTCCGCGAGGCTTGCCATCACGTCCCCAGTCTCGCCGCGATCGCTGCTACTGCTCGCGCCATAGGTGACCTCCCAGCTCGAGGAGTCCGGGCAGGTCGGTGATCTCGTGGTCGGCGTAGGGCACGGCGGCGACGGCATCGGCCCGCGCGCCCAGCTCCGTGCGTTGCTCCGCCTCGCGCCTGGCCACCATCTGGAAGTTCAGGAAGCTCTCGGCGACCTCGTGCAGCACCCGGGCAACCTGGTCGCGGCGACCGACGTCGGCCGGCAGGGCCGCTGCCACCTCGTCGGCGCCACTGACGAGCCGGGATGCGGCCCGGCCTGCACCGGAGGCGACGAACCACCCGGGCAGCACCTTGTTGAGCACGATCGCTCCGAGGTGGAACTGCCGTTGCACCAGCGCGTCCACGAAGAACTCGGCCTCACGCACCGGGGCCGGCTCGAGCGTGGAGACCACCACGAACGTGGTGCGCTTGTCGGACAGCGTGCGGGTCACGGCCTGCGACCGCTCGACGAAGCCGCGGTACATGGTCTGGAACAGCAGGAAGAACTCGGCGATGTCCTCGAGGAACTGCGAGCCGAGGATCCGATCGGCCACCGTGTAGAACGGCCGCGACGCCAGCGTGACCAGCCGGCTGCGGGCCGGGGCCGTCAGCAACCGCAGCAGGCGGCTGGAGAAGAAGTCGGCCATCCGCTCGGGCGCTTCGAGGAAGTCGATGGCGTTCCTGGTCGGGGGCGTATCGACCACGATGAGGTCGTAGCGGCCGGAGCGGTGGATCTCGTAGAGCCGCTCCATCGCGATGTAGTCGTGGCTTTGCACGAACCGGCCGGTGATGTTGGCGTACAGCGGGTTGGCCAGGATCGCGTCGCGTGTCGCGGCATCCGGGGCGTGGGACCGCACCAGGTCGTCCCACGACTGCTTGGTGTCGAGCATCGCTGCCCAGAGCTCGCCCCGGGGACTGACTCCGGCCTCGGCGAACAGCTCGCCGGGCACCTGGGTCTCGACGTTGCCGAACGCCTCGAGTCCGAGCGCGGTCGCGAGCCGGCGGGCGGGGTCGACGGTGATGACCAGGACCTTGCCGCCGAGCTGGGTTGCGGCCACGGCGCCCAGGGCCGCGGCCACCGTCGTCTTGCCGACGCCCCCCGAGCCGCAGCAGATCACGATCTCCTTGGACGCCAGCAACTGGTCCAGCGAGGCGGGGCTGACGCTGGTCGCGGTGGCGGCCATCAGAAGCCGAGCTCCGCTTCGAGTGCCGCTGCGAGCTGCCTGGTGGCCCGCAGGCCGTAGGTGCGCTGGAACAGCTCGGGGACGTAGAGCAACTCCGTGTCGCTGAGGCCGTCACGCAGCTCGTCGAGGTGGTCGGCACGCGTGCGTCGCAGGCGCACGGCGAGGTCGGCGCCGTCGAGCACCGGGTCGACCGGCCCGCCGGCGGCCTCGCTGAGCAGCGCGGTCACCTCGGGCTGGCGGAGTCGCCGGAACACCTCCTCCTCGCTGCGGCTGAACAGCTCGGGCAGCACTCGGTTGACGACCACCGCCGCGAGGTCGACCACGGTCTCCTTCTCGAGCCGGGCGGCGAGCTGCAGGGTCTCCGTGACCGGCATCTCCTCGGGCGTCGCCACGATCACCACGCCGGTGCGGGCGGGATCCCCCAGGATCTCGAGCATCCAGCCGGTCTGGTCGCGCACCGGCCCGACCTTGACCAGCTCGGTGATCGCCTGGGGCGCCGCGAGCTGGCCGACCACGTGGCCCGACGCCGGTGCGTCGACCACCACCAGGTCGTAGGCCTCGCGGCGAACCTCCCAGCACAGCTTGCCCACCACCAGGATCTCCTTCACCCCAGGGGCGGCGTTCGCGACGAAGTCGAACGTGCGGGCCAGCGGCCCGATGCGGGACAGGAGGGGCAGTCGCAGCTGGAGCCGGAGATACTCCCGGAGCGACGCCTCGGTGTCCATCGACATCGCCCACAGCCCAGGACTGATCTCGCGCTCGGCGAAGTCGGTCGGGGCGGTCTCGAAGACCTGGGCCATCGCCCCCTTGGCGTCGACCTCGCACAGCAGTACCCGGCGGCCGTGTTGGGTGGCGAGCAGGGCGAGGGCGGCGGCGACCGTCGTCTTGCCTACGCCACCCTTGCCGGTGACGAACAGCAGCTTGCGTTCCAGCAGCAAGTTGCGACCGACCCGCGCCGCCCGGGTGCGTCGATCAGCCGCCGAAGCCGATGCGCCGCCCGGTCTCGGGCGAACCGACCTCGACGTAGGCCAGCTTGTCGACCGGTATGCCCACCTGCCGGCCGCGCCGATCGGTGAGCCACAGGGTGCCGCCAGCCGAGATGGCGGACTCCACATGCTCCCGGACCGCGTCCGGGTTGGTGTCGTCGGCCAGCACGACCTCGATCTCCTTCTGTGACTGGGTTACCCCGATGCGGACGTCCACGGCTCCTCCTCGTCGAAAGGCTCGGCCATGCTAGAGCGGGGAACCCCGGGGACCGATCACCGCTGGGGGAAGGGGTCGTGGGGCCGCTCAGGTTTCGTGGGCCACTCACCCCCGCCGCGGCAACCGGGCGGCCGGGCCGCGTCGGTTGGGGCCTCACCACGCTGGGGGAAGCGGCCGTGGGGCTACGGGTGTGGTCGCTACCGGGTCCCGGCTAGCGACGACTCGTCTGCGGCTTCGTCGGCGGGGGGCCAGGCGGGGTGGTGGTCCCTCGCCCAGCTTGCGGGCACCCAGCCGACGATCATGGCCCGCAGAGCCGGCGGCCTGGACACGGCTACGAGGATGTGGCCGGTGACGACCACCCAGGTCGCGATCGCGGTCCAGTCGTGGACGAAGGTCGCACCGGTGCGCCAGCTCAGCGGGAAAGGCTCGAACCAGCGCATGATCGAGCCGGTGGCCAGCATCACCGGGATCAGGCCGGCGACGAACGCCGCGTTGGCCTTCTGCCCGGCGTTGAACTTGCCGACCTGGTCGCCGGCGCGGCGTCCTAGCGAGCGCAGCCAGGCCTTGTCGTCGGGGGACCAGCGAGCCAGCTGGCGCACGTCGCGGCGCACCGCACGCCGCCAGCGGCCGGCGTAGGCCAGCACTAGCGGCACCGGCAGCAGCAGGCCGGCATAGACGTGGACGTCCTTGAGCACGTCCCGCCGGCCCACCAGAGCCGAGAGCTCGCCGATGTAGAGGATCAGCCCGGTCACTGCGCAGGTGAGCACGAGTGCGGCGGTCGCCCAGTGGAGCCACCGCTCGGCCACCGTGAACCGCGGCAACCGGTCGGTGCCGGCCTCGTCGGACTGCTCGGTTCTGTGGCCGGAACTGTCGCGCGATCGTGCGACGGTTCCGGTCACAGAACGAGCCGGGGCACTGGCGATCGGGTCGCTAGATCGGCTCATCGCCCTCACGTCCGTTCGAGTCCCCCACCCAGGCGTCGATGTCGTAGCCCCGGACCTCCCAGTATCCGGGCTCGAGCTCGTCGACCACCTCGATCCGCTCCAGCCACTTGAGCGACTTGTAGCCGTACATCGGGGCGACGTAGAGGCGCACCGGGCCCCCGTGCTCGCGGCTGACCGGCCCATCGAGCATCTCGTAGGCGGCCATCATGTCGTCGCGGCGGGCCTGCTCGAGCGTCAGGCTCTCGGTGTAGGCCCCGTCGAAGGAGTAGATCCGCAGGTGCGTGGCTCGGTCGGAGACGCCGGCCTCGTCGAGCAGGTCGCGCAGCAGGACGCCTCGCCACGGCACCTCCGGCACCCGCCAGCCGGTCACGCACTGGAAGTCCCGGACCAGGTCGGTCGGTGGCCGGTCCTTCAGATCGGTCAGGCTCAGGTTGAGCGGGCGGTCGACCAGGCCGTCGACGGTGAGGCGGTAGTCCTCGTCGCTGCGCTCGGGCATCGGGTTCACCACCGTGTAGATGCGGAACCGCCCTGCGGTGGGGGCCAACGAGGTCAAGCCGGTGGGGTCGTTCTGGGTGATCGGCCGCAGGAACTCCTCCAGCCGGGCCTGGACCGCGTCGCCGACCAGTATCCCGATCGCGCCGAAGCCCAGCATGCCTACCACGATGCGGCGGCCGACCGGCGCGCCCTCGTCGTTGCGTGGGTCGGCGGCTTCGGCCATACGAGCGAGGGTACGCCCGGTAGCCGAACTGGGGAATTGGAGAGCCCGAAGTCGGCGCATATGTCCCCAATTCGTAAGAAGTCGACACGCCGGGTGACAGCCGCCGCTGCGGGTTCCTCGGGGAGTCGGTGATCGTCCACGCCGGGCGATCAGCCCCGCTCGCCACCTCGCTGGCTGGCGGCGACGGCATCGCGGAGACGGGCGAGGCGATCCTCCCAGAGGCGGCCGGTCCCCGTGGCCCAGGCGGCCAGGTCGTCGAGTGGCTCGGGTCGGGCAACGAAGCGGGTCTCGCGACCCGCCCGGTCGGCGGCGACCAGGCCCGCGGCCTGCAACAAGCTCAGGTGCCGAGCGATGGCCTGACGGGTGATCGGGAACGTCGCCGTCAGCGCCGTGGCCGTGGTCGGCCCGCCTTCGGACACCGTCCGCAGGATGTCGCGACGGGTCGGGTCGGCGAGCGCTGTGAACACGGCGTCGCCTGGCTCCCCGGGCACATGCCGAGGCAGTAGTGGTCGACCGGACGACTTCGAGGTCATAGCGCTCGGCCCCCGACAACTATCGCCTCGGCATGGCCAGGTCCGTGGGGCGTCACCGGCCCGCCTCCGGTCGCTCGGCGCCCAACACCGCCAGGGCCGGGCTGGTCGGAGCCTGGCGGAGACTGTCTCCGGCAAGCAGTCCACGGGACGGTGGCGAGGTGTTCACCCCACGCAGACGCCTGCCGCGAGGAACAGCAGCTCGAGGCCGAGGAGGCGGCGGTCCCACAGCGACCCCGCTTCGGCGCCGGCCGCGACGCTGGCGCTCGCGGCGGCTCGTGCGACGATGTGGGCAGGGCCGACAAGTCGCTCCGTCACTGCGACCCGGGTGCCGCCGGAATCGAGCTCGGTGAGGACGACCTCGACCCGCGACGCGCTCGCCGGGTCGTCGGGGCTCCACCACGTCCAGGCCAGAGAGTGGCCGGCGTCGACCTCGTCGATCCGCAGCTCGCGGTCGGCCGCCTCCTCGTCGTCGAGCCATCCGTGCCGGCGTTCAGGATCGGCGACCGCTGCCCACACCTCGTCGCGGGCGGCGTCGAGGTCGACCGAGCGGGTCACCTCGGCGCATCCGCCGCCGTCCGGCTGCTCTCGAGCCTCGTCGGCGCCTCGATCGCGATCGGTGACGCCCTGCTGGTCTCCGTCTCCGGCAATGCCGCCGTCTCGGGGATCTCCGGTCATACCCGCAACTCTACAGTTGCGCGTTGGTGCCGGCACCTCGTACCGTTATGTGCAACAGATCAGTTGCGCGAGACGATCCAGAGAGAGGACGCAGCCATGGTGCTGATTCCGACGGTCATCGAGAACACCAGCCGCGGCGAGCGGCACTCCGACGTCTACTCACGGCTGCTCCGGGAACGCATCGTGTTCCTGGGAACGCCCATCGACGACGACATCGCCAACCTCCTGATCGCGCAGTTCCTGCACCTCGAGGCCGAGGACATGGACAAGCCGATCAGCCTGTACATCAACTCTCCCGGCGGCGACATGCTCGCCCTGTTCGCGATCTACGACACGATGCAGTTCCTCGCTCCCGACGTCCACACCGTGTGCGTCGGACAGGCGGCGTCGGCAGCCGCCGTGCTGCTGGCCGGCGGCGCGCCAGGGCACCGGTTCGCCCTACCCAACGCCCGGGTGCTGTTCCACCAACCGCACGGTGGCGCCCAGGGCCAGTCGACGGACCTCGAGATCGCCGTCCGCGAGATGGTGACCCTCCGGGAGCGGATGGTCGACGTCCTGTCCGAGCGCACCAACCAGACCCGCGATCGGATCAAGACCGACATCGACCGCGACTTCATCCTCCGGGGCGAGGAGGCCGTGGCCTATGGGGCGGTGGACGAGATCCTCCACCACCGCCGACCCCGCCCCGTCACCGGCTTCCGGCCGCCGGAGACGGACAAGGTCGCCGCGGGAGCCGCTGGCTGAACCCCGCTCCGCTTGGCGTGCGGACGTCGTCAACCGGCGCCCGCCCGCCGAGCGGGGTTCCGGCGAGCGTCGCCGTGGTGCTCGCGACCCCTCCGAACGCCCGAAGTGTGGGCGTCAGTTCAAGCGCAGGGCCGGGCTGTATATGCGGGTAGGGGCGAGGTCGACGTCGACGGTCTCGGCGATCTGCGCGAAGACCGCGGCCACCTCGCTGTCCGGGTCGGTCGCGACGATCGGCCTGCCGCTGTCGGCGCCGGCCCGCAGCTCGGGCACCAGCGGAACCCGCCCGATCAACGGCACGCCCAGGCGCTGTGCGAGCTCCTCGCCACCGCCCTCGCCGAACAGCCGGTAGCGCTTGCCGTCGTCGCCGGTGAACCACGACATGTTCTCGACGACGGCCTTGACCTCGAGGTTGACCTTCTGAGACATGAACGCCGCCCGTTGCGCCACCCGCTGGGCCGCCGGCTGCGGCGTCGTGACCACGTAGACCTCTGCCCGGGGCAGGAACTGGGCCAGGCTGATCGAGATGTCGCCGGTGCCTGGAGGGAGGTCGACCAGCAGGAAGTTGGGCTCGTCCCAGAACACGTCCGTGAGGAACTGCTCCAACGCCTTGTGGAGCATCGGCCCTCGCCAGATCACCGGCTGGTCCTCGGCGGCGAAGAAGCCCATCGATATGCAGCGCACGCCGTGCGCCTCGGGGGGCACCAGCATCGAGTCGATCACCACCGGCGGATGCTCGACCCCCAACATGCGAGGCACGGAGAAGCCCCACACGTCGGCGTCGACCACGGCGACCTTGCGGCCCCGCGCCGCGAGCGCCACCGCCAGGTTGGTGGTGACCGAGGACTTGCCCACCCCGCCCTTGCCTGAGGCGACCAGCAGCACCCGGGTCTTGCTCGCGGGATCGGCGAACGGGATGGCCCGGCCCTCGGCGTGGCCGTGGCTGGGCTGGCTGCCGGCCGTTGCTGCCGGGTCGCCGTGCAGCTTGGAGCGGAGCTCGGCCCGTTCGTCGTCGGTCATCACCGTGAAGTCGAGGTCGACCCCGTCGACTCCCTCGAGCACGCCGACCGCGTCGGTCACCCGCTGGCTGATCTCGTTGCGCAGCGGGCAGCCGGCCACGGTCAGAGCCACGAGGACACCGATCTGGCCGCCGTCGACGGTCACCTCGCGCACCATGTCGAGCTCGACGATGCTGCGATGCAGTTCGGGATCCTCGACCGGGCGGAGGGCATCGAGGACCTGGGCTTCGGTGACGGGCATCCGCTCACTCTCTCTCGTGCTCCGACCCGGGCTGGCACGCACGGGGATTAGCACTACGACCGTAGGTAGAATACCGGCTGTGGATCGGCCCCCTCTCTCGGCGACCGACTTCGCCTCGGCGGTCACGGCGATCACGTCCGCGTTCGGAGATCCCACCCGGCGAGCCATCTACCTCTACGTCCACGAGAACCCCGAGGGTGCCACGGCGTCCGCGGTCGCCGAGCAGTTCGACCTCCACCCGAACGTCGCCCGCCATCACCTCGACAAGCTGGTCGCCGGCGGCTACGTCACCGTCGCCGCGGGCCGACCCCTCGGTCATCAGGGTGCCGGTCGCCCCTCCAAGCGCTACCGCGCGGTAGCGGGCGAGATCGCCCTCGACCTCCCGCTACGTCACGACGACGTCCTCACCAGCCTGTTGGCCCGAGCGTTGGCCGAGCTGGGTCCCGAGCGGGCCGAGGCGCTGGCCGAGGAGGTCGGCATCGGTTTCGGACGGGCGATGGCAGCGTCGATGTCCCCCGGATCCGAGCAGCACCGCTCGTTCCAGACCGCGCTGCACACCGTGGCCGAGGCACTGACCGCCCACGGGTTCGCCGCACATGCCGAGCACATCGACGAGAAGCTCCAGATCGTTAACGAGAACTGCCCGTTCGGGGGCGTGGTCATCGACAATCCGGTGATCTGCGCGGTCGACCGGGGCATGGTCCGCGGGATGCTGGAAATGCTCTACGGACGGGAAATGGTGACCGAGACCGCACTTTCCCTCCCCACCGGTGGTGAGCGTTGTGTGACGGCGGTGCAGGGAACCTGACCGGCAGTCGGGCAGCCGCCCTCCTCTCCCCTCCCCCCAGGGTGGCTGCCTACTGCCAGCAGCCTTCCGCCGTAGCGGATGGCCCAGCGTTCCGGACCTACCTCGACCATGCGTCCACCTCGCCGCTCCGTCCCGAGGCCCGTGACGCGCTCGTCGCTTGGCTCGACACCGTCGGCGACCCCAGCCGAGTCCACGCCGAAGGGTTGGCGGCACGGCACGCGGTCGAGCAGGCCCGAGACCAGGTCGCTGCATTGGTCGGTGCACGCAACCGCGAGGTCTGCTTCACCAGCGGGGCGACCGAGGCCATCGCCGCGGCCTGCTGGGGCGCGGCGAGCCGGGGCTCGCACCACGTGGTGTCCGCCGTCGAGCACTCGGCGGTGCGCAGCGCCGCTGCCCGGCACGGCGAGGTCACCACCGTCCCCTCCGACCAGGTGGGTCGCGTCGACGCCGAGGCGATGCTGGCGGCGATCCGGCCCGACACGGCGCTCGTCCACCTCCACTGGGGGAACCACGAGGTGGGCACGATCCAGCCGGTCGCCGAGGTCGCGGCCGGCTGCCGCGAGCGCGGCGTCCTGCTCCACATCGACGCCGCGCAGGCGGTCGGCCACGTGCCGGTCGACTTCCGGGCCCTCGGAGCCGACCTCGTGTCGATCAGCGCCCACAAGCTGGGCGGACCAGCAGGCGTCGGCGCACTGCTGATCCGGCGGGGCCTCCGCTTGGCGCCGTTGCTGGTCGGCGGCGACCAGGAGCGTGCCCGGCGAGCCGGCTACGAGAACGTGCCCGCACTGGTCGGATTCGGCGCCGCCTGTGCGGCCCTGACCGGTGGCGACCGCCTCGACACCGAGGCGGTCGCCCAGCGCCAGCTCAGTCAGCGGGTGGTCGACGCCATCGCCGGCTCGGACGGGATCGTGCAGTACGGCCCGGCCCCGTCCGAGCACCGGCTCCCCCACATCGTGTGCCTCGGCATCGAGGGGATCGAGCCCCAGGCGGTGCTGCTCGGTCTCGACCGGGCGGGGATCAGCGCCCACTCGGGCAGCGCGTGCTCGTCTGAGGCGCTGGAACCGTCGCCGGTGCTCGAAGCCATGGGGGTCGACGCCCACCACAGTCTGCGGATCTCGGTCGGCTGGTCCTCCACTCCAGCGGACGTGGACCGCCTCGTCGCGGCACTGCCAGAGGTGATCGCGGACCTGCGGGCACTCACCAGCGACTCCGGCGTCCGCTCGTCGCGAGCCCCGGGATGAGCGAACGCCGGAAGCTGACAGGTCGATGAAGCTCTACGTCGTTCGCCATGCCCACGCCGGAAGTCGCAGCCGCTGGACGGCTGACGACCGCCTGCGGCCGCTGAGCCACAAGGGCTGGCGTCAGGCGACGGCGCTGGCAGCCGAGCTGGGTGGCGCGGGCATCCGTCGGCTGGTGTCCAGCCCGTCGCTGCGCTGCATCGAGACCCTGCGACCCCTGGCCGACGAGCTGGGGCTGGTGATCGAGGACGACGACCGGCTCGCCGAGGGCTCGGACGGTGAGGCGGCGTTGGCGCTCGCCGAGGAACTGCGCCGATGCGGCGACGACGACGACGCAACCGCGGTCTGCAGCCACGGCGACGTGATCCCCGACCTGCTGTGGGAGCTCCGCGGCAGCGGCACCGCCTTCCACCACCCGCTGACCTGGCCCAAGGGCTCGGTCTGGCTGCTGACGGGTAACGGCACCCACTGGAGCGACGCCCGCTACGTCCCCGTCGTTCTGTGAAGGGGAGGGACCGCCTCAGCCCCCGGTGCTGGTCGGGGGCGTCGCCTGACGGGACTCGATCTCGGCGCGGAGGTCGGCGGCAGCATCGGCTATCTCGGGCGGGGGGTCGAGCTCGGCCAGCCGGTCCAGCAGCTCGAGCGCCGAGTCGTCGCGCCCCAGCTCGACGAAGGCTATGGCCAGGAACAGCTTCACGTCGGGGTATTCGGGGTCGAGCTCGGCCGCCTCGACCAGCGTGACCACGCCCTGTTGGTCGCCGGACTGGAGCTGCATCCACCCCTTGTAGGTCATGGCCTCGACGTTGTCGGGGTCGACCTCGAGCACCTGGTCGTAGGCCACCACCGCCTCGCCCAGCTGCCGTTCGGCTGCCAGGCCGTGTGCGTCGGCGAGCAACTGGTCGACCCCACCGCTCGCGGACTCGCGGATGCTCCCGGTGGCGGTCTCGCCAGGCTCGCGGTCGCGTGCCTGAAGGGCGACCAGGACGCCGGCGAGCACCACGAACGCTGCGATCCCCGCGGCCACCAGCACCCGCCGCGCCGTGGACGACTGCGACTGGCCCTCCGGCGCTTGGACCTCATGCGCCTCGATGGCGCGGATGACCCGCGCCGCGCGGGCGGTGTAGTCGTCGCGCAGCTCGGCATAGTCGTGGTCGTCGACGTCGCCCGCAGCATGCTCGCGCTCCAGGTCCTCGAGCGAGGAGAGGAGGAAGTCGCGCTGGTCCTCCAACGACGCCCGCTCGTCCGGACTGATCGCTGCGCCTGGTCGGCTCATCGACGCTCCGCGAGGGCGCTGTCGACCGTGGCCCTGTCGACATCGGAGGCGCGGACCGGCCGCTGGCCGCGCCACCGGCGGAAGGCCAGCACCACACCGGCCGCGGCGGCCACCAGAGCCACCACGGGCAGGAGCCAAACCAGGCCTTCGATGCCCGAGCGATCGGGAGTGAGCACGATGCTGTCGCCGTAGCTGGCGGCGAGCTCGTCTCGAATCTGCCGGTCGCTCGCGCCCTCGCCGATCCGGGCGTCGATGTAGTTGCGGATCCCCCGCGACGCGCTGGAGTCCGAGTCGGCGACCGACTGCCCGCGGCAGGTCGGGCACATCAGCGACTCGGCCAGGTGCTGGGCCCGTTCGTCGGGCGTCCTCGGCCCGTCGTCGTCGGTGATGCCCACCGCGAGGAACGCCACCAGGACTGCCGCCATCGTCAGCCAACCGATCCGCCGCCGGCTCACGACGAGCCTTCCAGCTCTCGGATCGCATCCTCGAGGCCCCCCTGGGTCACCCCTCCGATCAGCTTCAGGGCCACCCGGCCGTTCGGCGCGACGAGGTAGGTCTCGGGGACCTGGGGCACGCCGTAGCGGGTGGCGATCAGGCCGTCGCCGTCGAGCACCACGGGCCACTCGCCTCCGTTGTCGGCGAAGAACGCGGCGGCCTCGTCGGGGTCGTTCTCGAACAGCACGCTGACCAGCACGGCGTCGTCGACCACCCGATGGGTCTCGTCGAAGGCGACCAGTTGGGGGTGCTCACGGATGCAGGGGTTGCACCAGGTGGCGAAGAAGTTGACCACCACCCAGCGACCGCGGTGGTCCTCGATGTCGAAGCTGCCCCCGTCGAGCGTCTCGCCGGCGAGCGTGGGCGCCATCTCGCCGATCAGGTCGGACTCGGCCTGCCGGTCGGTGGCCGGATCCCGCGTCGCCAGAACGGCGACGAACCCGACCACGAGCAGGGCTATGACCGCCGAGACGACCAGCGCGGTTCGGCGCTGTCGGGGGACCTCGGCTTCGAGCTGCGCCGTCTCGTCCAGGTCGCCGCCCGCCGGGCCTTCGGCCACGTCCGGCGGGTCGACGCCTGATGGCGGAGGGCCACCGCCGTCGTCGAGAGCGAGCCTGGTGACGTCGCGGGTCATCGGACGCCCACCTCCACCGGGTCACGATCGTCGGCCTGGTCCTGCGGCTCGGAGCCGTCGACGCCGACGAGGTCGGCCTCCGCGGCGACCACCGGCGTCGACGAGGGCTGCAACGGGTCGCGCCGCCGCCGTCCGGGGAACGCGGCGAGCAGCGTGCCGGCGGCCATCACCCCGCCACCGATCCACAACCACCGCACCAGGGGCTGCACGATCACCCGCAGCACCACCGGATCGCCGGGGTCGGTCCCATCTGGCACCCGCAGCAGCGCCAGGTACACGTCCTCGGTGAAGCTGCTGTCGATGTCCGGCGTGCCGATGAGCTGGTTGCCGCCCCCGAAGCGCGAGAGTGCCGGTTCGAGGAGCGTCCCGTCGAGCTCGACCTGCGCAACCGTCGACTCCTTCTGCGCGTCGCCGTCCTCGCGCATCCCCAGGTAGGTCACCTCGTGGCCGCCGCCGACCGGGGCCGACTCGCCGTCGGTCAACGTCAGCTCGGTCTCGGTGTCGTAGCTGCCCGACGCCGCCAGGGCGACCGCGACCACCACCACTCCCAGGTGGACGATCATCCCGCCGTTGGCCCGACCGACCAACCCCCGCCAGCCCTGGCGTCGACTGGCCAGGACCACCTGGCGCACCGCGGCCCCCGCAGCGAAGCCGCCGAGGCCGAACGCCAGCAGCGGCGCCAGGCCCCGGGCACCGAGCAGCACCGCGACCATCACCGAGCCGGTCCCGGCCCACGCGGGCCAGAACAGGCGCTTGGAGAGCAGCTCGCCCGACGCCTTGCGCCATGGCAGCACCGGGGCCACCGCCATCAGGAACAGCAGCGCCATCCCCAGCGGCAAGGTCATCCGGTCGAAGTAGGGACGCCCGATCGACAGCCGCTCGTCGTTGATCGCCTCGACGATGAGGGGGAACACGGTGCCCAGCAGCACCACGAACGCGAACCCGGCGAACAGCACGTTGTTGGCCAGGAACGCGCCCTCGCGCGACGCCGGCGAGTCGATGCGCCCCGGCGACCGCAGCCGGTCGCCGCGCCAGCCGATCAGCCCGAGCGTCACCGCCACCACCAGCCCGAAGAACGCCAGCAACCATGGCCCGATGGCGCTCTGGGTGAACGAGTGGACCGAGTCGAGCGTGCCCGACCGGGTCAGGAACGTGCCCAGGATCGTCAGGCTGAACGTGGCGCACAGCAGCGACAGGTTCCAGACCCGCAGCATCCCCCGGCGCTCCTGAACCATCACCGAGTGCAGGTAGGCGGTGCCGGTCAGCCAGGGCAGCAGCGACGCATTCTCGACCGGGTCCCAGGCCCAGTAGCCGCCCCAGCCGAGCACCGCGTAGCTCCACCAGCCGCCCAGCAGGATGCCGGTGGTCAGGCAGCCCCAGGCGATGAGCGTCCACCGCCGGGTCTCGAGCAGCCACCCTTCACCGAGACGCCCGGTGGCCAGAGCCGCGACCGCGAACGCGAACGGCACCGAGAACCCGACGTAGCCCAGGTACAGCACCGGCGGGTGGATCGCCATCAGCCAGTGGTTCTGCAACAGCGGATTGGGGCCGTCACCGTCGAACGTCGGCCCGACGTTCACGCTCTCGAAGGGGTTCGCCGGCCACAGCAGCAGCGCGAAGAAGAACACGCAGATCGCCAGGAGGGTGAGCAGTGCCCAGCCCACCATCGGATCGTCGAGCCGGGACCGGAACCGGAACGCCACGGCGGTCGTGAACGCGGCGAGCACCAGCACCCACAGCAGGATCGACCCCTCGAGCGCCGACCAGAGCGCCGCGAAGTTGTACAGCGGCGGGGTGGCGCTGCCGCCGTTCTCGGCGACGTAGCGGATGGAGTAGTCGCGGGTGATCAGCGCCCGCTCCATCGCGGCGAAGGACACCGCGGCGCCGAGCAACGTCATCCAGGCGTAGGTGCGGCCGACGGCCAAGAGGTTGGGCCGACCCCGGTAGAGCCCGAACCCGAGGGTCACGACGCCACCGACGGCCGCGACCAAACCCAGCACGATGCCGCCGGTGCCCAGCGAGGCGTTCACCGCTCAGCCCTCCCCGCCGTCGTCGGCCTCGGAGATCCGCTCGTCGTAGTCCTCGCGAGACTCGTACTCCGCGTCGTGCTTGACCAGCATCCGGTCGCTGGCGAAGAACGCGCCCGACTCGTCCCAGCGACCTTCGAGCACGACCGGGACGCCAGGCTCGAACAGGTCGGGCGGGTCGCCGACGTGGTGGACAGCGACCTCGACGTCGTTGTAGGCGACGTCGAAGGTCACACCGCCCTCGGTCACCACGGCGTCGTCGACCACCGTGCCTTGGAGGCGGAAGCGCCGATCGCCGAGCTCGTCGCGTTGGGCGACCGCCTCGTCCGCGTTGCGGAAGTACAGGGTCGCCTCGCTCAGCCCCTTGACCACGAGCACCCCGAGCGCCATGACCACCACGCCCACCACCACCAGCGGGAGCCAGCGCCGGCGCGGCGACCGGCGCCGGGTGGCGACGGATCCATCGTCGGGCCCGTCGTTCTCTTCGAGCCTGCGGGGGGTCAGCTCCACCGGCGGTCTCCCGGTGGGACCCGGCGCGAGAGGCGGCGGCCCCGGCGCACCACCGACACGGCGTACAACCCGACCAGGACGATCGCGCCGATCCAGCCCGCAGCGACGTAGCCGGCGTAGTCGAAGGCGATCACGCGGTCACCTCCGCCGGCTCCGCCGACGGAGCGACACCCGCCTCGGCGCGGCGGGCGGCGACGGCCGCGTCGAGGTCGTGCCGTTCGACCTGCTGCTCCAGCCAGGCCACGCGGAACCGGTGGATCAGCAGCCAGGCGAACACCAGCAGGCCGGCGACCATCCCGACCGCGAACGCCACCAGCATCTCGCCCTCGATCGACGGGTCGAGCTTGGTGATCGTCGCCTCCTGGTGCAGCGATCGCCACCACTCCACCGAGCGGTTGACGATCAGCACGTTCGGCAGCAGCAGCAGGCCGAGCACCGCGGCGCGCACCGAGCCGGATGGCGTGATCTCGACCCGGCGCAACGCGACGTAGCCGAGCAGCATCACCGCCAGCAGAGCGGTCGAGGTCAGGCGTGCGTCCCAGGTCCAGTAGGTGCCCCAGGTGATCCGGCCCCACAGCGAGCCGGCGGCGATGGTGATCGTGACGAAGACCAGGCCGAGCTCGGCTCCGGCGCTGGCCAGCGCGTCCCAGCCCGGCGTCCGGCGCCGCAGCCACATGGCCGAGGCCAGCGTGGTGAGGAAGCAGCCCCCGTAGGCCAGGATCGCCGACGGCACGTGCACGTAGAACAGGCGCACGCCGTCGCCCTGCTCGACGTCGGGCGGGCTCCACCACAGGCCGTAGAGCGCCCACAGCACCAGCGCGCCGAGGCTGGCGATCCCCAGCACTCGGGTGGCGGGCGAGCCGGTGGTCTCGGGGCCGTCGTCCACGTCGGACGCATCGACCTCGGCATCGGTCGTTCGGGTGAGGGTCACGCATCCTCCAGGAGTGCGCCGTAGACGCACGATCCGGCGACGAGGTAGACGACGGCGAAGCTGGCCACCAGGCCACACCAGGCCCAACCGTCGGCTGCGACGTCACCGAGGGCGGTCTCGAAGGCCCGAGTGGCCCCGATCAACACCGGGGCCAGGACGGGCAGCAACAGCACGGGTAGCAGCGTGTCGCGCACCCGCAGTCCCCCCACCAGTGCGCCGTACAACACGCCGGCCGACGCGACCGCAAGGGTCGCCGCCAGGCATGTCGCCAGCAACAGCCCGACACCGCTCGGCTCGGTGTCGTAGAGCACCACCACCCCCAGTGCGAGCAGCGCTTCGAGCGCCAGCAGCTGCGCGGCGACCGCGGCGACCTTGCCGAGATAGATCCCCGGCGGATCGAGCGCCGACAGCCGCAGCGCGTCGCGTATCCCGTCGCCCTCGTCGAGCGAGGTGCTACGGGTGATCGCCAGCAGGCCGGCGAGCAGCACGGCGATCCAGTACAGGCCCGGCGTGGCCCGGTCGAGGACGCCGCGGTCAGGGTCGAGGGCGAAGGCGAACAGCAGCAGCACCAGGACAGCGAACGGCGCGACCTGGTTGGTGGCCACCCGACTGCGCCCCTCGATGCGGAGGTCGCGCCGGGCAACCAGCAGGGCGTCACGCCACACCGGCGGCCTCCCCGTCCGGAACGAAACTTGGTGAGAGAGCGCCGGATCCCGGCGCTCTCTCACCAAGTTTCGGATGGGGGGCCGTGACGCCGCCGGCCAGCTCGACGGTGCGGTCGGCCAGGGCGACGGCCCGATCCAGCTCGTGGGACGAGAACAGCACCGTGGCGCCCTGGCTCGCCGCCTGGCGCACCAGGGCGTCGACCTGGTCGCGGGCCTCACGGTCCAGCCCGGCGTGGGGCTCGTCGAGCAGCCACAGCTCGGGGCGTCGTGCCAGCAGGCACGCGAACGAGGTGCGGCGCCGCTGACCCGCCGAGAGCCGTTGCACCGGCACGTCGCGCAGCCGCCCGTCCAGGCCGAGCAGGCCCAACGCGGTCTCGACGTCGTCGGGCCGAGCGCGGCTGGCCCGACCCCAGAAGCCCACGTTCTCGGCCACCGTCAGGTCGTCGTACAGGCCAGTGGCGTGGCCCAGCAGCCCGACCCGTGACCGCACCCGGCGGCGATCCCCACGCAGGTCGCACCCCAGGACGGTCGCCTCGCCGTCGACCACCGGCACGAGCCCCGCGCAGGCGCGCAGCAACGTCGTCTTGCCTGCGCCGTTGGGGCCGCGGAGGAGGACGACCTGACCCTGGGCAACCTCGAGGTCGACCCCGGCAAGGGCTGGGAACCGTCCAAGCAGCGCGACCGCAGCACGAAAGTGGACTACCAGCTCCATGACGACCCCGCGAGGCTACAGATGCCCTCTGGCTTGGGCCAAAGAGGGCGGTGCCGAGGCACCCCCGACCTCGCAGTAGGTTCGCGCGGATGCGGTTGGCCCGGGCGTTGGGCGCGATCGGACGCACGTGCATCACCGCGGGCGTGCTGATCCTGCTGTTCGTCATCTATCAGCTGTGGGGGACTGGTCTGCGCGAGGCGCAGGCCCAGGGCGCGCTCAAGGACCAGTTCGCCGACCAGCTCGACGCCGCCGGGATCGCTCCGACTGGCACCACCGTCCCGGATCCCATCAACGACGGGGCCACGACCACCACGACCACGCCACCCCCTCCCCCATCCCCCGAGGACGGCGACGCGGTCGCCCGCCTGGTCATCCCCAGCATCGGCGTGGACAAGATCGTGGTCGAGGGAGTCTCGGTGGGCGACCTCAAGCGAGGGCCGGGGCACTACCCCGACAGCCCGCTTCCAGGTCAGCCGGGCAACTCGTCCATCGCCGGTCACCGCACCACCTACGGCGCGCCGTTCAACCGGATCGACGAGTTGCAGACGGGCGACGAGATCCTGGTGACCACGCTCCAGGGATCGTTTCGCTACACGGTCAGCGAGCAGCAGATCGTGCGCCCCGACCAGGTCGAGGTGCTCGACGAGTTCGGCGACAACCGCCTGACGCTGACCGCCTGCCATCCCAAGTACTCCGCGCGGCAGCGCATCGTGGTCGTGGCCACGCTGGACGTGGAGCCGGCGCCCGCCCCGCCGACGACGGCGCCCACGCCCGACGAGCCCGGCGCACCAGCCGACGACGGCGAGAGCACGAGCAGCAGCCTGGATGCCGGCCTATCCGGGGAGCGGGCCGGCGCATGGCCTGCGGTGCTGCTCGGTGTGTCGTGCGCCTGCATCTGGCTGGCCGCCTGGGTCGCGGCGCAGTTGGTCAAGCCGTGGGTGGCCTACGCCGTCGGCGCCCCGCTGTTCTTCGCGGTGCTCTTCTTCTTCTACGAGAGCTTCTCGCGCCTACTGCCGGCGAACTACTGACCCGACGTGGGCACTGGTGCCGTGACTACGCGCGGATCGCACGCCGGGGCGATGTCGCGGTGTCGCCGACCTCAGGTGGCCGGATCCAGCAAGCCCCACCGTCGACGGATGGACCGTTCCAGGGTGCCGAAGAACACCGAGTCGACCACGATGCCGATGACCAGGATCACGACCATGTAGGCCAGGAGACCCTCGGCGTCCTGCAGCGAGCGGCTGTTCTGCATCAGCACACCGATCGACTGCTCGCCCGGCACCACCCCCAGCAGCTCCCCCGCCATCAGGCTGCGCCACGCGAAAGCCCAGCCCTGCTTCAAGCCACCGACGTAGGACGGCAGCGAGGCGGGCAGGATCACGTGCCGGTAGGCGCTCAGGCCGCGCGCCCCCAGCACCCGACCCGCCCGCAACAGGATCGGCGGGATCTGGTCGGTACCGGTGACCAGGCCGTTGGCGATGGCCGGGGCGGCGCCGAGCACCACCACGAAGCGGATCGCGCCCTCCGTGAGCCCGAAGGTCAGGATGGCCAGCGGGAACCACGCGATCGACGGCATCGTCTGCAGCCCGGTGATGAACGACCCGAACGCCGTACGTACCAGATGCACCCGTGCGACCACGCTGCCGACCACGGTGCCGATGATCACGGCGAGCCCGAAGCCGACGAATGCCCGGACCATGGTGTGAGCCATCGCCTCGGGCAACGGCCCGTCGGTCAGGCTGTCCCACAGGCGCGAGAACACCGGGCCCGGCGGCGGCAGCAGGTAATCGGGCTTCCAGCCCGACCACACGACCACCTGCCACAGCGTGATGCCCAGAGCAGCAGCCGCCGCCTTGGGCCAGGCCGCGCGCCACACGCGCCAGGCCAACGGCTCGCGCCCGACGTCGAGTTGCAGGGCGTCGAGCCCGGCCAACTCCTCGTCGAGTCGATCGACACCGTTGCCGGCGTGCGGCACGTCAGCTGCCGTTCTGGCCATGGCGGCGCACCTCCTCCCGGAGCCTGGTGGTCACCTGGGTCGCCAGGGCTCCGACCTCGGGTGACTCGATGCGGCGCGGGCGCGCGATGCCGACGTCGACGACGCCCGTGACCCGGCCCGGCCGGCTGGACAGCACCACGATGCGGTCGGCGAGCCGGGCCGCCTCGCGAACATTGTGCGTGACGAACACGATGGTCAGCGCACGCTCGCGCCACAGTCCCTCCAACTCGTCGTGGAGGACGTCGCGGGTCATGGCGTCGAGTGCTCCGAAGGGCTCGTCCATCAGCAGGACGTCGGCGTCCTGGGCGAAGGCCCGGGCCAGCGCCACGCGCTGCCGCATGCCGCCGGACAGCTCGTGGGGCCGCTTGTCCCCGAAGCCTCCAAGGCGCACGGTGTCGAGCAGCGCTGTCACCCGCTCACGGCGGGCCACGCGCCCGACGCCGCGCAGCCTGAGGGCCAGCTCCACGTTCTTCCGCACAGTCAACCAGGGGAATAGTGCCGCGTCCTGGAACATCAGGGCCGTGCGCCCGTGGACGGCGATGTCGCCCGCCGTGGGCCGGTCGAGGCCGGCCGTGAGGTTCAGCAGCGTGCTCTTGCCGCAGCCGGACGCGCCGACGACGCAGACCAGCTCGCCCACGTCGACGGTCAGGTCGATCCGGTCGAGGGCGGCCACGCGGGTGCGCCCGGTGCCGTAGACCTGCGAGACCTGGTGCAGGGTCACGGCGCGCCCCCGCCCGGATGGGACGTCGGGGGGCGACGTCCCATCCGGGCCGGTCGTTGCGACAGGCTGGATCGTCACAAGCCTTCGACCGCCTGTTCGCCGCGCTCGGTCAGCAACTCGTTGAGGAGGGTCAGGTCGTAGATGCCCCCCAGGTCGACGTCATCGAGGAGGCCGACCTCCACCGCGTCGTCCTTGGACTCCTCCAGCGACGAGGCGATCGGGTCGGGCGTGAAGGTCAGGTTCTCCCAGGCGCCCTGGATGGTCTCGTCGGCCAGGGGGCGATCGGTGATCTCCTCGATCCCCGCGTTGGTGGTCGTCTGGGCCGCTGCGACGTCGTCGTTCGCGACGTCGATGGCGTCGAGCAGCCCGGCGAGCAGCGCCTGGATGTTGGCGGGTCTCTCCTCGAGGTAGTCCGTACGCACGATCAGGTGGGTGGTCACGAGCTGGCCGTCGGGCCAGAGCTCGGCCTCGTCGACCAGCACGTGGCCTCCGCCTTCGAGCACCAGCCGGGTCGACCACGGCTCGGGGACCCAGCCGCCGTCGATGTCGCCGTTCCGGAACGCGGTGAGCGTGTCGGCGTTCTCCTGGTTGAGGATCTGGACGTCACCGCCTCCGCTGGTATCGGTCTCGTAGCCCTCTTCGGCCAGCCACGCTCGCAGCGCCACGTCCTGGGTGTTGCCCAGCGACGGGGTCGACAGGGTTGCACCGGCGAGGTCCTCGGGGGTGTCGAGGCCTTCGCGCACCACCAACGCTGCACCGCCCGAGGTCGTACCGGCCACGATCCGGACGGCTTCGCCGTTCGACTGCGCGAAGCCGTTGATCGCCGGGTTCGGGCCGATGAAGGTGGCGTCGATCGAGTCGCTCAGCAGCGCCTCGATGGCCTCGGTGCCGGTGGGGAAGGTGCTGAGCTCGAGCTCCGCGGCACCGAGCGATTCCTCGAGGATGCCGTCCTCGACCCCGATGATCGCCGGCGCGTGGGTGACGTTGGGGAAGTAGCCCAGCCGCAGGCTCCCGCCGGGCTCGCCGTCGGCCGCGACGCCGTCGTCCTCGGATCCCGCGGCGCCGGCGCCGGCCGCCGTGTCGTCATCGTCGTCACCGCAGGCCGCTGCCACCAGGAACAGCACCAGCACAAGGCCGACGATCGACCAGCACCGCACCGGTCCCCGCGGCCGCACCCGCCCATTGGTCGAAAAGCCGATTGACATAGTCACTTTTTTACAATGTGGGAAAACCTTCCGCAACACTGAGGTCGTGTCCATGTCGGCTGCAAGCGATGTGTGAAGATCGAATGGTGACCGCCGAGGTTCGCTCCGGGGCGCAATCGGTCGAACGGGCACTGCTGGTCCTGCGCGCCTTCGAGAGCGGGCCGATCGACCTCGGGGTCACCGAGATCGCCAGCCGCACGGGGCTGTCGGTGAGCACCGCACATCGGCTGGTGCGGGCGCTCTGCGTCGGCGGGCTGCTCCGCCAGGACCCCGGCACCGAGCGCTACCAGCTCGGCCCGGCGCTGGTGGTCCTCGGCCGGCGGGCCGAGGAGCAACTCGGCTATGCCCGCACGCGACCGGTTCTCGACGAGCTGGCCCGGGCCACCGGCGAGTCGGTCAACCTGGGCATCCAGTCCGGCGACGAGGTCCTCGTGGTGTTGGACGTGCCGTCCGAGCAGCCGTTGCGCTTCGACCAGGCGGCGGGCACGCGGATCCCGATCCACAGCTCGGCCATGGGCAAGTGCCTGCTGGCCTTCTCCGACAACCCGGACGGGGTGCTCGACGAGCTCCCCCGGCTGCGCCGCCTCACCGACCGGACGATCACCAACCGACCGGCGTTGCGCGACGAGCTGCAACGCACCCGGGAGCGGGGCTGGGCGCTCAACGACGAGGAACGGCACGCGGGCGTCCGCACGGTGGCGGCGCCGGTGCCCGGCGCGGAGGGTTGGGCGGTCGCGGCGGTCGCCGTGCAGGGGCCGGCAGTCCGGCTCGACGACGGCCGTCTGGGCGATGTCGCTCGCGAGCTCGAGGCCACCGCGAAGCGACTGACGCCGCTGCTCGGCGCCGCCGGTATGACCTCCACCGAGCGACCGGCATCGCCACCTGCGCTGCTTGTGCCGCCGAGACGCGAGCGATAGGACGTCTACTCGCCGCCACTCACGTCGATGACCTACTACGACATGGCGACCGGCGCCCCCGTCGAGACCGTGGCCGTCGACCATGAGATCCCGGTGCTCTCCAGTTGGTACGGTGCCCGGCTGTTGCACCCCGGCCATCCGCCGCAGCCGTGAGCTCGTCGTCCGCCGATTCCGCCATCGCCCGGCTCTTGGCCGACGTGCGTTCTCGCCTGCCGCGACGGGCCCAGCCGGGCGACCTCGACAGAGTCCTCGACGGCGGCGGGCTCGTGGTCGACACACGACCTGCCGCCCTCCGCGACCGCGACGGTGAACTGCCGGGGGCGGTCGTGGTCGAGCGCAACGTCCTGGAGTGGCGGCTCGATCCGACCAGCCCCGACCGCCTGGCGGTCGTCACGGGACACGACCAGGAGATGGTCGTGGTGTGCGACGAGGGCTACGCGTCATCGCTGGCAGCCATGAGCCTCCAAGCCCTCGGCTTGCGACGGGCCACCGACCTCGACGGCGGCTTCCAAGCCTGGCGGCGCTACCACCACGGCGGCGCGTAGGCCAAGCCGCCGGGCAGTTGGCATGGGCCGTCCCCTACCATCGGCTGGCACGTCCGCTCCTGAGTAACGCGGGCCGACTGAACGGACGACCATGACAACACCCACTCCGGGGTGGCTGCCGGACCCTACCGGACGCCACGAGTACCGCTACTGGGATGGTTCCCAGTGGTGCGACGACGTATCCGACGGCGGAAACACCAGCTTCGATCCCATCGCCACGGCGACACCACAGGCGAGCGGTTACGACCAGCAGCCGGCGAGCGGTTACGACCAGCAGGCGGCCAGTGGCTACGGCCAGCCTGCCAGCGCCTACGGCGGCAGTCCGTACGCGCCGCAGTCCCAGGACGGGCAACCTCGAAGCTCGGGGCCGTCGACCGGGCTGCTGGTCGGTCTCGGCGTGCTGCTGGCGGTACTGGTCGTCGGCATCGTCGTGGTCGTCACCAGTGGTGGCGACGATGACGACAGCGATGCAGAGACCGCTGGCAACACGGCCACGGGCGACGACGACGGAGGCGACGTCACGACCACAGCCGACGACGGCGGTTCCGGTAGCACTGTGACCGATCTGATCGCCGAGGGGGTCGTCGCTTCCGGCAACGGCGTGCTGACCGACGAGGAAGGCCAGTGCATCGCCGAGGGCATGGTCAACGAGCTGGGCGAAGACCGCATCATCGAGCTTGGGCTCGACAGCTCGGCGGCCACCGATCCCTTCAGCGTCCTCGAGCCCGACGAGCAGACGGCCGTCCTCCAGGCGATCCTCGACTGCGTCCCCGCCGAGACGCTGGCCGAGATCGGCGCAACTCCCGGGGGCTGATCTCCCTACCGTCCCCGCCAGACCGGGGAGCGCTTCTGCTCGAAGGCAGCTATGCCTTCGGCGGCGTCCTCTGTCGAGGCGGTCAGCGCGAGCATCGGATGCAATAGCCGCAGGGACGTGTCGACGTCCTTGTCCCACACGGCGTAGAAGGCGTCACGTCCCAGCTTGACGGCGGCCGGCGACTTTACTGCCAACGCGCCCGCCAGATCGTCGACCGCGCCGTCCAGCTGCGCGACCGGCACCACCCGGGTGACGAACCCGATGCGGCTGGCCTCGGTAGCGTCGACCCGACGGCCAGTCAGCATCAGCTCCAGCGCGACCTTCGGCGGCATCGAGCGGATCAACGGCACCGTCACCACGTGCGGCCACAGCCCGACGTCGACTTCGGGGACCCCGAAGACCGCATCCTCGGCTGCGACGACCAGGTCGCAGGCCAGCGCCAGCCCGAAGCCACCCGCGAGCGCGTACCCGCGCACCCGGGCGATCGTGGGCTTGCCCAGTTCGTAGAGATCGCGCAGCAGTGCGGGGAGTCGGCCACGGGCGGCGTGCAGATCGAGGACATCCGCACCCCCGGTCATCTCGGCCAGGTCGGCGCCGGCGCAGAACGCCCGATCACCCGCGCCGGTGAGAACACACACCCGGACAGCCGGATCGGCCTTGGCCGCCGCGAACGCCTCGCGCATCTCGCCGACCAGCGCCCACGACAGGGCGTTGCGACGGTCCGGGCGGTTGATGGTGACGCGGGCGATGCCCTCGGCCACCTCGTAGAGCAGCATCTCGTGGGCCATGATCTACCAGGATGGCCCATGCACCCGGCCCCGATGACGTTCAGCAACCCGAGCCCGCCGGGCTGACCGCTGCGCGCGACGACCCCGTCGTGGCCCGCCGGCGCCGCATCGGGCGCTGGGCAGTGACCGGCCAGCGGGTCGGCTATCTGCTCTACGGCGTGGCGATCGTGCTCTTCGTCGTGGCGATGGTGACCGACCTGCCTCGTGCACTCGTGAACGGGATCATCGCCGCGATGGTGCTCGGTTCGCTGGTGCTCGCGCCGTCGATCGTCGTGGGCTACGGCGTCCGGGCGGCCGACCGCGAAGACAACGAGAACCGCGATCGCCGAGAAAACCGTCAGAAATTGGCTTGAATTTCTCGCTGCGTAGTCCTGGCAACGCAGAGCGCAGCCGGTGTTAGCGTCATGTAGCCCTGGGACGGGTTACCATCTGGTAACACCAGCGAGATCGGAGCAACGTGTCCACACGGCTTCCTGCTGCTCGACGTCGTCGTCAGCTTCTCGAGGTGGCCTTGCGCGTCTTTGCCGAGCAAGGCTTCTACGTCACGTCGATGAGCGACATCGCCGAAGCCGCCGGTGTCACCAAGCCGGTGCTCTACCAGCACTTCGCGTCGAAGCGCGAGCTGTATGCCCACATCCTCAGCGAGGTCGGCAACCAGCTGCAGGAGGCGATCACCAAGGCGGTGGCATCAGCGGACTCGCCGCGGGCCATGGTCGAGGACGGTTTCGCCGCGTACTTCAACTTCGTCGACTCGCACCGAGACGCGTTCCAGATCTTCTACGCGAGCGGGTCGTGGCGCGACGAGGAGTTCTCGTCGTTGGTCCATGAGGTCGAGAACTCCCTGGCCGAGACCGTCGCCGGGCTGATCGAGATCGACGGCCTGAGCGACGAGCAGCGCCGCCTGCTGGGTCATGGCATCGTCGGGATGATCGAGGGGGCGAGCACCCACTGGCTGTCGTCCGAGGCCAGTGCCAATCCTGACGACCTCACGCGCCAGTTGGCCGACCTGGCCTGGCGCGGCCTCCGCGGCGTCCGACCCGACTGAGAACCGTCGCACCGTATGCCCATCTCCTTTGGCGTGGCTGGGGCGGTGGTGGTTGGCAGCTACTCGATGCGGAGGCCCGAGATCGCCCGGCTGATCACCAGCTGCTGGATCTGCTCGGTGCCCTCGAAGATGTCGTAGATCTTGGCGTCGCGGTGCATCCGCTCGACCGGGTACTCGCGGGTGTAGCCGTAGCCCCCGAGGATCTGGATCGCCCGCTCGGTCACCCACACCGCCGTTCGCCCCGCCTTGAGCTTGGACATCGATCCCTCGGCGTTGGTGTAGCCACTGTTCCGCCCGAGCCATGCCGCGCGGTGGACCAACAGCCGAGCGGCGTCGATCTCGGTGGCCATGTCGGCCAGCATGAAGGCGATCGCCTGGTTGTGGATGATCGGCTTGCCGAACGCCACCCGCTCCTTGGCGTAGCCGAGCGCGAACTCGTACGCCGCGCGGGCGATGCCGACGGCCATCGCCGCGACCGACGGGCGCGTGGCCTCGAAGGTGGCCATCGCCGGTTGCGAGGCCCCCGTCTGGGTTCCTTCCCGGGCCCGGGCCAACTTGGCGTCGAGCTTCTCCTTGCCGCCCAGCAGGCATCGGCCGGGCACCCGTACGTCGTCGAGCACCACCTCGGCGGTATGCGACGCCCGGATGCCGTGCTTGAGGTACTTCTGCCCCTGCGCCAGGCCCGAGGTGCCTCGCGGCACGACGAAGCTGGCCTGTCCCCGGCTGCCCAGGTGGAGATCGACCGTGGCCACCACGACGTGGAGGTCGGCGATGCCGCCGTTGGTGATCCACGCCTTGGTGCCGTTGAGGACCCACTCGTCGTTGGCCTCGTCGTAGACCGCCCGGGTCTTCAGCGAGCTGACGTCCGACCCGGCGTCGGGCTCGGACACGCAGTAGGCCCCGATGCGGATCTCGTCGGCAGTGCCGAAGCACTGGGGGACCCACTCCATGACCTGCTCGGCCGAGCCCTGACCAGCGATGCCGGCGGCCGCGAGCCCCGAGCCGAAGATCGACAGCCCGATGCCGGCGTCCCCCCAGAACAGCTCCTCGAGCGCCAAGGGCAACGTCAGGCCGGTCGGGTCGCCCAGCGAGGCCTGGGCGAAGAAGTCGAAGCCGTAGAGACCGATCTTGGCGGCCTCCTCGACGATCGGCCAGGGGAACTCCTCGCGCTCGTCCCACTCGTGGGCCCCCGGCCGGACGACGGTCTCGGCGAAGTCGTGGACCCACTTCTGGATCTGCTGCTGGTCCTCGTTGAGTTGCAAGGAGAACTCGCTCATGCGACACCTCGTCTCGGGGCGAGTCGGCACGGTGGGGTCCCAGAAAAGTTACTAGAAGGTAACTACTTCTGCACGTCGGCCATGTCGCGTCCATTACCCAGGATCGTTGACCTCTGCTCCCGCCCGCCGTTTACTCCCTGCCAGCCAGACGCAGGACTTCGAGGAGGCTTGCCGTGCCGAACCCACGTATCGCGATCGCTGAAGCGATCGGAACCATGCTGCTGATCCTCGGCGGCCCGGGAAGCGCCATCCTCGCGACCGGCGGCTTCTTCCCCGACGGTTCGATCGGCGTTCTCGGCGTCGCCCTCGCGTTCGGGCTGTCGCTGCTGGTCGCGGCCTACGCCATCGGCCCGATCTCGGGATGCCACATCAACCCTGCCGTCACCTTCGGCTCCTGGTTGGCCGGCAAGACCCGGACCAGCCAGCTGCCCGCGTACCTCGTGGGCCAGGTGGTCGGCGCTGCCGTCGGCGGCTTGGTGCTGTTCATCGTGACCGGGACGATCGACGGCTTCGACGCCGAGCCGGCCACGTTCGCCGTCAACGGCTGGGACGACCTGTCACCGGGCGGCTTCGGGTTCTGGGCAATGGTGCTGATGGAGATCATCATGACCGCGGTGCTGGTGTTCGTCGTGCTGTCGACCACCAGGACGGGCTATTCGGCTGCGGTGGTCGGCGTGCACGTCGGTCTCGCGCTGACGCTGATCCACCTGATCAGCATCCCGATCGACAACACGTCCGTGAACCCCGTCCGCAGCTTCGCCGTCGCGATCTTCGCCGGCGGCGACGCCCTGGAGCAGCTCTGGGCGTTCATCGTGTTCCCGCTGGTCGGCGCCGCGGTGGGCTGGCTGGCGCACCTGGCCCTCGACGGCGAGCGGGGCTGACCAGGGTGCCGGACGTCGAGTCCTCGACCACGTAGCCGGCCTCCTGGATCCGGCCGCGCAGAGCGTCGGCCCTGGCCCAGTCGCGGGCCGACCGGGCGGCGTCGCGCTCGGTGGCCAGCCGCTGGATGTCGGGTGGGACGGCTGCGGATTCGGCGCGGAGCACCAAGCCGACGGCGCCGGTCAGCTCGCGCACCGTGGCCCCGAGCGGTGCCGCGCTCGCGACGTCGCCGGCGTCGAGCAGCGAGTTCGCCTGGCGCACCAGGTCGAACACCACGGCCATCGCCGCCGGAGAGTCGAGGTCGTCGTCCATCGCGCGGTTGAACCGCTCGAGCGCCCCGGCGTCGGGCTCGGCGGCCGGCAGTGCAGCGGCCCGCCGGGCGAAGGCATCGAGCCGGTTCATCGCGGCCTCGGCGTCGGCCAAGGTCTCGGCGGTGACGTCCATCGGCGACCGGTAGTGCGACCGCAGGATCAGCAGCCGGAACGCCCGGGGGTCGTACTTCTCGACGACGTCGACCAGGTTGGTGACGTTGCCCACCGACTTGGACATCTTTTCGCCCTTGACCTCGACGAACGCGTGGTGCATCCAATGCCGGGCGAAGCGCTTCCCCCAGGCGATGGCCTGGGCCCGCTCGTTCTCGTGGTGGGGGAAGCGCAGATCCTCGCCGCCGGTGTGCAGGTCGAAGCCCTCGCCCAGCAGGTCGAGTGACATCACCACGCACTCGGTGTGCCAGCCCGGCCGCCCGTCGCCGAACGGTGCCGGCCAGGTCGGTTCACCCGGCTTCGCTCGCTTCCAGAGCACGAAGTCGAGAGGTGAGCGCTTCTCGTCGTTGGTCTCGACGCGGGCACCGACCCGCAACGAGTCGAGGTCCTGGAGGGCGAGTAGCCCGTAGCCGTCGACCTGGGACACGTCGAGGTAGACGCCGTCGCTGGTCTCGTAAGCCAGGCCGCGGGCCACGAACTCGCCGACCAGGGCCACCATCTGCTCGACGTACTGGGTGGCATGCGGGATGTCGTTCGGACGCTCGAGGTCGAGCAGGTCCATCACGTACCACCACACCTCCTCGCAACGGCGCGCGATCTCGGTGGGGTCGCGACCCTCGTCGAAGGCCCGGTTGATGATGTGGTCGTCGATGTCGGTGACGTTGGAGACATGCCGCACCTCGTAGCCCCGCCAGGTGAGGTAGCGCCGCAGCACGTCGTAGATCACGGTCTGACGGCCGTGGCCCACATGGGGTGGCCCGTAGACGGTCGGCCCACAGACGTACATCGACACCTTGCCCTCTTCACGGGTTTCGAGCGGCACGACCTCACCGCGGGCGGTGTCGAACAGACGCAACATGCCCCAAGGTTAGGACCGCACGACAACGTGGCTGAGACAGTTCGCCTACTGGGTGCCCACCACCGCTCGATGACCGGTGCGGAACTCGACGGCTGTAAGGCCAGCAAAGCGTGCCGAGGGATCTGCTCGGCGAAAGTACCCTGGGCCGCTGTGAGCAGGATCCCCGACAAGCCGAGCCTGGACGGGCTCGAGGCCCGCTGGCGCGAACGGTGGGCCGCCGACGGCACCTACCGGTTCGACCGGACCAAGACCCGCGACGAGGTGTTCTCGATCGACACCCCGCCGCCGACGGTGTCGGGCAACCTGCACATCGGCCACGTCATGAGCTACGCGCACACCGACATCGTGGCGCGCTACCAGCGCATGCGGGGCAAAGAGGTCTTCTACCCGATGGGCTGGGACGACAACGGGCTCAACGTCGAACGCCGGGTCCAGCTGCTCACCGGCACGCTGTGCGATCCGTCGCTCGCCTACGACCCCGACTTCGTCCGGCCCGCCAAGCCCGGCAAGGACCCGATCCACATCAGCCGGCCGAACTTCGTCGAGATCTGCGGCGACATCATCGAGCAGCTCGAATCGGAATACTTCGAGCTGTGGTCCACGCTGGGCTTCTCGGTCGACTGGGACCAGACCTACCGCACGGTCGGGCCCGAGGCGATCCGGGCCAGCCAGCGGGGGTTCCTGCGGCTCTACCACCGCGACCTGGCGCTGCGCGCCGAGTCGCCCACGCTGTGGGACGTCGACCTGCGCACCGCGGTGGCGCAGGCCGAGCTGGAGGACCGCGAGATCCCGGGCGCGTACTTCAAGCTGCGCTTCGAGCGTCCCGACGGCGAGCCGCTGTGGATCGACACCACTCGACCCGAGCTGCTCGCGGCCTGTGTCGCCGTCGTCGCCCACCCCGACGACTCCGGCTTCCAGCCGCTGTTCGGGCAGCAGGCGGTGACGCCCCTGTTCCGGGCCAAGGTGCCGATCGTCGCCCACGAGCTGGCCGACCCCGACAAGGGCACGGGCGCCGCGATGATCTGCACCTTCGGCGACACCACCGACGTGACCTGGTGGCGCGAGCTCGGCCTCGGCCTGCGGGCCATCGTCCGGCGCGACGGCCGGCTGCGCCCGGTCACCTGGGGCGAGACGGGATGGGAGTCCGAGGACGCGGCTGCGGCCCAGGCCGCCTACGACGAGCTGGCCGGCAAGACCGTCAAGCAGGCCCAGAAGCGCATCGCCGAGCTGCTGGCCGCGTCGGGCGGGCTCGACGGCGAGCCCCGATCGATCACGCACCCGGTCAAGTTCTGGGAGAACGGCACCCGGCCGCTCGAGATCGTGACCAGCCACCAGTGGTTCATCCGCTACCCCGAGCGTGAGGCCCTGCTCGCGCGGGGCAAGGAACTGCAGTGGTGGCCCGAGTTCATGCGGGTCCGCTACGAGGACTGGGTCAACGGCCTCCAGGGCGACTGGAACATCACCCGGCAACGGTTCTTCGGTGTCCCGTTCCCGGCTTGGTACCCGGTCGACGCCGAGGGCAACGTCGACTACCTGTCGCCGATCCTGGCCGACGAAGAGGCCCTGCCCGTCGACCCGACCACCGACGTGCCGCCGGGCTACACCGCCGACCAGCGCGGCCAGCCGGGCGGGTTTGCCACCGACCCCGACGTCATGGACACATGGGCCACGTCGTCGCTGAGCCCCCAGATCGTGTGCGGTTGGGTCGACGACCCGGACTTGTTCGCCCGCACGTTCCCGATGGACATGCGGCCCCAGGCCCACGAGATCATCCGGACCTGGCTGTTCTACACGGTGGTCCGGGCGCACTACGAGCACGACGCGCTGCCGTTCACCAACGCCGCGATCTCGGGCTTCGTGTTCGATCCCGACCGCAAGAAGCTGTCCAAGTCCGCGGGGAACGCGCCGAGCGACCCGATGACGATGATCCGCAAGCACGGTGCCGACGGCGTCCGCTACTGGGCCGCCAATGGGCGGCCGGGCATGGACCTCGCATTCGACGAGGGGCAGATGAAGATCGGCCGGCGCCTGGCGATCAAGCTGCTCAACGCGTCGAACCTCGCTCTCGGTCGTCTGGGGGCGACGACCGACGGCATGGTCACCGAGCCGCTCGATGCCGCGGTGCTCGCTGCGCTAGCTCGGCTGGTCGACGAGGCGACGAGCGCCTTCGACCGCTTCGACTACGCGCGCGCGTTGGAGCGCACCGAGACGTTCTTCTGGTCGTTCTGCGACGACTACCTCGAGCTGGTGAAGAACCGGGCGTACGGCGACGACGACGGTGCCGGCCGGGCGTCGGCCCAGACGGCGCTCGGCCTGGCGATCGAGGCGCTCACCAAGCTGTTCGCCCCGTTCCTGCCCTACGTCGCCGAGGAGACCTGGTCATGGTGGCGCGACCGCTCGATCCACCGGTCGGCGTGGCCGGAGGGCGCTGCACTGCGCACCGCGGCAGGCGCCGACGCCGATCCGGCCGTGCTCGCCGTCGCGTCGGACGTCCTCGGCGAGCTCCGCAAGGCCAAGAGCGAGGCCAAACGCTCGATGCGCACCCCTGTCGCCCGAGCGACGGTCACCGACACCGCCGACCGCCTGGCGCGGCTGGCCCAGGCCGAGGGCGACGTCCGCGCCGCAGGCCACATCGCCGAGCTCTCGACCAAGGTCGGCCAGACGTTCGCGGTCACCGTCGAGCTCGCCCCAGAGGCCAGCGAGGGCTAGGGCACAGCCGGCGGCGACGTCCCGAGCTCGGCGAAGGTGGTGCGCGCTCGCTCGGCCGTGTCGCCACCGACGAGGAGCGCGGTGACGGCCCATTCGAAGCGGGAGTCCAGGTCGTCGAAGGCGTCGAGCGCCGCCTGCATCGTCGCCGGGTCGCCGTCGAGGCGGGCCTCTGCCCGCAAGAGGCACGCGTTGGCCCAAGCGTGCTCGTCGATCCTCGATCGGGCCGAGACCAGTGCGTCGGAGGCCTCGGCCAGCCCAGCGACAACGGTGAGCTCGGCCTTGAGAGCCAGGGCATAGCCGAGATACGCCAGACCCCGGCCCGGATCGAGGTCGGCGAAGCAGCCGAGAGCGTCGTCGAGCCGACCCTCGTGGAGGGCCACGCGAGCAGTGGCGAAGGCCATGAACGTCCGGTTCACCGAACGGAACGGGGCACCGCCGGCGACCTCCTTGGTGAGCCCCGCCCACTCCGCCGCCGCCGTCCGGTCGCCGAGGAGCGCGTGGGCAAGCTCGGCGGCGGTCGCGGCCGGCGTCATCCACGCCGCGCTGGGGCGGCCGGCGCGCTCCCAGTCGCGGCGCATGGCGTCGGCCTCGGTGATCGCCTCGGTAAAACGGCCCAGAAGCGTCAGGGCGATCACCGCCTGTCGCGTCGCGAGGTGCGGCGCGGTCTCACCCATCTCGTCCTTGCGGATGAGCATGGCGTGGTCGAGCGCCTCGCCCAGGCGACCCGCGGCGAGCGCGGTGTCGGCCGCCATGTGGAACATGTCGAGCACCTCGCCGCCGGTGCGCGGGTCGTGGCGGTCGAACCGGTCGAGCAGAGCGAGGCGCTCGTCGACCAGGCGGACGGCGGCCCCGACATGGCCGAGATCCCATACGGCGGCGGTCTCGGCGTCCAGGGCGGCCGACACGAGCGGTGGATCGTCGATCGCACGTGCGGCGGCCACAGCGAGCCGGGCCAGCTCGATATCGGCGCCCCCTGGCTCGGCCGATGCCAGCCACGCTCGGGCCACGGCGAGGCGGGCGCTGGCCTCGCCCTCGTCACCGGGGTCGAGGGCCTCGGCTTGAGCCAACACCTCGAGGACGCGCTCGCGGCTCGGCGTGGTGCGGAACTCCGCCGCACACCGCCATACGAGGCTTGCGGCGTCGGCGAGCGACATGACGGCCGATGCAGGGTCGACCGTCGCACCGCGTTCGGCGGAGTGGAGGTAGTGCTCGTAGGCCCGGTCGGCACGCATCCGGGCGAAGGCCGTCACGGCCGCGGAGCGGAGGTCCGCCGCAGCGGTGCGATCGTCGGAGGCGAGCGCCGACGCCTGCTCGTACCAGCCCTCGGCCTCGCTGAGGAAGCGCCGTGCGTACGCGACGTGGGCATGCGAGCAGGCCAGCTCGTGCGTTTCGGCGACAGCCGACGACACGGTGACCGCCCACCCGAGGGCCAACCGGACGTCGTCGGCGATGGCGTCGAAGCGATGGCGCCACTCCTCGCCCGCGACGAGCCGCGCTTCGGTGGACGTCACCGCCGACAGTGCCCAGTCGAGGTGGTGGCGGCGCACCGCGTCGGCCTCGCCGCTCTCGTCGAGGCGCGCGAGCGCGTACTCCCGGACCGTCTCCAGCAGGCGGTACACGGTCGTCGGCCCGCTGCTGCGCCGCACCAGGAGGCTCTTGGCGGTCAGCCGGGCCACGACGTCGACGACGCCATCCTCGTCGACACCGTCGCCGACCACCTGAGCCGCGTCGCCCATGGCGAAGTCACCGGCGAACACGCTCAGCCGCCGCAGGACCGTGCGTTCGGAGGGATCGAGCAGCTCGTAGCTCCAGTCGAGAACCGCGCGCAGCGAGCGGTGGCGCTCGTCAGCACGCCGGGCGCCGGTCAGGAGCCGCAGCCGGTCGGCGAGCCCGGCCCGGACCCCATCGAGCCCCAGCAGCGCACACCGCACCGACGCCAGCTCGATCGCCAGCGGGATGCCGTCCAGGCGGGCGCACACCTCGGCCAACAGATCGGCCTCGGTCTCGCCGTCGAAGGCCGGGTCGAGCGATCGGGTGCGGTCGACGAACAAGGTCACGGCGTCGGTGACCTCCATTGGAGCAACCGGCACCACGCGCTCACCAGTGACGCCCAGCAGCTCGCGGCTGGTGGCGATGGCGCGAAGGCCCGGACAGGCGACGAGCATCCTCTGCAGCAGCGCCGCCGTCGCCTCGAGGACGTGCTCGCAGTTGTCGACCAGCAGGAGCGCTCGACGGGCTCGCAGAGACTCCTCGATGACGTCCTCGAGCGAGCGGTTCGGCCGGTCGACCAGCCCGACCGCGGCCGCCACCGCAGTAGCGACGCCGCCAGATCGGATAGGGACCAGGTCGACAAACCACGCCCCGCCGGGGAACCGGGAGGCAGCCCGCGCCGCGGCCTCGATCGCCAGGCGGGTCTTGCCGACCCCGCCCGGGCCCACCAGGTTCACCAACCGGGCGGAGGTCACGGCCTCCTCGACCGCATCGAGTGCCGCATCTCGCCCGATGAAGCTGGTCAGGGCAGCTGGCGCTCCCTGGAGACCGGGGGTCCGCCCGTACGAGTCGCCGCGCGCCTCGTCGTCGGCACGGCTGCGGCCCAGGTCACGGCCGTACTCGGCGAGCGCGCGGCGGTCGGTCCGGCCGAGCTTGCGCAGCAGCGACGACACGTGGCTTTCGACGGTGCGGACCGAGATGTGCAGCCTCAGACCGATCTCGGCGTTGGTCAGGTGCTCGGCAACGGCAGCGAGCACCTCGGCCTCCCGCCCGGACACGGCATCGCTTGCCTCGACCATGCGCCTATCCTCTCCCGCCGGCAGGACGCCAGGCACCGCGACCCTGCCCCGGATGATTGGCCGCCCGCCTCAAGGCTAGGGCCGCGTCGGGGTCAGGTAGTCGGGGGTTCCTCGCGGAACATGAAGGCCCGCTGGGCGTTGGGCACGTCGATGTCCGCGGCATCGAAGGCCATCAGCAGCCGGCGCCGCAGCTCGCGGGTGACCCGGAACTGCTCGGCAGGGCGGGTCTTCACGACCAGGCGGATGTGGATGGCGTCGGTGGCAAGCTGCTCGATGCCCCAGACCTCGGGCGGCTCGAGGATGGCCTCGCGCCAGTTCTCGTCGGCCCGGAGCTGCTCGGCGGTCTGCTTGATGACCTCGGTGGCCCGATCGATGTCGGTGCCGTAAGCGACGTTCACGTCCAACAGCGCCCGCGCCCACTCCTGGGACTTGTTTGCTACCCGCAGGATCTGGCCGTTGGGCACGTGCCACAGGTTGCCTTCGACGTCGCGCAGGCGGGTGCTGCGCAGGCTCACCTCCTCGACCGTGCCGCTGGCCTCGCCGAGGTCGACGATGTCGCCGACGCCGTACTGGTCCTCGACCAGGATGAAGAACCCCGACAACAGGTCCTTGACCAGGCTCTGGGCACCAAAGCCGAGGGCGACACCGGCGATTCCGGCACTGGCGATCAGCGGACCGAGGTTGACGTGCAGCTCGCCGAGGATGGTGATGAACGCGATCGTCCAGATGACCATCGTGGTCACCGACCGGAGGACCTGCACCAGCGTCTTGCTGCGGGCCGCGGCACGGATCGAGTCGCCGACCAGCATGACCTTCGAGCCGAAGCGGTCGATCGCCCGGCGCGCGAGCCGGCTGACGATCCAAGCCACGAGGAGCACGATCACGATCCGCCCGACCGGACCGAACAGGTCGTCGGCCAACTCGGCGAGGCCGTCGTTGTCGGTGGCGTCGAAGACGGTGCGGCAGATCCACGACGGCGTCTGCCCACACGCGTCCCTCAGCTCGTCGGTGTCGCTCTGCAACAGCGGCATCGCGACCCCACGCTACTGGCGGCGAGCGCTGCGCCTGCCACCCGCCGCAGACGCGGACAAGCCCCTGTCGACCTGGGCAACGCGCAGCCGCGTACGCCATGCGGCCGGCGCCTACGCTGGGCGGCGTGATCACCGGCGATCCGATGGCCGCGCTCGACCGGCTACTGGCGGCGACCTCACGCGGAGAGATCGACACGATCTGTGAGCGCCACCGGGTCGAGCTGCTCGGGGTGTTCGGAAGCGCGGTGCGGCACCACTACGGGCATAACGCGCGTCCACCTCGGGATCTCGACGTCGCAGTGTCGTTCGCCGGCAGCCACCGCCCGATCCTCGAGCTCCTGGACGACCTGGTGGCGATCACCGACTACGACGGCATCGACCTCGCCGTCCTCGACGGCGCCAACCCGGTGCTCCGAGCAGAAGCCCTCACCGGCATCGGGCTCTACGAGCGAACCGGAGGAGCCTGGGCAACCGCCCAGATGGCGGCGTTGGCCGAACGACGGGACACGGCCCACCTGCGCCGGCTCGACCTCCAGGCCCTCGCAGGATGACACCACGCCGGCTCGACCCCGACGTAGTCGCCGTGCGGCTCCGGATGCTGCGCGACCTACTGGACCAGCTCGAGGAGCTGCGCGACGTCGCTGCGGATCGACTGAAGGCCGAACCTCTGACGCGCGCCGCCGTCGAGAGGTTCATCCAGGCAGCAGTCGATCTGGCCGTCGACGTCAACGGGCACCTTGCGGTAGCCGAGCTTGACGTCGCGCCGACCAGCGGCCGGTCGTCGTTCGAGCTGGCGGCGAACGCCGGGGCGATCGACGCTGGCCTGGCCGAGCGGCTGGCGCCAGCAGCCGGCCTCCGCAACGTGCTGGTTCACCGGTACACCGAGATCGCGGTCGACAGGGTGGCCGCGGCGGTCACGGTCGTCCTCGACGGCTTCGCGGAGTACGTGCGACAGGTGGCGGTGTTCACCCAGGACCATTCGCCCTAGCGCAGTACCGCGGTGCCGCTGCCTCAGACGACCTCGCGGAGGGCGCCGGTGTCGACGTCGTAGACGAAGCCGCGCGCGAACTGGCGGGCGGGCAACCACGGACAGTCCCGCAGCCGCTTGAGCGAATGGCGCACCGAGGCGTCCAGGTCGTCGAAGCCGCCGAACGTGAACGGTGGCTCCAGCTCGGTCTCCGCCGTCACCCTGCCGAGGAGGTCGGCATCGCGCAGGCCGAACAGCCCGCAGTCCGTGTGCTGCACCACCATCACCTCGGTGGTCCCCATCTGCCGCTGCGACAGCACCAAGGACCGCACCACGTCGTCGGTGACCAGCCCGCCGGCATTGCGCAGGAGATGCACGTCGCCGCGCTTCAGACCCAAGCCCTGGAACAGGTCGATCCGGGCGTCCATACACGTCACCACGGCGACCCGCAGTCGCGGTCGGGGGCTGAGCACGCTCGGCGGGGTGAAGCGGGTGAGAGAAGCGGTGTGGCGAGCCAACAGCTCGTCGATCGCGGCCATGGGCCGGGAGGCTTACGGCATCAGCCCGGGATCACAAACCCAGCCCGATCCGTGACCAGTGGACGGTCAGCGGCCGACGGACTCGAAGTACGCCGTCAGGTCATCGACCATCCGGTTGAAGGAGGCAGCCGCGTAGAGGATGGGCTGGTAGCGAGTGATGTCGTAGTCCAGCGTGCCCATCTGCTCGATGTTCCACGGGCGGATCTCGGCCCGCCGGTACACGTCGATCTCACCGTAGGACGACAGCAGCCCGGCGCCGTAGGCCTTCAGGTCACCGTCCTCGTGGACGACACCGAACTCGAGCGTGAACCAGAAGACCTTCGAGAAGAACAGCATGTCGGCATCGGCGGTTGCCCGCACCGACGCATGCCCCGCGGCCTCGTAGAGGTCGGCGAGGTCGGGATTCGCGAGCATGTTGGCGTGCCCGATGATCTCGTGCACGACGTCTGGCTCGGGGGTGTAGAACGGCACCGAGTGGTGCCGGATGTACTGCGTCGACAGGAACGTCCGCCGCGACAGCGACCCGTAGAACATCCGGGTCGGGACGAGCCCTGGCACCGGCTCGATGTGGAACCCGGTGAGAGCGTGGACCCGGTCGTCGACCTCGCGCAGCTGCGGTACCCGCTCGCTCGGCAATGTGAGCGCCGTGGCCCCTTCGAGATAGGCCCGGCACGCGTAGGTGCGATGCTTGGCGCCCAGCTCGCGAGAGACGACGCGCCACACCTCGTCCTCTTCGGCGCTGTAGTGGACGTCGGGAATCGGGTCGCCGCTGCGATAGGCCTCGCCGACCTCGGCGATGGCGGCGCGTCGGGCACGGTACTCAGGATCGGAGACGCCGGGATGGTCGTCGGGCAGTGCGACCTGTTGTCCAAGAGCGTAAGGAGTCGCTGAATTCACGGCCTGTCGACCATATCGCGCATGGTCGCGACATCGTCGAGGTCACCAAGACGTCCGACGACACCGGCCAGCACGACGACGATGGCCACGACTACCAGACTGATGAGCAGGATCTCGATCACGGGGCACCTCCGCTTGTCGCTCCACCAGCGCCGATCCGGTCCGTCGGCCGAGGGGAACGTGACAACGACCCAGGGGGAAGGTCGCTCTCTGGAACCAACGACGCTGATTCACGCCGCTTTGTTCCCCAAACCGTCCGATCCGCCAGGTGCTGATGGGTTTTCACCACGTCTGACACGGTGTGGTCGAACTTTGCAGACCGGATGCTCCGTTGAACCCGGTCCCACACCGTTACCCCCGCCACTCGCGGTCTACCCCCTTTAACGGAACCGAAACGGTCCGAGGCGCGCTACTGCGCGAGAAGGCGGCGAGCGCCGGCGACGATGTCGTCAACCTGGGGGAGGATCGCCCATTCCAGCGTCGGCTCGTAGGCGACGTGGCAGTTCTCAGCCGCGACCCGCCCGACCGGCGCGTCGAGCTCCCAGAACAGCTCGTCCGCGATCCATGCGGAGATCTCGGCCCCGAACCCGCTGCGTTCGACGTCCTCGTGCACGACCAGCACCCTGGACGTCGTGCTGACCGACTCGGCCACCATCTCCTGATCCCAGGGAACGAGCGACCTCAGATCGATGACATCGACCGAGATGTCGTCGCGGCCCAGCCGCTCCGCGGCCTGGAGGGACTTGTAGACGGTGGCGCCCCACGTGACGATCGTCAGGTCGTCGCCCCGAGCGGCGAAACGGCCCCGTCCGAAGGGAACGACGAAGTCGGGCGGCGGGTACGCCTCCTTGGTGTAGCCCTGCCGGAGCAGGTGCTTGTGCTCGAGGAACAGCACAGGGTCGTCGCACCGGTACGCCGCCCGCAGCAGCCCCACGGCATCGGCCGCCCGGGAGGGGAAGGCGATCAGCAGCCCGGGGATGTGAGCGAAGATCGACTCGCCGCACTGGCTGTGCCAGATCGACCCACCGGTGAGGTAGCCACCGATCGGGACCCGGATCACGGTCGGGCAACTCCACGCCCCGTTCGAGCGCCAACGGATCGTGGCCGCCTCGCTCTTGATCTGGGTCATCGCCGGATAGATGTAGTCCATGAACTGGATCTCCGGCGTAGGCCGGAGGCCCCGGACCGCCTGGCCGACCGCCCGACCGATGATGTTCGACTCGGACAGCGGGGTGTTGTAGCAGCGGCCGCGCCCGAACGAGCGCTGCAGCCCGTGGGTGGTGCCGAACACGCCGCCTTTGCCCTCGACCTCGGCGAGCACGTCGTCGCGCGCATCGGCCACGTCCTCGCCGAACACCCGGATCCGCTCGTCGGCGTCCATGGCCTCGTGCAGCGCCCGCCGGATCGCCTCGCCCAGCGCCACCTGGTCGCCCGCGCCTTCGTCCTCGGTGGTCGGCGGCTCGCCCGGGTCGGCGATGTCGGGAAGTGCCACGACGTGGTCGAGGACGGTCTTGGGATCCGGCCGGGGTGCCGCGAGCGCCTCCTTGGCGCCGTCGGACACGATCCGGTGTGCCTCCTGACGGATGGCGACTGCTTCGTCGGGGGTGATCACGCCGCGCTCGACCAGTGCCCGCTCCATCCCGTCGATCGGATCGTGCTCGAGCTCCCACTCGATCTCCTGGGGCAGGCGGTACTTGGATTGCGTGTCGGCCGCCGAGTGCGAGTACGGCCGCGTCACCCGAGCGTGCACCAGCGCCGGTCCGACGCCGGCCCGCACGTGGCTGACGACCTTGGGCATCATCTTGCGGACCGCGAAGTAGTCGGTGCCGTCGACGGTCTCGACCAGCAGCCCCGGGAACCCGGTCACCAGCTCGTTGATCGGCGCCGGGGCCTGCTCGGAGGCTGGGACCGAGATGGCGTAGCCGTTGTCGGCGACGATGTAGAGCACCGGCAGGTGCTCGGTGCACGCGGTGTTGAGGCTCTCCCAGAACTCGCCTTCCGAACAGGCTCCCTCGCCCAGGCTGACGTAGGTCAGCTCGTCGCCCTGCGCGGGCAGCCCCAGCTCGGGGCGACGCACGATGTAGCGCCCCGCTTCGGCGCAACCCACAGCAGGGATGCACTGGCTGCCGGTGGGGCTCGACTGGGTGACGACGTTGAAGGGCCGGTAGCCCCAGTGGGCGGGCATCTGCCGACCACCCGACGCCGGATCTTCGGCGGAGCCGACCGCTTGCAGCAACAGCTGCGTGGCGGACATGCCCAGGCCGAGCATCAGCGACGCGTCGCGGTAGTACGGGAAGAACCAGTCGTAGCCCGGCCGCAGCTCGTGGGCCACGGCCAGGTACAGGGCCTCGTGACCGGCACCGGAGATCTGGAAGAACACCCGGCTCTGCTTCTGCAGCGCGATCTCGCGGTCGTCGATGGCCCGGGAGACGCAGGCCAGCAGCAGGTCGTGGCGCAGCTCGTCGGCCGGGTAGGTCGGCTCCTGGCGACTCTTGCCCTTGGCCTTGTCCTTGGACTTGGTTCCGGCGGTTCGCGGTTCACCGTTCGCACCCATCGCAACCTCTCATCCTCGGTCCAAATCCTTGTCCCCTTGTGTACCGTTTTTAGGCGGTTTTGGGCGGATTGTCTCAGGACTGCTGCTTCCCGGACGCAGATTGCACTACCGACGGGTTCACCCCGGAACCATCCGAACTGAGACTTCCTCGGTGTGGAGACGGTTACGGCAACGTTAGGAGCTGGGCAGCGCACCACGGTGGCGGCGCACCGAGCGTACGATCACGACTGCAGACAGGCGGCTGGCGGCGAGGCGGACATGGCCGGATCGATGGACAGGATGGGACGTCAACCGGAGGCCGCGGACCGACCCGAGGATCCACCGGCTACGAGGGCACGCCTGACCCGCGCCGAACGCGGCCCCGAGCCGCGGATCGGCGTCGATCGACCGAGCACCGCCGTGGAGCAGCCGCCGCCGATGGAGATCGTCGACGAGGATTCCCCGGGGCTCTACGACCGGACAGCGTGTCGCCCGCCCGAAGGGACCGACAGCCACCAGCCCCCCAAGGAGTGGATCGTGGACCGCAACCCCGGCTACCCAGACGCTGGACGCATGACCAACTGCGGCGACTGCACGCGTGCAAGCGAGCTCACCTGGCGCGGCATCGACACCCAGGCCGGCGCACACACCGACCCACCGTCCGGTGGAGAACCACTGGTCGTGATGGACAGATGGTCCCCGGGAGAGCGGGTTGTCACTTCGTACGACGGCATCAAGGACCGACTCGAGGCCCTCGGCCCTGGATCGAGCGCCCTGGTCGCGGCCTACTGGAAGCGCGGCGGCGGCCATTGGTTCAACGCCTTCAACGACAACGGCGTCGTCGTGGCAGCCGATGGCCAGTCGGCAAGATCGGAGCCGTGGCCACCGACGCCCGCCGGCCTCGGTATACGACCGGAGCGAATCGAGAAGCTCGAAGCCATCGTCGTCGACCAGAGTGGACGACATCTGCACGATGACGACTGGGAGCAGGTCCCATGACCACCGAAGCCGAAGCCCGCGCCAAGGTGCAGGCCTATCTCAGAACAGACGACTTCGAGCTCGAAGAGTTCACGGAAGGCTGGGCGGTGATCCGGCCCATTCTCCGGGACCTCGTCGGAAGCGCCACGTTCGTCGTCGAACGAGCGACCGGCTACCTGCTCATGTTCCCCTCCTCGGTGCCCCAAGGCTACGTGGCGGAGGACTTCGACGAGGTCCGACCCCTTGGACGTGTCGTCGAGGAGGCTCCAGGCTAAGTCCATTGCGGAGCTCCACCACTGCGGGTGTGGCACCGCCCTCATCACGTCCGCCGTGATGCCCCCGTCGTTCCGTGTACCGGAATCCCGGCGTTTGCGGCCAGATCGAGTACACAGAACGGCGGTGGTGGGCAGAGTGAGAGAGCCGCCTTGGCCGGGCCTGGGGGGAGCCAGGCCCGACCCAGCTAGGTGCGGCGATCAGACGTTGCGGCGGTAGCGGCCGCCGACCTCGAACAGGGCATGGGTGATCTCGCCGAGCGTGCAGCAGCGCACGGCGTCCATGAGCACGTCGAACAGGTTCCCGCCGTCCAGCGCTGTGTGACGCAGCCGTTCGAGCATCGCCGGGCGCTGGTCGGCATGGCGGGCTTGGAAGTCGCGGCGCCGTTCGAGGCAGCGCTGCTTCTCGTCGTCGGTCGAGCGGGCCAGCTCGAGTGGGCGCCCACCGGGCTCGCCCTGCTGCCCGTCGCCGCCGACCGACGACGGGGCGAGGAACGTGTTCACGCCCACGATGGGCAACGAGCCGTCGTGCTTGCGCTGCTCGTAGAGCATCGACTCGTCCTGGATGCGCCCGCGCTGGTAGCCGGTCTCCATGGCGCCGAGCACGCCGCCCCGCTCGGCCAGCCGGTCGAACTCCGCGAGGACGGCCTCTTCGACGAGGTCGGTGAGCTGGGAGACGATGAACGACCCCTGGTTGGGGTTGTGGTTCTTGGCCAGCCCCCATTCCTGGTTGATGACCTGCTGGATGGCGACGGCCCGGCGCACCGACTCCGCGGTGGGGGTGGTGACGGCCTCGTCGTAGGCGTTGGTGTGCAGGCTGTTGCAATTGTCGTAGATGGCGATGAGCGCCTGGAGAGTGGTGCGGATGTCGTTGAACGCCATCTCCTGCGCGTGCAACGACCGGCCCGAGGTCTGCACGTGGTACTTGAGCTTCTGCGACCGCTCGTCGGCGCCGTAGCGGTCGCGCATGGCAACTGCCCAGATGCGCCGGGCCACTCGGCCCAGCACCGAGTACTCGGGGTCCATGCCGTTGCTGAAGAAGAAGGACAGGTTCGGCGCGAACGCGTCGATGTCCATGCCGCGCGCGAGGTAGGCCTCGACGTAGGTGAAGCCGTTGGCCAGCGTGAACGCGAGCTGGCTGATCGGGTTGGCCCCGGCCTCGGCGATATGGTAACCGCTGATCGACACCGAGTAGAAGTTGCGGACCTTGTTGGCGATGAACCACTCCTGGATGTCCGCCATCATCCGCAGCGAGAACTCGGTCGAGAAGATGCAGG
>JBOGHK010000172.1:0-28000 GCA_050744325.1 Acidimicrobiales bacterium
AGCAGCGCTGGATCTTCCAGTCGCGGATCTCGAACACGTCGCACCAGCGGCCGGCCCCCCACTCCGGCAGGCCCGCCCGCCAGGGGCCGTCGCCGTGCTCGCCGTGGCTGGTGCCCTCGCACACCACCACGTCGCCGCCCGAGAACACCCAGTTGAAGTGCGAGTAGTGGTGGGCGATCTGGTTGATCGTGGCACCGACGTCACCGAACAGCTTGCCGATCTCGGCCTTGCCGTTGGCCAGGCCCCACTTCGGGAAGTAGACCTGCGCGTCCTCGGCGAACAGGTCGAGGATGCTCGCTCCCGTCGACGTCGTGCCGCCGTTGTCGAAGGCCTTCAGGTACTCGACGGCCACGGACTTGCGCTGCTCGTCGGTCATGGTCTGGGTCGCGATCGCCATCGGTCGTGCTCCGTTCACGCGGTGGTCGGTACGAGGTCGAGGACGTGGGTCTGCATCCACGCGCGGAAGGTGTCACGGTCCCGGCCGATCGGGTCCCACGCCTCGTAGAAGGCGTTGTCGCGGTGGGAGTAGCCGTGCGCGTAGCTGGGATGCGCGCCGCCGGGGACCTCGACCACCGCGTCGATCACCCAGGACGGTAGGACGATCGCCCCGGCCCTGGGCTCGAGGACGTCGACCACCTCCTCGACGGTGGCCACGGCCCGGCCGGCGGCCAGGACGGCTTCCTTCTGGACGCCGACGATCCCCCAGAGCTGCACATTGCCGGCGCGGTCGGCCTGCTGGGCGTGGATCACGGTGACGTCGGGGCGCAGCGCCGCGACCGCGGTGAGCTCCTCGCCGGTGAACGGGCAGGCGACCACGGCGACGTTGGTGGTGTGGGCGGCCAGGTCGGTGCCCGCGTAGCCGCGCAGCACCGCGAACGGCAGGCGGGATGCGCCCGCCACGTAGCGGTTGGCCATCCCCGCATGGCTGTGCTCCTCCAGCTCCAGGGTCCGGGGCCAGTCGTTCTCGATCGCGTCGCGGAAACGGTGCAGCGAGCCGACTCCGGGGTTGCCGCCCCACGAGAACACCAGCTTGCGGGCGGTCCCCATGCCGATCATCTGGTCGTAGAGCACGTCGGGCGTCAGCCGAACCAGCGTAAGGTCGCGGCGCCGCTGGCGGATGATCTCGTGGCCCGCGGCGTAGGGGATCAGGTGGGTGAATCCCTCCAGGGCCACCGTGTCACCGTCGTGGACGTGGTCACGGATGGCTTCGGCCAGCGTGGTGATCCTCGCCATGGTCGCCGGGCTCCGTCCTCAGCCCCGCGGGTACCAGACAGGCTGCTGTGCGTCGACGTTGACCCACACCGACTTGGCGTCCGTGTACTCGTGCATGGCCTCGAAGCCCATCTCGCGGCCGTAGCCGGACTGGCCCACGCCCCCGAAGGGCGACCCCGGGTTGACCCGCTTGTAGCTGTTGACCCACACCATCCCCGAGCGGAAGGCCTTGGCCATGCGGTGGGCGCGGGACAGGTCACGGGTCCACAGACCGGCGCCGAGGCCGTAGTCGGTGGCGTTGGCCAGGGCGATCGCTTCGTCGTCGGTGCGGAAGGTGGTGACGGTCACGAACGGCCCGAACACCTCCTCCTGGCTGACCCGCGCGGTCGGGTCGGCACGCACGACGGTGGGCTCGACGTAGCAGCCCGCCACGAGCGCCGGCGCGTCCGGCGCCTTGCCCCCGGTCACGACCTGGGCACCCTCGTCGACCGCCACCTTCACGTAGTCGAGGACCCGGTCGCGGTGCATCGGCGAGGTCAGCGGCCCCATCTCGGTCTCCGCGTCGAGCGGGTTCCCGAGCCGGATGCTGCGGGCGAGGTCACAGAAGCGGTCGAGGAACTCGTCGGCGATGTCGACATGCAGCAGCAGGCGGCTGCCGGCGATGCATGCCTGGCCCTGGTTGTGCCAGATCGCGAACGCCGACCCGTTGCGGGCGGCGTCGAGGTCGGCGTCGGAGAACACGACGTTGGCACCCTTGCCGCCCAGCTCGAGCTGGACCCGCTTGAGGTTGCCGGCCGAGGCTTCGACGATGCGCCGGCCGGTCGCCGTCGACCCGGTGAACGCGATCTTCGCCACCCCCGGGTGCTCGGCCAGGTGCTGGCCGGCCGTGGGGCCGTAACCGGGCACGATGTTCACGACCCCGGGCGGGAAGCCGACCTCGGCGATGAGCTCGGCCAGCCGCAGCGACGACAGCGGGGTCAGCTCGGCGGGCTTCATCACCGCGGTGTTGCCGGCCGCCAGCGCGGGGCCGAGCTTCCAGCTGCAGAACAGCAGCGGGAAGTTCCACGGGACGATCGAGCCCACCACCCCGAGCGGCGTCCGTTCGACGTAGTTGAGGAAGCCCGGATCGACCGGCACCACCGAGCCCTGCAGCTTGTCGGCCATCCCGCCGAAGTAGCGGAACACCGCCGCGGTGCGGGGCACGTCGAGGCCACGGGTGTCGCGCAGCGGGTGGCCGGTGTCGCGGCTCTCCAGCTGCGCCAGCTCGTCGGCGTGGTCCTCGATGGCGTCGGCCAGCCGCAACAGCAACCTGCCGCGCTCGGCGGCGGCAACCGTCGACCACACCGGGAAGGCCCGTGTCGCCGCGTCCACGGCCCGGTCGACGTCGGCGGCCCGCGCCTCGGCGACCTCGACGAGCACTGAGCAGTCGTGGGGATCGAGCACCTCGATGGTGGTGCCCTCGACACCGTCGACGAAGTCCCCGCCGATGAACAGGCTGGTCTGCATGGATCGGCGGTCCTAGAGGCCGACGGGATAGGTCGGCGCCCGGCCGGTGGCGATCATCTCGGGCAGCTCGGGCGACGCGTTCTCCCACACCAGCAGCATCGACCGCTTGGGTGCGTAGCCCTGGTGCCGGATGTCGGCGGGCATCGCGGCCACGTCGCCCGGCTTCATGGTGACCCGGGCCCGCAGGCTGCCGGTCACCTTGTCCGCGACCTCCCACTCGATCTGGTCGGAGAGCTGCACGAACCACTCGACCCGGTCGTTGCCGTGGATGATCGGCAGGATGTACTCCTCGGTGGTCGGGCAGTACAGGCTGTCCTTGCACACCGAGACCACCGACGGGTTCCAGGTCACGTTGGAGCGCGACAGGTAGGCGAACAGGTTGAACGCGCACACCTGGCCCTCGAACCCTGGTTCGGGGTGCATCTCGGGCTCGGACTGGTCGACGTCGGCGAACATCCGGTTGATCGGGAAGCCGGTCTCGTCGCTGCGCAACTCCTCGTCGCCGGGAACGCCGACCATGCGCTGCGCCGCGACCCGGCGCCGGGTGACGGCCTCGATGTTCCCACCGGACTTGTCGCCCCAGGCGCTGCCGGTCTCCTCAGGTGCGGCGAAGGGGTCGAAGCCGGTGTTGGTCCACTCGGCGAGCACGGCCTTGAACGTGGCGAGGATGTCCTCGTGGGGGAAGTTCTCGAGGTGGTCGAGCTCGGCCTTGCGGTAGGCGTCGTTGAAGCTGCCGGCGAACAGGTCGACGTCGCCGTAGTGGTTCATGGTGCCGACCACGTGGTCGAAGTTCACGGTGCCGTAGAAGAAGTTCCAGGCCACGTCGCGCTGGAGGGCGCGTAGGAAGTCATCGATCGACATCACGTGGCTACCTGTGGGCCAGCTGATGTGGGCGAAGTACTCGTCGCGGCTGAAGGTGAACTCGCCGAGCTGGAAGCTGCGGTAGCCGTGCTGGTTCGTCTCGCCCGTTCGCACCTGGGCGTCGGTGTCGGTCATCGTTCTGGTTCTCCTCGGCCTCAGGCGGTCTGGCAGATCTCGGCCCAGCGTTCGATGGTGTCGTCGCCGGCGATGGTCTGGAGCAGGAGGGTCGTGGGCGCCTCGGCGTGCAGGCGGTAGGCAGCGTTGGCGGGCAGCAGCGCCATGTGGCCCCGGGTGGCGACGATGCGGCCCATCGGGCGGCCGGTGGGCTCGCCGTCCAGCCGGATCGAGCCCTCCTTGTCGGGCGGCGCGTGGGCTCCGGCGTCGAGCTCGCGCAGCTCCACCTCCAGCCGGCCGTCCATGACCAGGGCGAACTCGTCGTGGGCCGCGGTGCGCCACTCGGAGGTGCCTTCGGCCCGGATGGCCTCGAGCACGTACTGCTGGTTGCGGGCCACGGCGACCTTCTCCCACGGCCGGGCCTGCGAAGCGACCTCGAAGACGTTCGAGAACGCGTAGTGCTTCGGATCGTCGTCGATGGCCTCGACGCCGCCCTTGTCGTACGCGAGCAAGGACCCGAACCGGGTGACGTACTGCTTCATCGGTCCCCCTCCGACGGTGTGGTGCTCGGTTGCGTTGGTTGCGAGCGTTCGCTATCCGAACTACTGTGCGGTTTACGAACACATGGTGATCGGTGGGGAGCGGCATGTCAACGGTCAACAAGGAGTTCGTCCAGTCCCTGGAGCGGGGGCTCGCCGTGGTTCGGGCGTTCTCGCGGGAGCGTCCGTCCATGACCCTGGCGGAGGCGGCACGGGAGACCGGCCTCACCCGCGCCACTGCCCGCCGGCTGCTGTTCACCTTGTGCGCCCTGGGCTACGCCACGAGCGACGGCAAGCGGTTCACGCTGACGCCGCAGGTCCTGGACATCGGCTACGCGTACCTGTCGTCACTCGACCTCACCGGGATCGCGCAGTCCGAGATGGAGGCACTGGTCGAGTGCACCCACGAGTCGTGCTCCGCCGCAGTGCTCGACGGCACCGAGATCGTCTACGTGGTGCGGGTGCCCACCAAGCGGATCATGACGATCTCGCTCGGTCTGGGGTCCCGGCTACCGGCCCATGCCGCCTCGATGGGGCGCGTACTGCTCGCCGACCTGCCCCCCGCGCAGCTCGACGACTACCTGGACACCGCGAAGCTCGAACCGCTCACCGAGCGCACGATCACCGATCCGGGCGCCCTGCGCAGCGAGCTCGACAAGGTGCGGCGCCAGGGCTGGGCGCTGGTGGACCAGGAGCTCGAGGAGGGCATCCGCTCGGTGGCGGCGCCGCTGCGCGACCGTCACGACCGGGCTGTCGCGGCGCTCAACGTCTCCAGCCATGCCGGGCGCGTCGACCTGGGGACCCTGCGCGGCGACTTCCTCCCTGCCGTGGTCGAGACCGCCGCCCGGATCAGCGAGCGTCTCGCCCGGCGATGACCCGAGCCGACCGGATCCGCTCGCTGCCGAGGCGACGGTGGTCACCGAGGCGACGGTGGTCACGAAGCCGGCTGTGAGGCGACTGTGGTCGGGGGCCGAGCGCCATCGCCTCGAAGTCGTCGTCGCGTTCGCTATCGCCTCGGCAAGGAGACGGCTGTGAGCACGGCAGCGGGCCAGGCGCTGTTCGACCGGGTGCGCCTGCTGGTCGACGACCTGCGTCGGGCTGGTGTGGCGACGGGGCTGTCGAGCGTCGTCGAAGCGTGCACGGCACTAGCCGCCGTCGATCTCGCCTCCCGCGCCGAGGTCCAGACCGCACTCCGGTGCACGCTGCTGAGCCGGGTCGAGGACGAGCCGGTGTTCGTCGCCTTGTTCGACGCCCGGTTCCCGCTCACGCCGTCGACGGCGGCGGGACGAGGCCCTACCGCACCCGGCCACGCGGATCGCCGGGCCAGCGCCACCGACGGCGCCGACGACGCCGACGCCGACCTTCGGGACCGCATCGTGGCCGCGCTCGCCACTGCCGACGACGGTGCCCTCGCCTCGTTGGCCCACGAGGCGGCCACGCGCCATGGCGGCCTCGACCGAGGTCGCGGCAGCGGGGACCGCTACCACCTGCAGCGCGCGCTGCGCGCGCTGGGGTTCGGCTCGCTGGCCCCCGACGCGCTGCGGCTGCGGCGCGCCGGACCTCGACGTGACGACCTCACCGAGCGGCTGGACCGCACCGAGATCACGGCGGCCCTCGACCGGTTCCTCGCCGCCCTCGCCACCGCCACCCGCGCGGCGCGGGAGGGGGACCTGGACCGCGGAGGCGACGACGCCTCCGACGCCTCCGCCCTCGTGTCCCTGCCGGTGCGGATCGAGGACCTCGACATCGCGTCGGCGTCGGTGGTCGAGCTCCAGCTCCTGCGGCGGGCGGTCCGGCCCCTGGCGCAGCGACTCGCCGCACGCATCGCCCGGCGTCAGCGGCGTCCTCAGGGCGCGCTCGACATGCGGCGGACGATCCGCCGGTCGCTGACCTCCGGGGGCGTCCCTCTGGATCCCACGTTCCGGCGCCGCCTCCCCCACCGCCCGGATCTCTGGCTGCTGTGTGACGTGTCGGGCTCGGTGGCCGAGTTCGCCCGGTTCACGATCGGGGTGCTGACCGCGATCCACGACGAGGTCCCGCGGCTGCGGTCGTTCCTGTTCGTCGACGACGTCGTGGAGGTCACCGGTCTGCTGGCATCCCGGACCTACGACGTCGACCCCTTCGCCCTGGTCGCCGGGGCTGGCGCGCCTCTCGGTGGCCGGCGCAGCAACTGGGGTGCCGCGCTGGCCCGCTTCAGCGACGACCACGCCGCCTCGCTGACGCCCCGATCCACGGTCGTGCTGACCGGCGACGCCCGCACCCACGACCACGACCCCCGGGCGGACCGGCTGGCCGACCTGGTGTGCCGTACCCGCGGGGTGTGGCTGCTCGATCCTGAGCCCCGACACGAGTGGGCCGAAGGCGACGCCGCGGTGCTCGCCTACCAGCGAGCCGGCGCTCACGTGTCGGAGGTCCGCACCCTCGCCCAGCTGGCCGCTGCGGTCGAGCACATCGTCGCCCCCGACCGGTAGCCGTGGACCCGGTACACGGACGGCGCCACGTATCTGTGGCGGGTCGTCGTGCGGTTCGGAACGGTAGAGTCTCGGCGCTTGACAGGCGAGGGGTGCCGGGTTGTCGGTGATCGACGATGTTGTTGCGGAGCTGACCAGGCCGGCTGACCGAACCGAGGTGCTCGACTCCGTGCGTGTGGAGAGGTACCGGCGCTCGGTCGTCGAGGACACGACCGTGATCGACATCCCTCGGGCAGACGACGAGGACGCGACGACCGAGACCCTGGGCTCGTGGGCCGCGCGCTCGGCGGTCCTGATGCCGTTCGGCCGGGTCCTCTACCGGCTGGCGCGGATGGTCGAGGGGTCGGTCGTCGAGTTCGGGACCGGGTCGGGGGTGTCCGCGGCCTATTTGTCGGCTGGTCTCGAGCGTGCGGGCGGTGACGGCAGGGTGGTGTCCGTCGAGGCGCACCCCGTCCTGGCCGAGCGAGCAGAGGCGAACCTCCGCAGCAGTGGGTTCCACGGCGTCACGGTGGTGCTCGGGCAGGAGCGGGAGGTGGCCCCCAACCTGCTGGAGACGGTCGAGCCTGCGCTGGTCCACGTCGACTCCGGACACCTCTACCCGGACACCGCCGGGCTCGCCGAGCTCGTCGCAGGTCATCTCGACAGCGTGGTCGTCTGCTACGACGACATCCGGTGGTCGCCGGACATGGCCAGGTTCTGGGGCGAAGCGTGCGGCGGCCGCTTCCGCGTCAGCCATGCGGTCGACCTCGATCTCTGGGGCGTCGTCCTGGTCGGTCCAGGCGCTGCTGGCCCGGCCCAACTGCTGCACGCCCGGGCCCCGACGCAGTTCAAGGGAGCCGAGCTCGTCGATGGCTGATCCGCGGCCCCGCCAGCTTTCGTCAGCGAGCCTGGTCAGCCTCCGGTGAGCGGCAGGATCCTCGTCTCGGCCTTCGGGTCAGGCGGCGACCTGCTCCCGCTCATCCCCTTTGCGGAGCGGTTGCGCGACCGCGGCCACGACGTCCGCTTCGCAATCACCCCTTTCCTCAGCCTCCTGCTGCGGACCTACAGGTTCCCGGTGTACAGGATCGGCGGTGGGAGAGAGCTCCGGTTCTTCGACGACCCGGACGTCGTGTCGACCCGGTTCGACGGCTGGGCGTCGTGGAAGCTGACGACCGAGCGCTACGTGGCACCGTGCGTGCGGGACGACGTCGACACGCTCGATGACGTCGTGCAGAGGTGGCGGCCTGACGTCCTCGTGACCGGCACCTTCTCGGTCGCAGCTCGCATCGCCGGCGCCCGGCACGGGATCCCCCGTATCGACGTGTCCATCTACCCCCAGCACGTCCCCCGCCTGCTGTCGGCCCCCGGCTATGCCGGCGCCTTGAGGGCGGCCGTCGGGTCCCTCGTCGGTGAGGACCCTCGTTCCGAGCGGGTGGGTGACCTCGCCTGGGGAGCGGGGGCTGGCCGGCTCCTCCTCCACGACCCGGCGGTCCTCCCCGACCGCCTCGTCGGCGATGGCACGGCGGTCGGATTTCCCTACCGTGACCACGGGGTCCCGGTGGGCGACGAGGTCGACAAGGTCCGCTCGTGGATCGCTGCAGGCGGCCGGCCCGTCGTCCTTGCCACCCTGGGGTCGTTCCTCGGCGTCACACAACAGCTCGCCTGGGCGAGCATCCTGCGCGCGGCGAGGGCTCTGGCGGCCCGCGTGGTCCTCGTGGGCCCGGGCGCCCCGCGGGTCGAGGACATGGCCGACTACGACCCGGGCACGTGCACGACGGCGGGCTTCGTCCCGTTGGCGCAGCTCATGCCCGACGCCGACGTGACCGTCCACCACGGGGGCATCGGCACCATGTTCACCCAGCTGCGAAGCGAGCGTCCCGCACTCGTCGTCCCGCAGGGCTACGACCAACCGTTCAACGCCCGCATGATCGAGCACCTGGGCGTCGGCCTCGACGGCACGGCGTGGGGCGTGACGGCGGGCCTGAAGGAGCTGCTCGCCAACGCCGGATACGCCGACCGAAGCCGCCAGCTGGCCTCGCAGCTCATCACGGCCGCCGACGCCACGGACCGGGCCGCCGCTGCCGTACTCGCTGCGATGACCTGACAATTCGGAGCCCGGGCGCCGAGCACTTTGGCGGTCGCGACGGGCGGCTCAAGCTGCCAGACGCGCTGGTCAACGATTCAGCGGGCGCATGCGACGACGTGGCACGTCTCGGATCAGCTCCAAGCATCGCCTGACGACGAGCGATCTACGCAGGCGCGCTGACGGGGAACCCGAGGTCGCTTGCCGCTGTGGTCAGTTCACCGTCGTACGTGACGAATTCAGTCAGCTCGGAGCGGAAGGGATCGGCCGTGGCCAGGTGGATCGCATCGAGTGATCCGAGCCTCGCCACCCGGTACGAGCGTGCTCGATCGAGCACGGTGCTCGAGAGGTCGACCACATAGACGGCCCTGAGTGCCTGACCCACGTAATACGGCACCCGTGTGTGGTCGACACCACCCCAGAGCAGTGCCCGGGTGAGCTCCAGCAGAGCCAGCTCGCTGGAGATCAGCTCGGTGCCCTCCGGCAGTGCTGCTCGCCATGCGCGCAGTGCTTCGGTCTCCCTTTCGGGTTTGATGAACTTCACCAACGCACAGGCGTCGAGATAGATCACCGGTTGCGTTCCTTGTCTCGGTCGGCGATGACGAGATCCGACAGACTCACACCCTCGGCCAAATCGGGGATGAGGTCGGCCATGCCTTGCTCGGCTGGTGCACGCACCGTGCCCTCGCTGACCATGTGGTCGAGGGTGCTGGGGCCCTCATGTCCTCATCCGACACTCTCGGGTCTGCCCCGACGGGAGAGTCGGGTCACCCGGCAAGCGCCCAGGCGACCCACAACAGCGCCATCACCACGCCCGCAGCGAACTGCACCAGGCTGGCGAGCCCGAACCCGACCAGCGTGGCGCGCGTCGCCCGCCAGGCCGTCGCCGGGTCGCCGGTGCGCCGCCACTCGCCCGCGTAGAGCCCGAGCAGGCCGCCGACGGCCACGCCCACCACCGGGATCACGAAGAATCCGACGATCGCCGCGACCGCCCCGAGCCAGACCGACGACCGAGCGGCGCCGGCCTTCCCGGCGGCTCGCTGAGGTAGGACCCACCCGGCCGCGACGCCGGCGGCCGCGAGGAGCGTCATGACCGTGAACGCCGCGACGCCCACGGCGCCGAAGCCCTCGACCAGCCCGTAGACCAGCCCTGCCACCCACACCAAGGCCAGACCGGGAAGCAGCGGCACCAGCGTGCCCGCGATGCCCACGGCCATGGCCAGCGCGACCAGCACCACCACTCCGTCCACTGGCCACACGGTACCTCCGGCACATGTCGGCATCGGTCAGCGCCCGCAGCCCCCGCCGCACCAGCAGCACCACACCACCACGACCGCGACGCCCGGAAGCTGGTCGTCTTCGACGCCCTGCAGCACCCCCGCACCAGCAGCACCCGCCCCCGCACCCGCGCCGCACCCCGCAGCACACGACCAGCGCTGCACGCCGGGCCTCTGGCTTCGACAGAACGGCCAGGCGCCGTTGCCAACGGCCAAGGGGGCGGCGGGCTTGGGATGAGCGGCTCCGGGCCGACAAGCTGTCGCCCGTGCTCGCCGCCACCAGCGTGACCGATGTGGCGGCCGTCGTCAGCACCTGCCTGGTCGCGGGGGCGGCGAACGCGCTGGCCGGTGGCGGATCGCTGGTGTCCTATCCGACGATGGTCGCGGTCGGGCTGAGCCCGGTCACCGCCAACGTGTCGAACACGCTCGCCCTGTGGCCCGGCTACGTCAGCGGAGCGGCCAGCCTGCGGCATCGCCTGGCCGAGGCCGACGGCAGCCTCACCCGCTACGCGATCGCCGCGAGCCTCGGCGCCGTCGGCGGCACGGTGCTGCTGTTGGCAGGAAACCCCGACGTGTTCGAGGCCCTCGTGCCCTACCTGGTGATCCTGTCGGCGCTGCTGCTGGCCATCCCCGAGCCCTGGGTCGAGCAGCTACGCAAGGGCAGGCTCGGCCGGGGCCGAGCTGGAGCCCTGGCAATGGTGGCTCTCGCCGGCGTCTACGGGGCCTACTTCGGCGGCGCGCTCGGCGTGATCCTCCTGGCGGTGCTCAACGCCTTCGTCGGGTCGAGCCTGCGGAGCCTCAACGCCATGAAGGCCGTCCTGTCGTTGCTGATCAACTCGGTGGCGCTGGTCGCCTTCGTCGGATTCGGGCCAGTGGCCTGGTGGGCGGTCGCCGCCGGCGGCCCCGCCTCGGCTCTGGGCGGTATCACCGGCGGCCGCCTCGCCGATCGGGTCCCGGCCACAGCGCTACGCCGCGCGGTGGTCATCGTCGGCCTCACGGCCGGCGTCGCCCTCCTCCTGACCTGACGCACGAACCCTGCCACCCGCGGGGTGGGGGTCACACCGGCTCGGAGGTAGGCGGCCGGACGGGTGGCGTCGAGATGCCTGCCCGCTTGAGGCGCATCAGCGCCGATGGCGGTAGGGCAGGCATCTCGACGACAGGACCCGGCCAGCCGCCGGACCACCGCTGGGACCCTCGGGGGTCCCCGCTAGAACTCGAAGTCCGCCGCGAACGGCGCCTCGTGGTCCTCGACGATCAGGCCCAACCCGATCGGCTTGGCGGGATCGACCTCGTAGATCGAGTTCGTCCGCGGCGGGTCCCGGTCCTCGGGCGCGCCCCACCCGTAGTCGCCGAACAGCCCGTCGAAGGTGAACTCGTCGATGGAGTTCATGGCATCGATGATGCCCTGGCGCGACAGGTCACCCTGCGCCACCGCCTCCTCCAGGACCTGGTGGACGGCCCGCGACTCCAGGTAGCCGAAGTTGAAGTAGATGTCCGGTGCCTGGTCGGGCGCGTACGTCTCCTGGATCCTCACCAGCTCGGACATCCCGGGCACGGACTCGTCGCCGTATTCGGGGCCCTCGGATACCCAGGTGAAGTTCTCCTGGAGGTACGGGAGCAGCGGCGAGTCGACGAACAGGCCGATCCAAGTGGGCGACTGCGCCATCCAGCGCGGCGCATAGCCCAACTCCGCTGCCTTGCCCAGCGCGTTGCCGGTGTCGGTCGGCGTGGCCGTCAACCACACCATCTCGCACCCGGCTCCCTGGAGCTGGGTGATCTGCGCCGTGAAGTCCGGGTTCTGGACCGGGAACGTGGCTTCCTGGGCCAACTCGATCCCGAGCTCGTCGAGCGCGAACTCCACGCCCTCCAGGCCGGCCTCGCCGTACGGGTCGTCCTGGCGCAGGATGCACACGGAACTGTCCTCGCTGCCACCACCCTCGGTCACGTACCAGTGGATGCCGTTGATCGCCTGGATCTGGTAGGGAGCGCCGATCGGCAGCAGGTTCTGCTCGCGGACCCAGAACGAGTCGAGCGACGCCGGCTGGGCCACGATCTCGTCCGCGATCAGCTGTTCCAGCAGGGCGTTGACGATCGGGGTGCCCAACAGCTGGTTGAACATGACCACGTCTTCTTTGATCTCGTTGTAGCGCTGGACCGCTGTGGGCGGGTCGTAGGCCGAGTCCTCGATCACCAACTCGACCTGGTACTGCCCGCCGACACCGCCGAGCTCCTCGTTGACGTAGTCCCAGTAGGCCCGGTTGCCGTTGGTCAACGGCTCGCCGATGACCGCCACCGGGCCGGTGGTCGGCGTCACGACGCCGAGGCGGATGGTCTCGCCGTCGAAGCCGGCCACCTCCTCAGGGGTGCCGCCTTCCTCGGCCCCTCCACCCTCGTCACCTTCCGCCGAGTCGTCGTCGTCACGGCCGCCGCCGCAGGCCACTGCGACCAGTCCGACGGCCATGAGCGCGGCCAGGAGCCGCAGTCGCCCGTGTCGTTTCTCCATGTCTCCCCCTTTTGCTGTCGATTTCGGTCGGGGACCGAACCTCCGCCTCAGTACGAGAACGGCCAGGTCAGGAACCAGGTCTTGATGCGGAACCAGAACGCCGCGAGCCCCCGGGGCTCGAAGAGCAGGAACAGCACGATGGCCAGCCCGAACAGCACCGCGTTGAGCTCGCCGATGTTGAAGATCCCGGCCTCGCCGGCCCGGTCGGTGATCAACGGGTCGAACACCGCCAAGCCGCTGTTCTGCTCGATCACGGAACGGCCGCCCCACACGAACAGCGCGCCGACGATCGAGCCGAAGATCGTGCCCAGGCCGCCGATGATGATCATCGCCACGTAGTTGATGGCCAGGAACAGCCCGAACTCGCCAGGGCTCACGAACTGCTGAAGCAACCCGTACAGTGCGCCGGCGACCGCGGCGTAGGCCCCGGACCAGGCGAACGCACCGACCTTGTACCGCGCCGGGCTCACGCCGATCACCTCGGCCGACAGGTCGCGGTCGCGGATGGCCTGCATCGCCCGCCCCGCCCGGCTGCGTACCAGGTTCTTGGCCAGCAGGGCACCGACGATCACCAGCGCCCACACCAGCCAGAAGAAGCTCTGCTCGAACGTGTAGGCCTCGCCGCCGAGCTCGATGCCCTCCTTGAAGTCCAACGGCCCGAGGGACATCGACGCCTCACGGAGGCTGGTACCCGTGCCCCCACCGGTGACGCTGTCCCAGTTGTCCCACAGGTGCTCGCCGAGGAACACCAGACCGAGGGTCACCACCACCAGGTAGTTGCCACGCAACCGCAGGGCGAACGGGCCGATGATCCCGCCGACCACGAAGCCGAGGATCGCCGCGACCGCCAGGTAGACGGGCATGGGCAAGCCACGCTCGGCGCCGAAGTAGGCGGCCGAGTAGGCACCGACTCCGACGAAGAACGCATGGCCCAGCGAGATCTGGCCCGTGTAGCCGGTCAGCAGGTTCAGACCGATCGCGCCGATCGCGAAGATCCCGCACATCGCCAGCACCCGCAGGCCCGGGTCACCGAGGTACGTCGGCAACCACAGGAACAGCGCCAAACCCCCGACGACCAGGACCCATCGCCAGGGTGTGTGGCGCGGACTGCGCAGCAGCTTGATGTCGTCGGCGTACGACAGGACCAGATCGCGGGCCGGGCCTCGGCGCCCGGACCTGATGGCCCCGGTGAACGCGTGGGTGATCGCTGCCATCAGACCCGCCGCACCTCCTTCGTGCCGAACAGGCCATAGGGCCGGATGAGCAGGATCGCGATCATCACCAGGTAGGGCGAGACCCGCTCGAAGCTCTCGCCGACCCAGTCGAAGTACTCGGGTGCGAGAAGCGCGGTGTACTGCTGGACCAGCCCGATGATGATCCCGCCGACCACCGCCCCGAGCGGCGAGTCCAAGCCACCGAGGATGATCGCCGGGAAGGCGACCAACGCCAGCGCGCCGGTGGCCGGGCTGAGCTGGCTGGCGCCCGCGGCGAGCGTCGCCCCGGCGAGCGCGGCGACCAGGCCGGCGATCGCCCAGGCCACGCGGTAGACCCTGCGGGCGGGGATCCCCTGCGCCATCGCCACCTCGGGATCGAACGCCGCGGCGCGCATCGCCAGTCCCAACGTCGAGTAGCGGAAGAACACGAAGAACCCAGCGACCACCGCTCCGGCGAAGACGATGGTCCACAGGTCGCGGTCGGCAATGGTCACCCCGGCAAGCTCGCGGGTTCTGATGCCCCACGGGTCGCCGAGATTGTGGTTGTCCGGGCCCCAGACCGCCGTGATCACGTTGTCCAGCACGAACAGCAGGCCGATGGTCACCATGATCACCGCCGCCGGCGCCTCGCCGACCAGCCGGCGCAGCACCAGTGCCTCGATCACGACCCCGAGCACGGCGCCGAACACCATCGCCATCAGCAGCGACAGGTAGAAGTTCAGCTCCCAGGTCTGCGTGAAGTTGAAGGTCAGGTAGGCCCCCAGCAGCACCAGGCTGGCCTGCGCGAAGTTGATCACCCCGGTGGCCTTGAACACCACCGAGAACCCGAGGGCGATCAGCGCGTACTTGCAGCCCACGGCCAGACCGGAGAACCCGGTCTGCAGCAGGTCGTCGCCCGTGATCGCGGCCAGCACCGGCGTCGTCGCCCCGCTCATGGGTAGAGCGCCTCGATCATCGGGCCGAAGGCCTCCTCGATGGCCCGCCGCTTCACCTTCTGTGTCGCCGTGACCTCACCGTCCTCGTGGTCGAGCTCTTTGGGGAGCAGCGCGAAGCGCTTGACCTGCTCGACCGCGGCCAGCGATGCGTTGACATCCTCGACGACCCCGCCGATCAGCGCGACGACCTCGTCCTTGGACGACAGGTCGGCGTAGGTCGTGAACGGCAGCCGGTGATGCTGCGCCCACCTGCCGATCGTGTCGAGCTCGATGCCGAGCAGCGCCACCAGGTACCTGCGCTCGTCGCCGATCACCACGGCCTCGCGCACGTAGGGTGACACCTTGAGCGCGTTCTCGATCTCGGAGGGGCTGATGTTCTTGCCGCCCGCCGTGATGATGATGTCCTTCTTGCGGTCGGTGATGGTGAGGAATCCGTCGTCGTCGAGCTCGCCGATGTCGCCGGTGTGCAGCCAGCCGTCCTGGTCGATGGTGGCCGCAGTGGCCTCGGGGTTGCGGAAGTAGCCGAGGAACGTGCCGTCTCCCCGCGTGAGGATCTCGCCGTCGTCGGCGATACGCAGCTCGCAGCCCGGCGCGACCTGGCCCACCTTGCCCAGCCGCACATCGTCGATCGGGGTGACCGTGGCCTGGGCCGAGTTCTCGGTCATGCCGTAGCCCTCGAGCACCGGGATGCCCAGCGCCCAGAAGTACTCCAGGACCTGGGGAGCGATCGGCGCGGCACCGGACAGCGCGTAACGGATCCGGCTCATTCCGATCTTCTGGCGCAGCGACCGGTACAACAGCAGCCAGCCGAGCGCGTTCTCGACGGTGGCGAGCGGGCCGAGCTTGCCCTGCCACCGTTTGCGAGCCAGGCGCCGGCCGCGGCCGATCCAGAACCGGTAGTTCGCGCGCTTGAGGAAACCGGCGTCCTCCATGCGGATGCTGATGGTGGCCAGCAGCTTCTCCCAGACCCGGGGCACGCCGAGGAAGAACGTCGGCTGCACCGCTCGCAGGTCGGCGGCCAGGTCGTCGACCGCGTCGCCGAAGTTCACGACGTAGCCGTGCGCGATCGCGTCGATCACCGAGATCAGCCGCTCGGCGATGTGGCACAGCGGCAGGTACGACAGCACCTCGTCGTCGGGCGAGACCGAGAACACCCGGGCGCCGTTGGCCGCTGCCGCCTGCAGGTTGGCGTGGGACAGCATCGCTCCCTTGGGCGGCCCGGTCGTGCCCGACGTGTAGACGATCAGCGCCGCCTCGGCCGGGTCGACGGCGGCGACCAGGGCTGCGAACTCGCCGACGCGACCACCCTCGGCCTGCCCCAGAGCCTCCAGCTCGGCCATGGTCATCAGGACCGGATCGCCGAGGTCGACGCCACGCGGGTCGACCACCACGATCCTCTCGAGGTCGGGCAGCTCGGAGAGGACCTCCAGCGCCTTGTCGACCTGCTCCTCGTCTTCGGCGACCAGCACCTTGGCGCCCGAGTGGCCGAGCAGGTACTGGACCTCGGCCGCTGGCGACGTGGGGTAGATGCCGACGGTCACCGCCCCGATGCCCTGCGCGCCCATGTCGGCGAGTGCCCAGGCCGGACGGTTGAGGCTGTGGACCGCCACCCGGTCGCCAGGCTCGACCCCGAGCGCCCGCAACCCGAGACCGACGGCCGCGGCTCGGGCCGCGTAGTCCGCCCACGTGTACTGCTTCCAGATGCCCAGGTGCTGCTTGCGCATCGCCACCCGGGTCGGTGTGGCGTCGGCGCGCTGCAGCAGCAGGGCCGGCAGCGTCGAACCGCCGAGGTCGGCGGACTCGGCGGTCGCTACGTCCGGCGTGACAGCCGTCATCACGAACCTCCCAGGTAGGCCTCGATGACCCGGGGATCGGAGCGAACCTCGTCCGGCGAACCGGTGGCGATGGCCACGCCGAAGTCGAGGGCCATCACCCGGTCGGCGATGTCCATCACCAGGTGCATGTCGTGCTCGACGAGGATCATCGGCAGGCGTAGCTCGCGGCGGGCCTCGAGGATGTAGCGCGCCATGTCCTCGGTCTCCTCGAGGTTCATGCCCGCCACCGGCTCGTCGAGCAGCAGCAGCTTGGGCTCCATGGCCAGGGCCCGGCCCAGCTCGATGCGCTTCTGGATGCCGAAGGGCAGCAGCCCGACCGGTTCGCGGCGGTAGGGCGTCAGCTCGAGCAGATCGACGATCTGCTCGACCTCGGCCCGGTGGCGCACCTCCTCGCGGCGTGCCTTGCCGAACCACAGCGCCCCTGCCGTGAACCCGCTGCGCATCAGGTGGTGGCGCCCGAGCAGCAGGTTGTCGATCAGGGTCAGGTGGGTGAACAGGCCCAGGTTCTGGAAGGTGCGACCGACGCCGAGCTGGGCCAGCCTCGCCGGGCGCTCGCCGACCACCTCGTGGCTGTCCAGCCGGATCGACCCGGCGTGGGGCCGGTAGACGGCGGACAGGCAGTTGAAGATCGACGTCTTCCCCGCGCCGTTCGGGCCGATCACCGCGAAGAGCTCGTCGCGGCCCACATCGAAGCTGACGTCGGACAACGCCGCCACGCCCCCGAACCGCAGGCACAAGCCGACCACCTCGAGCAGCGGGCCCGCGGATGTCGCGCCGTCGGCGCTGTGCTCGTCCACGTCGGTGACCACGTCCATGCGCTCGGCGCCGGAATCGACCACAGCTGCGTCATGCTGCATCAAGGCACCACCTCGCTCATCACGTCGGGGCTCGGCCGCGTCGGGCGCCGCTCGCCCACAGCGTCGACCGGACTGCCGCGGCTCTGCACTACGCCCCCCAGCTCTTGCGGCGGCGATAGGTCTTGACGTCGCGGAACGACCGGCGCTCCGCCGACGGGCTCATCCCCAGATAGAACTCGCGGATGTTCCGGTCGGCGAGGAGGTCGTCGCCGGGCCCGGACCGAACCACGCGGCCCTGCTCGAGAACCAGCCCGTAGTCGGCGATCGCCAGCGCCATCGTGGCGTTCTGCTCGACCAGAAGGACGCTGGTGCCCTGCGCGTTTATGTCGACGACGATGTCGCGGATCTGCTCGACCAGCCGCGGTGCAAGGCCTAACGACGGCTCGTCCAACAGCAGCACCTGGGGTGCAGACATCAGCGCCCGGCCAATGGCCAACATCTGCTGCTCGCCCCCGGACAGATACCCGGCGACCTGGCGACGGCGCTCCTGGAGCACCGGGAACAGGTCCATCACCCGGTCGCGGCTCCCGGCCAGCCCCGCCCGGTTGGTGTACGCACCGGCGCGGAGGTTCTCCTCCACGGTCAGCTCGGCGAAGACCCGGCGACCCTCCATGACCTGGGCCAGACCCGCACGGACCCGCCGCGCCGGCTCGTCCCCGGTCACGTCGCGCCCGGCCAGGGTGACCCGGCCCTTAGTGACCTTGCCCCGGTGCACTGGGAGCAGACCGGTGATCGCCCGCAGCAGCGTGGTCTTCCCCGCGCCGTTGGCCCCCAGCAGCGCCACCACCTGACCGGGCTGGACGACGAGGCTCACGCCCCGCAGCACGAGGACGACGTCGTTGTAGACGACCTCCAGGTTGGCGACCGCCAGTTCGGCGGTCGTCGTGCCCACGGCCGTTCCCGGCCCCGTGGCGTCCTCCACGGGCACCTGCGGTTCGACCACCTCTTGCCCAGGTCGTCCCATGTGCTCGTCCCCCCGAGTCAAGTTGACACAGTATCCAAGTCCGTTCCGCGTGTCTACGGTGACACCATCGGTGGCTCGGTCTTCTGGTGGCACACTATGGCTAAGTGTCACATCGGGCCGTACCATGCACGCGTGGCCCGAACCGCGTGGCCCGACGCCCGCACGTCACCGGCACGTTCCGATCTTCTCGAGCTCGCCCGACGGCGCTACCTCCAAGGGCAGCGACTCGACATGCAGGCCATGGCGGCCGAGCTCGGGATCAGCCGCACCACCATCTACCGCTGGGCCGGCAACCAGGACCAGCTGCTCGGCGAGGTGATCTCGGGGCTTGCGCACGAGACCTTCCGCGCCGCCGAGCGCGGGGTGCGCCAGCAGGGGCGCGCTCGAGTGCTCGCGGTGTTCGGCAACGTCATGCGACGGATCGCGTCCAACAAGGGCGTCCGCTCGGCGCTGCATCGCGACCCCCAGCAGTTCCTACGGGTCGTCACCAACTTGGGCCCGGTGAACCGGGCGGCGACTGCGCTCTGCGCCGAGCTGCTGCAGCGCGAGGTTGAACGGGGCGCGCTCCAGCTCGCGGCCGACGTCGACGAGCTGGCCTCGGCCCTGATCCGCATCGGCGAGACCGGGCTCTACTCCGACATGCTGGCCGGCATCGAGCCCGACATCGACGGCCTCCTCGAGATCTCGGCGCTCCTGCTCCTGCCCCCGACCTGAGCCAGCCGCAGCCGGCAGCACGGCGACTCGGCCCGCTCCTTCTCGTTCTTTGACCGCAGGTGGTTGGCTAGCAACCACCTGCGGTCAAAGAATGAGCGAATCCGCGTCAGTGCTCTTCGACGAGTTGGAGGAAGCGGCTGGTGCGCTGCTCCCGGGGTTCGAGGAGGACCTGCTCGGGCGGCCCCTCCTCGACGATCACGCCCTGGTCGACGAACAGCACCCGGTCGGAGACGCGGCGGGCGAAGCCCATCTCGTGGGTGACGACCAGCATCGTCATCCCGGCCTCGGCGAGGTCGCGCATCACCGCCAGCACCTCGCCAACGAGCTCGGGGTCGAGGGCGCTGGTCACCTCGTCGAACAGCATCATGTCCGGGTTCATGCACAGCGACCGGGCGATCGCCACCCGCTGCTGCTGGCCCCCGCTGAGGTGCGCGGGATAGGCCGTGGCCTTGTCGGCCAGCCCCACCCGGTCGAGCATCTCGCGGGCCACGGCGTCGGCCTCGCCCGCCCTCCGTCGCAGCACCCGGCGCTGTGCGATGGTGAGGTTCCGCATCACGGTCAGGTGCGGGAACAGGTTGAACTGCTGGAAGACCATCCCGATCCGGCGCCGCACCGCGTCGACGTCGCAGTCCGGGTCGGTGATGTCGATGCCCTCGATCAGGATCTGGCCCGAGCTGGGCTGCTCCAGCAGGTTGACGCAGCGCAGCAACGTCGACTTGCCCGACCCCGACGCCCCGATGATGCACACCACCTCGCCGAGGCGCACCGACAGGTCGATGCCCTTGAGCACCTCCAGGTCCCCGAACGACTTGTGCAGCTCGAAGATCTCGATGGCCGGGTGCCCCGGGCCCACCTCGGGGCCAGGGACAACCCCGGCGTCCTGGTCACCCGGGACTGCGCCGAGGGCGCCGATGCCGCCGGTGTCCTGGGTGTCGTCGGTGTCCTGCACCGGACCCGTGTCGTCGCTCATCGCGCCCGCCTCCCCCGCCGTTCGAGCAACGCCGCCAACCGGGTCAACGGGATGGTCAACACCAGGTAGACCAACCCGGCGACGATCAGCGGAGTGGCGTTGGCATTGTCGATGGTCCCATCACGGCCGAACCGGCTGAGCTCCCTGGTCGCCGCAGTGACCCCGAGCACCGAGATCAGCGACGTGTCCTTCAGCAGAAGCACCAGCTCGTTGGTCATCGGCGGGATGATGATCCGGAAGGCCTGCGGGATGACGATCGACACCATCGCCCGCGAGTAGCCCATGCCGAGCGACCTGGCAGCCTCCATCTGGCCCCGCGGCACCGCCTCGATGCCAGCCCGGATGGTCTCGGCCATGTAGGCGCCAGCCACCATGGCCAGCGCCAGAGCGCCCGGCCCATAGGTGCCCGGGACTCGAACATCGAGGGCGATCGGCAGGGCGAAACCGACGATGAGGATGGTCAGCAGTGCGGGCAGCCCGCGGAACACCTCGATGAACCCGGCAGCGAACCATCGATAGGGCCGGACTGACGACAGGCGCATCAGCGCCACGACCAGCCCGAGGACCAGTCCTCCGCTGAACCCGAAGGCGGTGAAGATGAGCGTGTTGCGGGCAGCTTGGGTGAGGATGTCTGGGAACTGGTCGCGCACCAGCTCCCAGTCGAAGAACGCATCCTGCACCCGGCCCCAGTCGACCAGCAGGACGATCCACGCCACCACGGCAAGCGTGATGGCGTACACCGCCCAGCGGAGATATCTCGCGCGTTCGCGCGGTGTCACGACGGCGGGATCCGGGTGATCAGTCCGGCGGAGCCTCCCCGAACCACTCCTCGTAGATCTCGTCGTAGGTGCCGTCGTCCCGGACGGCGGTGAGCTGCTCGTTGATGTCGTCGATCAGCGCCTGGTTGTCCTGCGCGGTGGCGAAGCCGTACTCCTCCTCGGTGGGGTAGGTCTCGTTGACCACCAGCTCGTCGTTCTGGAGTACGCGGTACGCGTTCACCGGGAAGTCCTGGAGGATGGCGTCGATGTCACCCGACTCGAGCGCGAGGAACATCGCCGCAGCCTCGTCGAACTCCTGGATGGTCGAGTCGCCCGGAGCGTTCTCGCTCGCGTAGTCGGCCCCCGTCGTCCCCGTCTGGACGCCGATCGTGCCGCCAGCCAAGTCCTCGAGCGTCGCGAAGGTGTCCTCGTTCTCGACCTGGACCATGAGCGACTGATTGACCTCGAGGTACGAGTCGGAGAACAGTGCCTCGGCCTCGCGCTCCGGTGTGATCGTCATCGCCGATGCCACGAGGTCGCAGGTGCCCGCCGCGGGTGCCAGCCAGATGCCGTCGAACGGCTGGACCGTGACGTCGAGCTCCATGTCGAGGCGCGTGCTGATCTCGCGGAGCAGCTCCATGTCGAAGCCGGTGAACTCACCGTCCTCCTCGAACTCGAACGGCGGATACGGAGCGTCGGTGCAGACCAACAGCGTGCCGCCGTCGCCGCTCGCCTCCTCCTCGCCGCTGGTGTCCTCGGTCTCGTCACCCCCGGCCGACGTGTCGTCGTCATCGTCGTCGCCACAACCCACGGCCAGAACCGCCATGGCGCCTATGGCACACGCCAACCTCCACCCAGTCATCCTGCGCATCGCTGTCGTCTCCTAGCTCGCGATTTGGCCAGGACTTTACGCCTACGGCCACCGACCTGCGGGGACGACACACCAGCCATAAGATGCACCCACGGCGGTCGGTCGTGTCTGCTTTCGTTGGGGGGCGAAATCGTGACCACCCGGCCACTCAGTGTGGACGATGTCCACCGGGCCTTGCTTGGCCGCATCAGCGGTGGGGGATTTGCGGTTGGCTCGCGCCTGCCGTCCTGCCGGGCCCTGGCACGCGAGCTGGGCTCGAACCCGAGCACGGTCGATCGGGCGATCCAGCGGCTGGCCGAGGCCGGGCTGGTCCGGACCAGCCCGCGTCGCGGCACCTACGTCGCGGCCACCGAACCGCCGCACCTGGACGTCGTCGGCTCGCTCACCGACGACATGGACCGACTGGTGGCGCGGGCTGCGGCCTCCGGGCTGCCGATCGACGAGATCAAGCAGCGCTTCGAGGACGCGCTGCACCGCGCGCGCCGCCAGCCGGCCGTGGTCTTCGTCGAGTGCAACCCACACGACCTTGACCGGATGGCCGGCCTGGTCGAGAACGCCACAGGCATCACCATGGACCGGATGCTGCTCAGCGCGGCCGGCCGCCGTCTCGACCGGCGCTACGACGTGGTCGCCGTGCCGCTGTTCCACCTCGCCGACCTGGCCGACCACGTCACCGGGTTGGACTCGATCGTCGAGATCAACTTCGTGGCCTCGCCCGCGGTGCTCCGGAGGCTGGCGACGCTGCGAGCCGAGCAGCGGGTGGTGATCGCCGCGCCGTCGCAGCGGGTGTTCAACCGGGTCAGCGTGTTCGTCCGGCACTACTACCCCGACGAGGTCGAGCGGTTCCTCATCGGGATCGACCCGGTGGAGGGCCTCGCCGGCGCCGACGTCGTGGTTCGCAGCCACGCGAGCAAGCTGCCCCGGGCGGCCGAGGCTCTGGTCCACGACGAGGTGGTGATCGAGTGGGAGCTCGACCCGGCGTTCGCCAGCGCCTTCCGGGCCCGGGTGGACATGCTGATCCGCCGGCGCCGGCCGTGACACCGACGTTCCGTGTGTCCTGGATCTGGCACGCTTCGCCGGGGTCCAGTACACAGAACGGGATATGAGGCGCTGGCTCCACCGCCGGGGGGCGGTCTTCCGTGCGACGTTGCGTCCACCGGGTGGGACCCCGGCGCCGGGTGCGGCCGAGCACGACCGGCCGGCGTTGGTGCGGATCTCCACCACCATCGGCTGGCCCCGGCCCTTGCCCGACTGGGTGGGCCTCGGCATCCGGGTCGTCGACGACGCCGAGCTCGACCTGCTGTTGGCGTCGGCGGCGACGGAGCCCGACCTGTGGTGCAGCCTCAGGGCCCGGCGCGACGTGCTGGCCTGCTCGTTCAGCAGCGCTGTCCGCTATCCGATCGGCGGTGTCGACCAGGTGGTCGCCGCGGCGCCGATCGGCACCCCGCCGCCCACCACTCTCGACCAGTTGCTCGAAGGACGGGTCGCGTGCCCCATCCGCTACCGGTTGGACCTCGCCGCCAGCCGCGGCACCTGGCGCGGGCTGGGCGACCTGGAGCTCGTCGAACAGCTCGACGACGACCACGGGCAGCGCATGTCGCCCCCGGCATCGGGCCCCCGCCCGATCACCACCGCCCGCCGGGCGCTCTACCGGCTGGCCCAACGATGAGGCGGGACTCTCGTGACGCTCGCCCGGTAATCGGCGAGCGTCACGGCCGGGCAGGGTCGGCACCAGCCGGGACTACGTCGAGGACGAGAAGTCCGAGAAGTCGGAGGAGTCCGAGAAGTCGGTGCTCTGGATGTAGTAGCACTCCGAGTACGCGGTCCCCGCGTCCAGGTCCCAGATCCCGTAGAACGGCGTGACCACCTCCTCGCCCGTTGCCTTCACCACCATCTCGTAGCTGCCTGCCGTGAGCGTCACCGTCTCGCGGGGGCTGTCGGCGCTGCCGCAGGTGGTCGGCGTCACAAGGCTGGTGTCCGGGCAGTCCGAGCACGGCTCGACCTCCAGCCGCCCGGTTTCGGGGCCGGTGTAGAGCAGTTCGAGGCCCTGGCCGGAGTCGTTGACGATCTCGACCGTCACGCTGTCCCCCGGTGCTGTGCCCGCCGGTGTCGGTGGCGGCAGCTCGCTGGCGTCGGCCTCGAGGTCGGCGATCTCGTCCTCGATGCGTTGCAGCTCGCAGTCCTCCTCGGCGTCCGGTAGGGCCTCGGTGGCACTGGTGACGACGTCGTCGGACAGCCCGTCGTCGCCGGGGAGCTCGCTCGCGAAGAACTCCAGCACCTCGACCTCGTCGCATGCCTCGTCCGCGGCCAGGTCGTCGGTGGCTTCGTCGTACATCTCCTCGACGGCCTCGGGGGCGGCCTCCGCCTCCGGCGAGCCCGGTTGCTCCTCCACCACGAGGAGATACTGCTCGTACGCCGCGGTGTATCGCGACATGTCGCCCGGGTCGCCGTCGGCGACGATGTGCTCGGCGTAGTCCAGCCGCGCCGTCACCAGCTCGGACGCGGCCCCGTCGGTGAACCGCGCGTCCTCGCGGTGGATGTAGGCCTCGTACTCCGAGATCGCCGCGTCGAGCGAGTCGCCCTCTGCGCTGTCCCGGGCATCGAGCAGCGAGCGGCACGCGCCCCGTCGGACGGGTGCCCGGTCGAGCGCCGTGGTGAACGACCGCCGATAGAACCCGGTGACCCGGTCGTAGTGCCGGATCGCGGCCTCGCAGTCGCCGGCGGCGTGGGCCTCGTCCCCGGCTTCGAGCTCGGCCTCGGCAGCGGTCCGGTGGTCGGCGACCGCCGCGACGACCACGGCCGCCAGCACGACACTCATGCCTGCCGCGACCCACCGTCGGCGGATGAGGGCGCGCGCCTGCGAGCCGCGACCCAGGATCCACGCCGCGACCACCGACCCGCCCACCCAGGCGACCAGGGCCACCAGCCACGGCGTGGTGCTGGACGCGAACCCGAACCACAGGCCCAGACCGACCCAGTGGAGCAGCGCCAGCCACCGTCGCAGGTAGAGGTACCCGGCACCGAGCCCACTCAGGTTGAGCAGCGCGGCGAGGACCCCGGGGCGCTTGTGCGGCTCCACCTGGCCTGCAGTCATCGCTCACCCTTCTGTGCTCGTCGCTTGCCGCCTCGCCGACGGCCGGCAGCGGACGGTAGTGGGTGACGGACGGTCAGTCGCCGCGGCAGCGAGCGATGAACCGCAGGCCGCGGAGCCCCGGCTGGAAGAGGTAGTCGCCGCCGCGGGAGCGAACCAGGCGCGGCAACCCCGCAAGGAAGACCGGCGGCCGGCCCGGGACCTCGAACACGTACCGCCGCGGCGCTGCACCGTGCCCGGCGATCGGGTCGGGCGTGTGACCGGCGCCGAAGGCGTTGCCGTCGTTCATCCACGCTCGCTGCACGAACTCGAACTGCCGTCGGATGCTGGCGCAATAGGCCATGAATACCAGGCCCCGCGGGACGCCGTCGTCGTCGGTCGCTTCCGGCGCGAGCGGTGGACCGTACGGCATCCCGCGCCGCAACAGGCGATGCCGGCTGACGAGCTCGGGCTTGAGGCCGAACCCGTCCCTGGGATTGGCCCGGCGGATGTGGCTGGCGACCGGGCAGCCCCGGCCCCGGCGGTCGTCCCGGTAACGGAAGTCGTTGGGCCCGGCCGGCACCGAGCCGCCGCGTGCGGGCGGCACCAGCGGGGCCCCGTCGGCGTGGCGGCCGACGAGCTTGGCGGCCAGCTCCGTCGGGGCGAGGCGATGACGATCCGCGAGCCGTGCGGTCGCGCGGCGGAATGCGGCCACGTCCTGGGCGAGCTTGCGGTAGACGAGGTACGAGCCGTTGCGTACCAGTGCCTCCGGCGTGGGCACGGGTGGGCTGTGCTCCTCCTCGTCGGGGTAGCCGAGCACGAACTCTCCGGCACGCACGGGACGCCAGCGGCCCCGCGACAACGGGGTGCCGTTCCCGGGGACGGTCGTGGGCTCCAGCGCGCCCTCGACAGCGGGCTGGCTGATGCCGTCGACGAAGCCGAAGTGCTCGAGCTGCGGTGCCCGGGCGTTGGCGCCGGTCGGCGGCGCCCGCAGGGCGCCGAGTCGCTCGCTGGCCACCAGGGTGAGCCCGTGCTCGGTGGCTTCGCTGGCCAACAGGAAGCCGCGGGTCTCGCCGGCCTCGGCCGACCGGGCGTGCACCATGAACAGGACATGCACCGCCGGATGGTGCGCGCCTGCCGGCTCCCAGCCCGTAGGGCTGTCGGCGCCGACGTCGCCGAGGTGGTCCTCGGCCCGTGCCCGCATGCCCTCCCGGAAGTCGGTCGGGAACGACTCCAGCACGTCGTCGTCGACCCCCAGCGCGGCGAGCCCGCGGTGGGTGAAGGCCACGTTCAGCGTAGTGAGAGGCCGGGTGGTCCAGGGTGTCGCCGGAGTCACCTGCGGCAGGATCTGCTCCAGCCAGCGGCCGGCGGCTGCCGGGTCGACGACGCTGAACAGCAGGTGGTGGGCGTGGTCGAAGCCGTAGCCGCGCAGCACGTTGCCCTGGATGTCGTCCCAGTCGATCGCGACGGTCATGTCCAGAGCCCCTTGAGATCGCGTCGGACCTCGGCGAGTGGACGACCCTGCACGGCGTCGACGAGATCGACGGCCCGTTCCCACCGTTCGATCGCGGTGCGAACCGCGGCGACCGACACCCCCGACCGGCACCCGACGAACAGCGAGATGGGCAATTGGTGGGCGGCGATCCACTCGGCGAGGACCGCGGCATCGGCCGCGCCGGGGTACCCGGGACAGGACCCCCACAGGGCATCGGCGCGGTCGCCCACCGTGCCGGCCAGCCGCCGGATGAACTGGCGGGCGTCGCCGTCGACCCATGCCGCGAGCAGCAGCAGCTCCCCCTCCGCCTCTGCCTCCGCCTCTCCGTCCCCGTCGTGGCGTGGGGACGTCGCGCCCAGCCGCGACGTCGGGGCAACCGACCGATCACGGCGGCCGGCCACACCGAGGACCGCGACGCGAGCGAAGTGCACTCCGCCCGCCTGCTCGAAGAACGAGGGCTCGTCCGCCGCGGCGAGGTCGCGCACAGCGGCCTCCAGTTCGTGGCGGCGACCTGGCTCCACCGGGACAGCCACGACGACTCCGCTGACCGTGGACCGGTGCCGTAGTGCCTGCCAGGCACCCGACCAGAACCCCGGGACCGGCGGCTCCGGCGCGAGGACCAGAGCGTCGACCAGCGATCGGTACGCCGCGCCGAAGCGGATGTCGCTGGCGTCGTCGCCCAACCGCCGGAGCCGCTCGATCTGCTCGGAGACCGCGAGCGCGGTGTCCACGTCGCGGACGGTGCGGTCGGGGTAGGCCGAGTACAGCATGAGCTCGACGATCCGGCGCTGCTCGACGTAGTCGATGAACCGCCGCGTGGGCCGGGCGCCGGGGAAGTCCTCCGCCGACCCGAACGTCCACCGCATGCCCGGGCTGACCACGATGCCGAACGCCGCGAGGTACTCGGCGGGCTCGCCGTCGTAGTTGGACAGGAACAGCATGCTGGGCCGGCCGCGCCAGCCCGGTGGCGTGGCGCCCGGGGGGTCTCCGAAGACGATCCACCCGCCGTAGTGGATCGACCGCAGGCGCGCCAACGAGGACGAGATCGCTAGGATTCGCAGCACCGGTAACACGATCCGGCACCACCAGAGACGCCTCGGCGCCAGCGGCGCGATTGCGGTCAAGGCGTTCGTACGAGAGGTGGCGCTCATGGCGATCCTGGGGATCCCAGTGCGCAAGACACCCGAGCCAGGTACCCGTGATGGATAGCGGAGAACTGGATTTCCGCGTCCTTGGCCCGCTCGCCGTCGTGCGCGACGGATCCGAGGTCGCCTTGGGTGGGCCCCGCCAGCGCCTGGTCCTCGCGCTCCTCTTGCTGAACGCCGGGCGGGTCGTCGCCGCCGAGCGGCTGGTCGACCTGATCTGGGGTGAGAGCGAGCCCGCCACCCGCACCGGGCCGCTCCGGACCTACGTCTGGCAGCTGCGGCGGGTGCTCGACGCGGATCCCGACCCCGACGGGGAGGCGCCGGGCCCGGTCGTGTCCCGCGGTGCGGGCTACCTGCTCGACATCGACCGCAGCCAGGTCGACAGCGTGCGGTTCGAGACCCAGTTCGCAGCGGCCCGCGCGGACATGGCGTCTGGCAAACCCCAGCGTGCGCTGCTCCGGCTGGACGAGGCGCTCGGCCTGTGGCGGGGCTCGGCGTTCGCCGACCTCGCCCTGGCACCACCGGTGGCGAACGAGGCGACGCGCCTCGACGAGCTGTTCCTCGGGGCCAAGGAGCTCCGCGCCGATCTGCTGCTGGCGACCGGCCAGCCGGGGCCCGTCGCCGCCG
>JBOGHK010000173.1:0-10137 GCA_050744325.1 Acidimicrobiales bacterium
GGTGCCCGAGACCGTCGCGCTCGCGCGCGACCTCAAGCGCCGTGGCTTTCGCTTCGTCGGACCGACGACGCTCTACGCACTGATGCAGGCGTGCGGCCTGGTGGACGACCACCTCGCCGGGTGCCCCACGCGCCCCGCGGTGGAAGGAGCGCGCCGCGCCGCGGGCTTGGCCCAGGCCGGGTCCGAGCGCTGAAAACGGCGACGGTGGCGGGCGATCGGGTCTTTGAGGTCGCCGTCGGTCGGGTCCTGGGGCTGATCGGGTCGCGGGCGGCGACCAGGCGGCGAGTCCAGGTCCGGTAGGTGTGGCCCCTTGGACATGAGCGCCAGGGCGCTGGCCTCGTAGCTCACCACCGCGTCGGCCACCGTCACCGCCGGGGCCGCACCCATCGGGACTCCCCCGGCCACCGCCAACTCGGGACGCGCCCGCGAGCACAGCCCGGCCAGACTCATCGGCGCCTCGATGGCGGTCATCGCCGGCCCCCGCGTTGCCCGTCGCACCGGCGGACCGCCTCGTCCACGGCTGGGCACTCTTCACAGACCCCCGCCAGCTGCCACTGGCCGACACGTCCCTCCGAGAGCCCCCCGGCCGCCCGGGCCGCGGCCATCAGCTCGACGATCCCGCCGGTCGTCCACTGGTGGCGGCTGCTCAGCCAGCGCAGAATCCGGCGGCCCTGCTCGGGCGGGTCGTCGGGTCCATGCCACCGGCCTCCACGATCCGGCGCCGGAACCCGGCCTCGGCGACCGCCCGATACATCGCCTGCTCGGCCCGCAGCCGGGCGTCGACGGCCCGGCTCATCGGGCCACCGCCTCGAAACGGTACGCAGCCAGCGAGCAGGCCACGATCTACCAAGCCGTCGGGCTGGACCTCATCTACCCCAACGAGTGCCGAAGAACCGCACAGAGGAGTCTCAGCCGGTCGTCGTCTCACACCGAGAGCTGGACAGCGGTGGCCAGCGTGGACCGCCGTCACTCGACTCGGAGGCGCCGGGTGACGTCGTCCTTGGCGGCGGCGAAGTCGTCGTAGTCGAGGTCGCCGTCCTCGAAGCGGGTGTGGAGCTCGGCCAGCTCTGCGAGCAACGCCTCCTCGTCGACCGGCGGGAGGGGACCCGGACCGGGATCGGGGGTGGCGGCACTGCGCTCAAGTCGGCGGGCCGCTTTCGCCTCGGCCTTCTCCTTCCGGGCCTTCTCGCGCTGGCGCTTGCCTGCGCTGGCCCGGCTCACGTCGCCGGTCCGTGGCCGGTGGCGGTGGCGATAGCGACGGTCGGGTCACGGTTGGGGTCACTGGGCACGCCCAGGGCGTCCCGGAAGAACGTGAGGGCCGCGATCGTGTCGCTGTCGGAGAGCCCGGCGTGCATGATGCGGTCGATCGACGGCAGCAGGTCGCCGCGGCTGGTGAGGATCTCGTGGGCCATGCGGTTGGTCGGGCTGAGCTCGTCGATGTCGGTGGAGGTCAGGTACCGGCTCGATCGGCCGGTCGTAGCCTTCTTCTTGGCGGCCATGGGGGCTCCTCGCGCTGGGGTGGATCGACTTGTGGCCCGGCGACCCCGCTGCTCCCGCCCACAGGACGCCTGGCGCCGGTTCCTGTCGGCGCCCCTCAGCGAATGCTGTCGGAGCTCCTCGGTGCACGGCGGCGGACGCCAATGGTGGGCGGGAAGGGTCCAGGAGGACCGGGCAACGGGGAGTGGTCCTCAGGGAGAGGGTCACGGGCCGACGGTCCGGGGCATCTCCCCAGGTCCACGTCGCCCGAACGGGCGGGGCCCGCATCGGCTCCGCATCGACCTCCCTCGAGGAGGCGTCCCAATGGCTCCCGGGCTTCTGGCACCCTAGCGGCCGATGGTGCCGACCGGTGCTTCGAGGCGGGCCCAGCGATCTTCGATCCATCGTCTTCCCGGACAGAGACGAGACCACGGATCCCGCCGCGCAGGGCGTGTTCCGCCTCGGACGGTGTTGGACGGTCAAGCTCTACAAGGAGAAGATCGGTCGGCGCGACGCCAGCCGTCCCACGGACTCGTCAGATGGCCCAGAGCGCTTCGGTTGGTGGCATGCGGGCGGCTCGTCGCGCGGGGAGGAGCCCGGCCAGTGCCCCGATGACGATGGCGGCGCCGAGGCCGCCGCTCCATGCGAGGGCCGGCACTACTACCGCCCAGTCCTTGGTAGAGGCGTACACCGCGGTCGACGACGCACCGGCCGCCACCCCGATGGCGCCGCCGAGTAGGGCGAGCAGGATCGCTTCGGCGAAGAATTGGATGCGGATGTGGCCCTTGGTTGCTCCCAGGGCTCTGCGAAGTCCGATCTCGGAGCGGCGTTCGAGCACGGAGATGATCATGATGTTGGCGACGCCAATGGCGCCGACGAGCAGCGAGACCGCCCCAAGGCCGAGGAACAGGCCGTTCAGGGCGCTCTCGGCTTCGGCACGGGCCGCCAGCGCGTCCGACGGCTGGCTGACGTTGACCTCGTTGGGTGCCTCGGGGTTGGCGGTCGGCGCTAGCAGCGGCTGCACCTCGGTCACTCGGTCGGTTTCGGCGCGTACGTAGACCGTCGAGGGATGTCCGCCGAAGCCCAGATAGGCCTCGGCGGCGGGGTAGCCCAGGAGCACCGACGTGTCGATCTCGGGAGCGAGCACAGCCTGATCGAGGATCCCGGCGATGTAGAACCACTGGTCGCCCATCCAGATCCGCTCACCGGGGAAGACTCGATGGATCCCGAGCCGCTGGGCCGCGACGGCGCCGAGTACGGCCACCGGCTGGGTGGCGGTGGCGGCGTTGAGGTAGCTGCCGTGGGCGATGTCCGTCTTGAGGGCAGCGGGTAGGCCGAGGCTGGCAGCCTGTACCGTGAGGCCGCTGGTGTTGCTGGTGGGGATGAGTGGGCTGCGGTAGGCCCTGGCGTGGACGACTCCGGCGTGTTCCACGTCCTCGACGGCGTTGATGTGGTCGATCATCGCCGGGGCGGTGGTGGGGAGCTCGGCAGGCTGGCCGAGGATGTTCTGGCCGCTGGTGGCGGTTAGCAGGTTGGTGCCGAGCCGGTCGATCTCGTTGAGGAGCCCGGCTTGGGACGAGGCGGCAAGGCCGAGGACAGCGACGATGGCTCCCACGCCGATGGCGATACCGAGGGCGGAGAGCCCGGCGCGAAGCTTCCGGGTACGGATCCCGACCCCGGCGACCCGCAGGAGGTCCGCGACCCGCAACCGCCGTGTCGCCGGGCGGGTCATGGCGCTGGTCATGGGATCCCCCTCATGGGACCTGCTCGGCGGGGACCAACGGCGCCGACCCGAGGTCTCGGGGTCCTGCACCATCGCGTGAGGCCGTCGTGGCGGCGGTGCCGGTGGGCCGGGTGGTGTCTGCGACGATGTGCCCGTCGAGCATCTCGATCTGGCGGGGCATGCGAGCGGCAATGTGCTGGTCGTGGGTGATGACGACGATGGTGGCTCCGGACTCGTGGAGATCGTCGAGAAGCGCGAGGATCGACTGGCCCGTGGCACTGTCGAGGTTCCCGGTGGGCTCGTCCGCGAGCACGATGGCGGGTTGTCCAACGAGCGCCCGGGCGATCGCGACCCGCTGGCGCTGTCCACCCGAGAGCTGGGTCGGACGGGCCATGAGGCGATCTCCCAGCCCAACCAGCCGTAGGGCCGCAGCCCCTCGGTCTCGTCGCTCGGCGAGCCCTGACCCCGAATAGAGCAGCCCGTCGGCAACGTTGTCCAACAAGCTTGAGTGCTCGGCCAGGAAGAACTGCTGGAACACGAACCCGATCCGCGTAGCCCGCAGTGCGGCAAGCTCCCGGTCTGTCATCTTCGCCACGTCGACTCCCGTGAGCGTCACGGTGCCGGTGCTCGGGCGGTCCAGGGTGCCCATCAGATGCAACAAGGTGCTCTTGCCCGAGCCTGACGGGCCGACAACAGCGACAAGCTCGCCTCTGCGCACGGTGAAGGTCACGCCCCGTAGTGCCTGCAGGGGCGGCGCGGTCGGGTAGGTCTTGGTGACCGCGTCGAGCTGGAGGACCGGGTGTGCCGGGTATGGTTCGGTACGAAGCGTCATAGGTCGGGGACCACCACGCGCTGGCCGGCGGTCAGCTCGGTCTCGGTCACCTCGACGAGGCCGTTGGCGGCGTCGAACAGCCCGAGGGTCACCGGCACCAGATCGTGCACGCCGTCCTCGTCGACCACCTCGACGGCGTAGCCCTGGTCGGCTTGAGCGAGCAGCGAGACGACCGGCACGACCAGGACATCCTCCACCGTGGCCGTGGTGATCGTGACCTGGACCGGGGCTTCGTCGAGGCTGCCGGCTGCGGCCGGGTCGTCCAAGGTGACCTGCACCTCGATGGTCGGCGCTTCATCAGCATCGCCGGACGCCTGCGACGGTTCGCCAGCCGAAGAACCCGCGCCGGCTCCCGCCTGAGACGATGACGGTCCAGTCACGACGGTCGCGACGGATGCCACCGCCCCCGGGGTCGTCCGGTCATCGGGCAGGGTGATGGTGACCCGGTCGCCGACCTCCACCTCCGCCTGTTGGGCCGCGTCCAGGGCAACGGTGACCACCCGGCTGGTGGAGGTGGCCTGCAGGACGGGCGTACCGGGTGGCGCCAGGGCGCCAAGGGTCGCTTGGATGGTCGTGATCCGGGCGTCCGCGGGCAGGAACACGGCCTCGCCAAGAGCCAGGCTGCCGGCGGGCTCGCGGCCAAGGTCGGTCTGCAGCTCCTCCAGCGCGGTCGCAGTGGCCCAGCTGAAGGTGTCGGATTCGGGGTCGAGCTCGGAGGTGGTGGCGTAGCCGAGGTCCACGAGGTTGGCGTTGAGCTGCTTCACGTCCATCCCGCTCATCCCGATCGACAGGCCGCGGTAGGCCGGCATCGAGCCGTGGAATAGGACGACCGGCGACCCGTTCACCTGGTACAGGCTCTGCCCCTGCTCCACGACCTGGCCGGCGGCAGGCACGGCGGTGAGGGTGCCTTGGGCCTGGTTGACCACGCTGTAGGTGTCCGCATAGCCCAACGTGCCGGCTACCTCGGTCTGGGAGCTCAGCGTCTGCTCGGTGACGGTAGCGAGCGAAGAGGTCAGCTCGACCTCGCCGGCTGAGCCGTCGGCGTTGTCGCCGCCGAAGAGGTCAGCGATCCAGAGCCCAACGCCAGTCGCAGCCAGGGCGACGACTGCGCCGCCCACGGCCACCCGCCGCCGACCGCGTCGTGGTCGTCGCTCGGCAGGTGTCTCGCTGGGATCGGTGAGCTCCTCGACCGACGATTCCGACGTGGTGGCGGTGCTGGTCATGGCTGCTAGCCGCCCAACGACACGCCGGTCTCGGACGCGCACGTCTCCAAGGCCGACTGGAATTGCGGCGAGTTGGGGTCGAGCCCTGAGACGTCGACGGCGCCCTGGCTCGGATCGGGGAAGTCCACCCCGTGGTCCCGCATGCACTGCGCGAACTCCAAGATATCCGTGCTGCTCGACCCGCCCCCAGCGGCGCCACCGACAGCGCCGCTCGGTAGCAGGTCCTGACACGCCTCCAACGCCGACTGGAAGTTCGGGTTGTTTTGGACATCCCCCCCGATGGTGAAACCTCCCCCGCCGACCGGGTCGGGGAAATCGGACACCCCGTTGTCCCGCATGCACTGCGCGAACGCCACCTGATCCGAGCCGTCACTCGACGGGGCTGGATCCTGTCCTGACGAACCTGAACCTTGTTCTGACGAGCCCGAATCTGATGAGCCGCCTGCGCTGTCGCCAGCGTCGTCGGCTCCATCGCCGCAGCCCGCAAGCAGTGCGATTCCCACGAGAAAGACAGACAACGACCCCGCCCACCTGAAGTGACGGTGCGATGACCCGGTGGCCGTGTTGGTCGTCGTCGGTGTGGCTGGCGTCGTATCCACGTGTGGTCTCCTCCTGAGCGCTGACGCTCACGGGACGGAGTGGTACGACACCGGCGGAAACACGGCCGTATCGCTGTTACCTCACCGTTACCCCGCCTCGGGCATCCTGGTGTCGTGAGGGTGCTGCTGGTTGAGGACCACGCCAAGCTCGCAACGACGGTCGCAACAGGCCTGCGCCGGGAGGGCATGGCCGTCGACGTGGTCTTCGACGGCGAGGACGCCCTCGCCCACATCGCCGGCACTGACTACGACGTCGTCGTGCTCGACCGCGACCTTCCGGGCGTCCACGGCGACGACGTCTGCCGAGCCCTCGTGGCCGACGGGCGCTCCAGCCGAGTGTTGATGCTCACCGCCGCCAGTGCTGTCAACGACCGAGTCGAAGGCCTCGGCCTGGGCGCGGACGACTACCTGTCCAAGCCGTTCGCCTTCGCCGAGCTCGTCGCCCGCATCCGAGCCCTGGGCCGGCGTTCCTCGCCACCGATACCCCCGACGGTGGTGCACGGTGACCTCAGCCTCGACTCGGCGCGTCGCGTCGCCACCCGGGCCGGACAACCGCTGACGCTCAGCCCGAAGGAGTTCGCCGTTCTCGAACGGCTGCTTGCCGCTCGAGGGCGGGTGGTCACGACCAGCGAGCTACTCGAAGGAGTGTGGGACGAGATGACCGACCCGTTCACCAAGACGGTCACCATGACGATCAGCCGCCTGCGGGCCAAGCTCGGCGACCCACCGGTCATCCATACGGTGCCTCCCGGTGGCTACCGGATCTGAGCACCATGTGCTCGTCTGACCGACCCACCAGCACTCGCCACCGACTCCGCTGGCCCAGACCGACGGTGCGGTTGCGCCTGACCCTGCTCTACGGAGGGGTCTTCCTGGTCGCCGGTGCGGCCCTTCTCGTCATCACCTACCTGCTGGTACAGCGCTCAACCAACGCCTTCGTCATCTTCAACCGCCAGCCGACACCGACGAGTGAAACCGCAGAACCGTTCGTGACCAGGGCCTCACCCGACGAGCTCGACAACGCGACGGCCCAACCCGACGCGGCTGACAGCGCTGCCATCCAGCAGGCTCAGCGTGCGTACGCCGCCGCGATTCAACAGCACGAGACCTTCCTCCACCAGCTACGCACCCAGTCGGCTGTCGCGCTCGGCGTCATGGCCATCGCCGCGGTCGCGCTCGGCTGGCTGGTCGCAGGTCGCGTGCTACGGCCATTGCGGACCATGACGACCACTGCACAACGCATCTCGGAGCACAGCCTGCACGAACGGCTCGCCATCCAGGGCCCTGGCGACGAGATGAAAGAACTCGCGGACACGATCGACAGCCTTCTCGGCCGCCTCGAAACCGCCTTCGAGGCCCAACGACGATTCGTCGCGAACGCCTCCCACGAACTACGCACACCGCTCACCGTGGAGCGAACGCTGCTCGAGGTCACCCTCGCCGACCCGCACGCATCCGCTAGCGACCTGCGGGCAACCTGCCAGGAGATCCTCGATTCCGGCGCACAACAGGAGACACTCATCGACGCCCTCCTCACGTTGGCCCGTAGCGAACGAGGCCTCGACCGCTGGGAACACTTCGACCTCGCGGCGGTCACCGCGAAGATCATCGATGCACGCCGCCCCGACGCTCAACGCCACGAGCACCAGATCGACGTCGACCTCAACCCGGCTCCAACCGCTGGCAACCCCGACCTAGCCGAACGCCTCGTCGCCAACCTCGTAGACAACGCCATCTGCCATAACGTGAAGGGCGGAGTCATCCAGGTCACGACAGCGAACAGGCACGACCGGGCAACGCTCGCCGTCGTGAACAGCGGCCAAGTCGTCCCACCAGAAGACATCAACAGACTGTTCCAGCCGTTCCAACGACTGGGGACCGACCGAACCAACCACCCCGACAGGCACGGGCTCGGGCTCTCCATCGTCCACGCCATCGCGATCGCTCACAACGCCAACCTCGCAGCCCACCCACGACCCGAAGGCGGGCTCAAGGTCGAAGTGAGCTTCCCCATCCACCAGCTCCACCTCGCCCTGGGCTAGAGCTGGCCTGGAGTTGCCACGGTTCAGGTGCCGGTCGCGCAGCGCCGGGCGCACAGCAGCCCGGAACGCGTCGTGGGACAGGACTTAGATCGGCCGGTGCCTTACCCCTCGCCCAGCTCACGGTTGCCCATCCGTTCGTTGAAGGCCTCCCAGTCGGACCGTCGCCCAGTCGTGCGCGAACACGAAGTGGTGGCGGCCGTCGACGTTGAACTCGGCGCCCGGGGCGCGGGAGGCGTCGTTGGTGGTCCCGCAGGCCAGCTACCGGGTCAGGTGTCCCTGGCCCAGGTGGCGAAGCGGGTGATGCTGCTGTTCGTCATCAGCCTCGCGACGCGTGCCGCCGACCGCCAGCACGCGAAGACCATCCACCTCGAGGACGTGATGCCCCAGTCATGAGTACACAGCAGCCGGATTCTGGTTCTATGGAGCCTGCCGTCCCCTTGCCGTCGCCAAGGCGTGGTCGCTCCGTGGTCTTGCACCGGTTGTCGCTGGCATGCGCCGGCCCCACGATGGTGCGTGCGCTGAGCGAGCGCCGGCCCGTGCAACTCGGTGAGGTCGTCGTCGTGCAGGGCAGCGGACCCGTGGTTCTGGCTGCGGCTGCCCTTGCCCAGCTCGCGGGTGCAGCTCGGGCTTTCCGTAGGGTGGTCCGGGTGTACCGGAACCGCGCCGAGAACTGCCACACGACTACCCGGGCCACAAACGACAAGGATCTACCGGGGACCGGACGCGGTCAGTCCGTGTGATGGCGCACGGAGCAGGTACACCGCCCGAGCCTGGCGCCAGGCGTCCCGACGAGACGATCTCGTTCGTCCCCAGTCCTCGTCGGTGTCCGCGTGACCGTCTGTCGGCTGGTCGATGGTTGCCACCGAAGCCGGCCCGACGAGCACCCGCCACGTGCCGCAAGTGCAGGAGCAGCGTTGGTAGCTCACGACGCCCTCGCTCGTCCGGTGGCGGGACTGCGTCTCCCAGACGTGCATACGAACGCTCCCCATTTCTCTATAGCGGAATAGGTCACTATTATAGCGGAGCATGGACCTCGAAGAACTGGGCGCACGCATACGGTCGGAGCGGGCCGAGCGTGGGCTGACGCTGCAGGAGCTGGCCGAGGCCGCGGCGGTGAGCGTCAGCATGCTCTCGTCCGTCGAGCGGGGGCAGAAGGCGGCCACGATCGTGGTGCTCGACCGCATCGCCCGGGGGCTCGGCATCCCGCTGCCCCGACTCGTCGTGACCTCCGACGACAACGTCATCGTTCGGCGCGCCGCCGAGCAGGACGTGGTCGACGAGCCGGGCGGGTGGCGGCGCACGATCCTGACCCCCGTCGTGCCCGGGGTCGGCTTCGAGTGGATCCGCACCAGGCTGCCCGGCAGGTGCGACGCCGGCACCTTCCCCGCCTACGCCCTGGGCTCACACGAGTTCGTCGTAGTCGAGTCGGGCACCCTGCGCCTGACGATCGGCGACGAGACCGTCGATCTCGCCGCCGGCGACTCCGTCTACTTCGCCGCCGACTCCGCCCACGGCTACGCCAATACCACTACGGAGCCGTGCACGTACCACGTCGCTGCGCTCACGATGCGCCCCCGCATCCCATCACACCGCCCGATCCGTGGCTGAGGCCCAGCCGCGGTCGGGCCGGCTTGATCTCATCCCGGCAGACGATCGGGGGCGGGCCCGGGTATGACAGACCGTCGGGATCCTCTCCGGGTAGCACCGCCACGGGAAGGATCTACGATGATCATCGACATTGAGACTGGCGCCAGTGAGCATGCGGTCGACGAAGGGTGCGTCATCGAGGGCACAGTCGGCGACTGTCTCGGCGACACGGGTTCCGCTGCCTTGTCGTGACACAAGAAGACCAGCGGAGCGGAGGCCGTCGAGAGCTGCCGAGACCGTCGGGCGACTCACGTGGAGCGAGCGTGCCAAGAGTCGTTCGGACGGCAGCTGCTCACCGGGCGCGAGCAGCCCGGAGGTGATCAGCTGACGCAGTCCAAGCCCGAGGCGCACGGCGAGGTTCTCGCCATCGAGGTGGACCCACCCGTCGAGGAGACAGTCGATCGGGACTGTGCCCATTCCGCGACTCTACGGCCAATTGGCCAGTGACGTACCAGCCAATTGTCCTTACGAGCCCGAGGCGGCGCGTGCATCGATCATGCTGATCGGTGGCGTGACCGAAGGCGGAACAAACTTCAACATCGTCCCCGACACGTTCAGGTTCACCATCGACCGACGCCCCAATCCAGACGAGGAC
>JBOGHK010000174.1:0-8394 GCA_050744325.1 Acidimicrobiales bacterium
CACCACCGCGACATCGCCTCGGTCCACTCCTGGGCGCGACGCAGATCCACGAGCTCGTGGCAGGCCTCAAGCAACCCGCAGTAGATCACGCCCGTCCACAACGGCTTCAGCTCGTCCGACAGGACCGCGAGCATGGCTTCGTCCAGCATGGCCAGACCCTCACGCACCCGCGCCTGCTTCACCAACGCCCGGCCCTCGTAGTACACACCGAGCGCGACGAGGGACTCATCCCCGAAGCGACCACCGAGGTCCTGCATCCGCTGTGCCAACGCCGTCGCAGCGACCGCATCGACAGCCAACAGAGCCCGGATCTCCAGATGCAAGGGGTAACCGTGCTCAGGGCCCTCCTCCACCCCAGACAGCAGCCGCACGCAGCGGGCGCGCCAACCGTCGGCCTCGACGCCGGCCCCCTGGAACCGAAGATGACACGAGATCAGCAACGCCGACAACGACGCCCGCCGATGCTCGTCCACCTCGCGATGAAGGCGATACGCCTCTGTATAGGCGACGACGCTCTCGTCGGGTCGCCCCACCCAATGCGCGGCCTCGCCGAGGGCATCGAGATCGTCGCCGCTCAGACCATCACAGGACCTGTAGGCGGCGTACGCGACGTCCCACTGGCGTGCGGCAAACGCCTCCCGAGCCCGGTCCAGCGGCTCCATGGCAGCCATTATGGCTACCAGCCCGCCAGCCGGTCCCACCACCCGACGGACGCCGCACGCCAGCCACGACTGGGTCTTGGTCATCGCCGCGTTCCGGGTGTGACGGAGCGAAAGAAGTCGGCGGCTGTGGTGCCTGCGCCGGTGGCGGTGGGGTCGTAGTCGTTGTCGATGTGGCGGACGGGGTGGAGGCCGTTGATGTGGCCCATGAACGGCGGGTGGATGCTGTAGCCGAGCAGGGCGCGGACGCGGTCGGAGAACGCGGCAGCGGCCAGGCCGACTGCGAGCATCTGAGGTTCCTGCTGGCGAGCCCATGGCTCGCAGTACTGCGGGGTGATGGCGAGTCGGGGCGCTTCGGTGCGGTTGGCGCCGCCGCGGTGCCACAACGTGCCGGCGAACACAACCACCGATCCTGCGGGCATCTCCACTGGCACGATCCGGGGGTCGTCCTCGGCCGGTAGCTCATCGCCCCACTGGTGACTGCCGGGGAGGACCTCGGTGGCGCCGTTGTCGGCGGTGAAGTCGTCGATGGCCCACACCGCACTGACGCCGATCGCGGGCCGGGGCCGCGAGATCGGGTAGAAGCCGTCGTCGTGGTGGAGTTGCTGGGCCGTCTCGCCGGGCCAGAGGTTGATGGCCAGGTTGGCCGAGAGCAGGTAGTTCGGCAGCAGCAGGTAGTCGAGCAGGGCGAGGACCCAGGGGTGCTCGACGAGGGCCGCGACCGACGGCGTCTTCGCCAGCAGGGCGTAGACCCGGTTGGTGCGGTACCCCTCGAAGTCGTTGCGGCCGAGCATCTTCGACTCGTTCAGGAACGAAGCGAGCTCGCTGCGGATAGCGCGGAGCGTGTTACCGCCCACGGCTCGGGGCAGCACCACGAACCCGTCCCGGTGGTAGGCGGCGAGATCGGCCGCCCCATCTCTCTGGCCAGGCACCGCCATAGCTCCTCTCCAGGGTCAACGTGTCCGACTGAGGGTTTGTAACCGACTTGAAGTCTGCTATGGTAGCCCGGATGGCGCCCGGTGTCAGCCCCAGACGCGACCGCTATGCCGCGCAAACGCGAGCCGCGATCATCAGAGCGGCCCGCCGACAGTTCGCGGCCGGCGGATTCCCGTCGACCTCCATCGACGACGTGGCCAACACCGCCAAGGTCAGCAAGGGGGCCGTCTACCACCACTTCGAGGACAAGCAGGCCTTGTTCGAAGCGGTGTTCCGTGAATCACAGATCGCCGTGATGCAGACGGTGAGAGAGCAGTCGAGCACGCAAGCCTCACCTGGCGGTCGGGTGGAGGCAGGCATCCGCGGCATGTTCCTGGCCTATGACCAGCCTGCGGCACGGGCGCTGTTGTTGCAGGCTCCAGCCGCGCTCGGCGTCGATCGGGTCCGCGCCCTGGACCAGGAGCTGTCACTCCCAATGGTTCAGGCCACGATCGAATCGTTCGCGAACCCGCGCCCCGCAGTGCCCGCCCTTGCTGCCCGGCTCCTGTTCGTTGCCCTGTGTGAGGTCGCCACCGCTGCTGCCGAAGGCACCGTGACCAGCGAAGAGGCGATTCAGACCGTGCTGTGCATCGCCCGAGGACTCGGACTGCCAACCGAGACAGCTGGGCCCAGGAAAGCCAACTGACCACGCCAACCAACCCCGCATCCCACCGGGCAGCCGATGCCGTGGATTGCCCACCTCAAGGAGCGGGGCGTGGCTCGAGCGGGCGAGGTGCGCCGTGATGGCCCGGCGGCCAAGCCGGCGGACCACGCGGCGGCGAGGTAGTCGCCTTGGAGGCCGACGCGTGGGGTTAGGGTTCGTGTCGCCCCTAGGACCAGCAAGACGGCGACGGGTGGATGAGGATGGCGGCTTTCCGATTCGCGGTTCAGGTGAAGAACGTCTTCGATGCCGGCGAGTGGCGCGACCGGGCCCAGAGCATCGAAGCCCTTGGCTACAGCACACTGCTCATGTCGGATCACCCTGGCCACCACTTGGCTGTGCTACCCGCGCTCACCGCGGCGGCCGCGGCGACGACCACATTGAGAGTCAGCCCGCTGGTGCTGGCCAATGACTTTCGCCATCCGGTGATGCTGGCGAAGGAGGCCGCGACGGTCGACGCGCTCTCGTCCGGGCGCTTCGACCTCGCCCTCGGCGCCGGGTGGTATCCGCCCGACTACGAGGCACTCGGGATGCCCATCGACCCGCCCGGCATCCGCGTGGAGCGGCTCGCCGAGTCCGTGCGGCTCATGAAACGCCTCATGACCGAAGAAGAGGTCGACCACTCCGGCCGCTGGTACCAAACGCGAAGTGCGACGATCCGGCCGCGACCCATCCAGCAACCCCATCCGCCGATCATGATCGGTGGTCGGGGACCCAAGATGCTGCGACTAGCGGCCAGCGAGGCTGACATCGTCTCGATCATGGGTCCGTTGACGACCGCCGGCATGGCGGACAGGCTGGCCTTGATGTGCCAGGAGGCCGGGCCTCGCTTCCCCTCGATTCAGCTGCACACGACTGCCGACATTGCCATCGCCGACGATCCGGCGCCCTTGTACGAGGCGGCGGCCTCGAAGCACAACATGACACCCACCGGAGCGGCGGACAGCCCGTTTTTCCTGTACGGCTCTCTCGACACGCTGCGCGACCGGCTACTGGCCAACCGCGAGCGGTTCGGTATCACGTATTACGCCGTGACCCAAGACCTGATGGAATCGTTCGCACCCTTGGCCCGAGACCTCACGGACGTATGACCTGAACTTGTGGATCGGTCACTCGTACGAGGGCGCGACGTACCTTCCTCGTTGATCCGAACGAGAGATCGCCGGCGTTGCCGCGCCGGCGAGGAAGGAATGCCGATGTTGAGAGTCGTGACCGACGAGTCGACGCGCGGTGAGGCGACCTCGACGCTGGATGAGATCTGCCGGGAAGGCGCCGGCGGATGCTGGCCACCGCCTTGGAGGCCGAGGCCGACGGCTACATCGCCGAGCTCGTGGGTGGCTGGACGAGCGGGGGCCCCGGTTGGTGACCCGCAACGGCCACGCCCGGCCACGGGTGATCACCACTGGGTCGGGACAACGGCAGCACCTCGGCCACCTTCGGGTCTTCGGCAGCTCGGCGGGGTTGTCGCCGTCGGTGATCACCCGTCTGACGACCCAGTGGCTGGCCGAGCACCGGGCGTTCAAGGAACCCCAACAGGACACCGCTACGACACAGTGATCCCCGAAGACTCACCGTGACCACGACCACGCGGCGCTCGACGAGCGCACTTCTCTTGGGCGCTGCGCGTGCACGTTGTGTCGGTAGGACCGGGTTCAGCCAACGGCGGTCGGTGCCTCAGCGATCGCACGATCCCGGAGCTCCTCATCGGGCATGCCGCGTCGATTCCACGTCGGCAGCACCTGGGCGACCCAGCGGGCCCCGGTGACCCGGATGTGGCCGGAGCGAACCGCGTCCGCCCACTCGATCTGCTTGAGGTGCCAGCGGACGAATGTCTTTGCATCCGTCTCGACGATGACGTCGTCCTCGAAGCCAGGGTCGTGTTTGCACACCTCGGCGTCACCCCGATCGACCATGATCCAACGGCGGCGGTTCCCGGGAGGCTGATCCACGAACTCGAACCGCACGACGATCCGCCCAGGCGGCAGGCGGTCTCGGTCGAGATAGATGGTGCACCACGCCCACAGCACGAGGCTGGGGTTGGTGTGCTCGTCGCCAACCTCGAGCCATCGCTCGCCCCAGGTCCGGAGCGCCATGATGACGTCCCAGAGGTCCCGCCCGGCTTCGGTGAGCTGGTAAGTGCCGCCCCGGCCCGTGGGCTTGGGGTGGATCTCGACGATGCCGGAGCGCTCCAGATGGCGCAGCCTCTGGGTCAGGAGGCTTCGTGACAAGCCGGGCGCTCCGGCGCTGATCTCGGTGTATGTGCGGCAGCCGATGAGGAGGTTGCGCAGGATGACCGGCGTCCAGCGCTCGGCGAGGATCTCCGAGGCCCGAGCGATGGGGCAGTACTGGCCGTATGTCCGCATGGCCCGAGTGTCACACGGCGCCCCGGGGCGGTGAAGTCCAGATTTTGTCCTTCCTGTTGGGCGCGATTCGGCGGAGAGTGGACTTCCTCTTGCTGCTATGGATCGGATGAGGAGGAGCGCCGATGCCGTCAGACCGGGCGCAGGCCGGCAGCGCGACCCGCTGGGGACCACTCTTTGGAGCACACGCCCACGACTGGGCCGAGACCTGGGAGGGGCCCAGCGGCTGGGGAGCACCGGTCTACGAGCACGTGCTCGTCCGCGCTCACATCGGTCCAGGGTCGACCGTCCTCGACTGTGGATGCGGTGCGGGCCGGTTCGCGAGGTTGGCAGCCGATCGCGGTGCCGAGATCGCTGGCATCGACGCGTCGGGCGAGCTCATCAACATCGCCGCTGGCCGGACGGCCGAAGGTGACTTTCGAGTCGGCGACCTCGAGGCCTTGCCATGGAACACCGACGCGTTCGATCTGGTCACCGGCTTCAGCTCGTTCCAGTTCGCCGACGACAAGGTGCGTGCTCTCGTCGAAGCCGGTCGTGTGTCACGGAACCTCATCGCCGTCATCGTCCCGACGCATGTCGCCTCTTCCGGCATCGCGGCGGTGTTCAAACCGCTGTTCCCACTGTTCCCGCCCGCTGCACTTGACGACATGAGACACAGCGGCATGTTCGCCCTGTCGGAGCCAGGCAGCCTCGACGAAGCTCTGTCAAAGGCGACGCTGACGGTCGTGGAAGACGATGAGATCGAGTGCCCCGTCGCCTTCGACAGCCTCGACTCGGCCGCACGCGGTTTCGTCGGCGCGGGACCGATGGCTCTGGCGATCGGCCGTTCGGGCGAGGAAGCGGTCGCAGCGGCCGCGCGAGCATCGCTGCGACCCTTCATCGACTCGCACGGCCACGTCTCACTACCTGCGTGGTACCGCGTCGTCTTCGCGCGCGCCGGGCGGACAGAGGTCTCCTGACAGCCCAGCGTACGAGACACGGTCGTCGGGTCGGCCCTTGGCACGGATTCGGTGAGCTGCTCACCGAGCACGTGCACCCGACGTTGTCCCAGAACACGCGAGAAGGATGTGATCAGCAACCGCCCCAGGTCGCCGGCTTGTGGTCACCAAGCTGGTCGTAGACCGTCGTTCGCACCCAGCTTCCGCGTAGCGGCGTTCCGGCGGCGCGTTCTGGAAACTCGCGCGACCTTCGCGGGCAACGCCGAGCCGTCGCGGCAGGCGCCGATCGTGGCTCTCGTCTATTCGTTGTCGGCGTGGAACAGGCGTCGGCGTGCGTTGGGTCGACGCCGCGGGTGGCTAGCGCTAGGAACTCGAGGCTCTGGCCGCGACCTACATCGTCGCCCGGCGGGCTTCGCGGCGGCACGGGGGACGGGTCAGTGCCTGTTGGCGTCGGTCGCGGCGATCCGTTCGAGTGCTGTGGCGACGAGCTGCTCGGGACGGTCGTGGCAGATCCGCACGAAGCTCGATGTCGTGCGTCGGTGTTGGAAGGCCGTCCCGGGCGCGATCAGTACCACGCTGCGTCGGGCTTGGGTCGTGACTTCGGTGGCGTCGGCCTTGCCTGTGTCGATCCAGTGCGTTAGTCCACCATCGGGGGTTACGACCTCCCAGTCCGGGACGAATTCGACTGCGAGCCTGCGCAACGCTTGTGCCTTCGCGTCGAGCTCAACACGACGCGTTGCGAGGAACCCTTCGTAGTCGTTGCTCAACAGCCGGCACGTGAGCAGCTGACTCGGGACAGGCTGTCCAAGGTCAGTCTCGAACGCTGCTGCCAGCGCCGGCCGGAGGCCGGCGCTCGCACGAATCCACCCGGTTCTCAAACCGGCCCAGGCTGTCTTGGACACGGATTCGATGGTGAGGTTGGGGCTGGTGAGGTAGCTGGCGAGGGGCGCGGGACGGGTCTCGTAGTGCAGCTCGGCGTATGTCTCGTCGATGACCGCCGGGACAGCGCTGCGGTTGAGCACGGCGGCGATCTCGAGTAGCCGTTGTGGGTCCGTGGTGCATCCGGTCGGGGAGTGAATCGAGGTGGCCAGCAGCACGAAGGCGGGCCGGGTTCTGGCGATCACTGCCCGGAGCTCATCGGGATCGACTCCGTCGCGGCGACGAGCCAGGCCGATCAGGTTTGCACCGAATCGACGTGCGAGATCAACGACGGCGCCGTAGGTGTACTCCTCGACCACGACCGGTGAATTCGGGTTCGCGAGCAGCTCGAATGCGGTCCGGAGACCGTGATGTGCGCCGGCTGTCACAAAGACCTCGTCGGCCGTCGCTGCCAGTCCGATGTGGGCGAGACGTGCCGCGGCCAGATGGCGTAGCGCGGGCAAGCCAAGGGGCGCCACACCGTGGTCGGGTTCGACGCTGAGTAGGTCGGCGGTAGCCCCAGGAGTCGACCCAACCTCGACCGGAACAACGCAGTTCGACGCGATCACCCTGCTGGGACCCAACGGACGACTCGTTGACAGCACCGTCGGTCCGCTCCTCAACTTCACGCACCCAACTACCTCGGGCTCGCCGACCATCCTGCTGTCATCGCTGCGGCGCACGAGGCGCTCGACACATTCGGCGCCGGACCAGGCGCATCACCGACGGTCTCGGGACGGAGCGCCCTCCACGACCAGCTTGAGCCGAGTTGTGCGCGCGGCTCGATGTCGAAGCAGCGATGATCACCTCGTCAGGAAGCGCCGCCAACGACGCAGTCCTTACAACGATTGCGGGAGCCGGTGATGTGATCGTCGGTGACGAGCTCAACCACACCAGCATTGTCGACGGCTGCCGGCTGAGCCGGGCCAGCACGCAGGTCGTCGAGCACGGCTCACCCGACGCCGTTGCCGAGGCGGTGTCGGCCGCTCGCTCCCTGTTCTGCGAACTCGACGCATCGGAGGCCAATGCTGACGCTCGATGACGCTCACGTCACAAGAGTGCGCGCTGCCATCGATGAGCGCCGCGACGAACTGACCCAACTCGTCGTCGACTTCTGCGCAATCCCTGCCCAGAACCCTCCTGGCACCCACCTCGTCGAGTCACAACGTTGGATCCACCAAACCATCGAGCGCTACAGCATCGAGTCGACGACGCATGAAACCTCGCAGAGCGGCGGGGAGCATCGCGTGATCATCGGCTCGATCGGCGATGCCGGGAGCTCGATGTACCTGCACGGGCATTACGACGTGGTACCCGCCGCAGACCGGGCCCAGTTCACCCCCACCATCCGCGACGGTGCGATATTCGCCCGCGGCGCCGCCGACATGAAGGGTGGGCTCATGGCGATGCTCATCGCCGCGGTCGTCCATCGCGACCTCGGCGGAGGCGGCCGCGTGCACCTCGTCTACGTCCCAGACGAGGAGACTGGTGGCGCACACGGCTCGAAGCGCCTCGCCGAGCGCGGTCTGATCGACGTGACCGACTGCGTCGGAGCGATCGTGGGCGAACCGAGCTATCCGGACATCTGGTACGCCGCTCGAGGAGCGTTCACCGTCCGCGTCACCGTCCACGGCCGCCCGGCGCACGTCGGGCTCCACTACACCGGCATCAACGCCTTCGAGCATGCCCATCGGGTCATCGGGCCACTACTCGCTTATCGCGACGACGTCGCCAACCGCAAGACGAGCCTTCGCATCGAGCCCGAGGCGGCGCGTGCATCGATCATGCTGATCGGTGGCGTGACCGAAGGCGGAACAAACTTCAACATCGTCCCCGACACGTTCAGGTTCACCATCGACCGACGCCCCAATCCAGACGAGGAC
>JBOGHK010000175.1:0-20668 GCA_050744325.1 Acidimicrobiales bacterium
GTGCAGGACCCGACGGGTCTCCTCGTCGGGATCGGCGTCGGCCACCGTCACGGCACCCGTGTCCTCGTCGACGACGTTGCGCCAGATGCGTTGCAGCAGGCGGTAGACGCCGACCACGGCCTTGGTCTCCCACGGGCGGCTCTGCTCCAGCGGGCCGGAGAACATCTCGTAGAGCCGCAGCGTGTCGGCGCCGTAGTTGCGGTACATCTCATCTGGCTCGACCGCGTTCTTGCGGCTCTTGCCCATGCGACCGATCCGGCGGCGTACGGGCTCGTCGCGATAGGTCCATGTGCCGTCGGCGGTCTCCTCGACCTCGCGGGCATCGACGTACATGCCCCGGGCGTCGGTGTATTCGTAGGCCTGGATCATCCCCTGGTTGATCAGGCGGTGGTAGGGCTCGTACGACGACACGTGCCGCAGGTCGTACAGCGCCTTGTGCCAGAACCGGGCGTACAGCAGGTGCAGTACGGCGTGCTCGGCGCCGCCGATGTATAGGTCGACGCCGCCGGGATCGCCCTTGTGCCGCGGCCCCATCCAGTAGCGCTCGTTCTCGGGGTCGACCAGCGTCCGCTCGTTGACGGGGTCGATGTAGCGCAGGTGGTACCAGCACGATCCCGCCCAGTTGGGCATCGTGTTGGTCTCCCGTCGGTAGCGCTTGGGGCCGTCGCCCAGATCGAGCGTGACCTCGACCCAATCCGTCGCCCGCGACAGCGGCGGCTCGGGTGCCGAGGTGTCGTCACCCTCTTCGAACGTCTTGGGGGAGTAGTCGTCGACCTGCGGCAGCGCCACCGGCAGCAGCGAGTCGGGCAGGGCCCGGGGCAGGTCGTCGTCGGGGTCGTAGACGACCGGGAACGGCTCGCCCCAGTAGCGCTGGCGGGAGAACAGCCAGTCGCGCAGCTTGTAGGTGACCATGCCGGTGCCGTGGCCGCTGCGTTCCAGCCAGTCGATGATGGTGCGCTTGGCCTCGGCGATGCCCAGCCCGTCCAGGCTGACCTCGTCGCCGGCGCTGTTGATGGCCGGGCCCTCGCCCACGTAGGCCTTGCCGTCCCAGTCTTCGGGCGGCTGCACCGTGCGGATGATGGGCAGGTCGAACTGCTCGGCGAACGCCCAGTCGCGCTCGTCCTGGCCGGGCACGGCCATGATCGCCCCGGTGCCGTAGCCCGTCAGGACGTAGTCGGCGACGAAGATCGGGATCTCATCGCCGCTGGTGGGGTTCACCGCGTAGGACCCGACGAAGATCCCGGTCTTCTCGCGGGCCTCGGACTGACGCTCGACCTCGCTGCGCCGACTGGCCTGTCGCCGGTAGGCCGCGACCGCGTCGCTCGGCGTCCCGGCGCCGCCGGTCCACGAGGACGGGATGCCCTGCGGCCATGCGGGAGCGGTCAACTGGTCCACCAGCGGATGTTCTGGCGCCAGCACCATGTACGTCGCGCCGAACAGCGTGTCTGGACGGGTCGTGAACACCTCGATGGGCGGCCCGAGCAGGGTCGGGAACCGGACCCGGGCACCCTCCGAGCGCCCGATCCAGTTCCGCTGCATCAGCTTGATCTTCTCGGGCCAGTCGAGGTGGTCGAGGTCGGCCAGCAGCCGGTCGGCATAGGCGGTGATGCGCAGCATCCACTGCTTCAACGGACGGCGGAACACCGGGAAGTTGCCGCGTTCGCTGCGGCCGTCGGCGGTCACCTCCTCGTTGGACAGCACCGTGCCCAGGCCGGGACACCAGTTGACCGGAGCCTCGTACAGGAAGGCCAGCCGGTGGTTGTCGACCACCACCCGGCGCTCGGTCGCCGACAGGTCGGCCCAGGCCTTGTCGTAGGGGTTGGTGCCCTCACCGGGCTGTCGGGAGCCGGCGTCGAGATCGGCCAACAGGTCGTCGATGGGGCGCGCCTGGTCGGCCTGGTGGTCGTACCACGCGTTGTAGATCTGGAGGAAGATCCACTGCGTCCAGCGGTAGTACTCACGGTCGGTCGTGGCGAACGACCGGCGGGTGTCGTGGCCCAAGCCGAGACGCCGCAGCTGCTGGCGCATGCCGGCCATGCGCGACTCGGTGGTGTCGCGCGGGTGCTGCCCGGTCTGGACCGCGTACTGCTCGGCGGGTAGGCCGAACGCGTCGAAGCCCATGGTGTGCAGGACGTTGAAGCCGCGCATGCGGTAGTAGCGCGCGAACACGTCGGTGCCGATGTAGCCCAGGGGATGCCCGACGTGGAGCCCGTCGCCACTGGGGTACGGGAACATGTCCATGACGTAGAGCTTCGGGCTGTCGGCGAGCCACTCGAAGCCTTGTGACATGTCGCCGATGGGATTGGAGGCGTAGAAGGTGCCCGTCTTCTCCCAATAGTCCTGCCAGGACGTTTCGATCTGCTCGGCCAGCGCGGCGGTGTAGCGGTAGGGCGGGATGTCGTCACCTGTGCCCGGGGACAACGCGTCGGGAGCGGCCGACATCTCGGCGCTGGATTCGGGATCGGGCATGGCTCGCCAGGGTACTGGCTGACGTTCGTCCGAACCGCTATGTAACCCGGGGTACGAACCGGTGGTCACAGCGCGCATGCCCTCGCTGTTGCACCGGATCGAGCGCGCCGCCGAGTCCGACCAGACGATCACCTTCGTGGTCGGCGGCGGGGAAGAGATCGTGCCGTGGCGTGAGCTCCACCGCGACGCCAAGGGCTATGCGGCCGCTCTCCAGGCGCGGGGGGTCCGACCAGGCGATCACATCGCTCTGCTGTCGCCGACGACCCGCCAGCTGGCCACCGCGATCCAGGCCACCTGGCTCGCAGGGGCGACCGTCGTGGTGCTGCCACTCCCGATGCGGCTGGGGTCGATCCAGGAGTTCGTCGACCAGACCCGGCACCGCATCCACCACGCGGACGCGCGGCTGGTCGTGATCGACCCGGCGCTGGCGGCGTTCGTGACTCCGGACGTCGGCGACCCGCCGATGGTGCCCTTCGACGATCTGGCTGCCGGGGATCCCGCCGCCTGGCGCCGCCCCGGGGACGATCCCCACCGACTGGCGATCCTGCAGTTCACCAGCGGGTCGACCGCCGATCCGAAGGGCGTGATGCTGCCCGACCGCGTCCTGTGCGCCAACCTCGACGCGATCGCCGCGGTCCCGTCGCTGGATCCCGCGAGCGACGTGCTGGTCTCGTGGCTGCCGCTCTACCACGACATGGGCCTCGTCGGCCTGTTCACGCTGCCGATGTCGACCGGCGCCTCGTTGGTGCTCGGCGCCCCACAGGACTTCACCTCCCGGCCGGCCCGCTGGATGGAGTGGATCTCGACCTACGGCGGCACGGCGACGGCGGGGCCGAACTTTGCCTACGTGCTGGCCGCTCGGGCGCTCCGCAAGGGCCCGCAGCTGGACCTGTCCTCGCTGCGGATCGCGCTGAACGGCGCCGAGCCGATCGATCCCGACAACGTCGACGACTTCGTCGCCGCTGCCGTGCGGCACAGCCTGCGTCCCGCGGCGATCTTCCCGGCCTTCGGCATGGCCGAGGTGGCGATCGGCGGCACGTTCCCCGAACCGCTGCGAGGTCTTCGGACCGACTGCGTCGACCGGCGGGTGATCGAGACCGAGCGCTATGCCGCCCCGACCGAGGTCGGAGCCGTCGGCAGCCGGCGGTTCGCCGTGCTGGGCCGCCCGGTGCCCGGGCTCGAGATCCGTATCGTCGACCTCGACAGCGGCACCGCCCTCCGGGACCGGGAGGTCGGTGAGCTGGAGATCCGGGGTACGTCGGTCACGCCGGGCTACTACAAGCGGCCCGATACCAACGCCACGCTGTTCCACGAGGGGTGGCTGCGCACCGGCGACCTGGCCTACATGCTCGACGGCGAGCTGGTGGTCTGCGGGCGGATCAAGGACGTGATCATCGTCGGTGGCCGCAACGTGTTCCCCGAGGACGTCGAGCGGGCGGTGGGGACGGTCGAGGGAGTGCGGGCCGGCAACGTCATCGCCTTCGGCACCCTCAACGGGCGTGGTCGGGAGGCGCTGACGGTGGTCGCCGAGACCAGGGCGTCGGCCGAGCGGGTCGACGACCTGGCGACGCTGCGCCACGCGGTGGCCGAACGGGTCATCGACACGGTGGGCGTCCCCGCCCACGACATCGTGCTGGTGGCGCCGGGCACGCTGCCCAAGACCAGTTCCGGCAAGCTGCAGCGATCGCTCTGCCGGCAGCGCTACGACGACGGCCAGCTCGAGCCGGTGGGCGTCTGACTCAGCCCGAAATCTGGTGACGTCCGCACGGTTTCCGGCGGGATCTCACCAAGTTTCGTCTACTCGTTCTGGTCGCGCAGGAAGCGCTCCAGCTCGGCGGCCAGCTCGTCGCCGGTCGGCAGGGGAGCCCCGTCCAACGAGGCGATGCCTTCGTCGAGGCGTTCGTAGGCCGCTTCGAGCTGGTGCAGCATCGCCTCGTGGTCGGGGTTCTGGCCGATCAGCTCGTCCAGACGGCTGCGCGTCGCCGCCGCCCGCTCGGGCAGGTCGCCGAGGGGCAGCGACAGGTCGGCCATGCGGGCGAGGCACTCGATCAGCCCGACGCTGGCCGCCGGGTAGTTCATCCCCGACGCGTAGTGCGGCACCTGCGCCCAGATGCCGAGCGACGCGATGCCGCGGGCGTCGCAGGCCTGCTCGACGGCCGCCTGCGCGCCACCCGGGAAGTCGAGCGAGGCCCGTAGGAACAGGCCGGCCTCGGCGAGCTGGGCGGTCGACGCGGTGCAGGCCATGCGGGACGGCCGGGTGTGCGGTGCTGGAGCGGGGTAGGCGCCGAGCCCGACGCAGAGGCGTACGTCGAAGTCGAGTGCCAGGTCGACGACCTCGTCGACGAAGCGGTGCCAGATGCGGTCGGGCTCGCTGCCCACCAGCAACAGCAGCTCCTTGCCGTCGAGGTCGGTCGCGGCTCGCAGCTCGAGCGAGGGCCAGGTGAGGCCCTTCTGCACTCCGTCGATCATGTGCACGGTCGGACGTCGCGCCCGGTAATCGAGCAGCGCATCAGTGTCGAAGCGTGCCACGGTGACCGTGTCGAGGGTGTCCAGCAGCACCGTGGAGGCGCCGGCGGCGGCGAGACCGGCGTCGATCCAGCCCTCCATGGCGACCACGAGCACGGGGGTCTCGAGCTCGGGTCGGTCGATCAGCTCGTAGAGCACGACTCTCACTCTTTCGTTCAGGGCACGTGGTCGAGTGTGTCGTGTGCGGCCTGGGCCAAGACCTCGACCTGCCGACCGAACAGCTCGAAGCCGTCGGCCCGGCCCATCGCGCCGGCCCGGTAGCGGGCGTACACGCCTTCCAGGATGCAGGCCAGCTTCCAGTAACCAAACGCGACGTAGAACTCGATGCGGGTCACGTCACGTCCGGAGGCGGCGGCGTACCGGTCGATCAGCTCCTGTCGGTTCGGGAACCCCGGCAGCAGGGTGGCGCTGTCGCCGAGGGCGGCATGCTCGTCGCCAGGCTCGGACCAGTACACGAGCAGCAGCCCGACATCGGCCAGCGGGTCACCGAGGGTGCACAGCTCCCAGTCGAGCACCGCCTGGATCGTGCCGTCCGTGCCGACCAGGCAGTTGTCGAGGCGGTAGTCGCCGTGGACGATCGTCGCAGGGCCCTGGTCGGGGACGGTGGTGGCCAGCGCGGCATGGACGTCGTCGACCACCGGCAGCTCGCGGCTCTTGGACTGCTCCCACTGGCCGTGCCACCGCTTGAGCTGCCGTTGGACGTACGCCTCTTTGCGGCCGAGGTCGCCGAGGCCCACGGCGTCCGGGTCGACGGCGTGGATCCGGGCCAGGACGTCGGCCACCTGCTCCGCGGCGTGCCGGCGACCCTGCTCGTCGAGCAGGCGCCCGGCCGCCTGGTCGCGCACGACCGCGCCCTCGACGAAGTCCATGACGTAGAACGGTGCGCCGTTGACCGCGGGGTCGTCGCACAAGCCCACCGCCGGCGGCACCGGCACGTCGGTCGGCGCGAGCGCCGAGATGATTCGGTGCTCTCGGCCCATGTCGTGAGCGGTGGCCAGGACATGGCTCAGCGGGCCGCGACGGAGCACCCAGGCATGGCCGGCCGTGTCGTCGACCCGGTAGGTCAGGTTGGAGTGCCCGCCGGCGATGGCCGTGAACACCAGCGGCGGCGCCGCGCCCGCAGCATGCGCCTCGAGCCATGGGGTGACACCGGCGGCGTCGATCCCCGCGGGTACCTCGGTGGGATTCGATGCTGGCTCGGTCACTGTTCCTCCGCGTGAGTCATCGCACCGTACCGGTCCCGTCGGGGAGAGGCGCGATCGCTCGGTAGCGTGACGGCGATGGTTGTTGACGTCACCGATGCCCAGTTCCAAACCGAAGTGCTCGACCGCTCGCAGGCCACGCCGGTCGTCGTCGACCTGTGGGCGCCGTGGTGCGGTCCCTGCCGCCAGCTCGGCCCGATCATCGAGCAGGTGGTTGACGAGACCCAGGGCAAGGTCGTGCTGGCCAAGGTCAACGTCGACGAGAACCCCCAGATCTCGGCCGCCTTCCGGGTGCAGGGCATCCCTGCGGTGTACGCCCTCGACAAGGGCAAGGTCGTCGACGGGTTCATCGGCGCGCAAGGCGAGCCGACCGTGCGCGAGTTCGTGAACCGCCTGCTGCCCAGCGCCGAGGACGAGAAGATCGACCAGCTGGTCGGGGCGGGCGACGAGATGTCGTTGCGCGCGGCGCTCGACCTGCGACCCGACCACCACGACGCGATCGTGGCTCTCGCCGAGCTCCTGGCCGAGCGCGGCGGCGACGGCGACGCCGACGAGGCCACCGCGTTGCTGGCGCGGATCCCCGAGTCCGCCGAGACGCGCCGGGTGGCGGCGTTGGTTCGCACCGGGGCCGACAGCGGTGCCTCCGAGGAGATCACGAGCAAGCTCGACGCGCTGCTCGACCGGGTGAAGCAGGACGACGCCTCGCGGCAGGAGTTCGTCGACCTGTTGGAGGTGCTCGGGCCGGACGATCCTCGCACCGCTGACTACCGCAAGCGGTTGTCGGCGCGGTTGTTCTAGCGCCGTACCAGGCAGGACGCGGTCGGCCGATGCGGCTGGAGCGACACGACGGGTACTGGCTGCTGGTCGGTCCTGGGCCGCCCGGGGCGACGGCTCTGACCCTCGGGCGGTTGATCATCATGCGGCAGCGGGGTGTCGGCAACGAGCGGCTGCTCCGCCACGAGCTCCAGCACGTGCGGCAGTGGCGCGAGCACGGGGTCGCCGGATTCCTCCGGCGCTACCTCGGCGCCTACCTCCGGTGGCGCTTCCTGGGCTACCGCCATTGGGCTGCCTACCGGCGCATCCCGTTCGAGATCGAGGCGGAGTGGACGGCTCGCCGGTCACTGGTGCTCGACACGGCGGCGTCCCGGACCGCGGTGGGCCGGGGCTAACCTCCGCGACCGGACTTCCATCCATCCGACATCCCCCTCCCGTCCGACTTCGTCGCGCGCCTGGAGGGTCCGATGTCCGATCCGCTGTCCGAGCTACCTCGGCCGCCGCGACCGCTGACGTGGCGCGACCGGCTCACCGAGTGGGCCGAGAGCCTCGACCTCACGCCGACCCGGCTGATCGTCGGCCTGGCGGGGCTGGTCGTGGCCGGGGTGCTGGGCTGGAAGCTGCTCGCGCCGCCGCCACCTCCGCCCGAGATGCAGCTGCCGTTCGTGTCCACCACCGGCCCGTCGGGCGGGTCGACCGACGGTGGCGATGCCGGCGACCCGGCTGCCGACGCGACGTCGCCGCCGACGTCGGAGCAGGACGAGGTCGTGATCCACGTCGCGGGTGCGGTGGCAGCGCCAGGAGTCCATCGGCTGGCGGCTGACGCCCGGGTCGTCGACGCCGTGGATGCTGCGGGCGGGGCGGGCGCCGACGCCGATCTCGGCCGGCTGAACCTCGCCGCGCGCCTCGAAGACGGCCAACAGGTCTACGTGCCCCGGGTCGGCGAGGTGCCGCCGCAGCCGACGGGTGCCGGCGCCGCGGGTGGCGGCCCGTCCGACGCGGGAGGCGATCCGTCCGCCGGCCAGCCCGTGGACCTGAACACGGCCACCGTCGACGAGCTGGACGGCCTCCCCGGCATCGGCCCGTCGATCGCGCAGGCGATCGTGGACCACCGGGACGAGCACGGAAGCTTCACGTCGGTCGACCAGCTCGTCGACGTGCGTGGCATCGGCGAGGCCAAGTTGGAGCAGTTGCGGCCCCTGGTGACGGTCTGACATGCATCGGGCCGGACCTCCTGATGCCGGACGCCATGAGGCCGGCGGGCGGCCGTGGCGCGCTGGCGGTGGGCGACGCGGGCTCAGCCCGGTGGGGCTGGCGTTCGCAACCGGGCTCGGCTCGTGGGTCGGCATGGGCGAGGTGGCGAGCCTCGGGGTCCCGCTCTGGCTGGCGATCGGTGGCCTGGTGGTCGGGGTGATCGGATGGCGTGTCGGGTGGGGCCCGTGCCTGTACGTCGCCGTCGGAGTGGTCGCCGTCTGCCTGGCACAGCGGTCGATGGCCGGTCTGCGCTCCGTGCCGACATCGGGCCCGGCGCAGGGCGAGGCAACCCTCCTGACCGATCCGGCGCGGAGCCCTGGTGGCTCGGTCCGGGCCGAGGTGCGCCTCGACGGGCGGCGACTCGCGGCGACCGCCCACCGGTCGGCTGCAGCCGCCCTCGACGACCGTCTCGCCGGCGAGAGGATCACGGTGCGCGGCCGGGTGCTGCCGCCGAGCTCGTTCGAGAGGGCGATGCCACACCGCCACCTCACGGGCCGGCTCGAGATCGACACCGTGATGGGCTGGCGTCCCGGCCATGCGGTCACGCGGGCCGCGAACGGGTTCCGACGGACCTTGGAGCGCGGCGCGGCGTCGATGTCGGAGCGACAGCGCAGCCTGCTCAGCGGACTGACGCTCGGCGACGACCGCGACCAGCCGGCCGACCTGACCGACGCATTCCGGGCCGCGGGGCTTGGTCACCTAACGGCGGCCTCCGGGCAGAACGTCGCGTTCGTCCTGGCTGCGGCGGCGCCGGTGTTGATGCGTGTCCGCTTCGCCCCACGCCTGATCCTCACCGCCGGGCTGCTGGCCGGGTTCGCGCTGGTGACGCGTGGTGAGCCCTCGGTGCTCCGAGCCACCGCGATGGCCGCGGTAGGGGCGTTCGCCGCAGCGACGGGCCGACCGACCACGAGCCTGCGCACGTTGGGGGTGGCCGTCACCGGCCTGCTGCTGTGCGACCCGCTGCTGGTGTCGTCGCTGGGCTTCCAGCTGTCGATGGCCGGTGCGGCCGGGATCGTGGTCGGGGCGGCCCCGCTCCAGCGCCGCCTGCCCGGGCCGAGGTGGCTGACCCTGCCAGTGGCCGTGACGTGTGCCGCGCAGCTCGCGGTCGCGCCGCTGCTGATCGCCGCGTTCGGGCCGTTGAGCCTGGCAGCGCTGCCGGCGAACGTCGTTGCGGTCCCCGCTGCGGGGCCGGTGATGGTCTGGGGACTGACCGGTGGTCTGGTCGCCGGGGTCGTCGGTGACCCGCTGGCGTCGCTGCTGCACCTGCCGAGCCGGCTGCTGCTGTGGTGGATCGAGACGGTGGCCTTCGCCGCGGTCCGCTGGCCGGTGGGCGAGGTCGGGGGCTGGCACCTGGGTCTGCTGGTGGTCGCCGGAGCCGTGGCTGGCACGGCGGCGCGGTGCTCGATCCCGGTCGTGGCGCGAGGACTGCGCCTGGCTGGCGTGATCGGCGCGCTGGCCGTCCTGGCTGCCGCGGTGGCCGTCGCCCCGGGCACCGCGGCACCGACTGGTCCTGTCACCCTGGGGCCCGGGATGGCCGTCTGGCGCGATCACGCCAGACGGGTCGCGCTCGTGGTCGACGGACGAGTGCCCGAGCCCGACGTGCCGTCTGCATTGCGCCGCGGAGGCGTCCAGCGAGTCGACCTCGTGGTGGTCCGCACGGGGGCTCGTCAGGCGGTCGCGGCCGGGGCCCGCGTCCGGGAGCAGTGGCCAAGGGCGGTCGTCGTGGTGCCGCCGAGCGCGGCGGGGCTGGTGCCGGGGGCAGTCACGCTCCAGGTGGGCGACGCCTTGGTCTTCGGCGACCTGCGGATCACGGCGAGCTCCGATCGGCTGGTGGCCGACAGCGCAGCCAGGGCTCGAGCCCCGCCCACCCGGTGGGCCGGACCGCCGTTGTTGGGATTCGCCGGGCCGGGACCGGCTTCGATGTCACAGGCCGCGGGTACCTTCGTCGTCGATGTCAGCTCCTACCGCTCCACCGGTGCCCAGGGTCGAGCAGACCTTGTCGCTTCCCACGCCGTCTGGCGATGCCCACCCTGTCGACCTGGCCACTCGGGCGCTCGTCGTCGCCGTCGTGCCCCCGCCGCGGTTCGGACGGGAAGCCGAGGTGCTCGCCGGCGTGGCCGCGGCGGCCGCTGCCGGCGCCGACCTCGTCGAGGTGCCAGCCGAACAGCGGTTGCTCGGGCCGGCCGCGGCCCAGGGTGCTCTTCCCGTCGTCGCTCGCGTCGAGACCGCCGCAGCGGCTCACGCGGCGCTCACCGCTGGGGCGACGCTGGCGCTCGTGCCCGTCGAACGGATCGACGAGGTGTCGTCGGCGACGTCCGCCGGCGGCGCGAACGGCGGCAGGAGTCCGGGTGAGACATCCCGGGATACCTCCGACGACAGCGCCCGCGGACGAATGGTGGCCCTAGTCGACAGTGCGCGCGCCGGTCGCGACGCCGTCGATGCCGACCCGACCCGACCGGTCGCTGTCGACATGGCCGGTCGGTCCGGGGCCGACGCGGTCTCCGAGGAGTCGCTGGCCCTGGCCGTGGGTGTCCGCTTGGTGCGAACGGGCGACGTGCGCCGTACGCGGCGAGTGGTCGAGGTCATGGCACAGCTGCTCGAGGCGCGGCGATGAGCCCCGCGACCGCGACCAAGAGCGCCACCGTGCGACTCGATGCGCCCGTCTACCTCGTCCGCGGCGCCGACGAGGTCATCCTGCGCGACGCCGTGCGCGAGCTGATCCACGCGCTGGTGGGCGAGCGCGACTCTGCCCTCACCGTCGAGGAGGTCGGGCGCGAGCGCTTCCAGCCGTCCGAGGTGTCGACACCGAGCCTCACTGCGCTCGTCGACGCCGCCCAGACGCCGCCGTTCCTGACCGACAGACGGGTCGTCGTCGGCCGCGACCTCGACCTGTTCTCGCGGGCCGAGCAGGTGGCGCCACTCGTCGCGTACCTGGTCGATCCTCTCCCGACCACGTCGCTGGTGCTCGTGTGGCCAGGTGGGCGCATCCCCAAGCCGCTCACCGACGCGATCAAGGCCGCCGGTGGCGAGCAGATCGACACCAGCCCCGGCCGGCAGGTGGCCGGCTGGGTCGACGAGCAGCTGGCTCGCGCCGGTCTCCGGCTCGACCAGAGCGCGAAACAGCGGTTGGTCGACTGGCTGGGCGACGATCCGCAGCGGTTGGTCGGCGCGATCCAGACCCTGGTCGGTGCGTTCGGCGAGGGGGCCCGCCTGGGCGCCGACGACGTCGAGCCGTTCCTCGGTGAGGCCGGTGGCGTTCCCCCCTGGGAGCTGACCGACGCCATCGACCGCGGCGACATCCGTACCGCTCTCGACAAGCTGCACCGCATGCTGTCCGGTGGGAGCCGCCATCCGTTGCAGGTCATGGCCACCCTGCACGGCCACTACGCCCGGATGCTGATGCTTGACGGTGCCCGGGTGACCGGCGAGAAGGATGCTGCGCAGATGCTCGGGATGAAGGGCTCGACATTCCCGGCGCGCAAGGCGTTGAACCAGGCCCGCAAGCTCGGCCATGACCGCATCGTGCACGCTGTCGACCTGCTCGCCCAGGCCGACCTCGATCTACGCGGCGGGAAGGCGTGGCCGGAGGCGCTCGTGATGGAGGTGCTCGTAGCCCGCCTGGCTCGCCTCAGCCGGTGACCAGGCTCGGGCCTAGGCCGACGACTTGGCGACCTGGGCCAGCAGGCGGGACTTGCGCCGTGCGGCCTGGTTCTTGTGGATCACACCCTTGGAGACGGCCATGTCCAGACGCTTGATCGCCTCGCGCACCTTTGCCTCGGTGTCGTCCGCACCAGCCTCGGCCGCGGTCACCGCCGACCGTGCCCGGGTCTTGATCTCGGACTTCACAGCCTTGTTGCGCTCGTGGTGCTTCTCGTTCTGGCGGTTGCGCTTGATCTGGCTCTTGATGTTGGCCACGGAAAGGACCTGCTCCTACGGACGAAATTCGGCTGCGACAGGCTACCTGCGGATCTGCGGCAGTGTCACACCGCACCTGGGCCCTAGCCTGGATCGACCCGACTATGGACCTGTCCCGCATCCGCAACATCTCGATCATCGCCCACATCGACCACGGCAAGTCCACGCTCGCCGACCGCATCCTCGAGATCTGCGGTGCGGTGGACCCTCGCGAGATGCGCGATCAGTACCTCGACTCGATGGACCTCGAGCGCGAGCGGGGAATCACCATCAAGCTCCAGTCGGTCCGACTCGAGTATGCCGGCCGGGTGCTCAACCTCATCGACACCCCCGGCCACGTCGACTTCGGCTACGAGGTGTCGCGGTCGCTCGCGGCGTGCGAGGGCGTGATCCTGCTGGTCGATGCCGCTCAGGGGATCGAGGCCCAGACCCTGGCCAACTGCTATCTCGCGCTGGAGCACGACCTCGAGATCGTCGCTGCGCTCAACAAGATCGACCTACCCGCAGCCGAGCCCGACCGGTACGCGGCGGAGATCGAGCAGGTCCTTGGCATCCCGGCCGACGAGATCCTGCGGATCAGCGCCAAGACCGGCGACGGGGTCACCGACCTGCTCGACGCGGTGATCGAACGGGTGCCTGCCCCCGAGGGCGACGCAGACGCCCCCTTGCAGGCGCTGATCTTCGACTCGCACTACGACTCCTACCGCGGGGTGGTGTCGTCGGTCCGGGTGGTCAACGGCGTGCTGACGACCGGGTCCCGGCTGCGGTTCATGCAGGCCGGGGCGGTGCACGGCGCCGACGAGCTCGGCATCCGGACGCCCGAGGCCACGCCGGTCGCGAGGCTCGGGCCTGGCGAGACCGGTTACTTGATCGCCGGCATCAAAGACGTCGCCGGGGCTCGCTCGGGCGAGACCGTGACCGAAGCCGTTCGGCCCGCGGTGGCCCCGTTGGAGGGCTACCAGGATCCGAAGCCGATGGTGTTCTGCGGGCTCTATCCGATCGACGGCGACCAGTTCGGGGACCTGCGCGAGGCTCTCCAGAAGCTGCGGCTCAACGACGCCAGCTTCACCTACGAGCCCGAGACCTCAGGTGCCCTGGGGTTCGGGTTCCGCTGCGGGTTCCTCGGGCTGCTGCACATGGAGATCGTGCGCGAACGGCTGGAGCGCGAGTTCGACCTGGCACTGATCGCCACGGCACCCTCGGTCGCCTACCAGGTCCACAGTACCGACGGCGGGGTCGTCGAGGTCGACAACCCGTCGGCGATGCCCCCGGCGACGGAGATCGAGCGGGTAGAAGAGCCGTACCTCAGCTGCACGATCCTCACCCCGACCGAGTACACGGGCCCGCTGATGGACCTGTGCCAGCAGCGCCGGGGCGAGATGCTCAAGCTGGAGTACCTGTCGCCCGAGCGCATCGAGCTCGTCTACCGCCTGCCGTTGGCCGAGGTGGTGCGCGACTTCTTCGACCAGCTCAAGTCACGCACGCAGGGCTACGCCAGCCTCGACTACGAGACCGCCGGCTACGCGGAGGCCGACCTGGTGAAGGTCGACGTCCTGCTCAACGGCGTGGCGGCCGACGCCTTCAGCACGATCGCCCACAAGGACAAGGCATACGACTACGGCCGTCGGATGGCCACCAAGCTGCGCGAGCTGATCCCGCGGCAGCTCTTCGACGTGCCCATCCAGGCCGCGATCGGGGGCCGGATCATCGCTCGCGAGACGGTCAAAGCCAAGCGCAAGGACGTGCTGGCCAAGTGCTACGGCGGCGACATCACCCGCAAGCGCAAGCTGCTCGAACGGCAGAAGGAAGGCAAGAAGCGGATGAAGTCGATCGGCCGGGTGGAGGTCCCACAGGAGGCCTTCGTCAGTGCGCTTCGCCTGGAGGAGTAGTGGGGCCTGGTCTGCGCCGGCTCCGTCGTTCTGGCAGTCGGTAGAATCGACTGCCAGATGCTCGACGAACGCAAGGCTGCGATCCTCAGGGCAGTGGTGGAGGAGTACATCGAGACGGCCCAGCCGGTCGGCTCGGGCCACGTCGCGGCCGCGCCGGGTGTCGAGGTGTCGTCGGCGACCATTCGCAACGAGATGGCCCAGCTGGAAGCCGACGGCTACCTGTCCCAACCCCACACATCCGCCGGGCGGATCCCCACCGAGAAGGGCTACCGGTTCTTCGTCGACCACCTCCGCAGCCCGATCCGCCTCCACGGACGGTCGGCCGACCAGGTCCGCCAGTTCTTCGCCCGAGCGCACGGCGAGGTCGAGGAGATGCTGTGGGCCACCGGGCGGCTGCTGTCGAACCTGACCGCGCTGACCAGCGTGGTCGTGTCGCCGTCGTCGGCCGAGGCGACGGTCCGCTCGGTGCAGCTGGTCGGCCTGAGCCCGTCGGCGTCCCTGGTCGTGGTTGTGTTGAGCGACGGCACTGTCGAGAAGCACGCGATCCACCCACCGGCCGGCACCGGCGACGAGCGCCTCGCGGCAGCCACAGCGCACCTGTCCGCGCAACTGGCCGACCATCCTCGCTCGTTGCTTCCGGCGGTTGGCGCGACCGGCGACGAGATCACCGATCGGCTGGCGGCCGCGGTGCTCGACGTGTTGAGCGACCTGCCTCGGCCGGAGAGCGAGCAGGTCTACGTCGGCGGTACCGCCCGCCTGGCCGAGGCTTTCGACGCGATCGAGACCGTCCGTGCGGTGCTCGGCATCCTCGAGCAGCAGCTGGTGGTTGTGACGCTGGTGCGCGACGTGCTGGACCGCGGCCTGCAGGTCGCGATCGGCTCCGAGACGGGTGTGGCGCCGCTGGCTGACTGCGCCCTGGTCGTCGCGCCCTACGAGATCGAAGGCGAGCGGCTCGGGACCATTGGCGTCCTCGGGCCGACTCGGATGAACTACCCGCAGGCGCTGGCGGCGGTGGCGGTCGTGAGTGGCCGGCTGTCCGACCGTTTGGCCGACGGCTGAGAGCGAGCACTGAGTTGACCGACTACTACGACTTGCTCGGCGTGAGTCGCAGCGCGACCACCGACGAGATCAAACGGGCGTATCGCAAGCTCGCTCGCGAGCTCCATCCCGACACCCGGCCCGACGATCCCGACGCGGAGGCACGTTTCAAGGAGGTCAGCCGGGCCTACGAGGTGCTGTCCGATCCCGAGAAGCGCCAGCGCTACGACACCTTCGGCCCCGACGGCGTCAACGGGGGCGCGAGCGACCCGTTCATGGCCGGGAACATCAACGACATCTTCGAGGCCTTCTTCGGCGGGAGCCCGTTCGGCGGGCGCACCCGGGGGCCGTCGGGCCCGCCACGGGGCGCCGACCTCGAAGAGGTCGTCGATCTCGACTTCGAGCAGGCGGTGTTCGGCTGCCAGCACAACCTGGCTGTCAAGACCGCGGTGAGCTGCACGTCGTGCGACGCGACTGGAGCCGCGGAGGGCACCAAGCCGGTGACCTGTCTCGACTGCCGGGGCACGGGCCAGGTGCAGCGGGTGCGCCAGTCGTTCATCGGCCAGATGGTCACCACCTCGACCTGCCCACGATGCGGCGGCGCAGGCGAAGTCATCGCCAGCCCTTGCCCCGACTGCCGTGGCGAGGGCCGGCGCATCGAGGAGCGCACCTACACCGTCGACATCCCCGCCGGCGTCGACACCGGTTCGACCCTCCGACTGTCCGGCCGAGGTGCGGTCGGGCCTCGGGGCGGTGCCCGGGGCGACCTCTACGTGCACCTGCGGGTCCGTCCTCATGCGACGATCCAGCGTGACGGGGTCAACCTGGTCACCGAGCTGCACGTTCCCTACACCCAGGTGGTGCTGGGCGGCACGGTTGACATCGAGACGCTCGACGGCACCGAGGCCCGCGAGATCGACCGCGGCACGGCGTCGGGCACGATCTTCCGCCTGCGGGGAAAGGGCGTTCCCCACCTCGACCGGCGCGCCCGCGGCGACATGCTGGTGACCGTGGTCGTCGACGTCCCGACCGAGCTGAGCGAGGACGAGGAGGACCTGGTCCGTCAGCTCGCGGTGCTGCGTGGCGACGACGTCGCTCCACCGCCCGCCGGGCTGATGTCGCGGTTGCGCTCGGCCTTCAAGTAGCGCGTGGCCACCCCGACGAGTGCCAGAGCGCACGTCTTCGTGGACGACCTCGGCGCGCCGCGGTTGGCCAGCGACGACCACCACCACCTGGCGCGGGTCCTGCGCCTGGCGCCGGGCACCGAGCTGACGGCGGGAGACGGTGCGGGCCGGTGGCGGCTCTGCCGTCTCGGCGAGAGCAAGGACGACCTGGTCGTCGCCGGCGAGATCGTCGAGGACCGGCGGCCTGGCCCGCTCCTCACGGTGGCCTTCGCCCTGGTCAAGGGCGATCGGCCGGAGCTGGTGGTGCAGAAGCTCACCGAGCTGGGCGTCGATCGCATCGTCCCGTTCGCGGCCGAGCGCTCGGTCGTCCGCTGGGAGCCCGGCAAGGCCGACAGGCAGCTGGCCCGGCTTCGGTCGATCGCACGGCAGGCGGCGATGCAGTGCCGGCGGACCTGGTTGCCCGACGTCGGCATCGCCGAGCCGGGCGGCGACGCGGCGAGCCGGCTTGCCGGCTTCGCGACGGTCGCCGAGCTCCCGGGGGCGGCGATGGCCGACCGTGGCGGCGAACCGCCCACCATGGCGACGCCGACACTCTTGGTAGGGCCTGAAGGGGGATGGGGCACTACGGAGCGCAGTGTCGGAATTCCCCGGGTCCGCCTGAGCGAACACGTCTTACGGGCAGAGACGGCCGCTCTCACCGCAGGCGCGCTGCTCGGCGCCCTGCGTAGTGAGCTGGTGCGTTGAGCGATTCCGGCCCAGGTAGAGGAACCCGCACGGGCCGTGATTGTTCGTCCCTTGTCCAGTGCGTAGAGTAGGCAAAGTCCCACCGCGCGTTCCTGGTGGGCGGGCATGGCCGCCGACCGCCGCAGGCGGCCAAGGAGGAGCAGGATGGACAGCGACCTCGAGTCTGAGCGCGAGATCGGCTATGCCGTACGAGTTGGAGCCCGGCTGCGCGCGATCCGTCGCCAGAAGCACTTGTCGCTCCAGGAGGTGGAAGCAGCCTCCGAACACGAGTTCAAGGCATCCGTACTCGGCGCTTACGAGCGAGGCGAACGGGCGATCTCGGTCCCTCGATTGCAGCGCTTGGCTCGGTTCTACCAAGTCCCCGTTGACCAGATGCTGCCGGCTGACGACGACCTCGTGCGTCGTCCCGACGAGCAGGTCGTCGACCTCACCGAGCGGGCTCGCACCGCCCGGCGTGACGACCGTCCGGTCACCATCGACTTGACCGCCGTCGAGCAGGTGCGTGGGCAGGAGGGCGAGATGATCGCCCGTTACCTGCGGATGATCCAGGTGCAGCGAGGTGACTACAACGGCCGGATGCTGACGATTCGACGTGACGACCTCCGGGCCATCGCTTGCATCCTCGATTGCCACCCCGACCAGGTGCCGGCTCGGCTCAATAGCCTGGGGCTCAGTCTCGTCCGTTGAGCGGCGCGGTCAGGAGGGACGTCGCTGGCTGACACGCCAAATCCGCGGGAGCCCTTCGGCGTCTACCTCCACGTGCCGTTCTGTACAGCGCGGTGCGACTACTGCGCCTTCGCGACCTGGACGGACCGCCACCATCTGCAACAGCGCTATCTCGACGCGTGCCGCCGCGACGTCGAGATGCTGGTCGCCGCGGGGATGCCCCTGGCGACCAGCATCTTCGTCGGCGGCGGCACACCGTCGCTGGTAGCGCCGCGGGCGCTGATGGATGTGGTGGACGCCATTCCGAAGGACCTCCGCTGCGAGGTCACTGTGGAGGCCAACCCGGACACGGTCTCGTCGGAGCTGGCCGAGACCTACGCCGGAGGTGGGGTCAACCGGCTCAGCGTCGGGGTGCAGTCGATGCAACCCCACGTTCTTGCCTCGCTGGGCAGAGCCCACGACCCGGGCAACGTGCGGACCGCCGTCGATCGAGTCCGAGCCGCGGGGATACCGACCTTCAACCTCGACGTCATCTACGGCGCAGCCGGCGAGTCGCTCGACGACTGGCGTCGGACCTTGGACGAGCTGCTGGCGTTGGAACCACCGCACGTGAGCGCGTATGCCCTGACCGTCGAGGCCGGGACCGCGCTGGCCGACGATCCGGGTCGCCATCCCGACGATGACGACCAGGCCGACAAGTACCTCGTTGCCAGCGAGACCCTCGAGGCTGCGGGTCTGGGCTGGTACGAGATCTCGAACTGGGCCCGCCCCGGCCACGAGTGCCGGCAAAACCACCTCTACTGGTCGATGGGCGAGTACCAGGCGGTGGGCTGCGCCGGTCACTCGCACCGCGAGGGTCGGCGCTTCTGGAACGTCCGTACGCCCGAGCGTTACGTCGAGGCCGTGGAGGCGAACCGGTCGCCGGTCGCCGCCGGTGAGCGACTGGATGCCGATCATCGTCGCCTCGAGGCGCTCCAGCTCGCGGTCCGGACGCGGGCGGGCGTACCGGTGGCAGCCCTCCCGCTGGACGAGCTCGAGGGGTTGGTGGCGGTCGACGGCGATCGTGTCGTCCTGACCGTCCAGGGCCGGCTGCTCGCCAACGAGGTCGCCCTCCGCCTTCGCTGAGAGCGCCTGCGAGTTCGTCGCGTTTCCGGCAGGACGCGAGACTCTGCGGCCGTGCCGTTCCACCTCTCGGTCGAGGAGTGGGATCTCCATCTCAGGGCCGGAGATCCGCTGGACTTCCCGGGTTACGCCGACCGCCTCGGCGAGGCCGGTGACGACGAGGCCGTGCGCACCGGTCGCACCGAGCACTACGCCTTCGTCGACAGCCGCTTCGACGTCCACGGCGGGACGCTCGGCGCAGCTGCCGGCGAACGGGTGGTGCGGGCCTACGACCGGGCGCGGGACCTCGGCTTGCCGATGGTGGTGACCACGCGGACCGGAGGGGCCAGAGTCCAGGAGGGGATGGTGGCGCTGGCGCAGCTGGTACGGACTTCTGCTGCCGCGCAGCGCCACTCCGCGCAGGGGCTCCTGTCGCTGGGGATCTACGGGTCGCCGACCACCGGTGGCGTGTTCGTGTCGTTCGGATCGCTGGTCGACCTCCGGACCGCGCATCCCAACGCCACCATCGGCTTCGCCGGGCCACGGGTCGCCGAGGGAGCGTTGGGCACCAGACTCCCGCCGGGGTCGCACACCGCTCGGTCGCTGTACGAGCGGGGATGGCTCGACGCCCTGGTCGAGCGCGGCGAGGAGGCCGCCTGGATCGAGGTCGCACTGGGGCGCCGCCCGAGGCGGCTGCCGACGCGGCCACTGCCCGCTGCAGACGTCCCCCCGCTGGGAGGGGCGTGGGGCGAAGTGCTGCGGGCCAGGGCGGCGGGGCGCCCCAGCGGGATCGATCGAGCCGCGCTCCTGTGCTCGTCGTGGTGCGAGCTGCGGGGGCCGGACCCCACCGTGCGTGCCGGGCTCGCGACCGTGGACGGGCGGCGCTGCGTCGTGCTCGCCACCGACCGGCATCACGGCTCGGGCCGACCGACACCGGCGGGTTATCGACTGGCGCAACGCGCGGTGGCGTTGGCCGGGCGCCTCGGGTTGGCGCTGGTGACGCTGGTCGATACGCCGGGCGCCGATCCGTCGCCCGGCGCCGAGCTCGACGGCATCGGGGTCGAGATGGCCCAGACGTTCGCGGCGTTCGCCGCCTGCCCGACCCCGGTGGTCGCGGTGTGCGTGGGTGAAGGCGGGAGTGGGGGAGCGCTGGCGCTGTGCTCAGGCGATCGGCTTCTGATCTGTGAGCATGCGGTCTTCTCGGTGATCGGGCCCGAGGGAGCGGCCGCCATCCTCGAACGCGATCCCGACAAGGCCCCTGAGGTGGCCGAGCGGCTGCGCCTCACGGCTCGGGACGTGGTCGACCTCGCCATCGCCGACGAGGTGATCCCCGACGACCAGGCCGGGTTCGACGCCGCGGTGGGCAAGGCTCTGGACTCGGCCGTGGTCGGCCACCGCGAGCGGCGCCTCGACGCAGCGACCGCACGGTGGTTGTCGAGCGAGTGACCCCGCGGGGAGGCTCGTCGGGACGCTCTCGGTCGGGCAGTCACGACGGCTGGGGAATGACCAGGATCTGGCCCGGGATGAGCAGGTCAGGATGGTCGGGGGCCGCGAGGCGGTCGCGGTTGGCGGCGACCAGCCTCGACCAGTAGTCGCTGGTCGCCTGCTCTGAGGGAGGTGCGTGCCCTGTGGTCTCGGCCACGATGCTCTCGGCGATCGACCAGAAGCAGTCGCCGGCGCCGACCTCCCAGGTGTCGACGGTCGTCCGCGCCGCAGCAGGATCCATGGCCGGTCGGGGAGGAGCCGTCACCTCGGGAGAGATGGGCGTGGGCTCGGGCTCGGGCGACGCGGCCGGTGGTTCCGGCGACGCCGCCGTCGGCTGCGGCCTGGTGGCCGGATCGCCGGGCGGTAGCAGGACCATCGTCGCCGACGCCGAGGCAGCGCCTGGACGGTCGCCGTCGCCGCCCAGCAGCGACATGGTGGCGGTCGGCGGCGGACCGCCACCGAGCGGGCCGGGGGTCGCGGT
>JBOGHK010000176.1:0-21113 GCA_050744325.1 Acidimicrobiales bacterium
CCCCCGGACCCAACGCCGTGGCCGCGGCGGTCACGTCGCCGCGATCGCCTCCAGGACCGGGAGCCGCGCTGCCCGCTTGGCCGGTCGGCGAGCTGCCAGCATGCCAGCCAGCGCTCCGAGCACGGTGATCACCACCAGCTGGATGACCGGCAGCGAGAAGTGGCTGCCCAACGTGTCGGATCCCGCGGTCACCGTGGCGAACAGCGCCCAGCCCAGGAACCCGCCCAGGGCCAAGCCGACCACGGTCCCGAAGACCGAGACGATCACCGACTCCAGCCGCAGCACCGAACGCACCTGGCGCCGGGTCTGGCCGACCGCCCGCAACAGGCCCAGCTCGTGGCGCCGCTCGTGCACGGCGAGCGACAGCGTGTTGCTGATGCCCAGCAGAGCGATGACGATCGCCAGGGCCAACAGGGCGTAGATGATGCTCAGCATCAGGTCCAACGCCTGGGTCTCGGCGCTGGCGAACTCGTCCGCGTCCTGGACGTCACCGCCGAGTGGGTCGGCGATCGGCTCGATGGCGCCACGGCCCTCGTCGACGCTGACGCCGTCGGCCAGCTTGACCAGCACGGCCCGACTCAGCGGCTGGGTGGTGTGGGCCTCCCACAGCTGGTCGCCGATCAGCAGACCGCCGACCATCGAGTTGTCGACGTAGATGGCATCGACGGTCACGGTCTCGGTGGTGCCGTCGACGAAGGTCAACTCGGCGTCGCTGCCGACGGTCCAGCCCTCGTCCTCTGCTCGGGACTCGCCGACTGCGAGGCCGGTCGCACCGATGTCGTCGAACGATCCGTCGACGACCTCGATGGCGCCGACTGTGGCCAGCCGAGCGGCATCGGCCGCGGTGACCGTGGTGTCGTCGCTGTCCAGCAGCACCGTCCCGCCGCCGAGGCCGACAGCGGTGCTCACCTCGTCGAGCTGGGCAACCTCGTCGTCGGCGGTGGCACCGAGCCGACCGCCGCCGAAGGTCGGCGTGGTCACGGCCAGGTCGGCGCCGAAGTCGCTGGCCACCTGGTCGGCCAGGCTGGCCTTGAGCGACGCCGCGAAGACCGTGAACAGCGACACCACGGCGACCCCGACGACCAGCGCCGTCGCCGTCGCGGCACTGCGCCGCGGGTTCCGACGGGCGTTCTGGGTGGCCATCATGCCGTTCACGCCACGAACCCGACGTAGCAGCCGGCCCGTGCCGGTGGCCACCGGGCTCAGTGCGATCGGGGCGATCAGCAGCGTCCCGGCTACCAGGACCACGGCGCCGATCGCCACGACCGGCAGCGACGCCTCGGCGACCGCCGTCAAGGCGGCGGTCAGGCCGACGATCACGGTGGCCAGGCCGACCACCATCCGGCGCCGGCTGATGCTGCGGGCCTCGGCACTGGTCTCACGCAGCGCCTCGACCGGCGCCATGCGACCGGCACGGCGGGCGGCGCTCTGCGCCGCGATCACCGTCGCCACGACGCCGACGACCGCGCCGATGGCCAGCGAGACCGACTTGATCTCCATGCCGCCGGCGGGCAGCGCGAACCCGAAGGCGTCGAACAGGCCCTTCAGGCCGCCGGCCACGCCCAGCCCGGCGAGCACACCGACCACCGAAGCGACGATGCCGATGCCGAGGGCTTCGACGGTCACCGCGCGGCGGATCTGTCGCCGCGAGGCACCGACGGCCCGGAGCAGTGCCAGCTCGCGGGTCCGCTGGGCGACGGTGATGGAGAACGTGTTGCTGATGCTCAGCGTCGCCACCACCAGGGCGATCCCGGCGAATGCCACCAACGACATGCGGAGCATGTCGAGGAACGTGCTGGCGATCTCGTCGCTGCGCTCGCCGGCCAGGTCGTCGCCGGTGATCACCTCGACACCGTCGGGCAGCGCGGTCGCGATGCGGTCGCGCAGGTCTTCGCTGGAGACGCCGTCGTCGGCCCGGACCAGGATCGTGCTGACCTGGCTTCCGACGGCGGCCTCGCCACCGCTCTGGCCCATGATGTGCTCCCGGGCGGTGTCGAGGGTGAAGGCGGTCCAGGTGGTCTCGCCGAGCCCGTCGGTGTCGCCGAACGTGGCGATGCCGACGATCTCGACCTCGATCGGTGCCGGGACCTGCACGGTGGCGGTGTCGCCAACGCCCACGCCGGCGTCGTCGGCGGCTCCGCGGTTGACCACGACCTCGTCGGGGCCTTCGGGAGCGCGCCCCTCGACGAGGCGGTAGGGGTTGAGCTCGGGGTCGTCGATCCAGCTCCCGGCCAGCCGGGGCGGTCCGTTGCCGCCGACCGGGTTGCCGTCACGCCCGATCAGCGCGCCGTAGCCGACGACCTGGCCTTCGGCGGTCGCGACGCCGTCGATGTCGCCGATCTCGTCGATCAGCGATCCGTCGATGGTGCCGCTGTTCTCGTTGGCGCCGACGTCGGATTCGACGACGCTGTCGTTGCGCACGACCACGTCGGTGCCGGCGGACACTTCGGCGAACAGGTCGTCGAAGTTGGCGCTCAGCGTGTCGCCGAGGACCATGGTGCCGGTCAGGAAGGACACGCCGAGGATCACCGCCACGGCGGTGCCGGTCAGCCGGCGCTTGCGTGCCCAGAGCGATGTCAGGCTGATGCGTATCATCTCTCACTCCTTTCGGTCAGTTGTCGTGGTTCAGTCGAAGGCCTTCATGCGGTCGAGCACGCGCTGCGACGTTGGCGACACCATGTGATCCACCACCTGGCCGTCGGCCAGGAAGACGACCGTGTCGGCGTACGCCGCAGCGACCGGGTCGTGGGTGACCATGGCGACCGTCTGGCCCAGCGTGTCGACCGCCCGGCGCAGGAAGCCGAGCACCTCGGCGCCTGAGCGGGAGTCGAGGTTGCCCGTGGGCTCGTCGGCGAAGACGATCTCCGGCCTCGTGACCAGTGCCCGGGCCACCGCGACCCGCTGTTGCTGGCCGCCGGAGAGCTCGCTCGGCCGGTGGTCGAGGCGGTCGTTCAAGCCGACGGTGTGGACGACGTCGTCGAACCAGGCCCGATCCGCCGAACGGCTGCCGAGGGTGAGCGGCAGCAGGATGTTGGCCTGGGCGTTCAGGGTCGGGATCAGGTTGTACGCCTGGAACACGAAGCCGATGCGCTCTCGGCGGAGCACGGTGAGCTCGTTGTCGGACAGGGTGGCGAGGTCCTCGTCGCCGATCATGACCCGACCGCCGGTCAGGTGGTCGAGGCCGGCCATGCACTGCAGCAGCGTCGACTTGCCCGAACCCGACGGTCCCATGATCGCGGTGAGGTGGCCGGAGGGGATCTCGACCGTGGCCTCGTCCAGAGCCCGTACCGCGGTCGATCCGGTGCCGTAGACCTTGGTGGCCCGGTCGGCCCGGGCGGCGACGCCCAGGCTGCGCTCGCTGGTTGGTTGGGTGTCAATCATCATGCGGCCATCGTCCGGGATCCGGTGCGCCGCGTCGTCCGACGCTCGGCGGGATCCCAGCTGCGCCCGTCGTCGTAGGCCGACGGTGGTCGGACAGCTGCCCTACGCCGCTGGGAGTAGCCGCGACTTCGCACGCTGGGTGGATGCCCTCTACCCGGTGCGTCCGTACGCTCGTGGTATGGCATCCGACCAGCACGCCGGCGACGAGGTCGCTGCGGCCGACGCCGCGGTGGCTCGGACCGGCGCCGGTGTCGACGGTCGGGCCGGGTCGGGTGCCGGCCTGTTCCGGCGTGTCGTGCGCTGGGTGGCGTCGCTGACGGCGCCGGAGGGCGGACGTGAGCGCGCGGCGCCGGCGGGGTCGTGGGCCGGCTGGGGTGTGTGGGGCGAGGTCGCGCTGGTCGCGGTCGCCGCGTTGGTCGGGATCGGGCTGGTGTGGATGATCGGCCACCACAACGACGCGCAGCCCGAGCTCGGCCTCGGTGGCGGTGCCCTGCTCGCAGTTGCGGTCGGCGCCTTGCCGTTCCGGCAGCGTTACCCGGTAGGTGTGTTGGCGGTGGCGTTCGCGGCGACGCTCGCCTACTGGTCGCTGGGCTACACCCGGGGACCGATCTGGCTGCCGCTGGTCGTTGCGTTGGGGCACGTGGTGATCGTCGGTCGGCGGCGCGAGGCGATCGTCTTCCTGGTCGCCGGCTACCTCGGGTTCCCCTGGCTCGGCTATCTGATCGGTCGGGAGGACCGGCCGCCGCTCGTGGGGCTGGTCGCGCTGGCCGCGTGGCTGGTGGCGGTGATCAGCGTGTCCGAAGCGGTGCGGTACCGGCGCGAGAAGGCCGCGGAGGCGGCCCGGTCGCAGGCCGAGGCGATGCGCCGCCAGGTGACCGACGAGCGGTTGCGGATCGCCCGCGAGCTCCACGATGTGATCGCGCACAACATGTCGCTGATCAGCATCCAGGCCGGGGTGGCGCTCCATCTCATGGACTCCAAGCCCGAGCAGGTGCGAACGTCATTGTCGACGATCAAGGACGCCAGCAAAGAGGCGCTGGTGGAGCTGCGCTCGATCCTCGGCGTGCTCCGCCTGGTGGACGAGGGCATCCGCTCCGGTCCCGGCGATGGCGTCCCCCGGCCATCGTCGGAGGCCGGGGTAGCCGCGGGGCCGACGGCGGCGTTCGCGCCGAGGTCGCCAGTTCCTAGCCTGAGCCGGCTCGACGACCTGGTGGAGCGGGCGCGAGTCGCAGGCCTCGACGTGGAGGTCGCCGTCGGCCGGTCGGTCGGCGACCTTGCCGGGCTGCCCCGCCATGTCGACCTGGCGGCGTTCCGCATCGTGCAGGAGTCACTCACCAATGTCGCCCGCCACTCCGACACCCCGTCGGCCGTCGTGCGGCTCGACCGTCGGGACGGCGGGCTGGCGGTCGACGTTCTCGACGAAGGCTCTCCGGCGCCACGGCTGGGGGCCGACCTCCCGCGGGGCGGCAGTGGCCTGCTGGGAATGCGGGAGCGAGCGGCGTCCGTGGGCGGACGCCTGGAGGCCGGGCCGCGTCCCGGCCGCGGCTTCGCCGTGCGAGCCTGGCTGCCGCTCGACGAGGACGCGGCGGTCACAGACGACACCAGGACGGGCGTCGGGCCGGACAGCAGCGGAGGGAACAGCCAGTGATCCGAGTGTTGTTGGCCGACGACCAGGTGCTGGTCCGGGCCGGGCTGCGGGCGTTGCTGGACGCCGAGGACGGGGTCGAGGTGGTGGGCGAGGCCGGCGACGGTGAGGCCGCTGTCCGGCTGACCCGCGAGGTGCGGCCCGACGTGGTGCTGATGGACATCCGGATGCCGCGCGTCGACGGGCTGGAGGCCACCAAGCGCATCGGCGCCGATCCCCGGCTGGGCGACGTCCGCATCGTGATCCTGACCACGTTCGACCTCGACGAGTACGTCTTCGAGGGGATCCGCTCGGGGGCCAGTGGGTTCCTGGTCAAGGACACCGATCCGGCCGACCTGGTGCGAGCGGTTCGTGCCGTCGCAGCCGGTGACGCGCTGTTGTCCCCGCGGGCGACCCGCCGCCTGGTCGAGGAGTTCGCCACCCGAGCCACACCCGCCGATCGCTCGCCCAGCCTCGATCTGCTCACCGACCGCGAGCGCGAGGTGATGGCCCTGGTCGCCGCCGGCCTGACCAACGATGAGATCGCCGAGAAGCTCTACATCAGCGCCGCCACCGCCAAGACCCACGTGAGCCGAGCCATGATCAAGCTCGGTGCCCGCGACCGGGCCCAGCTCGTGGTATTCGCCTACGAGACCGGCCTGGTCCGCCCCGGCTGGACCTCCGACTGAGGCAGGGCCCGGTCCGGCGCCGACTCCCCTTCGGCGCCGACTGGGGTACCCGCCGACGGGGCTGCCCCGGGTTTCGGGCTAGGGGTCGGGGTCGTCCGGCGGGGCAGGCCCGGTCGGGTGGACACGGTTGTGGAGGATGCATCCGGGTCGCCCGTTGCTCAGGTTGGTCTCCCCGCCGTCATCCCAGGGTTTGGGCCCGTGGTCCATGTCGCAGCGCTCGGCGGGCTCGTCGCAGTCGGGATGCCAACAGGTGCGGTCACGGACCTCGATCGCCCGCCGCTGGGCGGCAGTGAACAACCGCCGTCGTCGGCCCAGGTCGGTGATGTCGCGGCCTTGGTTGGAGAACACGACCCGCTCGATATCGGCTTCGGTCAGGTTCCGAGCGACGTCACCGGCGGCGAGCACGGTGCCGTTGAAGGTCTCGCGGATGGGGCCGCGGAAGCTCTCGTAACCGACCAGGATCGACACCAATGGTCGAGGTTTGCGGGCGTCGTGCGGAGCGGCCACCGCACGACGGGCTAGCTCGACGAGGGCGTCGGCGCGGCGCTGGGCCGGCGTCCGCTCCAGGAGGTCGTCGGGACAGTCCGGACCGTGGATGGCACGGGCAGCTCGACGGTCGGCGGCGAGCATGTCGTCGCAGATCCGGCGGAGTGCTTCGGCGACCTCCTGGCCGCCGACCGGGCCCAGCACTCCGTCGAGGAACCATCGGCCTTCGAACGACTGGGACACGTGCAGCCGCCTCGAGTCGTGGGCCTTGTCGGCATGGGCGTCGCTGCCGTCAGGATCGACGGTGTCCTTCCAGTAGCTGGCCGCGCGGCAGAACTCGTCGAACGACTTCGAGCAAGCGACACCCAGCAGATCCTTCTCCGCGGCAGGGAAGGCCTCGGCCACCGGCTTGCGAGGTGCAGCCGCGAGGCCGCCGAGCACCTCGGCGCGGGTCTGGTCGATCTCGCCCCGACCCAGCGCCTCGCGTGTGCGGGGCGCACGGCGGAGGCGTCGACCCAGCGACACCAGACCGGCGATGATCTTGCGCGGCGTGCGTGACCTGGCCGCCAACCAGGTAGCCGTGGAGCGGGAGCCGTCGGCCCGGTAGGCGCGACGGGAGTCGAACACATCGAGCATCGACGTCTCCGCCGCGCACAGCTTGGCCTTGATCCGCTGCACAACCACCAACCCCGCGCCCAACTCGCCGTTGTCGGCCGTTCTGACGTCAAGCCCCACCAGCTCGTCCACGGCCGCGTCCAAGCGGGCCACCACAGCCTCGAGCATCTGGCCGTCGCTCAGCCCCCACGCGCGCAGAGCGCGGTGTGCCGGCGTTGCACCGTCGAACCGACCGGCGTCGGGTTCGAGGGCTTCGGCAGCGGACATGGCGCCAGCCTAGGCGAATCGAACATATGTATGGGGGTATGCCCTTAGCCCCGATTCGTCGTGAGAATGCCGGAGGGGTTGGCTGGCGATTTGCTGGTGGTTGGCGGCAGGGTTTCGGGTCGGTTGGCTGGCGGTGTGGGCTGGTGGTCGCTGCGCGGGGGGTCCAGGGCGTGGTGGGGGACGCGTTCGGTCAGGCTCGAGCCGGGTGGGTCGGGGTTGTGGCGATCGGTTCAGGTGAGCAGGGCGATGCGGTGGTGGGCGGCGAGGACGGCGGCGGTGTTGGGCCAGCTGTCGAGGATGCGCACGACGCGGCCCCGGGCGTGGCGGATGATGCGGGCGGGGGTGTGCCACAGGCCCCAACGCAGGGTTTGGGCTCGGCTGCGGCGAGGTGCCCGGTGAGGCAGAGGAGCTGGAACCAGCGGACCAGCGCGTCGGCGAAGCACACGACGGCGAGCCGGGCGCGGTTGTGGCCCCAGTAACGGAAGCTCAGGGACGGCAACAGGGACTGCTGCGCGCCGGGGTGCAGGGGCTCGCGGCGCACTACGAGCCGGGTGCCGGTTGGCCAGTCTGCCAGGTCGACCAGGTCGGTGAGCTCGGCCACCTGGGCGCCGGGGCGGGGTTCGCCGTCCTGGCGGATCGCGGGCTGCCAGCGGTCGGGCTCCGCGATAGCTCGGGAGATCGCGGCGTGGACCTGGGCGTTGGAACGGGCCACGACCGCGAAGCCCACGTTGCGGGCCCGGGCGTGACGCACGAACCCGGTGCATCCCGCCGAATCGGTGCGCACCTGGATGTCCCGGCGTACCAGGGCCGGGTCGTCGCCTTCCCGGTGCTCGACGGCGATCTCGGCGGGCAGCCCGGCGATGGCCTGATCGAGCACCGTGACGTGGTCGGCGATGTTGTTGGCCCCGGCGTTGCCGGGCCGCAACAGCACTCCCAACGCCTCGCCGGTGGCGTCGGCGAAGCAATAGATCGGGTGGAGCCCGTAGCCGCCCTTGTAGTTGGCTGCCGCTTCGGCCTTGTTCTCCGAATGCACCTGATGCAACGACGCATCGATGTCCAACAGCACACGCCCGGTGCCCGTCGTCGCCGAGCTGCGAGCCCACACCCCGTCGCGGACCCGAGCCATCGCCTCCCACAGACCCGCCGTCGAGACCCCACCGCTCGAGCGCGGTGGTCACGGCATCCTGCAGGGCATCCTCTGCCAAGTCGATGTCACCGATGGTGCGGACCAGCACCGACAGGATCCGGCCCGGCTCCTCCCGCAAGGCTCGCTCGAGAACCTCACCTGGACCAGCATCCGAAGAATTCTCGCCGTCCATGTCGCCGCCAGTCTGGCTCGTTCGTCATGAGTCCAGCATCGACAACCCAAACGGAGGACCCATGGCCGAGTTCATGCTCCTGTACGTCAACCGCCCGGGCAGCCCGCCCGCACCTCTGTCGGACGCTGACCTCCAAGCCGTCATCGCCCGCTATATCGCTTGGAGCGAACGTGTCGCCGCCCAAGGCCACGCATCGCCCCGTGGCGGAGCTCGGCTCATCGACGTCTACGCCGATCCCGGCCGCGTGGTGTCTAACACCAATGGCGAGTTTCTGGCCGCCTACGGACCCCTGGCGGAAACCAAAGAGGTCGTGGGTGGCTACACCGTCATCGAAGCCACCAACTACGACGAAGTCGTCGAGCTCTGCCGCGACCATCCCGCGGCCGAACACGGATCGATCGTCATCCGCCAACTCGCCTGAGCCCAACCCCGCCGGGGAGACCCAGCCAACTCTCGCCCTCAGTCCGGCAGCGTTTGGGCGGTCTGCTAGCCGAGCAGTGACTCGCCGGCAGTGTCTGCCGACCAGAGCGCCTCCTTCAAGTTGGAGAGCGACCGCAGCGTCGAAAGGATGACCTTCAGCTCGTCCACGGGGCCGGAGATGAACCAGTCGGTCTGCCCCGTTGAGGACCACAGCATGAGCTTCACCTGACCCTGCTCGAAGCGGTGGTTCTCCACGCCGGGCCAGCCGAAGGTGACGGCACCCTCGGACCAGGACTCGCGCAGGGCCGTAAGGTCATCAGGCTGCACGCGGTCCGCCTGGGCTTGGAGCAGCGGTTCCTGCAGGCACGAGCGGTCCCACCGTCGACTGCCGACGTAGGTCTCGATGTCGGGAGCGAACACGCGGGTGCCAACCCCTTCCTCCAAGTCGCCGCCCACCAGGACTCGGCCCCGGTCCTCGTCGAGCTCGACCCCCCACGTCACGACCCCCTGGTTCTCGTGGCTCAGCACCAGGACCGAGGATCCGCCCCATCCGGGGAAGTGCTCGAAGTCCGGACCGTGATCGATCAGCGTCTCCCGAGGGAAGACGGGTTGGTCATCGTATGCAGCGGCGACCTCATCGGGGCTGTGGAGTGCTGCGCGGACACGTGTTGAGCGACACGTTCGATGAGGACACTCCTTGTCATGTCCACGAGTGTGCTCCAAACGAGAGCCCGGAGCCGGCGGCACGACCAGGCGGGTCGCGCGGGCTGCAGCACACAGGTCCGCTGCGGCGGGAGTGTCAGAGGCGCTTGATGAGGATCACGGCGGGGTTGTCAGGGTTCCACAGCGTTGGCATCTCCTCGAGCACGCGGAAGCCAAGGGCTTGATAGAACGCCAGAGTCCTCAGGTAGCCGTGGTCGCCGGCTGTTGCAGAGAGGGTCTTCACCTGCAGGTACTCGATTCCCTCGGAGCGCAGCTGCTCCTCTGCCTGAAGAACCAGTGCGCGGCCGATGCCGTGGCGGTGGCGTTCCGGACGGACGGCCATGACGTGGAGCTCGGCAGCGTAGGCCGAGTGACGGACGACGGTGACGAATCCGACGTGCTGTCCGTCATCGGTGGCCACCAACGTTGGGGAGCGATCGGCCACCTGCTGGTACCCATGGTTCGCCGCGGCGATGCCGAACCAATGCGGCACGGTCGCCAGGAGCGCTGCGCACACGGCGCCGGCTCCCGACTCGATCCAGCTGTACCTCACCGCTGAACGATGCCACAGGACCCCGGCTGCCACCTGACCCGGCGGCTGGGGACCCTGAATGGCCACCCGCGAAATCCAGCGGTTCCACGGCGACGCGGACTCCAGCGATCGCCGAACACGACTTGGTCCCCGCCTAGAGGTGCCGCCACCAGGGTCTGGGACGTCCCCGCGGTGGTCCCGTCGGCTGCAGGGGTCGGCGAGGGCGGGCAGGCGCACCCGAGGGGGCGGCTCGCGATCCGCAGTGGTCCCCGGGGCACGCCCCGGACGCGCCCGCGCCCCCGGGCCAGCCGAGCACGCCCCGGGGACCTGCCGGGGGATTGCGGACCCCCATCGTCGTGGCTGCCGGCGCACACCGGCACCGGCACACCGGCACCGGCCACCGGCCACCGGCCGGCGGACGACGGCGAGGAGGGTGGCGAGATGGCGAGTGTCTTCGAGCTCTTGGACCATGAGTGGCGTCGGTTGCGGGCCGACCGGGTGGTGGCCCGTGCACTGGCGGACGTCCGGGCAGCAGCGGGAGGGGCGGCCACCATGGCCGAGGTCGAGGCCTTCGTGCGTCAGGCCTCCCCGCCGGAGGCCGACCAGGTGCTCCTCGCCCTGGTGCGCCGGGCTGTGGTCGGTGATGCCCTGGCGGCGCGGGTGCTGCTGCAACTGCTGCTGCCCGGCACCCGGGCCCTCGCCCGCCGCTGGTGGGCCATCGGCGACGCCGAGGAGCGCGAGGCTGCCGCCGTCGCCGCGGTCTACCACCGCATCCGGTCCTATCCGATCGAGCGCCGACCGGGCCGCGTCGCTGCCAACGTCCTCATGGACGCTGCTCGCGAGCTGCGTCAGTGCATCTCCCGGGTGATCACGGTCCCGGTAACGGGAGCCTCGACGCCGTTGGACCGAGAGCCGGGATCGTCTTTCGCCGGCGCCGAGCGGTCGACGGCCTCACCGGTACCGAACCCGGCCGTCGAGCTGGCCGAGGTCCTCCGGGACGCCATGCACGCCGGCGTGGTCGACCCGGACGATGCGGCGCTGATCGCGCGCTCCCGCATCGGTGGCGAGCGCGTCGCCGACATCGCCGCCCACCGGGGACAACGCCCCCGGACGCTCTGGGACCGCCGCCAGCGCGCGGAGCAAGCCCTGGCGGCCGCCCACGCCGCCGCGTCGTAGGCCCCCGGAACCGCAGGCGCGACCTACCAGAGCTGGTCGGTGTAGCGGTCGGTGCCGGGGATCGTGGGGATGAAGGCCCCGGCCCAGCGGACCACGGCACCGTCGCCCGCCTCACGCCGCGCCGCCGCGTAGTCCTCGACCGCGTGCCACCAGTCCTGGGGCTCGCTGTCGGCGAACCACAGCTGCAGCTCGCGGCCCTCGATCCCGTCGGTGCCCGGTTGGGTCACCGGCGCGTTCGGCGGCAGCGGGATCCCTTGGAACGACAGCACCAGCGCCACCGCCGAGTCCGGCGCCAGCGGCCGGTGTGGGGGTGCGGTGTCGCGGCGCCCGCCCGGTCGATCGAGGACCACTGCAGCCAGCCCTCGGAACGGATGGTCGAGCGCAAGCTCGGCCGGCACACCGTCAGGATCCCGCCGGTCGGCCCCTCGGTAGCGGTACAGCAGTGTGTGGATGTGGTCGCGCTGGGGGAACATCCGCCCGTTCCGGTGCAGCCAGTGGACCTGGCGGGTGGCCCAGTCGGTGTTCTCGTGGTGCCGCCCGGCCAGCACCCAGTACAACGCCAGGTACGACCCGGCTCGATCGTCGCCGAACAGCGGCACGGCAGCGTTGTCGCCAGACGCCACCGCGGCGCCGAGCCGCAGGTCCTTCAGGTCGCGGGTCGCCACCCAACGTCGCCCGGCGAAGTACCAGGGGCCGATCATGCAGCCGGCATAGAAGTGATCGCGCTCGTACCACCGGTGGTAGGCGACCTCGTGACCCCGGTGCGGCTCGACGAGGGTGAACAGGATGCTGCCCAGGGCGATCTCGCCGCCGAGATCGGCGTCGTCGGGCTGCTCTGCTGAACCTGCCCCCGAAGCCGGGTCTGTGCTCCCTGCTTCGGGGGCCGGTTCGCCCGGTCCCCCTGCTGTGACGGTCATCTCGTGGTCCCCCTGCAATGGAGCCCGACCGTGACGGCCGGGAACACGAGCACCTCGAGAGTGCCGGCGCTCGTTCTCGCCGGCTGATGAACGGTCATCGTGTGATCCCGAAGCGCTCGAGCCCGAAGGCGCGGATGGCATTGCCCCGCAGCAGCTTGTAGGTCTCGGCCTCGTCGAGCCCTGCCGCGGCGCAGGTCTCGGTGGCCACCTTCTTGCTGTGCGGGAAGGTCGAGTCCGCGTGCGGATAATCAGTCTCGAAGCAGATCTGCTCGATGCCGACGGCGTCGCGGTTCCGCAGGCCGGTCTCGTCGTCGAAGATGCAGCCGAAAACCCGGTCTGCGATGTAGCTCGACGGTTTGTGCGGCAGCGACGTGCCGAAGCTGTTGTCACTGCGTTCGGCCCACAGCTTGTCGGCCCGCTCGAGGACGTAGGGCATCCAGCCCACTTGGCCCTCGGAGTACGCGATCTTCATCGTCGGGAATCGCTCGAGTGTGCCGGAGAAGATGAAGTCGAGCAGCGATCCCATCGCGTTCTGGAACGTAAGTGTCGAGCTGACGATGAACGGCGCATCGGGGGATGTTGCGGGCATCCGCGACGACGACCCGATGTGCATGCACACCACGGTCTCGGTGGCCTGGCAGGTGGCGAAGAACGGGTCCCATTCGCCGGAATGGATCGACGGCAACCCCAGCGGATGCGGGTTCTCCGAGAAGGCGACGGCGTGGCTGCCCTTCGCGGCGCAACGCTCGATCTCCGCGGCGGCGAGCGACGCGTCCCACAGCGGGATCATCGTGAGCGGAATCAGCCGGCCCTTGCCGTCGCCTGCGCACCACTCGTCGATCATCCAGTCGTTGTAGGCCTGGACGCACAGCAGCGCGAGCTCGGGGTCACCACCCTCCTTCTTGACACCCTGTTCGTAGAAGGTCTGGCCACAGAACCGGGGCAACGTGTTCGGGAAGCAGATCGACGCGTCGACGTGGTTGGCTGCCATGTCGGCCAGCCGGTCGGCCTGCTTCCAGCAGCCGGGCCGGATGTCGTCGAACGTCGTCGGGGTCACGTCGAGCTCGTCGAAGCCGACCGCGGCCGACAGCTTCGGGAACGGGTAGACGAGGCCGTCGTACAGCCACCAGTCGCCCCACTCGCCGTCCTCGGTTCCCTTCTCGTAGCGGAAGTTGCCGCCCTTGAAGCTGAACTTGGCGCGGTCGCGTTCGACCCGCGGCCCGCGCTCCTTGTACTTCGCCGGCAAGCGTGACTGCCAAAGGTCCGGCGGCTCGACCACGTGGTCGTCCACCGAGATGATCCGGGGGATCTCGGGTGCCATGGGCTCGGTGCTCTCGGTCATAGACGGCCCCCCTGGTCGCCAGAACTAGAACGCGTTCTAATCGTAGGCCGTGGCAGACCTCGGGCACCAGAGGCGACCTGCTTGCCCAGAATTAGAACGTGTTCTAATCTTGGCGCCGTGACGGGGGAGTGGCAGATGCTGATCGGAGGCGAACGGGTCGCCGGAGACAACGCCGCGTACCCGATCGTCAACCCGGCAACCGAGGATGTCGTCGGCCACGCCCCCGAGGCTTCGACAGGTCAGGTCCAGGACGCGGCAGCCAGCGCCGCCGGCGCCTTCGCCTCCTGGTCACGCACCGCGCCGCAACAGCGGGCTGAGCTGCTCGACCGGCTGGCCACGCTGCTGCAGGCGCAGCTCGACGACTACGTGCCCCTGGTCCAGGCCGAGACCGGGGCCACCCAGCGCGTCGCCCGCACCATGCAGGTGCCGCAGACCGTCGAGCGGTTCCGCCGCTATGCCCGTGGCGCAGTCGAGTCGAACACGATCCCCCTCGCCCCGCTGGAGATGGCCGCCACGCCGCTCTCGCCCGGGGTGCTGCTCGGAGCGACCGTGGTGCGCCAGCCCGTCGGCGTCGTGGCCTGCATCACCCCGTACAACTTCCCCCTGGTCAACATGGCCGGCAAGATCGGTCCGGCCCTGGCGATGGGCAACACGGTGGTGGTCAAGCCGGCACCGCAGGATCCGCTCGCCGTGTTGCGGTTCGCCGACCTGGTCCGCGAAGCCGGCTTCCCGCCCGGGGTCGTCAACATCGTCACCGGCAGTGGCGCCGAAGCCGGCGAGGCACTGGTCGCCTCCTCGCACGTCGACATGATCAGCTTCACCGGGTCGACGGCGGTCGGGCAGCGGATCGGCGAGGTGGCGGGCCGCGACATGAAGCGCCTCCTGCTCGAGCTGGGCGGCAAGGGCGCGGCGCTGGTGTTCGACGACGCCGACCTGGCCACCGCCATCGGCGCGATCGCCAGCGTGTGGGCGTTCCACTCCGGCCAGATCTGCACCGCGCCCACCCGCGTGATCGCCCAGCGGGGTACTGTCGACCAACTGGTCGGCGGCCTGATGCAGGCGAGCGCACGGCTACCGGTCGGCGATCCACTCGACGAGGTGACCATCGTCGGCCCGGTGATCTCCGCGGCGCAGCGCGATCGCATCGAAGGTCTCGTCCAGATGGGGGTTGAAGAGGGGGGGTCGGTCGTGGCTGGGGGCGAGCGGCCCCCGTTGGAGCGCGGCTTCTACGTCGCCCCGACCCTCATCGCCGACTGCAAGCCCGAGATGACCGTGGTCCGCCACGAGATCTTCGGCCCGGTCGTCTCGGTCGTCGCCTTCGACGACGAGGACGAGGGCATCGCGCTGGCCAACGGCACGGACTACGGGCTCAACGACTACGTGTTCACGGGCGACAGCACCCGGGGGATGCGCGTGGCTCGCCAGCTGCGCTCCGGATCCGTGGCCGTCAACACCGCGCAACAGCACCCCGAGGCGCCGTTCGGGGGCTTCAAGCTGTCGGGCATCGGGCGCGACCGCGGCAGGTTCGGGCTGCATGCGTACAGCGAGCTCCAGTCGATCGTGTGGCCGGGGTGAGCGAGATGAGTGGGACGCAGACACCGATCGGACAGCTCGGACAGCTCGGACAGCACCGCGAGGGCCCTGGCGGGCGGGGCCTTCGCGGTGCGGACGGCCAGGGTGAGCGCACCGACGAGGGAGGTGGGGCGATGCGGGCCCACGGGAAGGCGTCACCGCACGGGCGCACTGAGCGCGAGGCCTCGGCCGTGCCGTCGGTGGTGGCGTCGGTAATGGCGAAGCCGCTTGTTCGAGGAGCTCGTAGGCGGTGAGAGCGATCGTGTGGACGGGCCAGCTCGAGGTCCGCGACGACGTGGAGGTCCGCGACCCCGAGCCCCACGAGGTGCGGGTGCGCATCGTCAACGCCGGGCTGTGCCACAGCGACGTCTCGGTGATCGACGGCACCATCCCGTTCCCGACCCCGGTCGTCATGGGCCACGAGGGCGCCGGCGTGGTCACCCAGGTTGGCGCCGCGGTCACCAAGGTCCAGGTCGGCGATCACGTCGTGCTGACCACTCTGGGCAACTGCGGGCGCTGCGCCGCCTGCGACCGGGGCCAGCCGACCCACTGCCGCGACACGATGGGCCGGCTGCCCCGGCCGTTCACCGTCGGGGGCGAGCCGGCGTTCCAGTTCGCCAACGCGGGCGTGTTCACCGAGGCCGTGGTGGTCAACGAGACCCAGGCGATCGTGATCGACCCGGCGATCCCGCTGGAGGTGGCGTGCCTGATCGGCTGCGGGGTGCTGACCGGCGCGGGCGCGGTGCTCAACCGGGCCAAGGTCCAGCCGGGCCAGACGGTGGCGGTGATCGGGGCCGGCGGCATCGGCCAGTCCGCGATCCAGGGTGCGCGCATCGCCGCGGCCGGCCGCATCGTGGCGATCGACGCCAACCCGGCCAAGGAGCAGGTGGCGCGGCATCTCGGTGCCACCGACTTCGTCGACGCGAGCACCACCGACGACGTGGTCGCCGCAGTCAAGGAACTGGGGCTGCCGACCGGGGTCGACCACGTCGTCGAGTGCGTCGGCCATCCCGCCCTGATCCGCAACGCGGTCTCGCTGCTCGACTGGGGCGGCACCGCCACGCTGCTCGGGGTGCCGAAGCTCGGCACCGAGGCCAGCTTCGTAGTCAACGACCTCTACAACGACAAGTCCATCCTGGGCTGCCGCTACGGCTCGGCGCGGCCGCACCACGACATCCCCATGCTGCTGCGCTTCTACCAGGACGGTCGGCTGCTGCTCGACGAGATGGTCAGCCAGGTCTACCCCCTCGACCAGATCACCCAGGCTCTGGACGACCTGCACCACGGCAAGCTCAACCGGGGCGTGCTGGCGGTGACCGGGTCGTAGGGCGTCTTCAAGGACAGGAAGGAAGGGCTCCCCATGGAGTTCGGCGTCTTCGCCCAGCTGTTCGTCCCGCGCTTCGAGCGCGACAAGGACCCTCAGGCCGAGCACAAGCGCATCCTGCGCAACGTCGAGATCGCCAAGGCCGCGGACCAGCACGCGTTCAAGTACGTCTGGTGCCCGCAGCACCACTTCCTCGACGAATACAGCCACATGCCCGGGCCCGAGGCGTTTCTCGCGTTCTGCGCGGCACAGACCACCAGGGTTCACCTGGGGTCCGCGATCTTCAACATCACACCGCCGGTCAACAAGCCCCAGCGCGTCGCAGAGAACGTGGCGCTGCTCGACCACTTGACCGAGAACCGGTTCGAGTTCGGCACCGGCCGCGGGTCGTCCACCACCGAGGTCCATGGCTTCGACATCGCCGACATCGACGAGACCAAGCAGATGTGGCGCGAGGCCATCCACGAGATCCCCAAGATGTGGAAGGACGCGGCCTACAGGTACGAGGGCCGCTACTTCCGGATGCCCGAGCGGAAGGTGTTCCCGAAGCCGCACGGCCCCCTGCATCCCGCGATGTGGGTGGCCGCGGGCAGCCCCAGCACGTTCGGCGAGGCCGGCGAGCTGGGGCTCGGGGCATTCTGCTTCTCGATCGGGCGGCCACAGCAGATGGAGCCACTGGTCGCCAACTACAAGCAGGGGATCGCGAACGCCACCCCGGTGGGCGACTACGTCAACGACAACATCATGGGCGTGACCAACATGCTGTGCATGGAGGATCGGCGCAAGGCCTTCGAGGTCGCGTCCAACATGTGCATGAACTACTACTCGACCCTCGTCTACCACTGGCTCGACAACGTGCCCCGGCCGAAGCACGTGCCGCCATGGCCCGAGCGGATCCCCGAGCCCACGCCCGAGCAGGTCGAGCAGCTCTCGGCCGACGGCTTCGCGGTGATCGGCGACCCCGACGACTGCGCCCGCTCGGTGCAGAGCTGGGTCGACATGGGCTTCGACCAGCTGACGTTCAGCCCCACCACCAACACACTGCCGACCGACGTCGTGGTCGGATCGATGGAACTGTTCGGCCGCGAGGTCATCCCGCAGTTCGACACCGACCCCGAGCACTCGACGACCCGCTACCGGCGGTTGGCGGCCTCGGGCGGCTAGACCGTCCTGGCGTCAACGACTCGACCCGGGGGACATCGTGGGTGTACCGCGCAGCTTCAACTTCGCCGACGTGTGGGAGATGGCCGCCGACGCCGTGCCGTCGCGCGAGGCCCTCGTGGTCGGCGAGCAGCGGCGGACCTACGCCCAGCTGGAGGAGCGCGCCAACCGGCTGGCCAACCACTTCACGGCCCTGGGCGTCGGGCCGGGCGATCACGTGGCCCTCTACCTGGAGAACTGCGCCGAGTACGTCGAGGCGATGTTGGCGCTGTTCAAGCTGCGGGCGGTGCCGATCAACGTCAACCACCGCTACGTCGCCGACGAGCTGCGCTACCTGCTCGACAACAGCGACAGCGTCGGCGTGCTGACCCAGCCGTCTCTGCGGCCCACGGTCGACGCGGTGGGCGGCGCACGGCGGGACGGGGTGCGGTTCGTGGTGAGCACCGGCGAGGACTACGAGGCGGCGCTGGCGTCGGCGTCGGTGAACCGGCCGGCGGTCGAGCGCAGCGGCGACGACCGCTACCTGATCTACACCGGCGGCACGACCGGGCTGCCCAAGGGTGTGACCTGGCGTCAGGAGGATGCGTTCTTCGTCTGCATGGGTGGTGGTGACCCCCTGCGGCTGCAGGGCCCGGTCGAGCGACCGGACCAGCTACCGGGGCGCATGCTCGACCAGCCGACCTGCTACCTGCCGGTCGCGCCGATGATGCACGCCGCGGCCCAGTGGACCAGCTTCTCGTGGTTCTTCGCCGGGTCGAAGGTCGTGCTGATGCCCGGGTCGCTCGACCCCGCTGCCGTGTGGCAGGCGATCGAGGGCGAGGGCGTCAACGTGGTGACCGTCGTCGGCGATGCCGTCGCCCGCCCCCTGCTCGACGAGTGGGACGCAGCGATCGCCGCGGGCCGGAGCTACGACGCCAGCTCGCTGTTCGTGTTCAGCAATGGGGGAGCGCCGCTGTCGGCCTCGGCGAAGCAGCGGGTGTTCACGGCGCTGCCGAACGTCATGCTGACCGACGGCTTCGGTTCCTCGGAGGCCGGCACCCAGGGCGCCTCACGGTTGACGGCCGCCGACGTCGCCGCCGAGCTCGGCAACGAACGTGGTGCCGGAGGCGCAGCGACGACGGACGACCCGGTGGGGTCGAGCGGGACGACATCACGGCTCGTGCGCTTCGACCAGCCGGCCAAGCCGACGATCGTGGTCGGCCCGGACGGCGACGAGGTGGCACCCGGCTCCGGGGTGGTCGGGCAGGTGCTTGCCGGTGGCCGGTTGCCGATCGGCTACTACAAGGACCCCGAGCGCACGAGCGCGGCCTTCGTCGAGCGTGACGGTGGGCGCTGGCTGGTCACCGGCGACATGGCCACGGTCGAGGCCGACGGGTCGATCGCGCTGCTGGGCCGGGGGTCGGGGGCGATCAACACCGGAGGTGAGAAGGTGTTCGCCGAGGAGGTCGAGGGGGTACTCAAGGCGCATCCTGCGGTCTACGACTGCGTGGTCGTCGGCGTGGCCGACGATCGATGGGGCAGTGCGGTCACGGCGGTCGTCCAACCGGAGCCCGATGCCGCGGTCGCTCTCGACGACCTGGTCGCCCACTGCAAGGAGCGGATCGCGGGCTACAAGGCGCCCAAGCGCCTGGTGGTGGTGGACCGCGTCGTCCGTTCGCCGTCGGGCAAGCCCGACTACCGCTGGGCCAAGGACGTCGCGACTGGTGCGGCGCTGCGGCGACCCCACGATGACCAACTGCCCGCGCCGGGCCTGGAAGTCACAAGCTGAGAGCGGGCAGAACGGGTCAGATCGCCCGGTAGCACAGGGCACGCCACTCGCCGGTGCGAGGGACCGGGCAGAGGAACCCGGTGGCGCGCAGCAGCCAGTCCAGCAGCGCGTCGAGCTCGGTCTCGTCGGTCGTGGCGGGGACCGCGCACACGAAGCCCCGCTTCGGATGGTCCTGGAGGAGCCGCCACGTCTCGGGTACGGTCAACCCCTCGGCGGCCAGGCGTTGCGCGGCCTTCGGGCCGCGACCGTGGTGGATCCCCACCGTCGACGGCTCGCGGTCGCCCTTCGCCTGCGCCGCCCACGTGCCAAGGGGCACGTCGGGGCCGCGGGCGCCGAGCAGGTTGGCGAGCACCGACCGCGGGGGCGGCGGGACGTCGACGTCGAGCCCTGGTGTGAGGTTGACCCAACCCTGGCGGTTGCCGGCCATGGTGACCATCCGCTTGACGACCGGCGCGCGCTGATGCTCGTCGAACTCGATCACCAGTGGCTCGGTCACCATCGGCGCCAACCGTAGTGGCCGGATGGCGGATCACCCGCCCTCTCGCCCACGGCGGACGGCCCGCCTGCCGTAGTCTGCGCGGCCATGGACGTGAGCGACGCGCTTCGGGAAGCGATCGAGGCCCAGGTTCTCGACCACGAGCCGGCCCAGGCGGCGCTGGTGCTGCGCGGCGCCGTCGAGCGGGTGGGGCCGACCGAGGTAGCCGATGGGCTGCTCGACGCGGCGGCCGTCGCGTTGCGCCGCCTGGTTGCCGAGACCGACGAGGCGCTCCCCCTCGACGAGCTGGTCGAGCGGCTGACGCTCGACGGGGCCGTCCCGGGCGACAGCAGCGCCCTGCTGGCGCACATGCTGACGCTGGCGGCGGCCACTGCCGGCGGTGTGCGGCCGACGACACGCGAGATCGTCGACGAGATCGGGCCCGAGCGAGCGCTGTCCGGGGCGTGGCTGGCCACGCTGGCCGCGATCCGCGTGGTGGCGATCAGCCTGGAGCGGACCGAGGCCGACATCGTCGACCACATCCTCCGCTCCTTGGAGAGCTTCTGACCCCCCGGCCTAGAATCTGACGAGGCGTCAGATAGGGAGGGACATGGGGCTGCTCGACGGCAAGGTGGCGATCGTGACCGGGGCGGGTCATGGCATCGGCCGTGGCCACGCCTTGGAGTTGGCCAGGCACGGAGCCAAGGTGGTGGTCAACGACCTCGGCACCTCGGTCAGCGGCGAGGGCTCCTCGTCGGACGCCGACCTCACCGTCAAGCTGGTGCATGACCGGGGTGGCGAAGCCGTCGCCAACTACGAGGACGTCGCCGACTACGACGGCGCGGGCCGGATGGTCGCTCAGGCCGTCGACACCTGGGGTCAGCTGGACGTGTTGGTCAACAACGCCGGCATCGTGCGCGACCAGGCCGTCTGGAACATGTCCGAGGCCGACTTCGACGCCGTGATCCGGGTCCACCTCAAGGGAACCTGGGCGCCGTCGCACTGGGCGGCCCGCCACTGGCGGGAGCGGGCGAAGGCGGGCGAACACGTCACCGGGCGGATCATCAACACCACGTCCGGGGCGGGACTGGTCGGCAACTTCGGCCAGAGCAACTACGCCACGGCCAAGGCCGGCATCGCCGGCCTGACCCTGACGCTCAGCCTCGAGCTCCACAAGCTCGGGGTGACGGTCAACGCCGTCGGGCCGGCAGCCGCCACCCGGATCACCGGCACCATGCCGGGCGCGCCGGCGGTCATCGAGCCCGACGAGGTTCCCGACGACGAGTGGAACCGCATGGATCCTGCAGTCGCGTCGCCCCTGGTGGCCTGGCTGGCTTCCGATC
>JBOGHK010000177.1:0-37787 GCA_050744325.1 Acidimicrobiales bacterium
TAGCAGAGATCCCCCTATGGGGCTACTTGGGTACAAACGGCCGTAAATAGTTTCCACGCAAGGGACGTCGTCTGCGGGGGCTGCCCACCTGGGGTTTCGCGGGTGGCCCGCGACGTCGGTAGCGTGATGCTACGGACCCCCCCCGAAGGAGGCCCCGATGGCTACCGATCCCCTCGACGACCCCGGCCTGTTCGCGCAGATGCCGCCCTCGGATGCGGTGGAGACCTGGCCGCTCGTCGATTGGATGCACGCGAACTGGGGCTGCACGTGCGGCGAGGTCGACGTCGTGGTCAGCACCTACACCGACGGCACCGGCGGCCTGCGGATCGTCCACGAGGCGGGCTGCGCCCGCGTCGCGGCCAGGTACGCGGTGACAGGGTGACAGGCGGCTCCTGACCTGGGGGAACGTCCGTAGCGAGCACATCCCGGGAAGGGCACCCGACGCCGGGGCAGTAGTGGCAGTAAGCGTGTCCGACTCACTGCCACTGCCATTTCAGGAATGGCAGTAGGGGGTGACCTGGGGATCTGTGGGCACGAGGACGGCGACAGCAACCGGCAGGAAGCGGCCGTCCGGTTACTGCCATGGCTCACAACGCCGGCACCGGGTCACTGCCACTTCATCCGGCACGCGTAGCGAGCACGTGCGGGGAGGGGTTGCACGCCGAGTCGCTGCGCCGGAGGCGCTGCGAGTGTGTGTGTGGGCGGTGTGCCCCCCCGGGGTCCCCGTGCGGGCGACGCGTGGGGAGGGTGGGTGTCTGAGCAGGGTGAACGTCGTCCGGCCCATGTCAGAACGTGGCACATGTTGTGCCTTTGTCGCGCGCATGGTTGTGCCCACCCCATATAGGTAAGGGGGTGCCGGGGTCGGCACAGTGGGGGGTGGGACTCGTGGAAGGTGACGGGGATGAGCTGACGTTCTGCCTACTGTCTCATGCCCGGGAAGTCGGCGTTCCATGAGAAAGGCCGATGAGCTGGGGATTTGTGGAGAGATGTGAGCCATCATGTGAGCCAACACGCACGGTGATGGGAGGAAATCGGGGTCGAAAGGGATGGAGAAGGGCGGACGTGCGGTATCGCCGTGGTCAGGGGGGAAGGTGGCCTTGCGTCCGGCCAACCCTCGGAGAGCCACGGCGGGTGACTCGACGTCGTGCGCGGATGCCAGGCGGGGAAGGGGGAGAGGGGGGCCGTGGCCAGCCAGCCGGGCACGGACGTCCCGTGGGTGGGTGGGAGAGGTCCCCCTCGTGCCCCCAGATCGACCCGGCGTCCCGAGGGGGACCGCTGCCGACCGGGCTAGTTCAGGGCCACGCCACCCGCGTCGCCTACAGCCAGCGTCGCCGCGTGCGTGACGCCGTCCATGTAGTCCCACAGCCAGATGCCGGCCGGCTGAGCGGCCAGGATCAGGCGGTCATGCATGATGGCGTCCAGTTCGAGTAGCAGGCGACGCTGGTGGAGGTCGAGGGACGCGGCCAGGGTCTCCGAGACGTCCATGTAGCGGCGGACGAGGTCATCCATCGGTGCTCCCCTTCTGCGGGGAAGGGCGGACGATTCGGTGGTCGTCGCGCTCGCAGGGGACCGCGACGCGACGCGACACCCCGGTGTCTTCGATGACGTCGAAGAGGGCATAGACGTCACCGGGGGTCATGCCGCGGTAGACGGCGGAGACGGTCTGGCTGTCGCGGCCACCTAGCTCGGGGATGGTGAGCCGGCACACGTCCCCCGGGGTGAGCCCCAGGTCCGCGACCTGGACGCGCACGGGCGTACCTGGTCGCGGCGTGCGTCGGGTAGGGGTTTCGGTCACTTCGCCTGCCACCTCACGCAGCCCGGTCACCCGACGCTCGTTCTCACGCTCGACTGTCAGCGCACGGTCGACGTGACCGACGACGCGGAGCGCGACCGCCTGCAACGCGTCCACCCACACCAGGTCTCGGCCTTCCTCCCACGCCGTGGCGATCGCGTCCACCACGTCGGCGCCGTCGGGGCAGATGGTGAGCTCGTCGCGGGTCAACCCGACGTCGATGGCGACGCTGTCCGGAGTCGGGCTGTCAGCCCACTCACCGTTCAGGTCAGGTTCCGGGTAGCGGTCCATGACCTCCGGGTCGACGTCGGCCAGGATCGACCACGCGTCCCCCTCGGACATCTCGACCCAGGTCACCGCGGCCAGCGCGGCATCGGCACCCAGCCAGCGGGATTGAGCGAGCCAGGTGTCCAGGATGGGCACCCACCGGTAGTCGTCGCGGATCCGGTAGTGGCCATCGCGGACGTGGACGCTGGCCCGTGGCACGACGTGGCCGTGACGCTCGGTCAGGGTTTCGCCTCGGCGGTAGGCGCCGCGGTCGGCAGTCAGCCGGACGGTCACCATGTCCGTGGTGATGCCGGTCACCTTGCAGGGCAGCAACGGGCCGAACGTGTCGACGTACGCCAGCTCCCCCTCGTGGTGGGCGACCCGGTTAGCTTCGGACGTGGTCATGGAGTAGCTCCTCTGTGATCCGGCCCGGGGGTAGTTGGTAGCTACGCCCCGGGCGCTCTCCTCTTGTCACAGGTCACGGTACGCCTGCCCGCGTCGCTCCGCTACCCTCCGATAGCGGATTTCCCCGGGTTTCTCATACGATGGCGATGGCCCATGGCAGCCCCGTGACCTGCACTTCTGTGTCTCACCTTGGGACACATTTCGTGCAATGGGGAGGGGGGCCGGTGCCTAAATGCCGCCGACCGTTATCGCCCACATGCCGGCGTATGTGACGCGGGACAGGCCGTGACGGGGAGCCGTGACGGACGACTCGCAGCGGGGCCTTGGGGTGTGACAGGCGGCCACGCTCGCCCGGCCGCTCGCCCTCGTCCCGGCCCCCGCAGGTGGACACTCGCTGCGCTCGCTCGTGGCTACGCCACGCCACCGCTTGGGGCTCGTGCCTCGTCGAGGCTGCCAGACTCACCGCCTGACCTGTCAACCCGCGTCGGCCCCGAAGGTCCCCGGTTGACGACGGCGCGGGGTGACCCTGGCCGGTCAGGGCTCCTCGGTGATCCCGAGAAGGTCGTTGAGCATCTGTCGGGCGCGGCGGGCCTCGGCCGGGTCGTCTTTGGCGCGCTGGATCGCGCCGCCCAACTTCGCGAGCCGTTCCGCTTCCGCGTCCGGCGGGGTGTCGTAGTCGGCGAGCTGGCGGCGGAGCCGGTCGGCCCGCGGTCGGCCGTAGATGTCGGCGGTGATGCTGAGCCCGGAGTGCCCGGCGACCGCAGACACGACTTCCAACGGCACGCCTCTGTCCAACATCCGGCCGACCGCCGAGTGCCGCAGGGCGTGCCAGCGTCGCCGGTCGACCTTCGCCTTCGCCTGGACGTCGTGCCACCAGCGGACCAGCTCGCGAGGGGGGATCGGCTTGCCGTCGGGGCGCGTGAAGACGAGCCCGTGGTCCGACCACAGGGGGCCGGCCCGGTGCTGGTCGACGAGCTGGCGCGCCCGGTGCCGCTTGAGCACGTCGTGGGTGCCGGCGACCAAGGGAAGGGTCCGTTCGCCGGCCGCTGTCTTGGACTGGTCGACCCGCATCGTGCCGGCGTCGAGGTCGAGGTCGTCCCAGCGCAGGGCGAGCGCCTCGTTCTGTCGGAGCCCGAGCGTGGCTGAGACGAACAGGAGGGCGTACAGCCGGTCGCCGCGGGCAGCGGTGAGGCAGCGGTCGAGCTCGGCCTCGTCGAGGGCGTCGTCGAGCTTCGCGCCGAGCTTCGATCCGTTGACGTAATCGGCCGGGTTGTCGAAGATCAGCCGCGTCCCCTTCGCGTGCTTGAGCGCCGCACCAAGAAGGCCCTTGGCCACGTTGCGCGCCCGGGGGCCGATGCCGTTCGCCTCGAGCCGGTTCATCATCGACTGGATGTCCTGGGGGGTGAGCTTGCGCAGCCGGACGTGGCCGACGTAGGGGGTGATGCGGTTCTCCGTCCACGCCCGGTAGGTGGCCAGGCTGCTCGGGCTGAGATTGCCCGCGGCGACGTCCGCGGCCTTGACCGTGTCCAGCCACCACGTCATGTACTCGGTGACGGTCTGGTCCTTGCCGGCGACCCCGGCCGAGCCCCGGCCCTTCAGCTCGTCGAGCTTGGCGAGCACCTGCTTCTTGGTGCGTCGGACGATGCGGGCACGGCGCCGCTCCCCGCCCTTGCAGACGGTGCCGTCGCGTTTGGGGTGCCCGCCGGGGCAGCGTCCGGCCTCGACGGAGGCGACCCAGTAGCCATCGCTGCGCCGGTAGACGGAGCCTTCGCCGTGACCCCGCCGGCCCTTGCCGTTCCTGCTGTGAGCGTCCATGGGTGTACGCTACATCATTGGCTCACAACATGGCGCACGAAACGGGACGGACGCCCTGGTCAGGGTGAGATAGCGTAGAATCGATAGATCCCGGCCGCGATCTCGTGCATCTGTGTCATCGAGCTCCCGCCTGTGCTCCTCCGAGGGAGCGTCGGTGGGTTGTCGGAAACGCCGCCGCCGACAACCCACCGCGCCCTTGGTGAGCCCGGCTCAGTATGGAGGGCGGTGATTAGCGAGCGCTTAGCGGGTGTTTAGCCGTACGGTTTGTGCCGAGCATGCGACACTTGTTCCGGTTCGGGCCGCCGGAGCCACGGCGGGACATCCTTCTTCGACCGCGCCTGCTCGGCGCTCTCCTCGACCGCTGGAGCCATCGGGTCACGTCCCTGGTCGGTGGTCCAGGCTTCGGCAAGACCACGCTGCTGCTCCAGGCCGTCGACGAGAACCGACTGGCGCCCCGTGGTGAGGACTTCTGGATCGGGATCGAGCCACGCGACGCCGAAGGCGACGCCCTGGCGAGGACCGTCGCCTCGGTGCTCACCGCGTCCGACGCCAGCGAGCCTCCGCCGGCCCACGACGACCCGGGGGCCGTCGCCGACACCGTGTGGCGACGCGCGCCGACGGAGATCTGCCTGATCTTCGACGACGTCCACCTGCTGCCCCCGGGCTCCCCCGGCGCCGGATGGCTGACCACGCTGATCGACGCACTGCCGGCCAACGGCCACGTGGTCCTCGCCAGCCGGGTCGAACCGTCGATCCCCCTCGCCCGCCTCCAGACCCACGGCGTCGTTCGGCGCATCACGCAAGGCGACCTGCGGTTCTCCAACCAGGAGCTCGCGTGGTTCGCCGCTCGCCGCGGGATCGATCCGGAACATCTGGCCGACACCGGCGGCTGGCCGGCGATCGCGGAGCTGGCCGCCAGCGTCGACCGCCGGCTGTCCGAGGCGTACCTGTGGGAGGAGGTGCTTGGGCCGCTGGGCGACGAGCGCCGCCGGGTGCTCAGCGTGCTGTGCGACCTCGGGCGCGCCGACGACCGGCTCGCTGCAGCCGCGCTGGGCCGGCCCGTCGAGCTGGCGACGGTGTTCGACGGTGTCCCGCTGGTGGCCGAGGACGCGGACGGCTGGTACTGCCCGCACGCGCTGTGGCGATCAGCACCCGGGCTGGCTCTCGCCCCCGACGAGCGGGCGAGCATCAGGCGGGGGGCGGTCGTCCACCTCCGTGACCGCGGCCTGTTCGAGGACGCCTTCGCCCTGATCGAAGGCGCAGCGCTCTGGGATGAAGCGCCCGCCGTGCTGCGCTCGGCATGCCTCACGATCGAAGGGCTCACCTCAGCGCAGCTGGACCAATGGCTGGCGGCCAGCCCAGCCGAGGTTCGGACGTCGCCGATCGGCACGTTCGCTGCCGCGCTGCGCACGAGCTTCACGGCGCCGTCCGAGTCCCTCGAGCCATTGCGCACCGCGATCGAGCGACTCCAGGCCGACGGCGACGTGGACGCCGAGCTGATCGCGATCACCGTGCTCGGGCGCCTTGCCTGGATGCACCAGGATCTCGGGCCCCTGGGACTCGACCTCGCGGCCCGGGTGACCGAGCTGCGGGCAACCGACCACCCCCGGGCGCAGGCGCTGGCGAGCTTCGTCGACGCCATGGTGGCCGACTTCCACGGCGACGACGCCGGCGTGGTCGCCGCGCTCGACGCGATCGAACCGCGGGCCCTCGACCCGGTGTGGGACGCGTTGGCGGGCTGGATCGCGGGTCTGGTCCGTCTCGACCTCGGCGAGTCCGACGCCGCGCTGCAGCTCCTCGCCCGGGCGCGGCCGAGCTCAGATGCCGGCATCCGGGCCGTCACGGCGGGCCTGCGACTCCGGACCCTATGGGCGGTCGGCCGGGTCGACCAGGTGCTCGACGAGATCCCCGACGTTCTTGACGACGTCCGGGCGTCGGGGGGCGCCTCGATCGTTCACCAGGGTCTGACCAGTGCGAGCGCGCTGTACTCGCATGTCGGCGATGTCGTCAGGGCACGGCAGAGCCTGGAGGAGGCCGGGCCGGGCCCCGCGGGGCCGGCGACCCGCATCGGGTTGGCTGCGGCGTACCTCCAGCTGGCCGAGGGCGACGAGGAGCGGGCCGCGGCGACGGTCCGAGCCGTGCTCGCCTACTTCGACGGGGACATGGGCCGCGGCGTCTACCGCCACATGTGGCGGCTGCTGCTTCCGCTCAGCTATGTCCTGGTACCGGAGGCCCGAGCCCCATGGGACGGCATGACCCTGCGCGGCTACCTGGCGACGGCGCGCGACCTGGCCGCCGCCGTGGTCGCAGCCCGTCAGGGCGACACCGACCACCTGGTCGGCCTGCCCTTGTCGGACCTCGACCGCGTGCGCTCGGCCCTCCACTACCGGTTCGCGGCCGAGCTGGCGGTGGCACTGACGTCGATCGGACGCTCCGAGGGCTCGGACCTGCTCGACGCCCTCGGCCCGCCCGGGCGCGAGGCGGTGCGGAGCATCGCTGCTGGAGAGTCACGCTCGACGAAGCCGGCGCGCTCGCTGCTCGCCACGGTGCCCGCTCCACCCCGCCGGCCGGTCGAGCTGGCGGTGCTCGGGCCGATGACCCTGCGGCGGGACGGGGTTGCAGGTGGCGGAGGCACGTCCACCGACCTTCGCCGAACTCGCCTGCGTGCGCTGCTGGCCTTCCTCGTCACCCACCGGACCACCGACCGGGCCGCGATCATGGCGGCGCTCTGGCCTGACCTCGACGAGCGGGCCGCGAGCAACAACCTCGGCGTCACCCTGAACTACGTGTTGAACGCGCTCGAGCCCGAGCGGGCGGCTGGCGAACCGGCCTACCTGGTGCGGATCGACGGCCAGACCGTCTGTCTGGTGACCGATGCGCACCTCCGCATCGACACCGACACCTTCGACGACCACTTCGCCGCAGCGGCCCGGGCGGAAGCCCACGGCACGCCGTCGATGGCGCTCGAGCACGACCTGGCCGCCGTCGACCTGTACCGCGGTGAGCTGTTCGCCGACCTCAGCGAAGCCGACTGGATGGTCCTCGAGCGCGAGCACTACCGCACCCGGTTCGTGAGCGCCGCAACCCGTGCGGGCCAGCTCCTGCTGGCCCGCGGCGACATCGAGCAGGCCGAGACGGTCGCCCGCCAGGCGCTCGCGACCGACCCGTGGGCCGAGGAGGCGTATGCGGTCCTGGTCGCGGCGGCTGTCGCCTACGGCGACCGCTCGGGCGCCAACCGTCTGCTCGACCGCTGCATCGCGGCTCTGGCCGACCTCGGCGTCGAACCGTCGGAGACGACGCGGCAGCTGCGTCGACGAATCCAACGCGCGGTCGTCGCTGCAGGCGGGTAGGGCTTGATGGATGCTGCAGATCGACGCCCAGCCCCTGTCCTCCGACGAGCTCGCCGCGGTCGACGGGTTCTGGCGAGCCGCGAACTACCTGTCCGTCGGGCAGATCTACCTGCTCGACAACCCGCTGCTCCGTGAGCCTCTGGTCCCGGAGCACGTCAAGCCCCGGCTGCTCGGCCACTGGGGGACCACCCCCGGGCTCAACCTGGTCTACGCCCACCTGAGCAGGGCGATCCGCGCCCGCGACCGCGACGTCATGTACGTGATCGGCCCCGGCCACGGTGGGCCGGGCATCGTCGCATGCACCTGGCTCGAAGGGACCTACAGCGAGGTCTACCCCGCGGTCGGCCAGGACGTCGCGGGCATGGCCCGGCTGTTCCGGCAGTTCTCGTTCCCCGGCGGCATCCCGAGCCACGTCGCGCCCGAGACGCCGGGATCGATCAACGAGGGTGGCGAGCTCGGCTACTCGCTTTCCCACGCCTACGGCGCGGCTTTCGACAACCCCGACCTGGTCGTCGGTTGCGTGGTCGGCGACGGCGAGGCCGAGACCGGGCCGCTGGCGACGTCGTGGCACTCGAACCTGTTCCTGGACCCGGCCCGCGACGGCGCCGTGCTGCCGATCCTGCACCTCAACGGCTACAAGATCGCCAACCCCACGATGCTCGCCCGCATCGGCGACACCCAGCTGACCTCGCTGGTCGAGGGCTACGGCTACGACCCCTACCTGGTCGAGGGCGAGGATCCGGCGCGGGTCCACCAGCAGCTCGCCGCGACGGTCGACCTTGCGCTCGACCGGATCGACCGGATCCAGCGCGACGCCCGGTCGGCGAGCGCGACCAGCACCGCTGCTACCACGGATGCCGCCGGGCGACCTCGCTGGCCGATGGTCGTCCTGCGCACTCCAAAGGGCTGGACGGGGCCGGCAGAGATCGACGGCCTGCCCGTGGAGGGCACGTGGCGGTCGCACCAGGTGCCGCTGGGTAAGCCACGCATCGATCCCGACCAGCTCGCGGCCCTGGAGCAGTGGATGCGGTCGTACCGTCCCGACGAGCTGTTCGACGCCGACGGCGCACCCCGGCCCGAGCTGACCCGCTGGCTGCCGACCGGGCGACGGCGGATGGGTGCCATCCCCCACGCCAACGGTGGCCTGCTGCTGCGACCGCTCGAGCTTCCGGACATCCGCCAGCACGCCGTGGAGGTCGACGCCCCCGGCACGGCGACCGCCGAGTCCACCCGGGTGCTCGGCCGCTACCTGCGCGACGTCTTCCGGCTCAACGAGCCGTACCGGAACTTCCGCCTGTTCGGCCCCGACGAGACCGCCTCCAACCGGCTCGACGCGGTGTACGAGGTGACGGCGAAGGCCTGGGAGGCCGAGTCGCTGCCCACCGACGAGCACCTGGCGGCGGACGGCCGGGTGATGGAGATCCTGTCCGAGCACACCTGCCAGGGATGGCTCGAGGGCTACCTGCTGACCGGCCGCCACGGGCTGTTCTCGTGCTACGAAGCGTTCGTCCACATCGTCGACTCGATGGTCAACCAGCACGCCAAGTGGCTGAAGGTGAGCCGCAACCTGCCGTGGCGGATGCCGATCGCCTCGCTGAACTACCTGCTCACCAGCCACGTCTGGCGCCAGGACCACAACGGGTTCTCCCACCAGGACCCCGGCTTCATCGACCACGTGGTCAACAAGAAGGCCGAGGTCGTCCGGGTCTACCTGCCCCCGGACGCCAACACCCTGCTTTCGATCACCGACCACTGCCTGCAGTCCCGCGACTATGTGAACGTGGTGGTCGCCGGCAAGCAGACCCAGCCGGTGTGGCTCACGATCGAGGAGGCTGCGCTGCACTGCGCCCGGGGTGTCGGCATCTGGGAGTGGGCCAGCAACGACGATGGCGACCCCGACGTGGTGTTGGCCTGCGCCGGCGACGTGCCCACGCTGGAGACGCTCGCCGCTGCCGACCTTCTCCGTCGGCACCTGCCGGACCTGGGCGTGCGGGTGGTCAACGTCGTCGACCTGATGCGTCTGCAACCGCCGTCCGAGCATCCCCACGGGCTGCCCGACGCCACCTTCGACGCCCTGTTCACCGCCGACCGGCCGATCGTGTTCGCCTACCACGGCTACCCGTGGCTGATCCATCGCCTTGCCTACCGGCGGGCCAACCACCGCAACCTGCACGTGCGGGGCTACAAGGAGGAAGGCACGACCACCACACCGTTCGACATGGTCGTGCGCAACGACATCGACCGCTACCACCTCGTGATCGACGTGATCGACCGCGTCCCGGGGCTCGGCCAGCGTGCGGCAGGGGTGCGTCAGCGGATGGTCGACGAGCGGACGGCGCAACGGACCCTGGCCTACGCGACCGGCGACGACCCGCCGGCCCTCCGCGACTGGGCCTGGCCCGGATGACTAGTGGGGTGTCTCGTAACGCTCGCCCGGCTCGAGGGTCACGCCGAGCGGGATCGTCGCTCGCCGTGACCGCATCTGTGAGGACCGCTGGACGCCTGCTGGTCGTCAACGCGGGCTCGTCGAGCCTGAAGCTCCACGTGCTCGACGGCGAACAGGTCGTGGCCAGCGAACAGGTCGTGGCCAGCGAGCACGTCGCCGCCTGGGACGGCCGCGACGTCGGCCCGATCGCCCGGATCGTCGCCGATGCTGGCCCGGTCGCGGCCATAGGCCACCGGCTGGTGCACGGTGGCGCCGAGCTGCGCGGCCCGACGGTGATCGACGACGGCATCGTGGCCAGGATCGAGGCATTGGTGCCGCTGGCGCCCCTCCATCAGGGCCGAGCCCTCGCAGGGATCGCCGCGGCCCGCCGCGCCACGTCCGACGTTGCGCAGGTCGCCTGCTTCGACACCAGCTTCCACACGACGCTGCCCGACACCGCGGCCACCTACGCGCTACCGGCAGCGTGGCGCGCCCGCTGGGGGTTGCGTCGCTTCGGCTTCCATGGCCTGTCGCACGCGTACGCCAGCGCCCGGGCGGCCGAGCTCACGGGTCGCGGCGGGCCGGACGACCCCGAGCTCCGGGTGGTGAGCTGTCACCTGGGCGCGGGCGCGTCGCTGTGCGCCGTGCGGGGTGGCGTGTCGGTCGACACCACGATGGGATTCACGCCCCTCGACGGCCTGGTGATGGCCACTCGGCCAGGGTCGGTCGACCCCGGTCTGCTGCTGTGGCTGGTCACCGGGGCCGGCCTGACGCCCGGCGCCGTGAGCGACGCCCTCGAGCACGAGTCGGGTCTGGCGGGGCTGGCCGGCACCCCGGACATGTCCGAGGTCGTCGAACGCGCTGGCGCAGGCGACGAGGCTGCCGGCCTGGCACTCGGGGTCTACGTCCACGTGCTGGCCCGCGAGGTCGCCGCGATGACCGCTGCGTTGGGAGGCCTCGACGTGTTGGTGTTCACCGGCGGCGTCGGCGAGCACTCGCCCGAGGTCCGCGCCGCGGCCGCCGAGCGCCTCGCCCACCTCGGCGTCACAGTCGACGCGGACGCCAACACCGACGCCGCCGCCCGCTCCGGGCCGGACCGACGGATCAGCCCGGCGGGCTCCGCGGTCGCCACGGTGGTCGTCGAGGCGAGAGAGGACCTCGAGATCGCGCGCCAGACCCGCGCGGCGCTGTCCCGCGTGCCGCTGCACGATCCGGGGCCGTCGACCGGGCGCCGATAGTCTCCCCCGCCATGCGAACGGCCACGGCGGCATGGAGGCGACGCTCACCGTCGAGTGATCTCGCGGGAGCGTCGCCTCACCGGGCCGCTACGCGGCCTTGAGAATGATCTCCCAGCCGACGAAGTAGAGCACCGCCCACAGCACGAACCCGGCGATGATCGTGTTGCGGTGATCGTCGAACACCAGCTTGTTGAACGCGCTGTCGTAGCCGCCGATCAGCCCCAGCGCCGACGCCTCGATGAACGCCCAGATCACCAGCACGACCAGCCAGTAGACGATGGTGCTGCCGATCTCCTCCCGCCAGAAGAACCCGCCGTGCGGTGCGAACACCATGAAGAACAGCATCGGGATGCTGAACAGGGTGTTGGTGCGCGAGGCACGGGCGGACGGCTTGGCCAGCGCCGCCGCCCGCGGGTCGGCCTCGCCGCCCTGGGCCACCCGCTCGGCCGAGCCGATGATGACCTTCTGGTTCCGCCAGATCACGCCCCAGACGTTCAGGAACATGGTGATGCCCAGCAGCATCCCGGTGAGGATCGAGGTGCCCCGCTGGCCGGAGAGGAACGTGTCGGTCTCGTCGCCCTGCACACCCACGATCGAGATCCCGAACAGGAAAGTGAGCAGCGCTGCATAGCGGAACCACCACAAGGCTCGCAGCGTGATCATGCGCATGGCCTCCGACCGGCTGTCGGCCGACATCCCGGCGAAGGCTGGCGTCTGGACGAAGTTGAAGAAGTAGAGCAACCCGATCCAGGTGATCCCGCTCAAGATGTGGCCGGTCCGGGAGAGCATCTCCCAGGCGCCTGCGGGCTCGAAGAAGTCGTTGAACAGCTCCACATATCCCCCCGACGTTGGTGGACGAAAGCGGCCGCAATCTAACGACCGTTCACGTCCGACTCAACCACGTCGCCGAGCGCGCCACACGTCCCACGCCGTGTCACGACCTGTGGCGCGTCTGAGCGAGACTGCTGCCATGCTCCACCTGCGGATCGTGTCACCGCTGGACCGGACCGAGGCCGTGCTGGGCCTGCTGCGCGGGGACCCGGGCGTCACCAACGTGGCCCTGCTGCCAGGTGCCGCGCTCGAGCCCTCCGGAGACCTCCTGTTGTGCGACATCGTCCGGGAAGGCGCGAACCGGATGCTCACTGCGCTGCGCGACCTCGGCGTGCACCTCGACGGGTCGATGGCACTCGTGCACGTCGACGTCTCGGTCAGCGACGCGGCGCAGGAGGCCGCGAGCCGCGTCCCGGGGTATGGCAGCGACGCTGCGGTGTGGGAAGAGGTCGACGCCCGGGTCCGCGACGAGTCGACGCTGACGGCCGGGTTCCTGGTCCTGTTGGTGATCGCGTCGTTGATCGCGGCGATCGGCCTGTTCGAGGACGCGCCGATCCTGATCGTCGGGGCCATGGTGGTGGGCCCGGAGTACGGCCCCATCGCCGGGCTCTCGGCGGGCCTGTTCAAGCGGCGGCCGCGGCGGATGCGGACCGCGGCGGCGACGCTCGCGGTGGGCCTGACAGCCGGAGCCGCTACGACCTACCTGGCCACCGCACTGGCGGACGGCGTCGGCCTCGTGCCGAACGCGTTCTCCCCTCATGTCCAGCCGTTGACCGGGTTCATCGTCGATCCCTCGGTGCTGTCGTTCGTCGTCGCTTTCCTGGCGGGGATCGCGGGCACGCTGTCGTTGACCCAGGCGAAGGCCAGCGCGCTCACCGGGGTGCTCATCTCGGTGACCACGATCCCCGCCGTCGCCGCCATCGGCGTCTCCGGCGCGCTGGGGAGCTGGCAGGACGCCCGGGGGGCAACCATCCAGCTGCTGCTGAACCTGCTTGCGCTGATCCTGGCCGGGGTGCTGACGCTGTGGGCGCAGCGCGAGGCCTGGGACGAGCTCGTGCCCCATTCGGCAGGCGATCAGCCGTAGGCCAGGTCGCCGCCGAAGCGCTGGTGGAGCCGCTCGTCCACGGGCCCGACGCCCTCCGGCTGGCGGGACTGCCGCCGGTCGGCAGCTGACCGCGAGCCGCGCCGTGGGGTCGCGTGCCCCTCCCCCTCAGCTCGCCGACGCCTGGGTGGGATCAGGTGGGCTGTGGATCGGCCGTCGGCGCCGAGCCGGTCGCTGGCACCGGGTCGATCGCGCCGTGCGCTGCGGCGGACAAGCTGGAACGGCCGCCGCGACGCAGCGCGGTGAGGGCGAACGCCGCGGCGGCGACCAGCACGATGGTGCCACCGGGAGCCAGGGCCCACTGGCGCGCCGCACCCAGGCCGACCACGGCGCTCGCCGCCCCGATGGTGCTCGCCACCAGCAGCGTGGCGCCGAACGAGCGGGTCAACCGCTGAGCTGCGCCGACCGGCAGCACCATCAGCGCGGCGACCAGAAGGACGCCGACGATCCGCATCCCCGCGACCACGGTCACCGCGGTCAGCGCCGCCAGCCCGAGGTTCAGGCGATCGACAGGCAGGCCTGCGACCCGCGCAGCCTCCTCGTCGAGCACCACGCTGAACAGCGCCCGCCAGGCCACGACGACGACCAGGACGATCAGCGCACCGAGCACGGCGATGGTCACGGCGTCGGACTGGTCGACGGTGAGGATCGACCCGAACAGGTACGTCAGCGTCCCGGTGTTGAGCGAGTCGGCCAGCCCGGTGAGCACGACGCCGCCGGCAATGCCCGAATAGAACAGCAGCGCCAGTGCCAGATCACCGGTGGCTCGGCCGCGGGCCCGCAGCCATTCGATCGCCACGGCGCCCACCACGGCGGCCACCAACGCCGTCCAGACCGGCCAGACGTCAAGCAGCAGACCCGCGGCGACACCGGCGAAGGCCACGTGCCCGATGCCGTCGCCCAGCAACGACAGCCGCTTCTGGACGAGGAACGTGCCGATCAGCGGCCCGCAGATCCCCACCACCAGCCCTGCGGCCAGGGCGAGCTGCATGTACTCCCGGTCGAAGGGCCAGGGCAGCGGCAACATCAGTCCACTGCCAGGGCGACCGTGCCAGCGTCGCGCATCAGCCGACGCCTTCGAGCCAGACCGGAAGGTCGGTCGGGTGCACGCCCAGCGACACCCCGCTCGCCGCGAGGTCGTCGGGCGGCCCGTCGAACGCGATCTTGCCGTGGCGCAGCAGCAGCACACGGTCGAGGTCGTCGGCCACGGCGCCGAGCTCGTGCGACACCAGGAGCACCGTTCCACCTCGCTCGCGGGTCCCGACCAGCGCGTCGCGGAAACGCCGCTGCGAATCACGATCGACGCCGGTCGTCGGCTCGTCGAGGACCAGCAGGTCGGGCTCGCTGGCCAGCGCCTTGGCGATGAACGTCCGCTGTTGTTGGCCGCCGGATAACTCGCCGACCGACCGCCGCGCGAGGTCGGTCAGACTGACGACTTCGAGCGCGCGGTCGACCGCGTCCCGGTCGGCCCTGGTCGGACGGCGCCACCACCCGCGGCGCGCGAGGCGCCCGGCGGCCACGACGTCGCGCACAGTGGCCGGAAGGAGCTCGCTGGTGGCCGGCCTCTGGGGCACGTAGCCGACACGCCAGCGCTCGTGCAGGTCGCGTGGTCTCCGGCCGAACAGCTCGACCGCGCCCTGCGCCGCCGGCAGCAAGCCCAGCACGATGCGCATGAGCGTCGACTTGCCCGACCCGTTGGCACCGGCCAGTGCCACGAACTCACCTGCTGCGACCTCCAGGGACGCGCAGTCGAGCACCGGGTTGCCGCGGTAGGCGAACGAGACAGCGTCGACACGAAGGGCGACCTCGGACATCAGACCTCGACTCGGGTGGACAGGAACGACGCGACAGTAGGGATGAGAACCGTCCCCGATGTTACCTGGACGGACCTATTCGCAGCCGAGGGCATCGACCAGCGCCGCGAGGTTCTCACGCATCACCGAGGCGTAGTCCTCGCCTGTGTCGACCTGCTCCTCGGTGAGCCCCTCGATGGGGTTCAGCACCGCCGTGTCGACACCAGCCTCGCGGGCCAGGGTCTCGGCCACGTCGGGCGGTGCGAGCGTCTCGTGGAACACGGTCGTGATGCCGTGCTCGTCGACCAGGTCGGCCAGGTCGTCCATCCGCTCGGTATCGGGCTCGACCTCGGGCGACACGCCCGCGAGCGGCAGCTGGGTCAGCCCGTAGCGGTCAGCCAGGTAGAAGAACGCCGCGTGTGAGGTGACGATCTCTTCGCGCTCGCAGGTCGCCAGCGCGGCTTCGATCTCGGCGTCGAGCGCGGTGAGCTGCCCGGCGTAGTCCTCGGCGTTGGCTGCGAACGTCGCGGCATCGTCCGGCGAGACCGCCGACAGCGCTGTGGCGATCTCGTCCACGGCGTCGACCATCCGCCGAGGATCGAGCCAGAAGTGGGGATCGAGGCCGCCCTCCTCGTGCTCCCCCTCCTGTGCGTCGAGGGCCTCGGCGCCACCCGGCTCCAACTCAAGGCCGTCCAGCACGTCGAGGGTCTCGCCGTCACGCCGCTCGGCGATCTCGGTGATCGCCGGCTGGAAGCCCTGGCCGAGGTACAGCACGAGATCGGCGTCCTCCAGATCGTCGACCTGGTCGGGGGTCAGCTCGAGGTCGTGAGGCTCGGTACCTGCAGGCGTCAGGTTGGTCACCGCGACCCTGTCGCCACCCACCCGGCCGGCGGCTTCGGCGAGTGGATAGAAGCTGGCGACCACCCGCAGCCCGTCACCAGTGCCGCCCGAGGCCGTACCGTCGTCGTCACCACATGCCACCACCCCCACCCCGAGGATCGGCAGCGAGGCGAGCACCAGGATGCGGCATCGGGTTCTGTGCACATCGACCCCCAGAGTCGGAATGAGAATGAGTCTCAGTGAGAGTAGCGCGGTCGAACCCCGCCGGGAAGCGGAGTCGTCGGAATGATTCGCCTGTGGGTGTTCTGGTTCGGCCTTCTGGTTCTCCTGCCGGGGATGCTCGTGTACCTCCGATGCCGCAACTGGCTGCGCACGCGCGGACGCGGACGCTGACGTGAAGGCATGGGTGGTCGCATCGCCCGGTCCGATGGCAGCGGGACCGCTGGTCAGGGTGGAACGGCCACGACCCGAGCCGGGGACGGCCGAGATCCGGGTACGGGTCGCAGCCTGCGGTGTGTGTCGCACGGACCTGCACCTCGCCGAAGGCGATCTGGCGCCGCGCCATCCGCGCACGGTCCCCGGGCACGAGGTGGTCGGGGTCGTGGACGCCGTCGGCGCTGGCGCCGTCCGCTTCGCCGTGGGACGCCGGGTCGGCATCGCCTGGCTGCGGATGACCTGCGGTCGCTGCGCCTGGTGCCGGCGAGGCCGGGAGAACCTGTGCCTCACGCCCCGGTTCACCGGGTGGGACGCCGACGGCGGCTACGCCGAGTGGGCCGTCGTGAACGAGGCCTATGCCTACGCGCTCCCAGACGCCTTCGACGACCAGCACGCCGCCCCGCTGCTGTGCGCGGGGATCATCGGCTACCGCGCCCTGAGGCGGGCCGAGCTACCGCCGGGCGGACGGCTCGGGATCTACGGGTTCGGCGCGTCGGCCCACCTGGCAGCGCAGGTGGCGCTGGCCCAGGGAGCGACGGTCCACGTGCTCACGCGGTCGGAGGAGGCCCGGCGCCACGCCTTGGACCTCGGCGCCCACTCGGTCGGGCCGGCGGACGCCCGACCACCGGAACCGCTCGACGCCGCGATCCTGTTCGCCCCGGCGGGCCGACTGGTGCCCACCGCACTGGCCGCCCTGGACCGCGGTGGGACGCTGGCGATCGCGGGCATCTACCTCAGTGCCGTGCCACCGCTCGACTACGAGGAGCACCTGTTCCTCGAACGCCAGGTGCGCAGCGTCACGGCAAACACCCGCGCCGACGGCGAGGAGTTCCTCGCCCTGGCGGCCCGGCTCGGGCTGACGGTGACGACCACGCCGTACCCGCTCGACGCCGCCGATCAGGCGCTGACCGACCTGGCCGGCGACCGGCTCACGGGTGCTGCGGTCCTCGTCGTCTGACCCCGCGTGCCGACCGAAGCTCGGGCCAGTCAGCCGGCGCCACTAGGACGTCTGACCTGGACCGGCATCCGGTCAGGAGGGGTTCGGGGCAGTCGGCCGGCGCGGTGTTCGGCCGCCTGCACCGAGGCCGTGGCTCAGAGGCGGGCGCCGCGGCGGCCGGTGAATCGGCCACGCGGCTGGAGCCACCCCCCTATTCCTCCGAAGACTCGGGTAGACCATCTGCGGGGGACTGACGTGACCGACACTGGGCCAACTGCAGACCTGTCCGGGCCGGCGCTCGTGGACCGGGCCCTCGAAGCGCCGAGGACCTGGGCCGCCTACATGCGGTTCGCGGCATTGGCGCCCACCTTGCGGATCGCGCCCCGAGGCGACGGCCATTCGGTGCTGGTGCTACCGGGCTACCTGGCCAGTGACCTGTCGACCGTCCCTCTGCGCCGGTTCCTCCAGCGGCTCGGCTACCGCACCCACGGCTGGCGGCTCGGCCGGAACCTGGGCCCGACGACCGCGGTGCTCGCCGGGCTCACGCTCGGTCGACGAGATCGTTCGCACCCACGGCCGCCCGGTGAGCCTGGTCGGCTGGAGCCTCGGCGGCGTGCTGGCCCGCGGCCTGGCGATCGACACGCCCGGGGCGATCCGCCAGGTCATCTCCCTGGGCAGTCCCTTCAACGAAGTCGGTGGACGGTTGCGTCCGCTCGCGACACCCGAGCCGCTACCCGTGCCATCGACCGCGGTCTACACGCGCTCTGACGGCATCGTCCCCTGGCGCACCACGGTCCAGCGTCCCGGCGCACGCGCCGAGAACGTCGAGGTACGGGGAAGCCACTGCGGCCTGGGCGTCGACCGCGCCGCCCTGCTGGCGGTCGCCGACCGGCTGGCGCAGCGCGACGGCACGTGGGCCCCGTTCCAGCCGCCCTTCGCCCTCCGGGGCTGGTATCCGGTGCCGTGGCCAGCGTCAGCTGACCAGCTCCGGGGCGAGGAACAGGAGCAGGCATGGACCGCATGAGCCCTCTGGACGCCTCGTTCCTCCACCTCGAGGACAGCGACCGCACCGTCGGCATGCACATCGGCTCGACGGCGATCTTCGAAGGACCGGCACCCGACGAGGCGACCTTCGCCCGCACGGTCGGTGCCCGGCTCCCGCTCGTGCCCCGCTACCGCCAGCGCGTCGAGGCGGTGCCACTCGGGATCGGGCGTCCGGTGTGGGTCGACGACGCCAACTTCTCGCTGGACTACCACGTGCGGCGAACGGCTCTACCCGCTCCGGGCGGGGATCGCGAGCTACGACGGCTCGTCGCCCGGCTGATGTCGCAACGACTCGACCGCACCAAGCCCCTGTGGGAGATGTGGGTGGTCGAGGGGTTGGCCGACGGGCACTGGGCCATGGTGTCGAAGGTGCACCACTGCATGGTCGACGGCGTGTCCGGGGTCGAGCTGCTCGCGGTGCTCATGGACCTCTCCCCTGACCCGCCGCTGGTCGATCCACAGCCCTGGGTGGCCGAGCCCGCGCCGACCCGGGTCGGGCTCGCCCTGCGGACGGTCGGCGAGCTGACCACCAGCCAGTACGAGCAGCTGCGGGTGGTGACGTCGATGGTCCGCCGGCCGCGCCGACTGTTGACCCCGGCCAGCGAGGTCGCCGCCGGCCTGCGGTCGCTCGCCGGTCTGGCCCGGCCGGCAGGATCGGCGCTGAGCGGCACGATCGGCCCTCATCGCGAGGTGGCGTGGGCCGAGGCCGGCCTCGCCCGGATCAAGCAGATCCGCACCGCGCTCGGCGGCACCGTCAACGACGTCGTGCTCGCCGCGATCACCGGCGGGTTCCGTGCTCTGCTGCTGCACCGGGGCGAGGCGGTGGCAGGCCGTGCCGTGCGGACCTTGGTCCCCGTATCGGTCCGGGCCACACGCGACGACGGCGCGGCCGCGCATGACGGCACGTTCGACAACAAGGTCTCGGCGATGTTCGCCGAACTGCCGGTGTCCGTGGAGGATCCGACGGAGGTACTGACGGTCATCCACCGCCAGCTCGGCGACCTCAAGCAGTCCAAGCAGGCCGTCGCCGGCGAGGCGCTCACGTCGCTGTCGGGGTTCGCACCACCGATCCTGCTGGGCCTGGGCACCCGGGTGGCCGCCCGGGTCCTGACCCGGACCGGCAACGTCCACACGGTGACCACCAACGTCCCCGGCCCGCAGCTGCCGCTGTACTCCTGTGGCCGTTTGATGACCAAGGCCTACCCGTACGTGCCGATCGCCGCGCCGATGCGGATCGGGGTCGCGATCTTCTCCTACAACGGCACCGTGACCTTCGGCATCACCGGCGACCGCGACGTCTCGGCTGACATCGCGGTACTCGCCGACGGCATCACGGCGACCGTCCAGGAGCTCGCCGCGACCGCCGGCAAGGCGTGATCCGTACCTGGCGTCTGCTCACCGTCGGCCGTGTCGAGGGCGGCCCACGTCGGGCTCGGTCCAGTCGCAGACGCCGTCGGGGAAGACCTCCTCGAGGCGGGCCACCTGGGCTTCGTCAGGCTCCCAGCTGCCGTAGACGCCGTCGTCGAGCGCGTCGTCGACCGACTGGAGCTCGCACTTGAACACCCCGCCGCGGAAGGGGCCGCCGGCGACCCGCCGTGACGACGAGTAGACCGGGAAGGCCTCGGTGCACGCACCCGGTGACCGGTCGTCGAGCACCCCGTTCCAGACGCTGCGGCCGCTGGCGATGAGGTTGCCGTTGGTGTCGGAGCACGAGTCGACCGCGGCCGCCGGGCGGTTCTCGGTCACCGAGCGATGGGGACTGCGGCGGATGTTGGCCATCCACTCGTCGATCACCGCGAACGCCATCGGGGTCTGGTCGAAGGCGACCGATGGGCGGGCGTCGGTGAACCAGATCACCTGGTTGCCGGCCCGGCCGTCGGCGTCGAGCATCCGTTCGCGGGTGGCGAACGACTGGTGGCTGTGGTGCATGTCCAGCTCGTCTTCGAGGTAGTGCCGCCAGTCGATCACCGGGATGTCGATGTCGCCGTCGAACACCATGCCCGACGTGTAGGCCGCGTTCATGGCCCGGATGTCGCCCTCGGTGCGGGGCGCCGGCGTGGCGCCCCCGTCGGAACTGGGGTTCATGTTCCTCGAGCTCCACGGGTCGAACGTCTCCGGTGTCAGTGGCCCGACGAACGGGAAGCCCTCCTCGACGATCTCGGCGCTCTGCTTCCACCCGCCGACCCCGGCGTTGAGGTCGAGGAACTCGTCGCCGGTGATCACGCCGTCGAGCAGTGCCTGCAGCCCGTACTGCACACCGACGTTGTCCCAGGGTCGGCGGGCGAAGCCGGTCTCGTCGGTGCCGTAGATGTTCACCAGGTCGCCTGCATGGGTCCACTCGACGCCTTCGGCGCCCTGCGCGAGCTTGTCGAGGTCGCTGACGTTGGTGAAGGTCGGATTGAGCGTGAGCGGCGTCAGGCCGAACCACGCGGCGCGACACTCGGTCAGCGCCGGTGCCGGCGACCCCGGCGCGCGGTCCATCACCGGGTAGCCGAGAGCCTGGTACAGCGCGTACAGCTGGTCCCACTGGGCGATGTCGCCCTGGCTGAAGTTCTGTGGCGACGCGGTGGCGTTGAGGCCCATCACCGCCTGGCGGGCCTCGGGGTCGCGCCAGCGCGGGTTGTCGCCGTCGGTGACGTCGAAGTAGTGCTCGAGCAACTCGCAGTCACCGACGTGGATCGTCTGGGTGATCATGTCGGAGTACGAGTACTGCGGGATCGCCGCGTCGATCACGCCCGGATGGTTCTGGGCGTACACGTACTGCTGGATGGCGCCGCCCGACCCGCCGACGCCGACGGTGTACCAGGGCACGCCGTGGGTCTCGACGAAGTGCTCCTTGACCATCAGCGCGGTCTCGCCGCCGAGCTGGAGGTTGTAGTGGGTGTTGGTGCGGGTCCCCGTGGACCACTGCACCGCGTAGCCCTTGCCCAGCAGGTCGGCCGGCAGCATGCCCCCGGTGCTGGCTGCGCCCTGGTGGTGGCCGATGGCGACGCCGCCGTCGAAGCTGAGGACCAGGCGCTCGTTCCACAGTGAGTCGTCGGGCTCACTGGGATCGGCCTCGGCGGCCGGGGCGAGCATGGCGATGCTGTAGATGAACCGGTTGATCGTGCCGCGCTCCCAGCGCACCACGAACGGGACCGTGTCGCCGTCGAGCGTGGTGGTCGTGGCGACGTCGGCCGGTAGCTGGGCCGGGTCGTCCAGCCAGCGGAACTGCCCGCCGGTCGTGCGGTAGACGTAGCCGACCTGGGTGGGCGCGGCGCAGTCCCTGCTCCATCCGACGATCTGCGCGTCGGCGGTCGGATAGCCGCGGCCGTCCTGGGGGTAGTTGCCCGCAGCATCCTCGGCGGCGACCGGGATGCCGAACTGATCCTGGTTGTCGACTAGCGGCTGGCCGAGGAGCTTGCGCCCGTCGAGTGTCGCCCTCGCTGTGGCGCAGACGAACGGCTGCTGCTGCGGGCCGGAGAAGATCGGGCCGCCGCTGGGGTGGTTGACCAACGTCAGGCGGGCGGTGGGCGGGCGACCCCGGCCGCGGCCGTTGGCCCCGACGGTGAGCCGGTTCCTTCCCTCCTCCAGCCCGTCGACCAGGCCGACCAGCGTGCGGTCGGGCCCGCGGGAGAACGCGTCGGTGACGTCGTCGCCGTTGCGTTCGACCTCGACCTGGTGGAGCGGCACCGTGCGCGGCACCTGGATCTCGACCAGGGCGTCACCGCCGCTGACCTGGTCGGGCCGGCTGGACAGCACGGTCACCGTGAAGCGCTGACCGTGGCCTCCACCGTCGGCTGCGCCGGGATCGGCGCCCGCGGGTACGGCCAGCGACGAGACAGCGATGGCGACGACGACAGCAAGACGACGCACGATTCCCCCCTTGATCCCGAACCTCTGGGACGACGCCCTCGACGCTACCCGCTCGCGCGTTCGTCGTAGCAGGACACGGCGACCATGGTGTGCCGTCCCGACGTCACAGCCGACGTCACGCCGATGGGTGGTGACCGCATGGCGCACCGACTGGACCCCCGAGGCGTGGATGGTCCTCGGAGGCCTTGGCCTCGGCGCGGTGTCGCTGGTCCCGTGGTACGAAGCCGACCCGCTCGCCCTGGAGACGGACCGCACCAACGGCTGGCAGGCACCGGATGCGAGCTTGTCCCAGGCAGCCGTCGTCGGTGGGGTGGCCATCGCGGTCGTGGTGCTGCTGACCGCGAGCCAGCGGCGCCGGTCCACGCTCGGCGGGCCACCGTGGGGCACCGTGCTCACGGGCGCGAGCGGTGTGGTCTTCGGGTTGCTGGCGCTCAAGTTCGGCCTGAACCTCGACGGCACGCAGGTGGGCGTCTACCTGGCGCTGGCGGCCGGCGGGCTCCAGCTGTACGGCGCCTACGTCACCCGCCTGAACGAATCGGCAGCCGTCCCGATGGCGACGTTCGACCCCACCGTCCCTGTCGTCGATCAGCCGCCCGGGCCGCCAGGAACGCCTGCGAGCCCGCCACCGGAGGCACCGGCGGCGCCGACACCGCCGGCGGCCACGGCCTGGCCCGAGACCGCCTACTTCGTCGCCACCTGGTTGCACGGCGCCCCGGACGTCGAACCAGCCGTCGTGGAGTACCGCCGGGCGTTCGCCGCCGACCCGGCGCGTGCAGCCAGGTTCCAGGCCGAGCTGGCCGCGCTCCTTGATCCCCGCCGGCGCGACGCCGAGCTCGACAGGTTCCTGTGGACGCTGGCGCCCCGATGGTCGAACCACCGTGGGCGAGGGGTGCTCGGCCAGGTGATGCGAGCCCTGACGGAAGGAGGCAACGCTTGACCCCACACGATCCGATCACCGACCCGGCGGGCATCGACACGGCCGAGGTGCCGCTGCGGCCGTGGGAAGGCGCGGCGTTCATGGCCACCGGAGCGGCGCTGGTCGTCCACATCGTGGTCGACGTGCCGCTCTGGCTGTCGGTGGCGGTGGCGGCGACCGCGGCTGGCTGCGTGATCGCGCTGGCCGTCCACCGCCATCCCGGCGGGACGAGGGCAGGCCGCCGGGTGATTACCGTCGGCACGGCGTCTGCGGTTGCGGCGCTGGTCGCGTACGACGGCACCCGCCTCGCGATCTCGACCGGGCTCGGCTACGAGGTCGGGCCGTTCGACGCCTTCCGGCATTTCGGCGCCGGGCTCGTCGGGTCGTCGGCGTCGAACGCCGCCCGCTGGACGGCAGGGACTCTGTTCCACATCACCAACGGCATCACGTTCGGGATCGCGTACACGATCGTCGCCGGCCGTCGTGGTGTCGTCGCCGGTGTGCTGTTCGGGTTGGGGCTGGAAGCCGCGATGATCGCCTTCTATCCCGCGTGGCTCCAGATCCCGAACCTGCGGGAGTTCGTGTCGATGTCGATCGTCGGGCACGCGGTCTACGGCGCGGTGTTGGGCGTCGCGGCTCAGCATGGACTGCGCCGCTTCGAGCGGGCCGGCGACGACGACCGCGCGACGACCGTCGAGGGGCACTAGCGCCGATGCCGACGAGCTGGTGGTGGGTGACGCTGCCACGGGCGCTGGCGCGGCGGTCCGTGGCGGCGTCGGCAGTGGCCGCTGACGGACACTTCCTGGCCGGCCTGGGCCTGGCGCCCCTCGCGCTGGCCGCGGGCGTCGTGGTCGGCGCGCTGCATCCAGGCTTCGACGAGGCGTTCACCGAGTCCCTCCCGGTGATGGTGGCCGCGCTGGTCGTCGGCACCGTCTCGGGACAGCTCGGCGCGCTCGCGGTGGTGGGCTACGCGGTCGGCGACTTCTTCGTCACCCACACGGCGTGGACGACCCGCCCGACCGTCACGGAGCCGTCCAGCCCCTTGTTCGACAACCCGCTCGTCGCCAACCTCGTGGTCGACCGGGTGCCGTTGCTCATCCAGTACGGCCTGCTGGCCACATTGGTGGTCGGGGTGCCGCTGGGGGCACGGACACTGGCGGCATCGCTCGCTCTGCGGCTACGGCTCCCCGACGGTGCGCACCTGGCGGTCAGCGCCGTGATCGTTGCCGTCACGGCGTACGTGCTCGCCCGGTTCTGGGCCTCAGCTGCGCCTCTGATCATCCGCCCGGTCTTCACCTGGACCATCGACGACGGCATCAACCGGGGGAGCCCGCCGGCTGGCGCCATCGTGCCGGTCCAATCCAACGCCGTCTGGATCGCACGAACCGCGGCGTTCGCGGTGTTCGGCCGCGCCGCGCTCGTGTGGGCGCTGTCGGCGGTTCGGCGCAACCGGCTCGAGCCCCTCGAGGCGGCGCTGCTCCGCCCGCTCGACGTGCCCAAGGCACGACGCGGCCCGCTCGTCGAGCTGCTGGGGGCCGCGGCCACCGCCGGCTGTGCGGTTCTGTTCCTCGCCGGCATGATCAGCGACCTCTGGGTCGCCGGCGTGCTCGGTGGCGTGTTCCTGGTCGCACGGCTGGTCGGGTCGGGGTGGATCCCGGTGCCGACCCGACGGTGGCGCGAGGTGATGGACCACATCCCGTTGATCGTGCGCGTCGGCGCGATGCTCCTGGTGCTCAACGGCATCGCCAAGGCCGTCGCAGACTCGTCGTACACCAGCGAGACGACCTTCCACTTCCTCCTGTGGCCGATCGCCGGCGCGGCCCTGCTCATGGCGATCCTCGTTCCGGAGACCCCACCAGTCGACGCCGCCGACCTCGCCGACGAGGAGAGCCGGTCGTGAACCGGCGGATCGGCTGCTGGGGGTTCTGCGGTGTCGCGCTGACGCTGCTCGTCGTGGTCGTCACGCCCGATCCCGCCGCAGCCGATCACTGCCAAGATCCCAGCGACTGCTTCGCGACTGCGGAGGCCCTGACCGACGCTGTGCTGGGGGTGATCCAGATCGTCGGCTTCACGCTACTGATGTTCACCCCGATCGGACGGATCTTCGGTGCCCTCGCCTGGATCGCCCGCCTCGGGCGACTCGGCCGTGTAGGCCGCTTCTTCGGTCCAGGACTGGGCGGGCTACGTGGCACCCGAGGCGCGGGAGCGAGCGGCCTAGGACCACGGGCCTGGGCCGTCCCACCGCGGCCGGGCCGTCCGCCGCCCCTCTTCCCCAGACCGAGAGTGCCGCCCTCCCCGCCCGCGAGGCCCGGCTCTCCCCCGCCGCTGCGACTGCCGCCGTCGAGGGCGGAGCGGGAAGCCGTCGAACGGGCAGTGCCACGGGAGCCTCCACCCGACACCTGGCGGGCCGAGACCAGGACACCGCGACCACCGCCGCCTCCACCGGGCCCCGGCGCAGGACTCCCGAAAAGCAGGGCGGGCCGGCTTGCCGAGCTCATCGCGCGGATCCTGGATATCTCCAGCGACCTACCCAGGCTCCCCTAGATGACTTACTCCTTTCTCATCTAGGGGCCGGGTGGGTGGTCGCAGGAGAGGAGCGGGCCGGCGTCAGCGGGCTGGGTCGCTTCGGCCAGCACCTCCGTGCCGCGGCGGATCCGGCAGGTGACATCGCCCTGGGAGCCGGTGAGCGCCACCAGCATCGACAGCCGGGACGGCTCCTCGGCTTGCTCCTCTGACCAGGGGAGGGTGACCTGGCGGTTCTGCATCGGATTGCCGGCGGCCGAGTAGTTCACGAGGACCGTTCCGGTGCCGTCGATCTCGTAGACGATGCGCGGTGCAGCAGTCGTCGTGGTCGACGGAAGTGTCGTCGTCGACTCTTCTTCCTCCTCAGGCCGCTGTGTCTCGTCGGTGGGACGGTCGTCGCGCTCTCGCGCCTCAGCGATGCTGTCGCCGTCGCTCCCGCCGCATCCCACCAGGACGCCAGGCAAGCCCAGGGCCAACACGATCACCCAGATCGCACCGTGCCGCCCTATCCACCCCGTCCGCTCTGCCGCTCGTCGGCTGTCCGCCTGATTCATGCCCGCTCCTCTGCTGGGTGTTCGTGTCCTTCACCCATGTCGATGAACGGGGCGTCGCTGAGGTTGCGCCTCGATCGACACAACATCGCGGGAGGCCGCGTGTGAACCCGCCGGCGATGCTCGGGCTTCTGCCTGGAGCTCGTCGAGGAGCGCACGGGCCGCTGTCGGGGCGTTGGCGGGAAGCGCGGCGAAGACCCGCCGGGCGGGGAGGTCGTCGCTCAGGGATTTCACGACAACGTCCGGGGGGACGGATGCGGCGAGGAGCCCGGGGACGACGGTGATCCCGAACCCGGCGGCGACGTAGCTCAGCTTCGCCGTCCAGCTGGCGACGTTGACGGTGACTCGGGGCTCGAACCCGGCTCTGGCTGCGGCGACGAACAGGACGGTGTCTGCGCCGTCGGATCTCCCGCTGATCCAGGTCTCCTCGCCGAGATCGGCGAGCCGGAGCTGTCGTTCATCCGCCTGGGTGTGGGTGCGAGGCAGCCCCACGAGCAGAGCGTCGTCCATGAGGTGGATCAGCTCGGCGCCGCCAGAGTCGAGCGTTCCGCTGGGATAGTCGCTGACCACGGCGACGTCGAGGGCTCCGGCGGAGACCTGGTCGACCAGGGCCGGGCTCATGGCCTCGACGATCGTGGTTGCCACGCCGGGGTGTCCCGCTCGGAACCGTCCGAGCGCTGTCGGGGTCAGCGACCAGTTGGCGGTCGGGAACGAACCGACCCGCAGCCGACCTCCGGTGCCGGCCTGGGTCACTTCGAGGTCCTCGGCGAGAGCATCCAGTCGACGCAGGAGTCCCTCGACGTGCGCCAGCAGCACGTCGCCAAGGGGCGTCGGCCGGACCCCACGAGCCAACCGAGTGAAGAGCGGACCGCCCAGCGTGCGTTCGAGGTGTGCCACCCGCCGGGACACCCCGGTCTGGCTGTAGTGCAGCGCCTCGGCGGCAGCGGTGAACGATCCCGACGCGGCGACGACCCGCACCAGTCGCAGGTCGTCCACGCCCCACCCATGCGCTCCACTCATGGCTCACATTCAACACCGACGCTGGTCGCGTCGCTCGACCCTCTTTACCGTCGACGACATGCACGATCTGACGAATCCCGGCGACGTCCCGGCGCCACCCGGGGGCTGGTACTCGCACGCCGCCGGCGTCCCGATGGGCTCCCGCACGCTCGTGTTCGTCTCGGGGCAGATCGCCCTGGCCGACGACGGAACCGTGACGAGTCCGGGCGACATGGCCGGCCAAGCCGAACGCGTCTTCGAGCTCCTCGAACGCATCCTGGCCGACCGCGGCGCCACGTTCGACAACGTCGTCAACATCCGCACCTACGTCACCGACATGGCGCAGCTCCCCGACTACGGCAGAGTCCGAGCCCGTTACATCACCGGACGACCGCCCACCAGCACCACGGTCCAAGTGGTGCGCCTGTTCCGCCCCGAGGCCGTCGTCGAGGTCGAAGTCGTCGCCGCCATCGGCCAGCCGGCAGGTCAATCCAACACGCAGCTCCGATGAGTTCGAGCGACTCCGGACGTCTTGTCGATTCAGAACCGAACTGCACCGTTTCGTTGGCACTCACCATCGGTCGAGCGCTATGAGCATGCCGCGGAGCCTTTTAGCTAGCTCTCCGCCAACTCGCTGTCCTCGCCGGGGTCCTCGGCGAGGAGGCCGTTGGCCGCGGCCAGTGCGGTGGCCGTGCGGACGGCCTCCTCGTACACCACCGCGAGGTGGGCAGCAGCGCTGCCGGGGCTGAGCGGCGGGCCGCCCAGGGATCGTGGCAGGGCGGCCGGCTCGGGTGTGGGTCGGATCGGCTCGGGAGGTGTGGCCTCGTCGTCGGCGTGACCCCAGAAGGCCTCCACCGCCGACGGAGACGGGGTCTGTGCCTTGGCCTTCGCCGTGTTCCCGGACTTGCCGGAGCTCGCGGACCTGCCGCCCTTGCCGCGTGATCGCCGCCGGCTCATGCCGCCCTGCCTTCCTCACGCGACCCGGACGAAGGCTGCTCGTCGACTCCGATGACCTGATCGGGCCGAAGGCCCAGCGCGGTCCGCAGCTGGTCGGCGCCGAGATCGCTGAGGGAGCTGCTGGCCGGCAGCACCAGGTCGGCGATGCGGCGCTTGCCGGCGACCACCTCCTCGATGCGCTCGTCCACCGTGCCGGGGCACACCAACCGGTGCGAGATCACCGTGTTGCGCTGGCCGATCCGCCAGGCCCGGTCGCGGGCCTGGTCCTCGACGGCGGGGTTCCACCACCGGTCGTAGAGCACGACGTGGTTCGCCGCCGTGAGGTTGAGCCCGGTGCCGCCGGCGGTGATCGACAGCACCAGCGCGCCTGCACCGGGGGCCTCCTGGAAGTCGCGCACCATGCGATCGCGGGTCCGCCGGGTCAGGCCGCCGTGGTAGCAGGCGATGGGGACACCGGTGCGGTCGGTCAGGTAGTCGGCCAGCCGTTCCCCCCAGCGGGCGAAGTGGGTGAAGATCAGCATCCGCTCGCCCGCAGCGAAGACCGAGTCGACCAGCTCGTCGAGGCGGGCGAGCTTGCCGGAGCGGCCCGCGAGCGGCGCTTCGTCGCCGCCGAGGTACGCAGCTGGATGGTTGCACACCTGCTTCAGCGCGGTGATCGCTGCGAGCACCCGGCCCTTGCGGGCGGCGGGCTGGTCGCCGTCGCTGCCACCGGAGCCCTCGGCGAGCAGGTCGTCGAGGATGGCCTGGTACAAGCCGATCTGCTCGGGGGTCATACCGCAGTGGTCGACCTCGTCGATCTTGTCGGGCAGCTCAGCGGCGATCTCGGGCTCGCTCTTGGTCCGCCGGAACACGAGCAGCCCGTTCAGCGCCCGCAGCGCGGCCTCGCCCGACCCGGCCCGGCCGTCACCCGCGCCCGACAGCTGCTGGATGAACGCGGAGCGTGTCCCGACCAGGCCGGGGTTGGCGAAGTCGAGGATCGACCACAGGTCGCCGAGCGTGTTCTCGACCGGGGTGCCGGTCAGAGCCAGTCGGGACCGGGCCGGAATCCGGCGCACCTGCTGCGCCGTCTCGCTCGCGGGGTTCTTGATCGCCTGCGCTTCGTCCAACACCACGCGGTGCCAGTCGATCCTCTCGAGGGCCTCGAGGTCGCGCACTGCGGTGGCGTAGGTGGTGAGGACCAGGTCGGCACCCTCGACCACACCGCTCACGTCGTCGGCCTCGGCGCGGTCGGCACCGTGGTGGACGTGCACCCGGAGATCGGGGGTGAAGCGGGCGGCCTCGGCCGCCCAGTTCCCCAACACCGCAGGCGGCGCGACCACGAGGGCCGGGCCTTGGCCCCGGGTCGCCGCGAGGTGGGCCAGGAGCGTCGGCGTCTTGCCCAGGCCCATGTCCATGGCCAGGCAGCCGCCCAGCCCGGCCCGGTCGAGGAACGCGAGCCAGCCGCGCGCCTCGGCCTGGTAGGTACGCAACGTGCCGGTGAAGCCGTCGGCCTCGACCAGCGGGGCCGGCGGCGTGGTCGTGGCCTCGCGCACCAGGTCGACGGCCCAGCCGCTGCCGGCGACCGCGACGGGCCGACCGAACGCGCTGGCCTCCAGGCCCACGGCGTGCCGGACGATCGCGGCGCCCGATAGCTGGTGTGTCGCCTGATGTTGGGCGAGCACCTGCGCGGCAGCGTCGAGGTCGGCTCGATCCAGCGCGACCCACCGGCCCTTGAGCTGCACCATCGGGCGGGACTCGGCCGTGAGGCGTGCCAGCTCGTCGGCGTCGAGCTCGAGATCGTCGAACAGGACCGACCAGCGCACCCGAGACAGCTCGCGGACCCCGACCCGGGGACCACCCGTCGGCGGATCCGCGGTCAGCTGCAGACGCGGGGAAGGGCGGCGGGTCGCGACCGCAGGGACCCGCACGCCGAAGCCCGCGGCGAGGAGCACCGCGCCGGTCGTCGTCATGAGGTCCCAGGCTTCGTCGCCGTCGACGATCGCCTGTGACCGGCGGCCCGACGCCCGACGCAGGGCGGGAAGCAGCCGTTCGAGCCGGCGCCGCTCGGCTTCGATGCTCTTGGCCTTCTTGCCCGATGCGCTCGTGAGGGCCTCGTCGTAGGGGATCGGATGCGCTTCGATGCCACTGGCGGTCACGTCGACGAGCCAGCCGCCGTCGGCCTGCGGCGGGTGGAGGGTGACGATCAGGCTGGCACCGCGCCGGCGGCTGCGCACGGGGGCAGCCCACAGGCCCAGCTCGTGCCCGACCTGCTGTGCGGGCTGACGGTTGGCGACGAACGGCGTCCCGTCGAGGCTGGCGAGTATGGCCTCGGACACCTCGGCGTAGCTGCGCGCTGTCGGTGGCGCCGCCGGGCTGACCAGCCGACCGGCCCCGGCACGGCACACCGCGTCGACCGCCGCGTCCAGCGCGGCCCGCACCAGACGCTCGGGGGGCATCGACGGTGTGAGCGCACCGACAGCTCCCGGCATCCGGCCGACCAGGGATCGCAGCCGCCGGGCGTCCACCGGCGCCGGGACCCAGCGGACGACGTGGGGCGCCATCTGGCCGCCCCGGTTGCCACGACCGCCGTTGCCGCTGCCGTCCGCGGCCCCGTTCGCTGGCGTGCGGCGCTTCGGGGCGGGCTCGACGCTGGGGACCATGCGGCCCTGCGCCACCATCTCCGTTGCCAAGACGGCGACCTCGCCCAGCCAGCGAGTGCTCGGCGAGGCATCGGCGACGAGCTGTCCAGCGCCGACTCCGACCAGCCAGCCCAGGGCGGCACCGATCGGCGCAGCGAACGCCGCTGCCTTCGCCCCCGACGGCAGCCGAACCGATCCGTGCGGCGCCCAGTCGACGGCACCCGCGCCGGCCTCGTCGAGCAGGTGTTGAACCTCGTCGGCCGACGATGGCGGCGTCGACGGGCTGCCCGCCCACACGACCACCAGGCCGTCCTGCCAGGAAACCTGCAACGCCACCGGCACGTCGGCAAGCCTCGGCGAGCCGGACGCCGTGGGCTGGCTCGACCTCCGACCAGTGGAGCCGGCGGAACGGCCGGCAGGCTCGGGCTCGGGCTCGTCCTCGTCCCAATCGTCGTCGTCGTCGACGTAGTCGTCACCCCGTAGGCGGCGCAGCGCATCGGCGAGGCGGTCGCGCTCTTGTCTCAGGTCGACCAGAACCTGGTCGCGCTCGGCGCGGTCGGACCGAGCGACGCGCTCCAGCGACTCCTCGGTCTCGTCGAGGAGCTCGCGCAGTGTTGCCTCCCACCGGTCGGGCACGGCTTCGAGCGTTGTCAGCTCGTCGTCGGCGATGTCTCCGGCAGCCTCCGCCGAGACGAGCACTTCGAGAGTGGTTCGATCCAGTGCGTTCTCCTAGGAACGACGAAGGGCGGCACGCCGCTCGTGCCTCGACCCCCAATGGCCATCTACCCGACCGGCCGGCCGGGGACAGCGCTGCTCAGTGTAGAGCGCCACCGCCCCTTTCCGAACCACCCCCGAACCCGTGGTCCGACCTCCGACGGCGTAAGGTGCCGCGTCGGGTGGACGTCACCACTGTGAGGAGGAGCCAGATGCCGGTCGACGACGTCCCGCCCGACGTCGCGGCGCGCCTGGTCCGGGCGTTGGACCGCAATCCCTCGTCGGTCGTCACGCTGATCGACAGCGATCTGCGGGTCCGCTGGATCAGCCACTCGGCCACCTGGGTCACAGGCACCGATCCTGCGACCCGTCTCGGCGCAGACTCGCTGGAGCGCATCCATCCCGACGACGTCGAGCGGCTGCTCCACGGCCTGGCGCAGTTGCGCGCCGCCAGCCAGCCGTCGGGGCCCAGCGTCCCGGTCGTCGAGCCCATCCGCTACCGCTTCAAGCGCTTCGACGGGCAGTGGGTGGTGCTGGAGGCCCAGGTCCACAACCTGCTCGACGATCCGGACGTGAACGGCATGGTGGTGATCGCGCGGCCGGTCGACGGCGGGGTCGACGCGATCGGCCACGTCGTCGACCTCCTCGTCGCCGACGCGCCGGCCACCGAGGTCCTGGCGGCCTGCGCCGCGCTGGTCCCCCGCTACCTCGGCTCGGCCGCGGTCGTCGGCCTGCTCGGCAACGACCCGCTGATCGGCGCGCCCGCGGACGGCCCGGCCAGGCGGCTCGTGGCCGACGATCGCTGGTGGCGCGACGCCGTGGCCGACGGCCGGGTGCGGGCGCCGGTCGACTTCGGTGGCTTCCCCGACGACCTCGCCGAGGCGGCTCGGGCCGAGGGATTCCGTTCGGCGTGGGTCTCGCCGCTCGCCGACGCCACGACGGGCGACGTGATCGGTTGCGTGGTGGTCTGGGTGCGGCTCGCGGTCGAGAGCAACATCGCCACCGACCAGGCGCTGCTGCACACCGTGCGGCTCGCCAGCCTCGTGATCGGCGAGCAGCGGCGCCACCACGTCCTACGGCGCGAGGCGGTCACCGACCCGCTCACCGGCGTGGGCAACCGGTCGGCGCTGCGGCGCCGCCTGGACGCGACCGTTGGGCCGGTCACGGTCGCCATCGTCGACCTCGACCAGTTCAAGCCGGTCAACGACACCTACGGCCACGACGCCGGCGACGCCGTGCTCAAGGTGATCGCCGAGCGGCTGTTGGCCACGGTGCGCGAGGACGACCTGGTCGTGCGGTTCGGTGGCGACGAGTTCGCCGTGGTGTTCGCCGAGGACGCATCCGGCGAGGGCGTCCGTCGGTCGGCACGACGCATCGTCACGGCGCTCGAAGCCCCGATACCGCTCGATGGCGGCGTGACCGTGACCGTCGGGGCCAGCCTCGGGCTCGCGACGGGCCCGGCCACCGAGGTCATCCACCTGGCCGACGCGGCCCTCTACGACGCCAAGCACGACAAGCAGGCCAGGCACCAGGCCGGGTAGCACGCGGACCGAGCCCGGGTCAGGCGCGGGTCCACACCGAGCCTGAGGTGTAGCGGCGCAGGCCCAGCGTGAAGGCCAGCCAGCCGGCGAGCGCGAAGGCCGCAGCCGCCCCCGCCATGGCGAGAGCCTGGCCGGTGTCGAACGACTCGACCAGTCGCGCCGGCACCGCCGCCACGAACGCTGCCGGGATCACCGAGTAGAGCACCAGCTTGGCCGTGCCCGCGAACATGTCCACCGGGTAGGACCCGAGCAGCAGCATGGCGTGGAAACCCATCTCGCCGGTCTCGCTGCGGCCGGCGAAGAAGGCCAGCGACCCGGTGAGCACCAGGAATCCGGTCAGCAAGGTCACCGCGACCGCGACCACGCCGAGGAACACGGCGGTCCGCTGGAAGGTCGGCTCGCCGACCACGGCGAACAGCACGAGCCCGAACGCGATGTCGCCGAGGTTCACCGGCTCGATCCGGCGGATCAGCAGGTACGCCAGCGGCGGCACCGGCAGGCTCAGCACGCCGTCGAGCTCACCCTCGACCGCCATGACACCGACCCGGCGAGCGTTGGCGAAGACGCCCAGTGCGGTGCCGCCAGCGGTCGTGAGGACGGCCTGCAGCATCAGGATCCGCTCGCCGTCCCAGCCGTGCACGGTGCCGACGCGACGGAAGAACAACACCCAGAACACCACCCAGACCAGGTCGTTGATGGCCATCACCGCTATCTGCGACCCGAGTGCGGCGCGGTTGGCGGCAGCCTCGGCGAATGCTGTGCGAAGCGTGGCCCACAGTCCCCGCAGTGCCGTGCGTGTCGCCGTCGTGCTCGTCATCCCGTCATCCCCCGACCACCTGGAGACGCCGTTCGCCCGCCCGGAAGACCGCCGCCGTCGCGGCGAACAGCACCGCCAACCAGGCCACCTGCTCGACCAGGAGCAGAGGTTCGACATGGCCGGACGCAAGCCGCGCCGGTGCGTACGCCATCGCCCGGAAGGGCAGCACGGCGGCCGCCGACTGCAGCCAGTCGGGCAGCAGCTCGAGTGGGATGAGCATGCCGCCCAGTAGGAAGACCAGCTTCAGGTAGAGGAACCAGGCCGTGCCGGCGTCACGGATCCAGAACGCGGCCGCGGCGAAGCCGTACTGGCAGACGATGTTGCACGAGACCGCCAGCAGGAGGCTGGGGACGACAAGCACCAGGGCCGCCGGGCGTGGCGGACCGCCGGCCACGATCGTTGCGACCACCGCGCTGGTGGCGGCGCACGCGACCAGCCGAGGCAGCACCCAGCCGAGCTCGGAGGCGATCCGCACGCCAAGCACCGACGCCGGCCGTAGCAGCTCGGACGCGACGGCCCCTGAGCCGATGTCCTCGCCGACGTCGTCGATCAGTCGGATGTTGAGGCACACCGTCGCCGCCTCGGAGGTCGCGATGTACCAGGTGAGCGCGACCGCGCTGTAGCCGGCGACGCTCCCGCCGTTGGCCTCGGCGGCCACCCGCCACAGCCCGGACAGCACCGACACCACCACCGCGTCGAAGGCCACGGCGACGACCAGGCCTCCGGGCTGAGCGACCACCCGGCGGGCCGCCGTGTGAGCGGCGACGGTGGCCCAACGCGCGGCCAGACCGGCGCGGCGAGCCTGGGCGCGGCTGCCGCTCACCGGGCGCCGTCCCCGACAGCAACGCCGTCGGCGTCGTCGTCGTGCGGGCCCTCGCCCGACCCGTCGGCGTCGTCGACGTGGTCGTGGTCGTGTCGATCGTCTGGCGACATGCCGGGATGGGCGGCGGTGTAGATCTCGGCGATCACCTGCTCCAGTGGCGGATCGACCACCGAGATGTCAGCGACCTCCGAGCCGTCGAGCAGCGCGTCGACGACGTCGCGGATCGGGGTCGCGCTGGTGTCGACCACCAGCTTCATCGCCGTGTCGGTGTGTTCGACCACGCTGACGCCGGCCATGGCCAGCGGCACGGCAGGGACGGCCAGCCCGACCTCGACCAGCTTGGTCGCGAGCAGCTGGCGGCGCATGGCGGCGACGTCGTCGTCCCAGATCACCGCGCCGTGGTTGATCACGATCACCCGCCGCGCGACGTGCTCGATGTCGGCCACGTCGCGGGAGGTGAGGAAGACCGTGGTGCCGCGCTCGGCGTTGAGCCGCACCAGCAGCTCGCGGAACCGCTGCTTGGCCAGCAGGTCGAGGCCGATGGTCGGCTCGTCGAGGAACAGGATCTCCGGCTCGTGGAGCATGACCGCCGCGAGCTCGCAGCGCATCCGCTGCCCGAGCGACAGGTTGCGCACGGGCACGTCGAACAGGTCGCCGGCGTCGAGCAGCTCGGCCAGCTCACCGGCCCGCGCCTGCTCGCGGCGGCGATCAAGCCCGTAGATCGCGGCGAGCATCCGGTACGACTGCCGGGGGGTCAGCTCGAACCACAGCAGGGAACGCTGGCCGAACAGGGTGCCGATCCGTGCGGCCAGGCGGCGTCTGTCGACCCACGGGACGACGCCGAGGACCGTGGCCTCGCCGCAGCTGGGGTGGAGGATCCCGGTCAGGATCTTGATCGACGTCGACTTCCCGGCGCCGTTGGGGGAATGTTTGATGATCCCAATGGCCACAGAGGGAGACGTAGGGCTGCCTGGCAGTCTGCCGTGGCCGTCACCTGCTGTATGGACCGTCGAGCTGGTCGCCCGGGCCGGCGACGGCGCCCGCCGGGCCGGGGTCAACATCACCGGCCACGGCCGCGTCATTGGGCGCCGTCTCCCCGCAACGGCACTGGGCTGGCGTAGATCTCGGCGATCACCTGCTCCAGGGGCGGGTCGACCACCGAGATGTCCGCTATCTCGGAGCCGTCCAGCAGAGCGTCGACCACATCGCGGATCGGCGTGCGGCTGGTGTCGACCACCAGCTTCATGGCGGTGGCCGTGTGCTCCAGGATCGTCACTCCTGGCCCAACCAACGGCACGGTGGGCTCGGCCAGACCCACCTCCACAAGCTTGGTGGCCAGCAGCTGGCGCCGCATGACCGCGACGTCGTCGTCCCAGATCACCGACCCGTGATTGATCACGATGGCCCGCCGGGCCACCTGCTCGATATCGGCGACATCGTGGGACGTCAGGAAGATCGTGGTGCCACCCTCGACGTTCAGCCGCACCAGCAGCTCCCGGAACCGCTGCTTGGCCAAAAGGTCCAGGCCGATGGTCGGCTCGTCGAGGAACAGGACCTCGGGCTCGTGCAGCATCACCGCCGCCAACTCACAGCGCATCCGCTGCCCCAACGACAAGGTCCGCACCGGCTGGTCGAACAGCTCGCCCGCCTCCAACAGCTCACCCAGCTCAGCCACCCGGGCGTGCTCCCGGCGACGGTCGAGCCCGTAGATCGCGGCCAGCATCCGGAACGACTGGCGCGGAGTCAACTCAAACCACAACAGCGACCGCTGCCCGAACAGCGTGCCGATCCGCGCCGCCAAGCGCCGCCGATCAACCCACGGCACCACCCCTAACACCACAGCCTCACCCCGGGTCGGATGCAGGATGCCGGTCAAGATCTTGATCGACGTCGACTTCCCCGCACCATTAGGACCCAGAAACGCCAGCCGCTCCCCCCGCTCCACCCCGAACGACAGATCCCGCACCGCCTCCACCCGCCGCGCCCGCCCCCGCCGCCCCACCACGAACGCCTTGGTCAGCCCACGAACCTCGATCACCACCCCAGCAGCGTGACCCATCCACCCAGCGACAGCCCACCAGTTTCGCGTCGCCCGATCAGCGGACCAGTTGGCCGTGAAGCCAATCAGGGCGAAGCCCTTCCGGCTGTCGACCCACCGAGGAGGTTGTCGTAGACCGCCTGGGCGAACCTACGTTCCTCGGCGATCACCCAGGGCAACGACCATGCCGATATCAACAGCTCGCACCGCTCTGGATATGTGTGTGATAGGGAACCCGACGGGCGCCTGACCTACGTTGCCATCAGGATGTCCGAATCGTCGGCAGTCTACAATTTCTATGACGTAGGTGGCCCTGACGGCACCTGCGACCCCTTCACGGTCACCACCTCGATGGGAACACCGTTTCGCTGGGCCATGTGCGAGCGGGCCACAGGGACGGACCCGTGCACCGGATTTGCAGCACTCTGACCACCATCGCCTGCCGAACCGGAGCCGCTCGATATCACCTCGTTATGCGTTCCGACCGGTTGTCAGGTGTCGTTCTGGTGATGCAGCGGCGAGTACCCCGTGGGTGAGATCGTGTGCTGCTCGGTGGTCGAGTGGGGCGTGACCGACCAGTAGGCGGTACCACAGGAAGCCGTAGACGAGGTCGACGAGAGTGGCGAGATCCGCGTCGGGCAACTCGCCGCGGGTCTGGCCCCGCTCCAGCAGGGCGCGGAGTTCGTCCCGCCGTCGGGCGGTGAAGTCGGCAACGGCATCGGCAAGGTGGTCGTCGTGCTGGGCGGCACCCATCAGCTGGCGAAGCATCCGCTTGTTGGTCGGCTCTGCCATGGCGAGCGCGGTATCGGTGAGGAAGCGGAGCAGGTCGGCGCCACCATGCGCCTCTGGAATCTGCGCTCCCGCCGCCGAAGCAGCGATGCCGAACGGATGGCCCCGACGAGCTCACCGGCTCCACGCCCGCCACGAGAGCCAGGCGGCCGTACCCACCGTCTACAGAGACGCCTTCGGTAGCCGGGCGACCGCGATCAGTCGCTGCCGAGTGGGTGCATCCCGGCCCCTGAGGAGTGCTGTACGCGAAGCGCCTCTTGATGTCAAGGGGTGTGTTGGGGCTTGATGATGGCCTGGATGTCGGGGAAGAGTTCTCGGGCGAGGTAGCGCTTGAGGCAGCGCATGATCTCGCGTTTGGAGAGGCCGTCTGCG
>JBOGHK010000178.1:0-4813 GCA_050744325.1 Acidimicrobiales bacterium
CCCGACCGACAGGTCGCATCAAAGGCACGGATCGGCCAGCCGATATGAGGGTCAGGCCGAGCGAGCAAGACCAAGCCACACTGGGCTACCAGCCAGCAACCCAGCCACCCCCATCATCACTGCCGATTTGCTCGCCGCGCGTCGCCACCGAGGGCGCGTTCTCGAGCGCGCGTTCTGTGCGGGTCACCGACCGTCAGATCGACCCGGAGCCGTCGATCTGTTCGTTGAGGTGCCGGTCAACTCGTCACCGGCGGGGACCACCAGCGGGTCAGCTGCGCCAGGTAATGGGTGCCCGAGGGTCCGGCTCGTATGCGCAATAGGTCCCGGTCCGGATGGAGTGCTTTAGGTGCTCGCCGAGGGTGGCGTGGTGCTCTGCGATTCGTGCGATCGCCTGGCGGACGGCTCGGGTCACGGCGACGCGGGCTCGCTCGGAGGCCGAGCTGGCCCGGCGGTCCCGTCCTCCGAGCCCCACCGCGCGAGACAGCTCGCTGAGCAGGAAGGAGCGTTCGTGCTCGGCTTGTGCCTCGCGTACAGCGTCGCCCGCAGCTCGGGAGTCGTCGATGTCGGCATCGATCTCCTCGAGCCGTCGGCGGTACGCCGCCTTGGCCTGCTCGTCGAGCAGCGGACCGGCATCGCCGAGAGGACGAGCAACTGCTCCGCCGCTCTCGGCGGCCACGAGATCGAGGACATGGAACTCCCGCGCGGGGTCCGACAGCAGCCGCGAGAGATGGCGCAGACCGCGCGCGTCGCGAACCCGCACGACCTGCCCGGCGAACTCGATCGACCACACGTCGCCCTCGCGCCGGAAGGTCGCGTTCGCGGTATGCGAGGTGGCCGGCCGGTGCTGCGCTGGGCCGGCGGCGATGCCATCGAGCGTGGCCTGGGCCGCGCTCCGCTCTCGCATCGCACGATCGTCGTTGCCGCCGGCCGAGTAGGCGTCGGCCAGAGCGATCTGGGCGTTGGCGGCTTCGTACGGAGCACGCACCTCGTTCCAGAGGCGCAACGCGTCGGCGAAGGCGCTCGCCGCAGCCGCGACGTCCCCTCCCGCGAGATGGACGCGGCCGGTCGCGGCCGACGCGCTTGCTCGAAGCGCCGTGCTTCCGTAACGGGCGGCGATGTTGGACAGCTCCTCTGCTGATGTTCGGGCCCGCTCGAGCTCGCCGGCTTCGACCTCGGCGTCGACGTGAGCGGCCAGCAACGGCGCCCGCCACAGCGGCGTGTTGGGTGGCTGTTCTTTCGACGGCACGAACGACGGCTGCTCTAGCGCATCCCGGAGCGCGCTGACGGCCGACGCCGAGTCGCCTCGTCCCCGCCACACCACGGCCAGCGCGGGATGCGCCTGCCAGCCGAGGTGCTGGACGTCGAGAAGCGCCGCTTCGGCGCCTTCGAGATCTCCCCGGTTGAGGCGAATGCGACCGAGCTCGCTGAGCGGCCATCCCAGCTCGCGTCGCAAGTACGGCCGGAGCTCGTCGCAGGCGGCGAGGGCCTGCGTTTCGGCTTCGTCGCAGTGGCCCCGGAGTCGAAGGATCTCCGCGCGGTGGACGCGACATCGGCCGTGGATGCTTCCGATCGCGTTCGTCCGCGACCACCGCTCCATGGCCTCGGTCCACTGCTCGGCACGGTCGTACTGGGCGAGCCCCTGCAGCGCGCACACAAGCTCGCAGTACACGACGCCGGTGGTGAGCGGGTCGAGGGTCCCCGCCATGACCGTCGCGCCGGCTTCGTCGAGCATCGCCAGTCCCACTTCGACCTCGCCGTCGAGGATCAGCAAGCGCGCCTCGGCCACGCCGCCGACCGCAGCCGCTGCCGGGTCGCACTGCGCACCGATCTCCACGGCACGACGTGCCCAATGCCGTGCTCCCTCGACGTCGCCGGACAGGACGCGCTCGTAGTTGCGGACCACCGCGAACCACGCCTGCGCCGGGCTGGGGTCGTCGCCCAAGAGGCGATCGGCGCGTGCCAACCATCCCCGGACCGGCGCCATGAGCGCGGTGTCGAACAGAAGGTGCATCGCCACGCGCACGGCGGCGCCGGCGGCCATGACGCGATCGTCTGCTTCCAGGAACACGGCATGTGCCCGTTCCCAGGTCCGGATCGTCATATCGAGCTCGCCCGCGGCGTAGGCCACGTCGGCGAACGGCGGGAGGTCGCCGAGGTCGAGGAGGCCCTGCGCGTCAGCCTGGGTGAACAGACCGAAGGCTTGCGACCAATCCCCGATGGCGGCGGCAGCGTGCGCCCGGTCCACAAGTCCCTCGGACGTTCCGTCCACTCTCTCACCTCCCATGGCACACCGCGTCGCGGTGAGTGTTACCGCCGTAACAGTTTCGCTCACGCCCATGGGTTGGCGGCCACCGACGGGGAGGCCGGACAGGGAGGAGCAACGATGGACAAGGCGACAGTAAACGGCGTCGAACTCGAGTACGAGGTGACCGGCATCGGCGAGCCCGTACTGCTCATCAGCCCGGTGCTGGCCGACGGCTTCATGCCGCTGGTCGAGGAGGGCCCGCTCGCAGATCGCTACCAGCTGATCCGGTACCACAAGCGCGGTTGGGTCGGTAGCACCCACCCGGCCGGTGCCGTGTCGGTCGAGGACCACGCCGCCGACGCGGCCGCCCTGCTTGAGCACCTCAGCCTGCCCCACGCACACGTGGTGGGCCACTCGAGCGGCGCCGCCGTCGGTGCCCAGCTCGCGCTGGACGATCTCGAGCGTGTCCACACGTTGACGCTGCTCGAGCTGTCGCTGCTATCGGTTCCTGCCGGTCAGGCCTTCCTGGAGCAGGCAGCCCCGGTGCTCGACGCGTACGCCGCCGGCCAGCACGAGGAGGCGCTCGCCATGTTCCTCGCCCCCGTGAGTGGCATGCGGTGGGACGATTGCCGGACGCTGCTCGAGACCCGCGTCCCGGGCATGGTGGCCCAGGCTGTCAAGGACTCCAAGACCTTCTTCGAGGTCGAGCTGCCGGGACTCGCCCAATGGGAGTTCGGCGACGCGGAAGCCGCCCGAATCCGCCAGCCGACGCTCTCGATCCTTGGCAGCGACACAGCGCCGCTCTGGGTGGAAGTCGCCGAGTTCCTGCGCACCAGGATGCCCTACGTCGAGGAACGCACGATCACCGGCGTCGGGCATCTCCTCCACCTCCAGCGGCCGGTCCCGGTGGCCCAGGCCATCGCGGAGTTCCTCGACGGCAAGCCCATGAACGAGTGCGGCTGATACGGGACACGACACCGAATCGGCGATCTGCTCACTGAGCAGGCTCACCGGCTGCTGTCCCAGAACGCGCGACGACACGATCGCCAGCACGCACCGCCGACAGCCGCCACAGGGCGCACAGAACCGCAACGCCGACCCCGCCACGGAGGAGCACAGAACCGGCGATCCCGAGCACCGCTTCGGCAGGCGCGGGCGTACATATTGATTCCTCTTTGTGTCAAGGGCCTGGTTCAGGGCGCGGTTGAGCAGCCACTGGGGGGTAGCGCATAGGGTCGAGGATGGGTTCGGGAGTGACTTGTCCGAAGAGCCGGCTGTCAGGGTGCGAGGCCGGTCACGTTGGACTCGATGTCGTCCCTGGGTGTCCTCCCGGACCCCTATCGACGATGGCTGTCGGTGACGAGCTGGCGGTAGACGGCGTCGCTGATGCGCCGCTTGAGGGCGCGGAGGGCTTCCTTGCGGCTCTTGCTCTCGGCCTGCTTACGCAGGTAGTAGGCGCGCCCGGGCGTGTCGTTGCGGACCTGGGTCACCGCGGCCATGTGCAGAGCGTGGTTCAACTGGCGGTTCCCGCGGGGGTTGAGCCGGTGCCGGGTCCGTGGCCCAGAGGAAGCCTCGATTGGGGCCGTCGCGTTGTAGCGGGCGTAGTGGCCACCAGAAGGGAACCGCCCTATGTCGCCGCTGTGGCCGATCAGGATCGCCGCGCCGATTGGGCCAACGCCATAGACGTCGGTGACCGTCGTGTCGGCGATCGCGACCGCCGTGGTGATGCGTTCCTTGAGGGCTTTGATCTGGTTGTCCAGGCGGCGAACATCGGCGAGCAGGTCGCTGGCCATGGCCTTGCGTTCGATGTCGACCGGATCGGTCACCCGGACCTTGCGCAGTGCCGCTCCGGCGGCCGTAGCACTGAGCCCGCGGGGTCGTCCACCAGCGATGAGCAGGCATATCAACGCATGCAGCCGGCAGATCGCTTGGGTGCGCAAAGCGACCAGATCACGGTGGCGGTTGGCCAACAGACGCAGCACCGCTGCGTGATCGACCGGTCTCACGGCATGGAGCCGCCGGTGGCGCAAGGCGACGATCGCCGCGGAGCGGGCGTCGTAGCGATCGGTCTTGGAGTTGCTTCCGGTATCTAACAGGCGAGCCCGCGCCGACAGCGCCGGAGGCACATCCAGGACCGCTTCGCCCGCGGCGACGAGCTGCTGGGCCAGCAGCGCACCCCAACCTGTCGCGGCCTCGATCGCCCATGTGCGCGGCTCGAACGGTGCAGCGAACGCCAACAGCTGGTCCCGTTGACAGCGGCCTGCGTCCACACGCAACTCCTCGCGCAGCTCCTCGCCGCTGTCGAGCACAGCGGCTGTGTGCGAGCCCTTGTGCGGGTCGGTCCCAATCACATACATCGTTGTCCGAACCTCCTGTCGGTCCTACCCATGCGAGTCGCGGCGGGCAGACCTGATGAGGGTTCGAGAAGCTCTCCTCTTTCGAGCCACACCACGACGAGAACCCAGCGGATGGCCAGATCATTCTGAAGCCAACCAACAACGGCGGCAGGGTGTTCAGGAAACCACCCGCCGGGCCCTCAGACGCTACGAGCAACCCCCGCAACGCCCA
>JBOGHK010000179.1:0-7074 GCA_050744325.1 Acidimicrobiales bacterium
CGTCGCGGGCCTTGCTCGGGAGCGCGAGGCTTTGGAGGTGCCGGGGGCGGCGAAGCCTTGCCCCCGGCAAGAAACCGATCGCGGTGCACGTCGGCCACCCCCGACAGGTTCAGCTCGAAGGTGAAGCCCTGGTCGAAGCGGTAGCTGCGCTTGACGTCCCACAGGTCGATGCCGTTGAGCGACTCCTTCGCTGCCCGGATGACCGTGGGCGACTTCGCCGCGATCTGCGCCGCCACGGCCAGCGCCGCATCCCGGAGCCCGGCCGCCGGCACCACGTCGAGCACCGATCCGAACGCCTGCAGCTCCGCCGCGGTGGCCTGAGCTGCGGTGTAGACCATCGCCCGCATCTTGTGCTGGGGCACCAGCCGGCTCAGGTGGGTGGCGGCGCCCAACGCACCGCGGTCGACCTCGGGGAGGCCGAAGGTGGCGTCGTCGCTGGCGATCACGATGTCGGCGTTGCCGACCAGGCCGATGCCTCCACCCAGGCAGTAGCCGTGGACCGCCGCGATCACGGGCACCTGGCACTCGTACACCGCGGCGAAGGCCTCGTAGCAACCGCGGTTCGCGCCGATGAGCGCGTCGAAGCCGGCGGTCGCCTGCATCTCCTTGATGTCTACGCCGGCGTTGAACCCTCGGCCCTCGGCGCGCAGCACCACGACCCGTACGGCTGGATCGGCTCCGAGCGCTCGGATCGTGCGGGCCAGCTCGAACCAGCCCGCCACGTCGAGCGCGTTGACCGGCGGGTTGTCCATGACCACCTCGGCGATCCCCGAGTCGTCGGTCTGCTGTGTGATGCCCATCGCACTCTCGATACGTCGGTCCGGTCGGGTCGCCCCCACGGCTTCTGACGATCCGTCAGGTCGAGGCGAAGGTAGGCGGGAGTCTCGGAGCCGGGCAAGCCTCGGCGGTCGATAACGCTGGTTACGTGGCAATGGGCGTCGACCGGTAACCTCGCCCGGCATGGTCGGAAGGGTCAGCCGCTGGGGAGCGGTCGTCGGGCTGGGGGTCGTGCTCGTGGCAGCAGGGGCGGGCTGCGGCGACGACGGATCGGGTGACGACGCCGGGTCCGGTTCCGGCGGGGCCGAGGACGCCGAGATGGAGGACCTCGCCGTGGTCGAGGGCTCCGAGGCCGAGGTCATCGTGCTCGACAACACCTTCAACGAGCAGAACATCCAGGTGCAGGTGGGCACCCGGGTGGTGTGGGCAAACGACGGCCGCCAGGACCACGACATCGTCGCCGTCGACGACGAGGCGTCGTTCGGTGTCGACCGCGGCGACTTCGAGCCGGACGCGGTCTACGAGCACACCTTCGACCAGCCAGGGACCTACCGCTACTTCTGTTCGCTGCACGGCACCGAATCCGCGGGCATGGTCGGAGCGGTAGTCGTAGAAGACTGACGGCGGGACAGGGCCAGACGCGACCAGGGGATCCAGGGGAGAGGGATGGGTACGCACAACGACCGAATGCCCCGGCCGGGCCGGCAGGCGCGCCAGCCAGGATGGATGATGATCCTGCTGGTGGGGGCCCTGTTGGCGCTCGCCGCTGCGTGTGGCGACGACGACGACACCGACACGTCAGGCGGCGATGACGGCGGCGCGGCCGCCGATGCCGGCCGCGAGGACGTCCGGGCGGTGCCCGACGAGTACGAGACCATCCAGGACGCCGTCGATGCCGCCGAGCCCGGCGACCTGGTGCTGGTCTCGCCGGGTGTCTACCACGAGGCCGTGACCGTCGAGACCGAGGACATCGTCATCCGCGGCCTCGACCGCAACGAGGTGATCCTCGACGGCGAGTTCGAGCTCGACAACGGGATCCGCGTCCTCGACACCGACGGCGTGGCCGTCGAGAACATGACCGCGCGGAACTACACCACCAACGGATTCTTCTGGACCGGAGTCGAGCGCTACCGCGGCTCCTACCTGACCGCGCACAACAACGGCGACTACGGGGTCTACGCGTTCGACTCGGTGACCGGGCTGTTCGAGCACTCCTACGGTGGCGCCAGCCCCGATGCCGGGTTCTACATCGGCCAGTGCTACCCCTGCGACGCGGTGATCACAGACGTCGTGGCCGAGAACAACGGGCTCGGCTACTCGGGCACCAACGCTGGCGGCAACCTGCTGATCGTCAACTCGACGTTCCGCGACAATCGGGCAGGGATCGTGCCCAACAGCGGAAGCTACGAGCTCTACCCGCCGGAGCGCGAGACGACGATGGTCGGCAACCTGGTGTACTCCAACAACAACTACGAGTCCCCGGCGATCGATTCGGCCCGGCTGGCCGAGGGCAACGGCATACTCGTGGCCGGCGGCAACGACAACGTGATCGAGCGCAACCGGGTGTGGGACCACGACCTGACCGGTGTCGGCATCGTCATCGTCCCCGACGAAGGGGTCGAAGGCGGCGTGTACTGGCCCAGCGGCAATGCGGTGCAGGACAACGTGGTCGAGGACTCCCGGCTCGCCGACCTGGCCGTGTTCGACGAGGAGGGCGCCGGCAACTGCTTCGCCGGCAACGAGTTCGCCACGACCGCGCCTGTCGACCTCGAGGCCCTGCTGCCGTGCACGGGCGAGGGTGCCGGCGACCGCAATGCGGGGGCACTCGACATCGCCCGGCTCGCGGACCTCGCCACCAAGCACGCGGCCGGCGACTACCAGACCGTGCCTGCGCCGGAGCCACAGGAGACGATGCCCGACGCGGGCTCGACGCCGTGGGAGCCGGCCGGCGATCCGCCCGAGGTCGACCTTGCCGACATCGAGGTCCCTGCCCGACCCGAATGAGCCTGTCCCGAACCGGCCACTGGCCACGGGTCCTCCTACAGCTCCAGGCCGGCGGCCGGTTCCACGGGCTGGCCGGCGCCCGGCTGATCCCCGACGCCGTCCGCTACGGGCCCGGCCTCCCCACGAGGACCGGCAGATTGGAAGGTTGTTGCGACTGCCGCGCAGTCACAGCCGGTGTCGTTGCTGCGGTCGTGGAGTGGGCTCGGCCGTGACCGGAGCCGTAGGAGCCGCCGTGGTGGTCGCTGGTGCCGCCGCTCTGGTAGCCGCAGTGGTGGCGGTGTGGGCCGGTTCCCACGGCGCTTGGGCACTCAACGTGAGACGTTGCCGGGGTTCACGCGACGCACGGGCCTCACGCCGGTACCAGCCGTCGCCCTTCCTGGTGGCGGTGATGCTGGTCGCAGCAGCCGCCTGTTCGGGTGGAGTCGAGCCGGGGTCGGAGGCCGGGCGCGGCGATCGCGGTGGCGACCGCGCCGATGCTGCGGCGCTGGTGGCTACGGTCGGTGATCAGGGGAGCTTCTCGACACCGTGTGGGTACAGCCACTCGTCGCCCGACGACCCGATCGTCCACCCGGGCCACTCGGGGCTGTCGCACCGGCACGACTTCTTCGGTGCGACCACCACGGATGCGGGCTCCGACGCCGCGTCACTGCTGGCGGGCGACACGACCTGCCGGTCGGTGGCCGATCGTTCGGCCTACTGGGCACCATCGATGCTGGCCGGTGCGCAGCCGGTCGCGCCGAGTGGGTTGCTGGCGTACTACCGGGTGCCGGTGGGCGCGGATGCGGCCGGCATGCAGGTTCCGCCCAACGGGCTGGAGATGATCGCCGGCGACGGCACCGCCACGGAAGCGCAGTCGGCGGAGATCGTGCGGTGGCAATGCGGGTTCACACCCGAGGTCTCGGCCGTGCCGGTGCGCTGCCCGGGGGGCATGGACCTGCGGCTGCTGGTGACCTTCGATCCGTGTTGGGACGGCGAGGGTCTGGCGTCCGGCGACCACCGCTCACATGTGGCACCGCTGGGCGGGGACGGGAACTGCCCGCCGTCCCACCCGGTGCTGCTGCCCCAGCTCACGCTGGAGATCCGCTACGCCCTGGACGACACCACCGGCGAGCTGTCGCTGGTGTCCGGGCCTCTTACCGGAGGGCACGGCGACGCTCTGCTGGCCTGGGACCAGGACCACATCGGCGGCGAGGTCGAGACCTGCCTCCGCCACAACCGCAACTGTGACGTGATCTCCGAGACCTCCCGCCTGGGCTTCGACCAGCTCGGCTAGCGCCATCCGGCAGTCAACGCCCCCGCCAACCAGGTTCTGTGTGCTAGATCTGACGAAATCGTGGGCAGCGCCCAGACGGCCGCGACCGGGGTTGCAGTACACAGAACGGGGCCCGGCTGGCTCGACTGGGTAGCAGTCAGCGCGGTCGCGGCGACGGACGGGCGTAGGCGCGGGCGTAGTCCGGGATCGGCGGGGCGTCAGCCGGGAGTGCAGGGTCGGGGATCGGGTCGTCGGCGACCGTCGTGATCGGGACGACTCCGGCCCACACCGGTAGGTCGTAGTCCTCGTCCTCGTCGAGCACGCCGCCCTCGCGGACCTTGACCGAGAGCTCGTCCAGCGGCAGGGCCAGGACCGTCGTGCCGCGCAGCTCGACGTCGTTGGGCGGCCGGGCATCGGCACCGCGCCCCGGGACCAGGGTTTCGACGAGGTGCTCGAGTGCGGCTCGGCGCTCGGCGAGATCGTCGATGCGTCTGGCCTGCCCGAACACCACCACCGACCGATAGTTGGCCGAGTGGTGGAACACCGACCGGGCCAGCACGAGACCGTCGATCAGCGTGACGGTCACGCACACGTTCGTCCCCGTTGAGCCAGCGGTCCGCAGCAGCCGGCTCGCCGGCGATCCGTGCAGCAGCAGCCGGTCGCCGTCGCGGGCATAGAGCATGGGGATCACCACCGGGCCTTGATCGGCGGCGATGCCGACATGGGCCACGAGACCCTCGTCCAAGATGGCGTAGGCCAGGCCCTGATCGTACGAACCACGGTCGGCGCGACGCCGGACCGTCGTTCGCTCCGAGGCCGGGTCTCGCGTGGTGCGCTGCTCAGTCACCATACGCCGAGCGTACGGGTCGCTGGACGGCCACAGTCGGCGCATTTCGTCCCCCTGGCGCCCGGCAGTGCGCTCACCAGTCCGGCAGCAGGTGAGTCCGGCCGGCTGGCCGAGCCGAGGCGTGGGTTGCCGTGTCAGGTTCATCGTTCGGTCACCGGTGGGCTCGGCGGGTTGTGTCGAGCCGAGGCGTGGGTTGCCGTGGCCGTGCGCGGAGAGCGATCGCTCTGCCTCCCTATCCTCGTCGCATGTCGGCAAGGGAGAGCGATGTCGCAGTCGGCCTTGTGGGCGTCGGCACGATCGCGGCGACCCACCTGCTCGTGCTGTCCGAGCTCCCGGAGGTCAGCCTCCAGTTCGTCGTCGACCCCGATCCCGCCACCTCGGTGTCCTTCAGGACTGCTCGACCACCCCATTACCACGCGCTTGGCGACGCTTTCGGCGACCATCAGCCCGACCTGGTCGTCATCACCGCTCCGACGCCCACGCATGCCGAGCTGACATACGAGGCGCTCGCCGGCTCGACGGCGCGGGTCCTGGTCGAGAAGCCGCTCGTCGACGACCCGGACGCCCTCTCGCTGCTCCGATCCCGGGTGGGTGGTCTCGACCCCCGGACCCGGGTCTCGGTCGCGCACCACTTCGCCTTCTCGCCCGAGGTTCGATGGTCGGCAGACCAACTGGCTCGGCATCCGGGCTGGGGACCTGTCACCCGGATCACGTCCTGCTTCCACGACCCCTACATCGCCGACGCCGAGCGCTCCTTCGCGGCCTACACGTCGAGCTGGATCGACTCCGGCGTCAACCAGCTCAGCATGCTCGCCAGGTTCGTCGACCTCGTCGAGCGGGGACCGCTCCACGAGTGCGACGGCGGAGCCAGCGCGTGGTGCAGCGTCGTATTCGCGGCCGGATCGGACGCCTTGGCCGGCTCCGCGCTGCTCCGCACGAGCTGGCAAGCCATCGCCAGCAGCAAGCGGACGACCGTCGAGCTCGGGCACTCCGGTGTCGAGGTCTGGCTCGACCACACCGCGGTGACAGCGTTCGTGGCCCAGGATGGTCGGGTTGTCGACGCCCTGGTCAACGACGGCCTCACGCCCAGGAAGATCGCCCACTACCGGCCCCTCTACCAGAGCCTGCTGTCCGACACGCCGGACCCCATCCTCAGCTTCGACACCGCGTGCACCGTCGTGGACCTCCTCCACGGCAGGGCATCCGCCTGAAGCCTGCCGCCCGTCCGGCAACGCTGGCCGCCTCGCCCCGGTGCTCCACGGCGGCTGCCACCCCCGGGACCCGCAGCCCGACGACGCCCTTGGCGGTCGGTGGTGGTCAGCGGCTCCCGTAGGTGACGACCGCCTGGCGCTCGCGGGCTGTTAGCCGATTGGGGGTTCTGGTGTCGTGGTGGGGCGGTCGGTGGTGGTCAGCGGCTGCCGTAGGTGATGACCGCCTGGCGCTCGCGGACGTCGAGGCTGAAGCTGCTACTGCGCGACGCTACGGGCAGCGTGCCCGACTGGCCGGTGCTCGCCGACCACGTGACGGACCAGCTCACAGTGACGCTCGCCTGGTAGCGCCCGCCCGACTGGCGCGCAGAGACGTACTGGTACACGTGCGAGCAGTCGGAGCGCTGGCTGTCGGGGGTGTCGGGTGTCCAGGCCGTGCCCGGGCCGGCGCAGTCGAGGACGGTGCCGTCGCCCATGTCCCACCGGAGCGACTGGGGCTGCGCGACCACCGTGACCGTGACACCGGCGAGCGATGCCGAGGCGTCGAAGCTGCGCCACACGCCGCCGTCGACCCACAGCCAGACGGGGAAGCCGACCAGCTGCTGGGCGTCGGCCGGTGGCGACGTGTGCGGGGTCGGGAAGACCAGCGGGACCTCTTCGTACACCTGCCGGGCCAGGGCCTCGGGGTCCGGCCCGGTGACCCCGGGCTGGTAGTCGAAGGTCCCCAGGTAGGCACGGCTGCCGTCGTCGACGTAGCGACACTCCAGGACGTACCGCCGGCCCGGCACCATCGCGCCCTCGGCGACCGGCTCCTGCGTGCGCCCCGGGTCCGCCTGGTCCGCCCGGTCGAACGGCACCTCCAGCTCCGCCGGGAGCACCGAGCACCGCTGCTGCCTCCCGACAGGCGCCGCCGCCCCCCGGCCGCCTTCCCCACCGCCAGAGGCGTCCTCCACCGCAACCACCCCCGCCCCCGGCCGATCCGGATT
>JBOGHK010000180.1:0-19931 GCA_050744325.1 Acidimicrobiales bacterium
CGGCCGGGGCGGGCGGGGCTGCAGGCACAGGTGGCGCCGGCGGCGCCGGTGGTGCCGGTGGCGCCAGAGGAGCCGGTGGTGCGGCAGGGGCGGCCCCGTAGGGATCTGGCGGTAGGCCGGGGCCCGGAGCCGGCGGTGCTGGTGGCGGCGCATCGGGCCCGGCCGCTGCTGGCCATGGTGGCGTCGGGTTGGGAACCTGCCACTGCACGTCGCCGCTGTCCTGTGGCACGGGAGGAGGCGGAGCAGGCGGAGCCGCGGGCACCTCGCCGCTGTCGAACCGCCCAGGAGGAGGCGGAGCGGGCGGAGCCGCGGGCACCTCGCCGCTGTCGAACCGCCCAGGAGGCGGCGGAGGCGGCGGAGGCAGGTCGCCACCAGGCGGGGGTGGCGCGAGCAGGTCGTCGGTGGTCGCGGCCTCAGCGCCGAGGTCGGTCTCGACCTCGAGCGGTTGGTCCGTGTCGCTCATCTCGCCTGGCTCGCTGGCCTCGCCTGGCTCACTGGGCTCGTCGTTCGGACCGTTGCCCGCAGCTGAGGCGCCAACCTCGCGCCTGTAGCGACCGGGTGACGGCGGCGCGGGTGACCGCAGGTCGACCTCGGGTATCGCATCGCCACTCTCGTCGTTCTGCCGCTCGGAATCGTTGCCGCTCTGCTCGCTCACCGCGCGCCCCTCCTGTCTTCGGCTGTCCCACGCTAGTGCCCTGACTCCGCCTGGCTTGACCACCTGGTGTGGGAGCCGGGCAAATTCGCTCCCTTGCCGATAGCGCGCCACCTAGCCTGCGCCCGTGGCCACGGTTTTCGTGACGGTGAGGGTGCGCGGTGCGTTCCGCACCCCGGTGGGGGTTCCACCAGCTGTCCGCGGCCATCGCAACCCGCATCGTGGCCGATGCCGAGGTGCAGCCAGGTGAGCTCGTCCTCGACGTCGGCGCCGGCGAAGGTGCGCTGACGGGCCCTTTGGTCGCCGCAGGAGCCCAGGTCGTCGCCATTGAGTTGCACCACGGCCGCCTCCGCCGGCTGCGCCAGCGGTTCCCGAGCCGCCAGGTGCGCGCCATCCACGCCGATGCCAGCGACCTCCGGCTGCCCCGGCGGCCGTTCCGGGTGATCGCCAATCCACCGTTCGCCGTCACCACCGCGCTGCTTCGACGGCTGCTGGCACCCGGGTCGCGCCTCGTGGCCGCCGACCTCGTCGTCCCCCGCCACACCCTGCATCGCTGGATGTCCGACCGCGCGCCCGGTAGGCAGCGCTGGCGGCACGACTACAAGCTCGGCGTCGGGCGTCGCGTGCCCCGCCGGCAGTTCCAGCCCCCGGCGCCCACCGACTGCGTCGTCCTCACCATCCGGCGTCGGTCGAACGGCCGGTCAGCCGGTTGAGGGGTCGAGTGCCCGGAGGAGCAGCCCGCGGGATCTGGCGTCGAGCTCGAGCTGCGCGGCGGCGTCGAGGCCCCGCTGGCTCATCTTGCGAGCCGTCTTGCGCAGCACGTCGATGGACTTGTCGTCGCCGAGCTGGGCCGCGATATCAGCCAGCTGCGTCTGCAGGAACACCACGCACAGGGCGTCCTCGTGCACCTGGACGGCGGGGTCGCGACCGAGCCCGTCCTTGCGGACGATCTGCTGGACGCGCTCGATGGTGGCGTCGTCGTAGCCCAGCGGCCGCAGGATCTCGGCCACCTCGTCGGCGTGCTGGCGCTTGAGGCGCGTCCGCCAGCGGAGGTAGCCGGCGCGCCCCTCGGGGAAGTCCTCGCGCGGCAAGCTCCAACGTCGCAGGTGGTGGGCCCGGGCTGCGAGGATCTGGGCGTCGCTCGCCTCGGGGTCGAAACGGCGCACCCAGTCGGTCATCAGCCGCGCGTGGGCAAGCTCCTTGGGCTGCTCGACGCCGTCGACGACCAGCGTCGCGGGATCGCCGGAGTTGGCCTCGTCGATCGCGGCCAGGGCCCGCCTGAGCCGGTCGTCGGTTGCTGCGTCCACGATGGCGAGGCTAATCGTCGTCGCGCTCGCGGAACATGAGGCTGATCCGCGGGCCGGCTCTGGCCACCTTGGGCACCGCATGCTGCCACGTGCGCTGCACGGTGCCGCCGAGCACCAACAGGTCGCCGGCCGCCGGGGTGAACCGCAGCGACCGGCCGCCTGTGGTGGGTCTGAGCAGAAACCTTCGTGGCGAGCCCAGCGACACGATGGCGACCACCGTGTCGTCGCGCTGGCGCCCGACCCGGTCGCCGTGCCAGGCGACGCTGTCGCGCCCGTCGCGGTAGAGGTTGGCCGACACCACCGCGAGGTCGCGGCGGTAGCGCCGGCCGAGCGCCGCCGCCATCTCGTGGACGACCGGCGGATGGTCGTCCCAGGCCCGGGTGGTCAGACGGGGTTCGAGCAGGACTCGGTCGTACATCGGCCAGTGATGCTCGGCCCAGGATGCCGCGGCCAGCACCGCCTGGAACAGCGCGCCCGCACCGTCGACCCATCCCGGCACGAGGTCGAGCCACGCGCCGGACCCGAGCTCGCGCCGCCGGAGGTCACGGAACCGGGTGTCGAACCGCGGGCCAGCTGCGTCGAGCAGCGACGGTTGCCAGGCCAGAGCCACCTGGCCAGTCTACGAACACCCGTTCGCTATCGCAAGCAGCTACTCGGATGGGCGCATGTCGATCCGGAGGACGAGGATGCCGTCCTCGACCGAGCTGGTGGCGTCGCCGATGATCGCGAAGTCCTGGAAGTCGAGCTCGGCCTGGCGGATGAAGCGCTGCCGCTCCTCTCCGGCGACCGGCGGCAAAGTGCGCTGCCGCACGGCCTGAGCCCGGTCGCGGAACCGCTGGATCATGGCGTCGACGTCGAGCGTGTCGCCCATGACTGCACCGTACCGGTCAGCCGCGGCGCGGCGGAGGATCGTCCCAGCCGAACGGGTCGCGCTCCTCGCCATGTGAACGCTGGTCACGCGGGTGCGGTTCCTGTGCCGGCCCGGGGCCCGGCGCATCGATGAACACCTGGCCACCGACCGGGGGTGGCTGGCCGCCGGCACGCGTCGGCCTGGGCTCCTCGTGCGGGTCCGGCAAACGCGCCGGCGCCTCGTCGAGGGGTGGTAGCGGCGGTGCGGCCATGGGTGAGCTGGCAGGCGCAGGCGGTGGCCCGGGGGGCGGACCAGAGGGCGGGCCCCAACCCGTAGCCGCGGGCACCGCGGTGCGCTGGTCGAGCCGCCCATCGGGACGGCGGGTCGGGCGGTCGGCGCCGGGATCACCGGGTGGGGCCGGTTCGTCGTCCTCGCCGTCGGCGAGGTCGAGGCCTGGCCGGGTGAGCAGCCAGTAGCGCCAGGTCAACAGGGCAACCAGCAAAGCCACGGCGGCGAGGCCGGCGATGATCATCCACACCAGTCGGCGGCGGTCGTCCGAGGTGCTGCCGCCGTCATCGTCCGGCGCCGCGGTGGTCGTCGTGGCCTCCTGCGCCCCCGCCGTGCCGTTGCCCTCGACGAGGACGTTGTTGACGGTGTCCAGAGGACCGGCCGCCACGGCCTGGGTGTCCTCGGACTCGTCGGCCTCCTCCTCCGGTTCCGGGGCCGGTTCCTCCTCCTCCGGCGGCGGCGGTGGCTCGGTGGCCGGCGGCTCGGTCACCGGCGGCTCGGTCACCGGGGGCTGGGTCGTGGTGGGCTGAGTGGTCGTGGTCGTGGACTCGCTGGTCGTCGGGAATATCTGGCGGCTGCTCGACCCGCTGGCACCTGCGCCCGGGGGCAGCAGCCAGACGCCGACGGCCACGACCATCGACAGGCCCACGACCAGCGCTCGCCACCCGCGCGATGCTGTCGATCCCCCCGACATTGGTGTGGCCTGAATCATGAGCTCCGTTGGTGACGCGGGCAGCTGACGGTGGTGCGGCCACCGATACTACGTCGGTCGAGCAGCGCACCGTCCCGCGGACACCGCCCGCCCCGGGCCCGCGCCTCCTGCAGGTCGCCGGTGTGACTGCCGCCGCGCTGGTCCAGCTGGGCGACCGTGCCGCGGATCAGCGCGCTCAACCCGTCCATGGCGTCGTCGCCCAGCGACGTCGCCGGCCGGGCCGGATCGAGCCCTGCCCGCCACAGGATCTCGTCCACCAGCAGGTTCCCCAGGCCGGCCACCCGCGACTGGTCGAGCAGGGCTGCCTTCAGCGCCCGCCGGCCCCGCAGAGCCACGCCGAGCTGCTCGCCCGTGACGCTGGCGGCATCGACGCCGAGCCACCCTTCGTCGGGATCGAGGCTCACCCCACCTAGCCGGCGCGGGTCGCGCATGACCATCTCGCCGGCGGGGTCGACCAGGTGGAGGCCGAACCGATCCCAGCCCGGCACGTGGCGAGCGCTCCGCCCAGGAGCCCAGGGCGGCGAAGCCGCCGCCCCAGGGACAGGCACGGCGGAGTCCGGTGGGGAGTAGAGGAGCCGGTCGATGGCGACCGCACCGTCGACCACCAGCCGGCCGGTCATCCCGAACCGCAGTCCCAGCCGCACGTCGCCCGACAGGTCGAGCACCAGCAGCTTGCCGATGCGCCTCGGCGCCCGGACGGTGCGTCCCACGAGCGCGTCGGTCAGCTCGGCGGCGGTCGTCCCCTTCAGGTACCAGGCGTCCGGGGCGACGACGGTGTCGACCGTCCGGCCGACGAGCGCCTCGGCCTGCCGCCGGTAGGTCTCGACCTCGATCAGCTCAGGCAAGCGGCAAGTGCCTGGTCGAAGTCGGCGACCAGGTCCTCGACGTGCTCCAGGCCCACCGAGATGCGCACCATCCCGTCGGTGACCCCCAGTGCGGCACGCTCGTCGGGGGGGAGGAAGTTGACGATCGTCGCCGGGTGGGTGAGCAGCGTCTCGGGCCCGCCGAGCGAGATCGCGATGCGCCCCACCGCGGCGGACTCGCAGAATCGCCGGGCCACGTCGGCGCCGCCTGCCAGCTCGACCGTGAGCACCGTGCCACCGGCGGACATCTGGCGCTTGGCGAGGTCGCGCTGGGGATGGGAGTCGAGCCCGGGATAGCTGACGTGCTCGACCGCCTCGTGGTCCTCGAACCACCGCGCCAGTTCGAGCGCGGTGGCGCATTGCCGGTTCACCCGGACCGCCAGCGTGCGGATGCCGCGGATCCCGTTCCAGGCATCGAAGGGCGACGCCTGGCCCCCGGAGACCAGGTGCCAGCTCCACACCGTGTCGACCAGCTCCTGCGTCCCGGCGATGACCCCGAGCAGGGCGTCGTTGTGGCCTGCAAGGCCCTTGGTGGCGGCGTGCAGCACGAGGTCGGCGCCGTGCTCCAGAGGCCGCTGCACGACCGGGGTCGCGAACGTCGAGTCGACGACCGTGAGCGGGCCGGGGACCGACGCCACCGCGGCGATGTCGGTGAGCGCCAACGCCGGGTTCGCCGGGGTCTCGATGAAGACCAGTTGGGTGCGCCCCGGGCGGACGGCATCCACGATCTGGGTGGTGTCGGTGCCGTCGACCACTGTCACGTCGATCCCGAACCGGGGACAGTGTGCGGTGAACAGCGTGGAGGTAGCCGAGAACACCTGTCGCTGGGCCACGACGTGGTCGCCGGCGGAGCACAAGCCCAGCACCACGGCGGTGACCGCCGCCATGCCCGAGCCGAACGCCAGCGCCGCCTCGGCGCCCTCGAGCGCCGCGACGGCGTCCTCGAACTCGCGGGCCGACGGGCTGCCGAAGCGTGAGTAGTAGTGGGTCGGATGCACCGAGCGCGCCATCGCTGCGTGCTCGTCGACGGCCTCGACCTCGTAGGTCGTGGACGGGAACAGCACCGGCGCCAGCGAGGGCGCGCTCAGCTGTCGGCCGGAACAGATCGCCTGGGTCTCTAACCGCACGCTCAACCCTCCACGTTGGCAAGGAACTTGGTCACGACATCGCCCATGGCGTCGATCTCGATCAGGAACGCGTCGTGACCGTGGGGACTGTCGATCTCGGCGTAGTCCGCCGCCTGGCCCGCCGCCTCGGCGAGCCGGGTGATGTCCCGCGACTGGTGCGCGGGATACAGGATGTCGCTGCTGATGCCGACCGCCAGCAACGGCGCCTGGATCCGCCCGAAGGCGGGCCCCAGGCCGCCCCGCCCGCGGGCGAGGTCGTGCAGGTCCATGGCTTTGGTCAATAGCAGGTAGCTGTTGGCGTCGAAGCGGCGCACCAGCTTGTCGCCCTGGTACTCGATGTAGCGCTCGACCTGGAACCGCTGCCAGAGCGAGAAGCCGTCGATCGGCTCGACGACCTCGCGGCCGAACCTGCTGCTGAAGACGTCGTCGCTGCGGAAGGTCATCATCGACATCATCCGTGCCGTGCCCAATCCCTCGTGGGGACCGTCACCGGGCGCTGCGTCGTAGTAGTCGCCGCCGCGCCAGCGGGGATCCATGCGGATCGTGCGCCGCCCCGCGCTCCACCACCCGATCTGGTGGGCGCTCGCCGCGGCGGCCGTGGCGATCGGGACCAGAGCCCGGACCCGCTCGGGGTACATCACGCCCCACTCGAGCACCTGCATCCCGCCCATCGAGCCGCCGACCACGGCCAGCCACTGGGCGATGCCGAGGTGGTCGGCCACCGATGCCTGGGTACGCACCATGTCGCGGATCGAGACGACCGGGAACTGCGACCCCCACGGCCGTCCGGTGAGCGGATCCGGCGATGCCGGCCCCGTCGACCCCTGGCAGCCGCCGATCACGTTCACACAGACCACGAAGTAGCTGTCGGTGTCCAGCGGCGCGCCCGGGCCGACGAACCCGCTCCACCACCCCGGGGTGGGGTGGCCCCCGCCGAGGTCGCCGTAGGCGTGGCTATCGCCGGTCAGTGCGTGGCAGACCAGGATGGCGTTGTCGCGCTCTGGCGCCAGCGTCCCCCAGGTCTCGTAGGCCAGCACCGGCCCGACCAGCACGCCACCGCCCTCCAGCGCGAACGGACGCTGCGGGGGCATGGCGTGGAACTGCCGATGCCCGACCGGATGGCCCGGCTGCCATGCGCCGGTGACGGGGAACGTGCTCGGGTGCGGCCGCTGGACGACCGGGGTCGGGAAGGCCCCAGGGCTCACGCCGTGACAGGCGGGTGGCGGGTTCGGTGGTTCGGACGGTGCCATCGGTTCGCTGTGGTTCGGACAGCGCCAGCACCTCGGGTCACGCCCGGACACTTCTTTGCTCCCCCGGAGGGAACCGCATCCCCGGCACATGGCCGGGAGGCACCTTGGCTGTCCGAACCAGGTTGCCGGGCCCGCCGACCGGCGGCGAGCCACTCCTGATGTCTGCGGGCAGAGTACCAGGGCGACTGCCGCTGGACGTTATCGATAGGCCCGCCCGCCTACTCGTGCATCGCCTCCGGCAGCCGGCCGCGCCACCAGGCGACCAGCGCCTCGTCGGCGGAGTACGCAGCGGTCGCCGCGGCGACGTAGGCCTCGAAGCGCTCGGCTGCGGGAGCGCGGCTGTACGCGCGGAAGGCCTCGGTCGCGTCGTCCCACGCCGCGGCGTCGCCGGGGAGGGGCAATTCGGCGAGGTCGCGGGCGGCGATCTTGAGCGCCGCTCTGCTCAGCGCCGTGCCGGGAGCGCGGCGCAACAGCCAGGCCGTCGAGGTGGGAGCGGCGATCGCCGCCGCGAGACGCCACAGCTCGTCGGCGTCGCCGGGGTCGTCGGGGTCGTCGGGCACCACGACCAGCGCCGGTACCGACGGGATCCACGCGCCGGACTCGTCCACCGCTGCCTCGACCACCCGGGTCTGGGTGGCGACGACCACCTTGGGCACGCTGACCCGGGCGATCCAGCGGACCGCGCCCCGGGCTGCCGCCGACTGGTCGGCAGAGTCGTGGAGCGCCAAGTCGACGACCGGTGCCGTCCAGCGTCGCTTCGCGAACTGCGTCGGCCGCTGTCCCCACCGGCTCCGGCCCCAGTCGACCGCGCCGACGGTGACCAGCGGATGCTGAGCACCCGCGACCTCCGCCGCCTCGCGGACCAGAGGGACCAGGCCGTAGTACTCGTCTCGGAACCCGGCGGTCACCACCGCCCGACTGCGGAGGCGAGCGCTGGCCACGCCGGTCACGCCAGGTATCCCCATCGCGTCAGCCAGTCGGCCCGCCCAGTCGGCGCGCCCGGGCGCTGCCTCGGCCACCTCCAGGACCGGGGCGCAGACCCGGACCGACGCGGCGAAGCTGCGACGGTCCTCGACCCAGAGCTGTCGCAAGCGGGCACGGCGATCGACCGCTGCTCGCACCGACGCCGCATCACGTGCGGCCGCCAGCGAGAGGGGCTGGACCAGGGCGACCCGACCGCCGGGCCGTGCCAGCTCCACCCCCAGCAGCAGGAACAGCCACGCGCTGTCGGTGTATGTCTGGACGGCGGTGCCGAAGCGCTCGCGCAGGCGAGCCACCTCGCCCCGGGTCCGGACCGTGGCCCGACCCAGTTGGCTCAGGAACGGCGGGTTGCCGACCACGACCCCGAAGCCGCCCGCGACCGGCCGAGGCCACAGCGCGGATCCTTGCCTCAACGGGTCACCGACGGCGAGGTGCTCGTGCGGGGGTGCCTCGCCCGCCCACAGCGCCAGCGCGGCCTCCGCCGCGGCCACGCCGACCGGGTCGATGTCCGCGCCCCACAGCAGGTGACGCACGACGTGGCGCCGGTCGACGCCCCGCCGGTTCAGCGCCCGGGCCGCCGCCATCAGGAACGCACCACCGCCGCACGCCGGATCGCAGACGGTCAACTCGTCGACCGGCCCGGCCAGGTCGGCGAGCGCCAGGTCGACGAGGTGGTCAGCCAGCCAGGCCGGAGTCACATGGAGCCCGTTGGCCTGGCGTTCGTCCGCCGGCGTCGCCGTTTCCAGGGCGGTCGCGAGGTCGGTGCCGTCCGCGTCCGGATCGGCGCCGACCACCTCGGACGGGAGGGCACCCGCCAGCGACCACAGGCGGAGGCTGGCGGGGAGGGTCACGCCGAGCTGCAACGCCAGACGCACAGCCGCGAGGGCCACGGCCTCGGCCCGGACGCGCTGGCTGCCACCGACCTTCGCCATAACCCGATCGACGCTAATGCGGTGTCTCGCGCCGTATCCTCGCCCGCCGATGCGTTGGACCGTCCACGGCGAACGCGCCGTCTACGACTCCGAGTGGATGCGGGTGGTATTGGCCGACGTCGAGCTGCCCGGCGGTGACCGCTTCGACCACCACGTCGTCCGGTACCCGCGGGCGGCGAGCGGCGTCGCCATCCGCGACCGACGGGGGATCCTGCTGCTCTGGCGGCACCGCTTCATCACCGACACCTGGGGATGGGAGGTCCCGGCCGGGGCGTTGGAGAACGGTGAGACCCCCGAGGCCGCGGCCGCGCGCGAGGCGCTCGAGGAGACCGGCTGGCAGCCCGGTCCCCTGCGCCGGCTCGGCTCCTACCACCCCTCCAACGGTTCCTCCGACCAGGTCTTCCATGCCTTCGTCGCCCAGGGTGCCACGCGTGTCGGCGATCCGGTCGACGTCCACGAGAGCGAGCGCATCGAGTGGGTTCCGGTCGAACGGGTCCGTGAGCTGATCGCCGCCGGCGAGATCGCCGACGGCCTCTCGTTGACCACCCTCCTCTGGATGCTGGCGCTCCATCCCGATTGATCGCCGCGGCGGGTCAATTCGCTGAACGGCCGCAGACCCGAGGCCGTGCCCTCTGGACCCGGTGCTCCGCGATGCCCGGAGGAGGTGTACTAGGCGGCGCCCTCTTCGGCTGGGTCCCAGGCGGCGAGGTCGGCCAGGCGGTCGTCGTTGGAGAACATCTCGACGATGGGCTCTTCGAGGTTGAGCCGCCGCTTGACCCGCCGGACCTCCAGCTCCTCGTTCCACAGGACCAAGGTGACCACCAGCCCCGCAGCCCCGGCCCGCGCCGTGCGGCCCGAGCGGTGCAGGTAGGTCTTGTGGTCGGGCGCCGGGTCGTAGTGGACGACGACGTCGAGCTCGTCGATGTCGAGGCCGCGGGCGGCGACGTCGGTGGCCACCAGGACGGTCAGGTTGCCGGCGGCGAACCGCCGCAACGCCCGCTCGCGGTGCTCCTGGCGCAGGTCGCCATGGATGGCCTTTGCGTTCACGTCCAGCCCGATCAGGTCGCGGGCGACGCGATCGGCCTGCCGCTTGGTGTTCACGAACACCAGCGTGCGCCCCGTCCCGCGGGCAATGGCCGCCGCGACCTTCGGCCGGTCCATCTCGTGGACCAGGAGGAACCGGTGTGCCATCCGCTCGACGGTGACCGTCGGCGACCCGACCTCGTGGAACACCGGGTTGTGCTGGTAGCGATCGACTAGGCCCTGGATGCCGCCGTCGAGGGTGGCCGAGAACAGCAGGGTCTGGTAAGTGCGGTTGATGTGGCGGAGCAACCACTCGACCTGGGGTAGGAAGCCCATGTCGGCCATCCGGTCGGCTTCGTCGATCACGACGAGGCCGACGTCGCTGAGGTCGGCGGCCTTCCGGTCGACGAGGTCGATCAGCCGGCCGGGGGTGGCGACCACGATCTCGGCGCCAGCCGCGAGGCTGGCCACCTGTCGGGCCATCGGCGCCCCACCGTAGATGGTGGCGAGCCGCAGCTTGCGGGCCGCCACCAGGGGCCGGAGAACGTTGGCGACCTGGAGCGCGAGCTCACGGGTGGGGACGAGCACCAGACCGGCCGGTCGCCGCGGAGAAGCCGCGCCGACCCGCTCGATCAGAGGGAGGCCGAAGGCCAAGGTCTTGCCCGAGCCGGTCTTGGCTTTGCCGCAGACGTCGCGACCAGCAAGGGCGTCGGGGATACAGAGACGCTGGACGGGAAACGACGTGGTGATGCTCGCCTGTTCCAGCACCGCCACGAGATCGGGGGAAACGCCCAGCGCCGAGAACGTTGACTGTTCATCGATGCGCATGGTTGACGGGCATCATAGCCGCCACGACCTGCGGCGACGCGAATTGCCGCGTCAGTTCAGGCCCGTGGTGGTGGGATTCGCGTAGTGCGGGTGTGGCGTGCTGAGGTCCACCAACTCGACCGGACGGGTGAAGCCACGCACCTGGCGCGGCCCCAGGTCGACCCCGGACAGGCCCTCGCAGGACACCTGGAACAGCGAGGCGGTGATCAGCAGCTGGTGCGGCTTTGCCTCGTCGCATAGCCGGGCAGCCAGGTTGACCGCTCGACCGATGTAGTCGTCGCCTTCGAACAGGATGACCCGGCCACCGGCGATCCCTGCCCGCAGCGGCAGCGCACAGCCACGCTGGTCGAGCGCCTGCTCCATCCGCAGCACCGCATCGACCAGCGGCCGAGGCTCGGTCGCCACCAACATCGCCCCGTCGCCCAACCACTTGGCGACACGCACACCCCGCCAGCCCGCCCGCTCGCGCACCACCGACCGGAAGGTCGACAGCGCGACCACGGCCTCGCCCACCCCGTGCTCGTCGGTCAGCACGGTGAAGCCGCACAGGTCGACGAAGGCGAAGTTGCGCTTGACCAGCAGGTCGAGCCGCACATCGTCGAGCTCGTCGTTCCCTATCTCCACGTCAGAGGATCGTAGGGGTTCCCCGCCAAGGTGGTCGTGCGCGTTTCTGGGCGTCCCGCGTGTGGCGATGGCCGCCCGCTCGTCACGTCCCGCGCTCCCGGTTGGCGGCGCCATCAGCTGAGCCCCACGAACCCCTCGGTCGTGTAGATGCCACGGTAGATGTGGGGTGCGAAACAGGATCTGTGGACCCTACGTGGCCGCTGTTAGCGGCTCGCTAGCGGGGACGATCGTGGAGGGACCCGTGAAGGGCCGAGGCGCCGCCGTCAGCGGTTTCCCTAGGCTGAGCGACGTGGGGTACGAGCCGGCAGCTGACCGTTACCAGACCATGACGTATCGGCGATGTGGGCGCAGCGGGCTGGCCCTGCCGACGATCTCGCTCGGGTTGTGGCACAACTTCGGGGCCGACCGCCCCTTCACCACCCAGCAGGCCGTGTGCCGACGGGCCTTCGACCTGGGCGTGACCCACTTCGACCTGGCCAACAACTACGGCCCCCCGTACGGCTCGGCCGAGGTGAACTTCGGCCGGCTGTTGGCCACGGACTTCGCGCCGCACCGCGACGAGCTCGTGATCTCCACGAAGGCGGGCTACGACATGTGGCCGGGCCCATACGGCGAGGGCGGCTCGCGCAAGTACCTGCTCGCCTCGCTCGACCAGTCGCTGCAGCGGCTGGGCCTCGACTACGTCGACATCTTCTACTCGCACCGCTTCGATCCCGACACTCCCCTCGACGAGACGATGTCGGCGTTGGCGACGGCCGTCGAGCGGGGCAAGGCGCTGTATGTCGGGATCTCGTCGTACTCGTCGGCCCGCACGACCGAGGCGGCTCGGATGCTCGCCGAGAGCGGCGTACCACTGCTGATCCACCAGCCGTCGTACTCGATGCTCAACCGCTGGATCGAGCACGACCGCCTCCTCGACACCCTGGAGACGCTGGGCATCGGATGCATCGCCTTCTCACCGCTCGCCCAGGGCCTGCTCACCGACCGCTACCTCGACGGCGTCCCCGCCGACTCGCGGGTCGCCACCGGCGGCGCCCTGAGCCGCGAGATGATCAGCGAGGACCGGCTGGCCCAGGTCCGTGCGCTCGGCGCCGTGGCCGAAGGGCGCGGGCAGAGCCTCGCCCAGCTCGCCCTGGCCTGGGCCCTGCGCGACCCGAGGATCACCTCGCTGGTCATCGGGGCCAGCAGCGTCGCCCAACTGGAGGCCGACATCGCCGCGCTCGACGACCTCGGGTTCACCGACGACGAGCTGGACGCCATCGACCGGCACGCCACCGACGCCGACGTCAACCTGTGGGCGACCTCCAGTAGCCACTGACGCCCGGATCCCGGTCGAGTGAGCCAGAACCACTCGCCGCGACCCGACGCGATGGTGCTCGACATGCGGACCGGAGACGCCGAGATCTGGCAGCCAGCCTGAGCGAGAGCGTTAGCGTCGGGGCCGATGGGAACGCTCGACGAGATGGCCACGTGGCCGGTGAGACGAGCAGCAGCCGGGGTCACGACCCCGGCTTCCACCGCCGAAACCTACGGCGACCAGAGCTGGCGGGTGCGGGTGGCCTCGATCACCAAGATCCTCGTGGCCTACGCCGGACTGGTGGCCGTAGAGGAGGGCAGCCTGAGCCTCGACGACCCTGCCGGCCCGCCTGACAGCACGGTGCGACACCTGCTGGCCCACGCGTCGGGCCTCCCCTTCAACGGGACTCGGCCGATAGCCGCCCCGGGTCGCCGCCGGATCTACAGCAACACCGGGATCGAGGCGTTCGGCGAGGCCATGGCGAAGGCCACGGGGATGCCCGTCGCCGACTACCTCCACGAGGGCGTCTGCGCCCCGCTGGCGATGACCAGCACCGAGCTGCGCAGCTCGCCGGCGTGGGGTGCGGTGTCGACGGCCGACGACCTGTTGCGGTTCTCACGCGAGCTGCTCACTCCGACGCTGGTCACCCCAGCCACGCTGGCCGAGGCGACGACAGAGCAGTTCGCCGGGCTGGCCGGAGTGGTGCCCGGCCTCGGTCGTTACGAGCCCAACCCGTGGGGCCTGGGCTTCGAGCTCAAAAGCAGCAAGCGTCCGCACTGGACCGCTCCCGGAGGTTCGCCGAGGACCTACGGGCACTTCGGTGGCTCGGGGACGTTCCTGTGGGTCGATCCCGACGCCCAGGTCGCCTGCGTGGTGCTCACCGACCGCGAGTTCGGCGACTGGGCCCCTCCCCTGTGGGCCGACCTCTCGGCGAAGGTTCTGGCGGGATAGCCAGACCCGACACTTCTGGCCGCGCTGAGCGCGGGATGCGGACCTGAGCGCGACCAGAACCGTCAGAGGTCCGCAGCCACCAGGTCGGCGGGGCCCGCAGTGACCGCCGGGAGCAGCCCGCCCGCCTGCGGGAGGATCTGGTCGCAGAAGAAGCGCGCGGTCACGATCTTCTGTCCCAGCCACTCGGCCCTGGCATCGGTCGCGCCGTCGTCGAGCAGTCGCCGGGCGGCCAGCGCCGAACGGGCCAGCAGCCATGCGCCGGTCACGATGCCGCACATCCGCAGGTACGGCGTCGCGCCGGCCAGGGCGTTGTCGGGGTCGGCCAGGCCGTTGGCCAGCAGCCAGTCGGTGGCCTCCTTGAGCGCCCGGTGCCCGTCGGTCAGCCGGTCGCCGATCGGCGCCAAGGTGTCGCCGGCCTTGGTGGCCTCGGCCACCGTGGCGTCGATGCCCGCCAGGAAGTCGGCGACGACTCCGCCGGCGCGCATCGGCAGCTTGCGGCCCACCAGGTCGATCGCCTGGATGCCGTTGGTGCCTTCATAGATCGGGGCGATGCGGGCGTCGCGGTAGTACTGGGCGACGCCGGTCTCCTCGATGAAACCCATGCCCCCGAACACCTGGACCGCGAGCGACGTCATCTCGACGCCCATGTCGGTGCCCCAACCCTTGGTGATCGGGGTCAGGATGTCGGCCAGCTCGGATCGCTGCCGCCGGACGGCCTCGTCGGGATGGTGCGCGGCGAGGTCGATGCACTCGGCGTTGACGTAGGCAAGGCACCGCAGCGCTTCGTTGGTCGCCCGCATCGTCAGCAGCATCCTGCGCACGTCGGGATGGTCCACGATCAGCGACTGCTCCCCCGCGGGTGCGCCGGGCGCCCGGCCCTGGCGCCGTTCGTGGGCGTAGGCCGCCGCTCGCTGGTAGGCCCGTTCGCCGAGACCGAGCCCCTGCATGCCGACCGAGAGCCGGGCGTTGTTCATCATCGTGAACATGTAGCGCATCCCCTGGTTGGCCTCGCCGATGAGGTAGCCGGTCGCGCCGTCGTATGCCATCACGCAGGTCGGGCTGGCGTGGATCCCCATCTTGTGCTCGATCGAGACGCACTCGACCTGGTTGCGCTCGCCCACCGAGCCGTCGTCGCCGACCAGGTACTTGGGGACGATGAAGCACGAGATTCCCTTGGTGCCCGGCGGCGCGTCGGGCACCCGGGCCAGCACCAGGTGCACGATGTTGTCGGCCATGTCATGCTCGCCGTAGGTGATGAAGATCTTCTGCCCGGTGAGGCGCCACGAGCCGTCGTCTGCAGGCACCGCCCGGGTGGTCAGCGCCCCCACGTCCGAGCCCGCCTGCGGCTCGGTGAGGTTCATGGTGCCGGTCCACTCGCCGGTCACCATCCGGGGCAGGTAGCGCTCCTTCTGCTCCTCGTTGCCATGGTGCAACAGCATGTCGATGGCGCCCTGGGTGAGCAGCGGGCACAGCGAGAACGACAGGTTGGCGGCGGTCAGGATGTCCTGCATGACGACGCCGACCAGCCAGGGGAACCCGCCGCCGCCGTAGGCATCGGGGAACGGCACGCCACCCCACCCGGCCGCGACGTACTGCTGGTAGGCGTCGCGGAAGCCGTCGGGGGTGATGACGTTGCCGTCCTCCCAGCGGCTGTGCTGGACGTCGCCGACGCGGTTGAGCGGGGCGACCAGCTGCTCCATGAACCTCGCGTTCTCGTCGAGCACGCTGACCACGGTGTCGACGTCGAGGTGTCGGAAGGTCGGCAGGTTGGTCAACCCTGCCAGGTCGACCACGTTCTCGAGCACGAAGCGGATGTCGTCGAGGGGGGCTGAGTACTCCGACATGCTTTGGACCGTACCCCTCGGCGGGCGGATGCACGTCCGCCCGGACCGGTCCTGATCACCGCACCGGGATAGGGCCGAACCAGCGTCCGTCGGTCGCGGTGCTCGCGACGATCGGACGCCGGAACGAGCCCACGTCCAGGCACGACGTCAGTCGAGGCTGGGTCGCCGACCGTGGACCGCGGTGGTCATCTCGTCGGCGACCATCTTCACGGCGTCGGCCAGCGCCGACAGCTCCTCACCCTTGCGGCGGCGATCGGGCCGCGGACCGACGGCCAACGCCAGCGTGACCCGGCCCTGGTCGTCGAACACCGGGGCCGCGACGTACGCGTCGCGATAGGTGGCCATCGGGTCGATCTCGAGGACCAGTGCCGGGGATCGGGCCAGTTCGGCAAGCGCCTCGCGGATCTCGTCGGAGTCTCGCGGCGCCCCGGGCCCGAGCGCTGCCTTGAGTCGCCGCCAGGGTGGTATGTCGGCGCCGATCACCACCCCTGTGCGCCGGGCCACCTCGAGCCCTGTCATCGCCAGCCGGACCCCGGCCGACGCCGGGCAGCGCGCCAGCCACGCCTCCCGGGACGGGGCATCGGTCCAGGCGAAGAACACCAACCCGTTCGGAGGTACCAGGGGCCAGTGCCGCGGCACCGGGCTCGTCCGCCCCGTGCCCGCCCGGCCGATCACCGTGGCGTGGTCGTCGCCGTACTCGTAGCGCACCGCGACGGCCTCGGCGCCGGCCGCAGCTGCCAGCCGGCTCAAGGCACCGACGTGGAAGTCCTCGGCGTGATAGCCGCGCCGGGCCGCCTCGCCGATCGGGACCAGCCGCGGCCCGAGCGAGTAGCGCTTCTCGTCGGGATGGCGCAGCAGGACCCCGCGACCGGTCAGCTCGGTCAGCAGGGCGTGGGTGGTGGCCTTGTTCAGGCCGCAGCCCCGGGCGAGCTCGGACAGCGTGTAGCGCGTCTCGGGGTGTGCCGCGAAGAACTCCAGCACCGTGATCACGCGCTCGGCGCCAGGCGAGGACCGCGCCACCGAGGCCTAGCGCCTTCCGTCCACGGGCACGTTGCTGCCCGGTCGCTGACTGTCTCCCGCCATTGGCTGCCCGCCTTTGCTCGCCGTGAATCCACTCCACTCACCACGAAGCACTAGGACACTACTGTGCCGACGGCCGGTTTGATGCTGCATCTGGTGGTGAGAACTAACGTCGGCCCAAATGGCGCTCGACCCCCTCGACACCGGTGTGTTCGGAAAGTTCCAGTGGCCACCGGGGCGCGGCCACGCCAACGCCGGCGTGATCGTCGACCCCGACGGCATCACTCTCGTCGACACGCTGATGACCCCGGACCAGTGGGAGCCGTTCGCGGCCGAGGTCGACGAGATCGGCCTCCCCGTGCGCCGTGTCGTCCTCACCAGCAGCAGCGTCGAGTTCGCCGGAGGCACCGGCCGGTTCAAGCTCGCCGCGATCTACGGCAGCCCGCAGGCCAGCGTGCACCTCGACCAACCGCCCAACGTCGAGAGCTGGCAGGTGCTCTACCCCGAGCAGGCCGCCGGGTTCGCCGACGTCGCCACCCGTCCCGTGAGCCACGTGGTCGCCGACGACGCGCAGGTCACCGAGTCGACCTCGGTGTTCCCCTCGAGCGGCCAGATGGACGAGAACCTGGTGGTGCTGGTCGAGGGCGCGCACATGCTGTTCGCCGGCGCGATGTGCAGCTTCGGCGTCACTCCACTGTGCTGGCAGGGCGATCCCCGACGGTGGGCCGACGAGCTGGATCGGCTCGCGGAGATGGCGCCGATCATCGTCCCGGGCCACGGCTCGATCGGCGGCATCGAGGACCTCCGCGACCAACAGGCGTACCTGCGGGCGTGCGCGGGAGCGAGAGGCGACCGGGGGGCTCTGCCGTCCGGTCCGTGGGACCTCTGGTCCGACCGCGAGCACGACGTGGTCAACGTCGAGCGGGCGGCGATGCTGGCCGAGGGCGACACCGGGGTGCCGCCCTCGATGCTGCGTCTCGCCGGGCTGGCCTGACCGCAAGGCGGCTGCCGGGCTACCTCGGCGCCATGGCGTCGTAGTAGCGGTTCGAGTCCGGCCGGTACAGGAGCACCAGGATCGCGACCGCGAGCGCGACCCCGACCACGCTGGCCACAGCGCTGAGCGGTGTGGTCTGCCCCAGCGCCACGCCGAGGAGCGTGAACACGATGTTGAGCCCGCCGAGCACGGTCGCGACGACGCGGGCCCACGACTTGCCCTTCCCGTTGGCGCTGGCCATCCACAACCACAGGCCGACCCCGATCAGCCCGGTGACCACCACGAAGGTGAGGCCGACGGCCACGGCGGTGTCGAGCTCGTCGGCGGTCAGCGTCTCGTCGGAATCGCGGATCTGGTCGCGGATCTCGTCGCGCTGAATGAAGGTGACGATGATGCCCAGAATGCTCAGCGCGGCGCCGATGTACATCATGGTGACGGCATTGCGGATCGTCCGGGGCTGCTCCACGGGCCCGCCTGTGTACGACTGCCAGGACTGAGGCTCTCCCCACGGACCGCTCGACGGTGGCTCAGGCACGTTCATGCCCGCGTTCATAGTCGATTGGCCGGTACCGTGAGGCGATGTTGTTCGGACAGGACAAGCTGCGGCTCCCGACGCCCGACACGGCCCTGCCCGGCCGTGCCGAGCGACCGTTCGCTGTGCCGAGCACGCACTTCGTGTTGGGCACACCGCTGGAGGGGCCGTTCCCGACCGGCCTGGCGCAGGTCCAGGTCGGCATGGGGTGCTTCTGGGGAGCCGAGCGCCAGTTCTGGCAGCTCGACGGGGTGTACACCACCGCCGTGGGCTACGCCGGCGGCTTCACCCCGAACCCGACCTACGAAGAGGTGTGCAGCGGGCGAACCGGCCACACCGAGGTGGTGCTGGTGGTGTTCGACCCGGCGCAGCTGTCGTTCGACAGCGTGTTGCAGGCGTTCTGGGAGGGCCACGATCCCACCCAGGGAATGCGGCAGGGCAACGACGTCGGCACGCAGTACCGCTCCGCGATCTATGCGGCCGACATCGACCTGCGGGCCGCGGCCGAGACCAGCCGCCTCGCGTACGAGAAGGCACTCTCCGCTGCCGGCTACGGCCCTGTCAGCACCGAGATCGGCGACGCGCCGCCCTTCTACTACGCCGAGGACTACCACCAGCAGTACCTGGCGAAGAACCCCAACGGCTACTGCGGCCTCGGCGGCACGGGGATATCCTGCCCCACCGGCCTGGCGACCTGACTCGACGATCTCGCGCTGGGTGAACCGTCTTCTGCGCCCACCTAGCCCTGATCGTTCATGAGAATTGCGCCGGGGTGCTGGCGGGATTCGCGGGTGGGGCCTGAACGTGATTTGTGGGGCTGGGGGTGGCCGGTCGGGTCTGGTGATGGGCGGCTTGGTCTTGCGGGGCGGTGTCGGGGCGCGCGGCGTCGACCAGGACCGATCGGATGGGCCGATGTCGCCGTCAGGTGATGAGGGCGATGCGCTGGTAGGCGTCGAGAAGCGTGTCGGTGGTGGGCCAGTCGGCTAGGAGACGGACGACGTGGCGGTGGGCGTGGCGGACAAGGCGGGCGGTGGTGTGCCACAGCGCCCAGCGCAGGGTCTTGGGTTCGGCGGTGGCGAGTGGCCCGGTGAGGCAGATCTGCTGGAACCACCGCACGAGCGCGTCGGCGAAGCAGACCGTGGTGAGCCAGGCCCGGTTGGCGTCCAGGTCTCGGAAAGGGAACCGGTTGGCGCCGGAGTCCTTCAGGCGGCGGATGTTGTCTTCGACGCGGGCATGAGCGCGCATCGTCTTGTCGAGGTCGACCGGGTCGCCGGCCTGGTCGGTCCAGTGCCCCCAGTAGCGATGCGCCAGGGAAGGGAACAGGGATCGCTGGGCGCCCTGGTGCAGGGGCTCGCGGCGCACGATGAGCCGGGCGCCGTCGGGCCAGCCGTCGACCTCGACGAGGTCGGTGAGCTCGGCCACCTCGGCGCCCCGACGGGCCTGGCCGTTCTGGCGGACGGCAGGCTGCCAGCGGTCGGGGTCACAGATCGCCCGGGAGATCGCGGCATGGATAGCCGGGGTCTTGCGGGCCACGACCGCGAAGCCCACGTTGCGGTCCCGGCAGCCGGCAATGAAACCCGGGTAGCACCCGGCCGAGTCGGTGCGCACCACGATCCTGCTGGCGTCCATGGCAGCGTCGTCACCGCAGCGGTGTCCCGCCGCGACCGTCTCGGGCAGCTGCGCGATGGCGGCGTCCAGCACCGCGAGGTGGTCAGCGATCGTGTTCGCCCCCGCGTTGCCGGGCCGCAACAGCGCGGCGAGGCACTCGCCGGTGGCGTCCGCGGTGCAGAACATCGGATGGAACCCGAAGCCACCCTTGTGCGTGGCCCCAGTGCCGGCCTTGTTCTCCGAGTGCA